>NZ_BPQR01000030.1 GCF_022179345.1 Methylobacterium jeotgali | reverse complement strand
GCCCGAGCCGTCCTCGGCGAGGTCCCAGCGGTCGGCGACGCCCAGATGCTCCATGTCGGTCACGGCGCGGATGCTGCGGTTGACCCGGCGGTTGACCGAGACGACGCTCGCCCAGACCTGCGCGGTCAGCGCGATCCGCGCCGGCTCGGAAGGGTCCACCGCGCACTCCGCCGCATACGCCTCGCAGAACGCAACCCACGCCACCAGTGGCTTGGCGGGTCCGAGCGGCGCCGCGCCGACGCTCGGCTCGGGGAGCGAGGGCAGCGCCTGCGCGGCGGCGGGGGGGGCGATGAGCGCTCCGAGGGCGGCAAGGCCGAGAGCGATGATGGGGCTGCGCATTGCGGCGTCCTTCGTCCAGTTCGGACAAGGTGCCGCCACGCTCTCTCACCCGCGCTGAAGCGGATGCGCGCAATTTTATCGATTCGCGGCCCGGACGAAGGCGTCACGCAAGACCGGCAATCGGCGGAAAAGGCGATGCGCCAAAACGCGCGGATCGCGTTGACCCGGCGGAAACCAAGCGCGGCCGCGGGACCGGCGTGATCCGTCCTCCGCGCCGTGCGGAGGGATGTGGGTCGATCGCGATGGGAAGTCGCCCGCGCCGGAGCGGCGTCGGCTCAGAGCACGAGGCCGTCGTGGAAGCGGTCCGGCGAGATCGGCAGCAGGAAGCGCACGCCGATGCCGCCCTCGAAGTAGCGCACCACCCGGCACGGGGTCTGGCCGACGTTGACCGAGGCGCCGATCGCCGGGCGCAGGCCCGTGGCGATGGCGGCGCCCGCCATGGAGAAGTCGATGATCCGGGCGAAGCTCTCCCGGCCGCCCTCGAAGCGCAGGGTGACTCCCGCCTGGCGCGGCACGAGGCGCTCGTAGCTGCGCCCCTCCGGCAGCCCGAGGCTCTCGCGGTTGGCGAGCCAGGTGAGCTGGGAGGCGATCTTGTCGCGCTTGCGCGACGTCGCCGTGAGCTGCATCGCGAAGCCGGTGGGCACGACGCGCGCGACCGTGCCCTCGATGCGGCCGATCTGCTCGAGGTAGAGCACTACCCGCTCGCCCACGGAGCCCTGCACGGCGCAGGTCAGCAGCACGCCGCCGGGCGACATGTCGACGGTCTGGCAGGGGAACTCGCGGCGGTCGGCGAGCATGTAGCGGCCGAGGAGCGCCACGCGCACGCGCTCGTGGCGGCGGCGCTCGTCGGCGGCCGGGACGCGTACGACGACGGGGCTCGATGCTGTGGCGACCGCGATCATGACGGCGACCAGGGCCTCCCGCGAAAGTTCCGAGGCCCGCACTCTGATGCGGGGAGAGTTACGAAACTCCTTCGGATGGGCCTCCAATGCGCCGGGGGCGTGCAGCCGTCAGACGCGGCCGCCCCGATGCACCATGAGATGCCCCCGCCGGAAGGGCGCGCTGTCGTTGGCGGGCGCCGGCAGGTCGCCGAGCGTGGCGAGCGCGTCCGGCTCCCGCGCGGACGAATCGGCGCCGCCGAGCACCCGGACCGAGGTGGTCGAGAGCGAGACCGCCGGGCGCAGGCCGAGCCAGGAGGGGACCCCTGCCGGGCTCAGCGCACCGAGGATGCGCGACTGCGTCTTGCCCTGGTGGCGCAGTGGGAGCAGCAGCAGCTCGAGATCGAGGGTCTCGCCGCGCTCCGTCGTGGCGCGCAAGCCCGCCACGACCCCGGCGGTGTCCTGCGCGACGATCTCGACGAGCCGCCAGGGGCCGGGCTCGGACTCCCGCCACAGGGAGGGGAACGACACGCCCTTCAGCTCGCGTCCGAACAGCGCGCAGACCCGCGTGCCGGCGAGCCGCAGCCGGGCGCTGCGCATCGGCAGGTCGATGTCGAGGATCAGGCTGTCGGCGAGAAGCGAGCGGATCTCGCCGGGCTCGATCTCGGCACGATCGGGCGCGGCGCGCTCGCCGCGGAGACGATCCCAGTAGCCGTGGAGGAGGCGGCTCGTCGGATGCTTCATCGTGTCCCGGATCGGTACGCCTGTTCGCGCAGGCAGAGGGCGGGTCCGTCCCCGAGCGGGCCACGACTGAGCGTGAACGTTCCACCGGGAGCGCGGTTCGAGCGCGCCGCCGCACACCCTATGCCCGGCTTCGGCAGACGGCGCGGGTAACTCTTCATTAGGGTTAACGGCCTGTCGGCAGCGCCGGGGCAGGCCGCACGAGACTCGACCGCGACGCCCCCGAGGGACGGGGGTCACCGGCCGCACCGCGGGGGCCGGGACGCTGCCGCGCGCGATCCGCCTCGTTTGGGACTTGCCGCCTCGGTCGGCCTGACGACATGTGCCGGGCATGGACGCCTCACCTCATCTCCCCCGCCAGGGCCGCGTGCCCGTCTTCAACATGCCGGGAATCGTCACCGCCTCGATCGGCCTCCTCATGGCGATCCACGCCCTGCGCGAGTTCGTGCTGCCCGACGCGTGGGACGCCTGGACGATCGTGCATCTCGCCCTGCTGCCGGCGCGGGCGACGCTCGCCCTTGACCCGAGCAAGGCCGAGGCCGTGCTCGCCGCGGCGGCCGCGGCGGCCGATCCTGGCGTCACCGCGGTGCGGGAGGCGTTCGCCCGCTACATCATCGCCGAGCCGAACCTCAGCCCCTGGACCTTCGCGAGCTACGGGCTGCTGCACGGCTCGTGGATGCACGTGATCCTGAACGTCGTCTGGCTCGCCGCCTTTGGCTCGCCCGTGGCGCGCCGCTGCGGAGCCTGGCGCTACGGCGCCATCGCGCTCGCGGGCACCGTGGCGGGCGGTCTCGCGCATGTCCTCGTCGACCCCTTGAGCACCACGCCCCTCGTCGGCGCCTCGGCCGGCATCTCGGCGCTGATGGCGGCCGCCTGCCGGTTCGTGTTCCAGCGCCCGGTCGTCGGCTACGGCGACCGGCCCTGGCAACTGCCCCCGCGCCAGCCCCTGGAGAGCCTGCCGGAGCTCCTGCGCAACCGGACGGCGGCGGCGTTCCTGGCGATCTGGCTCGGGACGAACCTGCTGTTCGGCCTCGTCGCCCTGCCGCTCGGCGCCGACAACGCGGCCATTGCCTGGGACGCCCATCTCGGCGGCTTCCTCGCCGGATTCCTGCTGTTTCCCTATCTCGACGCGCCGTCCCTCCGGCGCCGTTGAGCTGCACCGGACGCGGACCTGAATTGCAACCCGCACTTGCCTTGCCGGTTATCCCGCCACACACTCGCCTTGATCGACGAGAGCGCCACGCCAACGGTCCCCGTCGTCAATCAACGGCACCGCGCCGACGGCGCCGGCAGAAAATGGAGGGAGTGATCCGCATGACCGTCGCACGCATCCTGGCCGAGAAGGGCAGCTCCGTCGTCACCGTGAAGTCGGACGAGACCATCGACACCGCCATCCACTGCCTCGCCAAGCACAGCATCGGCGCGATCATCGTCAGCGACACCGAGGGCGAGGTCACCGGGATCATCTCGGAGCGCGACATCATGCGGGCGCTGGCCCGGGAGGCCGGCTCCGCCTTCGACGCGCCGATCGGCCGCTTCATGACGTCGAACGTCGTGACCTGCACCCGCTCGACCACCATCGAGGAGGTGATGCAGACCATGACCGAGGGCCGCTTCCGCCACCTGCCCGTGGTCGAGAACGGACGGCTCGTCGGCCTGATCTCGATCGGCGACGTCGTGAAGCGCCGCATCGCCGCTGTCGAGGCCGAGCATCAGGCGATGCGCGACTACATCACCATGGCCTGACGCCGGCGCATCGAGCCCGTCACGGAGAGCCCCGCGATCGACGGTCGCGGGCCTTCTCGCACGCGATCCGGAAGAAGCGGCCGCCGGCTCTCCGCGAGGACCGACGACGTCAGTGCCGGGCGCGGGCGCCCTCCAGCGCCGCGCGGATACGGGGGAGGGCGGCGCGGGCGGATTCCCGGCCGAGCGCGATCGCCTCCTCGGCCCGGTGGAAATCGAACTGTCCGACCTCGGCGAGCCGGGGCGCGATGGCCACGTCCGGCGGGTGCTGCTCGAGGCGCGCCCGGGAGATGCGGTCCTGGGTGATGTTGAAGGCATCGAACATCACCCGGCCGATGCCGGGAACCGCCGGCCCGCCGCGCCGCCGGCCGATCGGCAGGCCCGGCAGGCGCAGAGGCCCCACCCCGATCCCCCGCAGGAAGCGCCAGCGCCCGACCGCGTCGGCGCCGGCCTCGATGATCTCGCCGGCCGGCGGCAGCTCGGGCGTGGAGGCCAGCGCCGCGTCGGGCTCGATCACCCGGCCGCCCCGCACCCTCGGGTCGCAGTTGAGGTTGACGCAGATCACCAGCTCGGCCCCGAGCGCCCGCGCGAGGCTCACCGGCACCGGGTTGACCAGGGTGCCGTCCATCAGGAGGCGCCCGTCGAGGCTGACCGGCGGGAAGACGCCGGGGAGGGCGTAGGAGGCGCGGAGCGCGTCGCTGAGGCCGCCCTGGGTCAGCCAGACCTCGTGGCCGGTACCGAGCTCCGTGGCGACGCCGCCGAAGCGCACCGGCAGGTCCTCGACGCTGCGCCCGGCGAGGTCGCGCTCCAGGCGCCGCCGCAGCCGTCCTCCGCCGATCAGGCTCGAACCGGTCAGGCGCAGATCGAGGAGCGCCATGACGCGGGCACGGGTCAGGGAGCGGGCGAACTCGGTGAGCGCGGCGAGCTTGCCGGCGGCGTAGCAGCCGCCCACCACCGCGCCGATGGAGCAGCCGGCCACGACCGCCGGATGGATGCCCGCCGCCTCCAGCTCCTCGAGGACGCCGATATGCGCCCATCCGCGCGCGGAGCCGCCGCCGAGGGCGAGGCCGATGCGGGGAGCGGATGCTTCCGGCGTCGGGGCGGGCTCGACGGTGCCGGCTGGGAAGGGGGCTTCGGCCGCGGCGGCCCGCACCTGGCTCATTCGCCCGTCTGGCGCAGTCGCGCAGGGCCGCCGGCCGGATCGGGCTCGACCGCCCGGTAGAAGCAGGCCCGGCGGCCGGTGTGGCAGCAGCCGCCGTCGCCGCCGACCGCGACGCGGATCAGCAGCGCGTCCTGATCGCAGTCGGTGCGCATCTCGACGACGCGCTGGATCTGGCCGCTGGTGGCGCCCTTGTGCCAGAGCTCCCGGCGGGAGCGGGACCAGTACCAGGCCTCGCCCGTCTCCAGGGTGCGCGCCAGCGATTCGGCGTTCATGTGCGCGAGCATGAGCACGCGGCCGTCCCCGGCATCGACGGCGATGCAGGCGATCAGCCCGTCCGCGTCGAAGCGGGGCGTGAAGCGCGTGCCCTCCTCGACCTCGGCCTTCGTGCCCGGCGGATCGAAGGGCGGCACCGCGCGGGCAAGCTCCGTCATCCCGGCCCCTGACTCAGGCCTTGCCGCCGCGCACCAGCGTGAGGAAGCGGACCTGCTCGTTGGCGTTGTCCCGGAACACGCCCCGGAACTGGGTGGTGATCGTCGAGACGCCGGCCTTCTGGACGCCGCGCATCGCCATGCAGAGATGCTCGGCCTCGACCATCACGGCGACGCCGCGGGGCTCGAGGATGCTCTCGATGACGTCGGCGACCTGGGCGGTCATCGTCTCCTGCGTCTGCAGGCGGCGGGCGAAGGTGTCGACCACGCGGGCGAGCTTCGAGAGGCCGACGACGCCCTTGGTCGGGTAGTAGGCGATGTGGGCGAGCCCCATGAACGGCACCATGTGGTGCTCGCAATGGGAGTAGAACGGGATGTCGCGCACGAGCACGATGTCGGAATAGCCCTCGACCTCCTCGAAGACGCGCTCCAGGAGCTGGCCGGCGTCCTGGTCGTAGCCGCCGAAGAGCTGGCCGTAGGCCTTCACCACGCGGGCGGGCGTATCCAGCAGGCCCTCGCGGTTCGGATCGTCGCCGGCCCAGCGCAGCAGGGTGCGCACGGCGGCCTCGGCCTCCTCGCGGCTCGGACGGCCGAGCGCGATGCCTTCCGGGACGCGGGTGGTGGAGGCGGGCTCGGGCGCGCGCTCCACGGAGATCTCGGAGGGAGCGCGCTCGTTGTCGTTGCGCATGTCCGTCAGCCCCTTCGTGCCCTCGAAGAGGCCATAGGACAGAGACTTGAGCGCGGCATCCATGGCATCCTCGGCCCGTGCGACACGGGTCTTCATCGTCTGGCTGTCCGGCTTGGCGTACATGGTCGAACCGTCCGGGGCAGGCGGACCCGCTGCCCTGATCGAGAACGGCATCCGGTGCCTTGGGCGCGACCCCGGTCGACGGACCGCCTCCTCGCGAAGCGGCGTATGGGCGCCTATATCGTCGTTCTGGCGGCAGCGCGCAATGCACGGGCCGCAAGCCAGATCACCGAGACCGCCGAGAGACCGGCCGTCGCGGCCCGCGGAAAGCGCCACAGCATGCTCGACGACATCTACAACCGCCGCATCCTCGAGCTTGCCGCCGACATTCCGCGCCTCGGCCGGCTGCCCGAGCCGGATGCCAGCGCCACCGCCCACTCGAAGCTCTGCGGCTCGACGGTGACCGTCGACGTTGCGCTCGGGGAGGACGGGCGCGTCGCGGACTTCGCCCACGAGGTCCGGGCCTGCGCGCTCGGGCAGGCCTCCTCCTCGCTGATGGCCCGGCACGTCGTCGGCATGCGCGCCGACGACGTGCGGGCGCTCCGCGAGACCATGCGCGCCATGCTCAAGCAGGACGGGCCGGCGCCGACGGGCGAGCACGCGGAGTTCGCGGTTTTCGAGCCGGTCCGCGCGTTCAAGGCCCGCCATGCCTCGACGCTTCTGACCTTCGACGCCACCGTCGAGGCCCTCGACCGGATCGCGGCGGAGCGGGGCACGGCGACCGCGGCGGAGTAGCCCGGTGCTCGCCCGGGCGGCGCATTGGGCGATTCGGGGCTACCAGCTCACCCTGTCGAGCCTCGTCGGCCGCCAGTGCCGGCACTGGCCGAGCTGCTCCGAGTACACGGACGAGGCGATCGGCCGGCACGGGTTCTGGGCGGGGGGCTGGATGGGCGCCGCCCGCATCTGCCGCTGCGGCCCCTTCGGCACCCACGGCGTCGACATCGTGCCGGACAGGCCGCCGGCGCGGGCGCGCTGGTGGATGCCGTGGCGCTACGGCCGCTGGCGCGGCGTCGAGACGCCCCCGGGCCTCGTCTGCGACGAACCCGACGAGGCCGTGCGCTGACGGTTTCCCAAGGCTTCGAAACGGTCTACAGCGCCGCCCCGACCCCAACCCGCTTACCTGCTTCGTACGCAGGAGTGAGCGACGGAGACCGACCGATGCCTCTGCTCACCTTCCCCGACGGCAATTCCCGCAGCATCGAGCCGGGGACGACCGGCCGGAGCGTCGTCGAGGGCATCGCCAAGTCGCTCGCCAAGCGCACCGTCGCCATGACGCTGGACGGGCGCCTCGCCGATCTCGACGACGCGATCGAGGCGGATGCCGCCATCGAGTTCGTCTCGCGCGACGATCCCCGCGCCCTGGAGCTGATCCGCCACGACTGCGCGCACGTGCTCGCCGAGGCCGTGCAGGCGCTGTGGCCGGAGACGCAGGTCACGATCGGCCCGGTGATCGAGAACGGCTTCTACTACGACTTCGCCCGCTCCGAGCCCTTCACTCCGGAGGACTTCCCGGCGATCGAGGCGAAGATGCGCGAGATCATTCAGCGCGACGCCCCCTTCACCAAGGAGGTCTGGAAGCGCGACGCCGTGCGCGCGCTCTTTTCGGAGAAGGGCGAGGGCTACAAGGTCGAGCTCGTCGACGCGATCCCGCCCGGCGAGGACCTGCGCATCTACCGGCAGGGCGATTGGTTCGATCTCTGCCGCGGCCCGCACATGACCTCGACGGGCAAGGTCGGGGCCGCCTTCAAGCTGATGAAGGTCGCGGGCGCCTACTGGCGGGGCGATTCCAACAACCCGATGCTGACCCGCATCTACGGGACGGCCTGGGCCTCGAAGGAGGATCTCGACGGCTACCTGCACCGTCTCGAGGAGGCGGAGCGCCGCGACCATCGGCGGCTGGGGCGCGAGATGGACCTCTTCCACTTCCAGGAGGAAGGCCCCGGCGTCGTGTTCTGGCACGCCAAGGGGTGGACCGTCTTCCAGGAGCTGATCGCCTACATGCGCCGGCGCCTCAAGGGCGACTACGCCGAGGTGAACGCGCCCCAGATCCTCGACAAGGCGCTCTGGGAGACATCCGGCCACTGGGGCTGGTACCGGGAGAACATGTTCGCCGCCCAATCCGCCGGCGACGAGGCCGAGGACAAGCGCTGGTTCGCGCTCAAGCCCATGAACTGCCCTGGCCACGTGCAGATCTTCAAGCACGGCCTCAAGTCCTACCGCGATCTGCCTCTGCGCATGGCGGAATTCGGCGTCGTGCACCGCTACGAGCCGTCCGGCGCCATGCACGGGCTGATGCGGGTGCGCGGCTTCACGCAGGACGACGCGCACATCTTCTGCACCGAGGACCAGCTTGCCGCCGAGTGCCTGAAGATCAACGACCTGATCCTCTCGACCTATGCCGATTTCGGCTTCGGCGAGATCCTGGTGAAGCTCTCGACCCGGCCGGAGAAGCGCGTGGGCTCCGACGCCCTCTGGGACCACGCAGAAGAGGTGATGACGCGGGTGCTGGCGCAGATCGAGGAGCAGTCCGGCGGGCGCATCCGCACGGCGATTAACCCAGGCGAGGGCGCATTTTACGGGCCCAAGTTCGAGTACGTTCTCAGGGACGCCATCGGCCGCGACTGGCAGTGCGGGACGACGCAGGTCGACTTCAACCTGCCCGAGCGCTTCGGCGCCTTCTACGTCGACGCCGACAGCGGCAAGAAGGCCCCGGTGATGATCCACCGGGCCATCTGCGGCTCGCTGGAGCGCTTCACCGGCATCCTCATCGAGCATTTCGCCGGGCACTTCCCGCTCTGGCTCGCCCCGGTGCAGATCGTCGTCGCGACGATCACCAGCGAGGCGGACGCCTATGCCCGCGAGGTTGTGCGCCTGCTCGAGCGCGCCGGCCTCCGGGTCGAGGCGGACCTCAGGAACGAGAAGATCAACTACAAGGTCCGCGAACACTCGCTCGCCAAGGTGCCGGTGATGCTCGTCGTCGGCCGCAAGGAGGGCGAGGAGCGCACGGTCTCGGTGCGCCGCCTCGGCAGCCAGAGGACCACGACCCTCGCCCTCGACGCCGCGCTCGCGGCCTTCGTGGAGGAGGCGACCTCCCCGGATCGCCGGCGTTCGGACGCCGTCGCCGAGAGCCTGCCGAGCACCGACGCGGTCCTCGACGGGCAGCATGTCGAGCAGCCGGCGCCGTAGGCACCGGTCACGGGTGAGGCCGCTCGGCGGACCTCACCCTTCCATCGCCCGCGACAGCTCCGTGAACACCCTCGGGTTCGTGCACTGGGCGACGTTGAAGCGCAGGAAGCCGGCGGCGCCCTGGCCGATCGAGAAGACGTTGCCCGGCGCCAGCACGACGCCGCGGGCGAGGGCCCGGCGGGAGACATCGGCCGCGTCGAGCCCCTCCGGCAGGCACGTCCAGAGGAACATCCCCGCGCTCGGCACGAAGGGCACGCTCAGACCCGCCTGCCTGAGCCGCTGCACCACCGTGCCGCGCACGTCCGACAGCCGGGTGCGCAGGGCGTCGAGGTGGTGGCGGTAGCTGCCCTCGGCGAGGAACCGGTGGATGGTCGCGGCGGTGAGGTGGTTGTCGCTGAGGCAGACCGCGAGCTTGAGGTCGACGAGGCGCTCGACCCAGTCCGGCCGGATCGCGATCACGCCGATCCGCGCGCCGGTCGAAAGCGTCTTCGAGAAGCCGCCGACATGGATCACCCGGTCGAGCCCGTCGAAGCCGGCGAGCCGCGGAGCCGGCTCCGTCTCGAAATCGGCGTAGGCGTCGTCCTCGACGATCAAGGTGCCGTGCATCTCCGCGAGCCGCAGCATCCGGTGGACGACGACCGGGCTCGGCGTGGCGCCGGTTGGGTTCTGGAGGCCTGAATTGGTGATGTAGAAGCGGGGCTTGTGCTCGATCAGCGCCCGCTCGAAGGCGGCGAGGTCCGGCCCCTCGCCTCCGAACGGGACGCCGACCATCCGCAGGCGGTGAGCGCGGGCGAGCGCCTGGAAGGAGAAGTAGCAGGGATCGTCCAGCAGCACCGTGTCGCCGGGCTCTGCGAGGAAGCGGATGACGAGGTCGAGAGCCTGCGTCGTCGAATCGGTCAGCACGAGCTGGTCGGGATGGGCGCGGATGCCCCGCTCGGTCAGACGCAGGGCGAGCTGCTGGCGCAGCGGCGCGTGACCCTGGGGCGTATCGTAGGACATCACCGCGCGGCTCTGCCGGGCGACGTGGCGCAGCGCCCGGCGCAGCTCCTCCTCCGGCAGCCATTCGGGCGGGAGCCAGCCGCAGCCGGGCTTCAGGGAATCCGGCCCCGCCTCCAGCGACTGCCGCGTGATCCAGACCGGATCGACCGCCCGGTCGAGCCGCGGCCCGATGGCGGCGAGACGGAACGGCTCCGGTCGGGCCGAGACGAAGAAGCCGGAGCCCGGCCGGGAGACGATGGCGCCCCGCGCCGCCAGCCGGTCGTAGGCCTCGACCACCGTCGACTTCGAGACCCCCATGCTCTCGGCGAGCCCGCGCACCGAGGGAAGGCGGGCGCCGGGGCCGAGCGCACGGGCCTCGATCCGGTCCTCGATCGCCCGGATCACGGTCTCGATTCGCGACGGCGCCGTCGCCGGCACCCGCTCGCGCACGGCCTCCGTCATCGCTGTCCTCCGAACTGTACTGCCGTCCGTTCCGGACAGTTCGTCAGGATCGTACCGTAACCGTCACTGTCGAGAAAAGGACGATCCGCGCATATCCGGGCCGCCGCAACGCCGGAGACGAGCATGATCGGGACGAGAGAGAGCCTCGAACGCCACGGCGAGACCCGCGCCTGGATCGTGCGGCGCTTCCACGACGCCCTCGTCGTGGTCGGCGGGCTCGTCCTGGCGCTGCCCCTGATCGTGCCGTTCGCCTGACCGGCCGGCGGTCGCCCTCGCGGGCGGAAAGATCTTCGACCGGAAACGCCATGACCCTCCGGCGATCTCGGAAGGGCTTCGATCCCCGAAGGAACCGAACGATGGATCAGTCCGCCTGGAACTCCGCGACGACGGAGTGGCGAGCCTACGGCGCCCGCGACGCGATCGTCTTCGCCCTCGGCTTCATCCTGGCGCTGATGCTGATCGTGCCGTTCGCCTGACGCGTCAGCCGGTGACGCAGTTGCCCTCGAACAAGGTCCTGGCGCGCTCCACGGCGCGAAAATCCGCCCTGCTCGCCGGGCTGCGCAGCTCCGGGCCCTCGGGCAGGCGGCCGAAGAATTCTTCCGGGATGTCGGCGACGAAGCCGCGCGGACCGGTATAGGCCCCCATGCGATTGCGGGTGTCGACGGTGCCGCACAGGGCCCCGGCGCGGCCGATCCTCAGACCCGCCACCCGCGCCTCCGGATCGCGCAGCCGCTGCTTGATCAAATCGAGCAAGGTCTGCGTCGCGCCCGCGTCCAAGACCGCGCCCGAGCCGTCGACGATCGTCTGCGCCCGCGCCGCCGTCGCGCCGGCGAGGATCGGGAGGGCCGCCAGGGCGATCCGGGGAACGCGCATCCGGGTTCAGCTTCCCTTGGCCACGACCTCGATGTCCCGGTCGAGCCCGCTCTCGACCTTGAACTCGCGGGAGTAGACCTGCCCGTCGTGGCGGGCGATCAGCACGTAGTCGCCCTCGGCCAGCGTCACCTGCGGGAAGGCGCCGATCGCTTCGCGGATGGTATCGCCGCCGGGCGTCAGCACGCTGAAGGCGGTGCCGGCGAAGGCCTCGGCGCCGGGCGCCGAGACGAGCTTCAGCGTCACCGTGGCGGCCCTGTGGTTCATGGTGGCGTCGGTGAGCCGGCCGTTCTCGACCTTGAGGTCGGCCCGCTGGATGGCGTTCGATTCCCCATAGGTCGAGACCACGTGATAGGTGCCCTCGGGCAGGCGCAGCACCTCGCCGGCCTTGACGCCGCCGCGCACCAGCCGCCCCTCGGAGTTGGTGCCGACCGGCACGAACACCTGGAAGGACAGCTCGGCCGGGGCGATCCGGGCGTCGCCGATGGCGCCGGAGAGGCGCAGCGCCCCGGCGCTGATCTTGAGCTGCTCGGTGACCGGCTGGCCGCTCATCGCGACCTTCCGCGAGGCGCTGGCGAAGCCGTAGGTGACGGTGGCGACGTAGGTGCCGGGCGCGAGGTTGAGGACCGGCGCCGCGTCGTTCGAGCGGGCGACGATCGACGGGCGGACGCCGTCGCTGCGGTCCTCGTAGATCCGCCACGTCAGTCCCGAGCGCAGCAGCCGGTCGCTGCCGGCGAACACCGCAGAGAGGCTCAGCGGCGCCTCGCCCTGCGCCGGCCCACCGAGGGAGGGCAGGTTGCTCATGCCGCCGAAGGTGCCGCCCTGCGCCAGAGCCGGCGCGCCGGAGAGCGCGAGGCCGAGCGCCCCGATCGCCGTTGCCTTGCTGAGCGCCATCCTGAAGGCCCTGCCGCTTCCTGATCGAACCGAGATTTGCCAGAAGCAGCCCTGGACCGCGACCGTGGCGCGCGCAAGGCATCCGGCCTCCCCGGCGTGCGGCCTCCGTCCCATATCGGGCCCGCAGGCCCCGAAACCCGAGATCCCCCGCCATGAGCGCGACGATGAACCCGACCCTCGACATGCTGGCCCGCCGCCGCTCGGTGCCGCCGATGCTGCTGAACGCCCCCGGCCCGACCCGCGAGGAGCTCGACGCCATCCTCACCCTCGCATCGCGGGTGCCGGATCACGGCAAGCTCGCCCCCTGGCGCTTCGTCGTGATCGAGGGGGAGGCCCGCGCCCGCCTCGGCGCGATCATCGCGGACGCCTACCGGGCCGACCATCCGGAAGCCGGCGAGGACCGTCTCGCCCTGGAGCGGCAGCGCCTTTCCCATGCCCCCGTGGTGGTGGCGGTGGTCTCCCGCGCCGCGCCCCACGCCAAGATCCCGGAATGGGAGCAGGTGCTGTCCGCGGGCGCGGCGGCGATGAACCTCGTGGTCGCCGCGAATGCGTCCGGCTTCGCGACCTCCTGGCTAACCGAGTGGTTCGGCTACGACCGGCGCGTGCTGGAGGCGATGGGGCTGGCGCCCGAGGAGCGGCTCGCCGGCTTCGTGCATGTCGGCCGGCCCTCGGAGGTGCCCTCGGACCGGCCGAGGCCGAGCCTCGACGAGATCGTCACCCGGCTCTGAGTGGCGCGGCCATGCACTACGATCTCGCCGCCCCGAGCCTGCCCCACAACCCGCTGAAGGCCATCGTCGCGCCGCGCCCCATCGGCTGGATCAGCGCCATGAGCCGGGAGGGCGCGCTCAACCTCGCGCCCTACTCGTTCTTCAACGCGGTCGCCGACGACATGGTCGCCTTCTCCTCCTCGGGGCGGAAGGACGCCATGACCTTCGCGGAGGACGGCGGCGAGTTCGTCTGCAACCTCGCGAGCTACGATCTGCGCGAGGGCATGAACGCCAGCTCCGCGCCGCTGGCGCGCGGGCACAGCGAGTTCGAGCACGCGGGGTTGCGCACGGCGCCCTCGCGCCTCGTGCGGCCGCCCCGCGTCGCAGAGGCACCGGCGGCGCTCGAGTGCAAGTGGCTCCAGACCGTGCCGCTCAAGCCCCTCGGCGGCGGCGAGCCGACGAACTTCCTGGTGATCGGCCAGGTGGTCTCGATCTACGTGGACGACCGCTTCGTCGCGGACGGCCTCGTCGACACCGCCGCCATGCGCCCGATCATGCGGGGCGGCGCCTTCGACTATTTCTCGGTCACTCCCGAGAACCGCTTCGAGATGCGGCGTCCGAAGGGTGGCGGCTGAGGCTCGCCGCCGCTACGAGCCGACCTCGAGGCGCACGATGAGCCCGTCGACATGGCAGATGCGCACGGGCAGGCCCTCCCTGATCGGGCCGCCATGGGAGGCGCTGGTGTTGAAGCCGCCGGTGACGATGTAGTCCGAGTAGCTGAACGGCACGCCGTTCACCTCGAAGCGCTCCCGGTCGTGACCGCCATAGGGCATCGGGTGGAACCGCGCGACGCGCCCCTCGACCGTCGCGCAGCGGTTGCCCAGCACGGCCTCGCCGGCCTCGTCGGTGGCGCTCCAGCGCGCGCCCAGCGTCACGAGCGTGTGGAGGCCGAAGACCAGCGGAAGGGCGGGGACGACCGATCGATGGGCCAGGGGCTTCGGCAAGCCCAACCGCACCAGCGTGTCCGGGCGGAACCAGAGGTAGGCGCCGAGCAGCATCAGGCCGACGCCGAGGAGGAACGGAACCACGCGCTCGCTCCCGGCAGTCGACGCATCGAACACCGTGACGTACTGCATCCCGACTCCGCCGCGCGGCGACCGCGAGAGGCCTCTCGGCCCGGCGCAGGACACGGCCACGTCTCGCTTCGGGCGTTTGCGGCGGGCCGGCGCTTCAGCCTTCCTTTACCATAAACGCAACAGGATCACGGCCTTCGAGGAAGCGCCGTCCGGCGCGCCTCGCGCCGCTCGGGGGCCCGAGCGGTGCCCCCCGGTCGGACGGTCCATGTTCCTGTTCACGACGCCTTCCACCGGTAGCCAGGACGCCCCCCGGGGCGCGGCCGCCGCGACGGCCTCACGGAGCGCCGGCGCACCGGCCGGAATCGTCGAGGCGATCCGGCAGGGAGCGCAGTCGACCGGCGTCGGCTTCGACTATCTTCTCGCCACGGCGCAGCGGGAATCCTCCCTCGATCCGTCCGCCAAGGCCGCGACCTCCAGCGCCACCGGGCTGTTCCAGTTCATCGAGCAGACTTGGCTCGGCACCATGAAAAGCGCCGGGCCCTCCCTCGGGCTGTCCTCCTACGCCGACGCCATCACCGCGCGCTCCGACGGCAGCTACGCCGTCGCCGACCCGAGTGCGAAGCAGGCGATCCTCGACCTGCGCAAGGACCCGCAGGTCGCCGCGACGCTGGCCGGGGCCCTGACCCAGAAGAACCGCGAATCGCTCAGCGCCAGCCTCGGCCGCGCGCCGACCGCGGGCGACCTCTACGCGGCCCATGTCCTCGGAGCGAAGGGCGCCGCGACCCTGATCGCCTCGGCGCAGGGAAGCCCCGCGCGCGCCGCGGCGGTCGACCTGCCGGAGGCGGCCGCCGCCAACCGCAGCCTGTTCTACGACAAGACGGGGCGGCCGCGCTCGTCCTCGGAGCTCTACGCGACCCTGTCGGCCGCCGCCTCCGGGCGCGCGAGCGTGCCGGCGAGCGACGTCACCGCCGTGCCCGGCGCCACCGCCTACGCCTCGCTCGGCGGCGACCTGCGCTCGCTGTTCCAGACGGATGCCCGCAAGGGTGCGGTCTCGGACGGGGTGGCCAAGCTCTGGCAGGGCCGCTCCGGCGCCTCGGACGCCCGCGCCGCGCCGAGCTACTTCCCGCGTTCCAACACGAGCGCCGACCCCGCCGAGACGACGGGGAGCCTGGCCGAGACATCGGCCGAGGCATCGGCGCCGACGACCGGCCTCGCCCTGGTCGGCGCGCCGCTTCCGCCCCGGCGCCCGGCCGAGCTCTCGGCCGGCGCGTCCGTTCCCGCGCGGCAGGCCCGCGCGAGCGCGCCCCTCGACCTGTCCCAGTTCACGATCCGGAGCGGTCCATGATCGTCCGCCAGTTCCTCGCCGCGACGCAGCATCCCTCCGCCGGGCGGCGGGCCGAGGCCGCCTCGGCGCTGGCCCGCGCCTATCTCCACGGCAATCTCGGGCCGGAGGCGGCCTGGGAGGCCAAGACCGCGCTGCTCGCGCTCCTCGACGATCCGTCGCCGCTCGTCCGCCGGGCGCTGGCGGAAGCCTGCGCGGGCTCCGAGCGCACGCCGCGGCCCGTCGCCGTGGCGCTCGCCTCCGACCAGCCGGAGATCGCGGGCCTGCTCCTCTCGCGCTCGCCGGTGCTCAACGATTCCGACCTCGTGGACGCCGCCGCCATGGGCTGCGAAGCGGCCCGCGCGGCGATCGCCGGGCGCCACCACCTCTCCGCCACCGTCGCGGGGGCGCTTGCCGAGATCGGCGCGCCGGAGACCCTGGCGATCCTCGCCGCCAACGCCACCGCGCGCATCACCACCGGGCGCCTGCTGCGCATGGTCGAGCGCCACGGCGGGGACGCGGGCCTGCGTGAAGCGCTCCTCGCCCGACCGGACCTGCCGCCGGAGGTGCGCCACGCCTGCGCCGCGGCGCTGGCCCGTTCGCTCGCCGCCTTCACGATCGGCTGCGGATGGCTCGGCGCCGAGCGCGGCGAGCGCCTCGCCCGCGAGGCCGGGGAGCGCGCCGTGATCGAGGTCTGCGCCGGGGCGGCGCCGGAGACGGTCGCCCGCGTGGTCCGGCACCTGCGCGCGAGCGGCCAGCTCAACGCCGGGCTGATCCTGCGGGCGATGCTCTCGGGGGCGGCCGTCCTCGTCGAGGCGGCGCTCGCCGATCTCTGCGGCCTGCGGCCCGAGCGGGTCGCGGCCGGAATGCGCGACGCCCGCGGCTTCGCGGCGCTCCACCGCCGCGCCGGCCTGCCGGAGGTGCTGCTGCCCGCCTTCACCGCCGCGCTGTCGGCCTGGAACGAGACCGCGTCCGGCCACGCCGCCGCGCAGGGCGCGGCCCTGTCGCGCCGGATGATCGAGCGGGCGCTCACCGCCTGCGAGGACATGCCGTTCGCCGAGGCCCAGGGGCTCCTGGCGCTGCTGACCCGCTACGAGGTCGAGGCCGCCCGCGACGAGGCCCGCGAGGTCGCCCAGCGCCTCGCCGCCCGCGACGAGGCTGTCCACGAAGCCATGCCGGCCACCGCCTGGCCGGAGGCCGTCGCTGACGAACGGCCGGAGGCGGCGCCCATGCCCGTCTTCCCGGAAGCGTTCTTCTCAGAGGCATCCTTCCCGGAGGCGTCCCCGCCGGAAGCCTCGCGGCCGGAGCCGGTGCCGGCCGCGCCCGTCCGGGACGTCCGCATCGACGCGGTGCTGGAAAGCCTGCCCGAGGCGATCCTCGGCAGCCTGATGGCAGCGCGCGCCGAGAACGAGCGGCGGTCGGAAGAGGCGAGTCACGAGAGCGTCCCGGAGGCCGAGACCATCCCCGCCGCCCTGGTGGCGAGCTACCGGCCGGATCACGTCCGGCTCGCCGCCTGACGGAGAGCGCTCAGCCGAACTGCTCGCGCAGGATGCGCTCGTCCAGGCTGTGGCCGGGATCGTGCAGGACCACGAGGTCCGTATGCTGGTCGAGCGATGCCTCGACCCAGCGCACCCGGCGAAACTCGGTATGGTCGGCCACCGCCGCCACCGGGCGATGGTCCGGGTCGATCACCTCGACGCGGATGCGGGCGTGGCTCGGCAGCAGGGCGCCGCGCCAGCGCCGCGGGCGGAAGGCGGAGATCGGGGTGAGCGCCAGGAGTTGCGCGTCGAGCGGCAGGATCGGCCCGCCGACGGAGAGGTTGTAGGCGGTGGAGCCGGCCGGCGTCGCGAGCAGGATGCCGTCGGCGATCAGCTCGGGCAGGCGCTCCTGCCCGTCCACCAGGATGCGCAGCCGCGCCGTCTGGTGGATCTGGCGCAGCATGTAGACCTCGTTGATGGCCTGCGCCTTGTGGACCGTGCCCTCGATGTCCTCCGCGTCCATGCGGAGCGGATGCACGACGCTGCGCTGGGCGCTCTCCAGGCGCTCGAGGAGCCCGTCCTCCCGGAACTCGTTCATCAGGAAGCCGACGGTGCCGCGGTTCATGCCGTAGATCGGCTTCGAGCCGTCGATGAAGCGGTGCAGGGCCTGGAGCATGAGGCCGTCGCCGCCGAGCGCCACCACCACGTCGGCGTCCTCGGGAGAGACGTTGTCGTAGCGGGCCATCAGCTGCGCCGCCGCCTGGCGGGACTCCGGGTTGGGGCTCGCGATGAAGGCGATCCGTTCGAAGCGCCGCGCCATGCTGGTCCGCCGTCCCGTGCCGTTGACGCGGACGATCCGCGCGGCTCTCACTGCCGGCGGGCTCCGAGCCCGCGGCGGAGGACAGCCATAGCATGGAGCGCGTGCGTCTCGTCTACACGACCTTTCCCGACGCGGAGACGGCGCTCGCCGTCGGCGAGGCCCTGGTGCGGGCGCGGCTCGCGGCCTGCGTGAACGTGCTGCCGGGAATGCGCTCGGTCTACGCGTGGAAGGGCGCGGTGGAGAAGGCGGAGGAGGTCGTCGCCATCCTCAAGAGCCGCGAATCGCTCTCCGGCCCCCTCGCGGCGGCCCTCAAGGCGCGCCACCCCTACGAGACGCCGATCATCCTGCATCTGCCCGTCGCCGAGGCCGACCCGGATACGGAGGCCTGGATCAGGGCGGAGACCGGCGGTTGAGGCGAGGGATCAGGCCGGCGCCCCCCACTGCACCGGCACCAGCTCGTAGCCCTTCGCGCCGCCTTGGCCAGCGCGGGCGATGTGGCCGGTGGCGGGGAAGGGGGCGTGGTAGAAAGCGACCTGGAGGCGCTCGGCCGCAGCCCGGTCGAGGAGGCGGTGGCGGGTCTCGCGGGCCCGGTCCGCGTCCATGTCGAAGATCGCCGACCAGTCGGGGTTGCGCACGAACAGCGCCGGGTGGTTCGTCACGTCGGCCATCAGCAGCAGCCGCGCGGCGCCGCCGTCGAGGAGGAAGACCGTGTGTCCCGGCGTATGGCCGGGAGCCGCGAGCGCCGTGAGGCCGGGACGGATCTCCTTGTCCCAGGCGTAGCGCTCCGTGCGCGGCCCGCCCTCGCCGAAGATGCGCTTCACGGCGGCGAAGTTCGGGCGAAGGCGCTCCGGCGCGCGGGAGGCCTCGCCCTCGTCGGTCCAGTAGGCCCACTCGGCTTCCGGCACGAGCACCTCGGCGTTCGGGTAGACGAGGCGCCCGTCCTTGAAGCGCAGACCCAGCACGTGGTCCATATGGAAGTGGCTCATCACCACCGTGTCGAAGGCGGCGGGCTCGACGCCGGCCGCCGCGAGCGCCTTCAGGGTCCCGCCGGTGCCGGGCGGGCCATTGTCGGCGAAGCCCGTGTCCACGAGGATGCGCTGGCCGGCGCGCTCGATCAGGAGCGTCGTGAAGGTGATGTCGAGCCGGCCCGGATTGAGGAAGGCCGCCTCCATCGCCGCGCGCACCGCGGCGGGGTCGGCGTTCGTGACGAAGCCGGGGTCCAGCGGCCGCCCCAGCGTGCCCTCGTGCAGCGCCGTCACAACCGCCTCGCCGACCCGGTAGCGGTAGACGCCCGGTAGAACCGGCTCCGGCGTCGAGGCCGCGACGGCACCGCCTCCGGTTCCGGCCGCCGCGAGAAGCATCGGCGTGCCCGCGAGCAGGGTGCGGCGGTCGATGGTCATGGCAGGCTCCGGTCTCGGACGATCCGGCGAGGGAGCTACCGCGAGACCGGCTGCCTTCAAGGGCCTGCGAGCCTGTCCCGGCCGGCGACCCGGTGCAGGGCAATGGCCGCCGCGGTCGCGACGTTGAGGGAATCGAAGCCCGGAGCCATCGCGATGCGCAAGCCCCGCATCCGGGCGAGCAGGTGCTCCGGCAGGCCCGGCCCCTCGCTGCCGACGAGGAGCAGCGTCCGGCGCGGCGGCACCAGGGTCGACACCTCCTCGGTGCCGGCGGGCGAGAGGGCGAGCGGTTCGAGATTGAGCCCGGCCGCGACCGCCACCCAGTCGCTCCCGGAGGCGAGACGCGCGAAGGGCACGGTGAGCGCCGCGCCCGCCGAGACGCGGATCGCCTTGCGGTAGAGCGGGTCGCAGCTCTCGGCGTCGAGAAGCACCGCGTCGGCGCCGAAGGCGGCGGCGTTGCGGAACAGGCCGCCGACATTGTCGTGGTTGGTCAGCCCGGCGAGCCCAAGGACCAGCGCCGACCGTGGGGAGGGCGGGACGAGCGGGGAGGCGTCCGGCTCCTCGCCGCGCAGGCCAATGGCGAGCACCCCGCGATGGATCGGGAAGCCCGTCACCGCGCTCATCACCGGCTTGCCCGCCACGTAGACCGGCGCCCCGAGCCCCGCCAGCGCCTCGGCGAGGCCGGGCAGGCGCTCGGGGGCAAGCAGCACCGACTCGATCCGGAAGCGGGCGGCGGGCGACAGCATCAGCCGCAGCGCCACCTCGCCCTCGACCACGAAGCGCCCGGCCCGACCGACGAGGTCGCGCTCGCGCATCGCCGCGTAGGGAGCGAGCCGCGGGTCGGCCGGGTCCTCCAGGACAATCGCCGGGACGGCTCCGCTCACGCGCTCGGGCGCCCGCCCATGCGGGCGGCCAGGGGATCGGCCTCCTCCTTGCGGGGCACCTTCACCAGGGCCTCGCCGTCGAGCACGGTCTCGCCGCCGACCGAGCAGGTGCAGGTCAGCCGGGCCCGGCGCCGCTCGGGCACGAGCTCGGCCACCGTCACGGTGACGTCGACGGTGTCGCCGATGCGCACGGGCGCCCGGAAGTTCAGGGTCTGGCTGATGTAGACCGCGCCCGGTCCCGGCAGCCGCGTGCCGAGCACCGCCGAGATCAGCCCCGCGGTGTAGAGGCCGTGGGCGATGCGGGTGCCGAAGGGCGTGCGCGCCGCGAAGTGCTCGGAGAGGTGGATCGGGTTGCGGTCGCCGGTGATCTCGGCGAAGCCGACCACGTCGGAGGAGGCGATCACCTTCGACAGCGTCTCCGAGAGGCCGACCTCGAGGTCCTCGAAATACAGAACACGTAATTCCGGCAACATCTTCCGCCTCCCGAGACCGCCGCGCGGGCGGTCGTCACTCTGCCGTGCCGGCCTTGCACAGCCGAGGGCACGAATCCAGCCCGACGAAGGCGGCAGGCCCTCGACAGGCGGGCGGGAAGCGGGCAAGCGCGGCTCGGCACGCGCGAGCGACGACGGACATGACAGAGACCGCCCCGGCTTCGCCCCACACCCCGCCCCTGCGCCCCGTCGTGCTGCGGGTGGCGGGGCTCAACCTCGCCTATTTCGGCGTCGAGATCGTCGTGGCGCTGGCCATCGGCTCCGTGGCGCTCATCGCCGACAGCATGGATTTCCTCGAGGACGCGGCGCTGAACCTGCTGATCTTCGCGGGCCTCGGCTGGAGCCTGCGCAACCGCGCCCGGCTCGGCACGGTGATGGCGGCGATCCTGCTGGTGCCGGCTCTGGCAGGCGCCATCGCAGCCTGGCAGAAGTTCCACGCCTTCACGCCGCCCGATCCGGTGCCGCTGACGCTCGCCGGCCTCGGCGCGCTCGCGGTGAACCTAGCCTGCGCCGCGATGCTCGCCCGCCACCGGGACGGCGCCGGGAGCCTGACCAAGGCGGCCTGGCTCTCGGCCCGCAACGACGCCTTCGCCAACCTCGCCATCATCGCCGCGGGCCTCGTCACCGCGCTCTACCCTTCGCCCTGGCCGGACCTCGCGGCGGCGGCGCTGGTGGCCGTGATCAACGCCGATTCGGCCGGCGACATCCTGCGCGCGGCAAGAGCCGAGCGAAGGGCCGAGCGGCGCGGGGCGAACGAGGCTGCCTGACGACGAGCCCATGCGCATCCTGCCGATCTCAGACCTGCATCTCGAAAGGCGGCTCCCCGGCGCCATCCCGCGCTCGGAGGCGGCCTTCGACGTGCTCGCCTGCCCCGGCGACCTGCACGAGGGCAGACCCGAGGCCGGGCTCGCCGCGCTCCTCGATCTGGCGGGGGGGCGGCCGATCGTGCTGGTGCCGGGCAACCACGAGCACTACGCCCCGACCGGCGACCCGCGCACCGCGCCGCAGCTCATCGCCGCGCTGGAGGCCGAGGTCGCCCGGCTGAACGGGGAGGGCGCGCGCATCCATCTCCTCCAGGATGGCGCCGCCTGCGTCATCGGCGGCGTGCGCTTCCTCGGGACGACGCTGTGGAGCGACTGGTCGCTCGCCGGCCGCTGGCTGACCCTGGACACGCCCGACCGTCCCGAGGACCCGGCCGCCTACGCCGCCGCGCGGATGACCGACCCGGTGACGGGCTCGCGGGAGTATCGCGGTTCGATCCGGAAGGGCGACGGCAGCCCCTGGCAGCCCGCCGACGCGATGGCCGAGCACGCCCGCCAGCGGGCGCTCCTCCTCGACGCGCTCGCCGTCCCCCATGACGGCCCGACCGTCGTCGTCACGCACCACCCGGCGAGCCCGCTCGCGGCAGACGCCTTTCGCGATGCGCCCGGCGTGCCCTGGTGGGTGCCGGCCTTCTACGCGACCACGCTACTCGACGACCTGCCCGACGAGCGGCGCCCGGAGGTCTGGCTCTCCGGCCATTTCCACGCCCCGCACGACATCCGGATCGGCCGCTGCCGCTGGGTGGCGAACCCGGTCGAGGGCGGAAACTTCTCGCCGGACAGGATCGTAGAGGTCTGAAGCCTGCGCCCGACCGGAGGGCAGCCTGAGGAGAACGCCCGTGAACGCCTTCATCGCCGTCGTCCTCGTCTGCGCCAACAGCGTCCCGCAGGAGGCCTGCACCGACGAGCGGGCGAGCGAGGTCCGCAAGGTGCGCGTGGCCAACGAGCTCGGCTGCACCAGCGGCTGGCAGGAGATCATCGCCCGCACGGATCTCCGCGACGAGATCGGCAAGACCAGCTACCTCAAGACCGAGTGCCGCCGGGTGAAGGGCGCTGATTAGCCCTCAGCGGTCGTACTTGATGTAGGCGAATCGCGCGTCCGTCGGCGTGCCCTCCAGGCCCTTGCCCTCGGTGCCAGGCTGCCAGCCCACCACCTCCTCGATCTTGCCGGCCAGCGCGAAGTCCTTGTTGGTGATGCCCTTGGCGGCGTGGTTCATCAGCCGCACCTCGACCCAGGCGTAGGAGGCGGTGATGTCGGGGTGGTGCCAGGCGGCCTCTGCGAGGTGGCCGACGGTGTTGATCACCATCAGCGTGCCCTTCCAGCCACTGGTCTTGTAGGTGCGGCGGATCCAGCCGTCCTCGTAGCGCCACTGCGGCAGCTCAGCCTTCAGCCGGGCCTCGATCGCCGCCTCGTCCAGGGTCGCCTCGCGCCGTTCCGTCATCGCCGTCTCCTCCCGTATCGCGAAAACCCTGCGACGGCGCCGGCCGCCGCGCAAGCATGCCGCAGGGCCCGCCGCCCCGGTGGACGGGGCCCATGCGACACCGTAAGAACCGGTTAAGAGACGAGCCGCGCGAGGAGCGCGGACGGCTCATTCCAGGGGAGGCGGGCAGCATGCTGTCACGGCGCGGGTTGCTGGCGGCCGCGGCCACCCTGTCCCTGTCGCCGATCCCGGCGCGCGCCGAGCCCGCCCTCCGCGTCGGCGTGCTGCCTTTCGGCACCGCCGCCTGGGAGGCGGCTGTCATCAAGGCCCGCGGCCTCGACGCCGCCAACGGCTTCCGCCTGGAGACGGTGAAGCTCGCCGGGAACGACGCGGCGCGCATCTCCTTCCAAGGCGGCCAGGTCGACACAATCGTCGGCGACCTGATCTGGGCCTCGCGGCTGAGGAACGAGGGCCGCGACGTGCGGTTCGTGCCCTACTCCTCCACCGAGGGGGCGCTGATGGTGCCGGCCGACAGCCCCGTGAAGGGGCTCGCGGACCTCGCCGGAAAGCGCCTCGGCGTCGCCGGCGGAGCGCTCGACAAGAACTGGGTCCTGCTCCGCGCCCAGGCCCGCGAGGCCGGCCGGCTCGATCTCGAGAGCGCCGCGCAGCTCGCCTACGGCGCGCCCCCGCTCATCATGCAGAAGCTTGAGGCGGGAGAGCTCGACGCCGCGCTCCTCTACTGGACCTACTGCGCACGGCTCGAGGCCAAGGGCTTCCGCCGCGTGGTGAGCGCCGACGACATCATGCGCGCCTTCGGCGCCAAGGGGTCCGTGGCGCTGATCGGCTACCTGTTCGACGGCGCTGCGTTGCGCGACAGGCCGGAGGCGGTGCGCGGCTTCGCGGCGGCCTCCATGGCCGCCAAGCAGATCCTCGCCACGGAGCCCGCCGCCTGGGAGATCGTGCGCCCGCTGATGGCGGCCGAGGACGAGCCGACCTTCGAGGCGCTGAAGCGCAACTTCCTCGCCGGCATCCCCCGGCGCCCCATCGCCGAGGAGCGGGCCGACGCCGTGGCGATCTACGCCGCGCTCGCCCGTCTCGGCGGCGAGCGCCTCGTCGGCGAGGGGAAGGCGCTGCCGCAGGGCCTCTACCTCGACGGCCTCCGGGATGGCTGAAGCCCGGCGTCGGGTTCGTCCGGGGGCGGCCGCCTTCGCCGCGCGTCTCGCCTCCCTCGCGATCCTGATCGGTCTCTGGCAGCTCGCGGCGAGCCTCGCCGACACGCGCACCCTGCCGGGGCCGCTCGCGGTCGCCGCCTTCATCGGCCGCGAGATCGAGAGCGGCGGGATGCTGACCAACATCGGCGTCACCCTGACGCGGGTGGCGGTGTCCTTCGTCATCGCCATGACGCTGGGGGTGCTGCTCGGCGTGGCGCTGGGGCGCTCCAGGCTCGCCGATCGCATGCTCGACACGCCGCTCCTCGTGATCCTGAACACGCCGGCGCTGGTCATCACCGTGCTCGCCTATGTCTGGCTCGGCCTGACCGAGACGGCGGCGATCGTCGCGGTCGCCCTCAACAAGCTGCCGAACGTCGCCGTGATCATGCGCGAGGGCGCCCGCTCCATCGATCCGGGTCTGGAGGAGATGGCGCGCACCTACCGGATGGACCGGCGCACCTGGGCCGCCCACGTGCTGGTGCCGCAGCTCCAGCCCTTCGCGGTGGCGGCCGCCCGCTCGGGGATCTCGCTCGCCTGGAAGATCGTGCTCGTGGTCGAGCTGATCGGCCGTCCGAACGGCGTGGGCTTCGCCATCAACTACTACTTCCAGCTCTTCGACGTGACCGCCGTCATCGGCTACAGCGTCGCCTTCATGAGCGTGATGCTCGCCATCGACACCCTGATCCTCCAGCCCATCGACGCCCATGTCCGCCGCTGGCGCTGACACCGCACCGGTCCTGCGGGTCGCGATCGCCCGCAAGGTCTACGGGGCCGGCGGGCCGGAGCCCGTGGAGGCGGTGCGGGAGCTGAGCTTCCAGGTGACGGCCGGCGAGATCGTTTGCCTGATCGGTCCCTCGGGGGCGGGCAAGACCACGACGCTCCGCATCCTGCTCGGGCTCGACCGCGACTTCGAGGGCCGGATCGCGCCGGAGCCCGGCGGGGAGGGCGCCCGCCTCGGCATGGTCTTCCAGGAGCCGCGGCTGCTGCCCTGGCGCAGCATCGAACAGAACGTGCGCCTCGCCCTGCCGCGGGAGCGCCGGGGACGGGACCTCGACGACCTGTTCGAGAGCCTGGGCCTCGCGCCCTGGCGGGGGCGCTACCCCGGCGCCCTGTCGCTCGGGATGCAGCGGCGGGTCTCCCTCGCCCGGGCGCTCGCCGACGAGCCGCGGCTCCTCGTCCTCGACGAGCCCTTCGTCTCCCTCGACGACGCGGCGGCGGCGGGTCTGCGGGGCTTGGTGACCGGCGCCGTCGAGCGGTTCGGGACGAGCGTGCTCATGGTCACGCACAACGTCGCCGAGGCGATCGAGATCGCCGACCGGCTGCTGCTGCTCTCCGCCCGGCCGGCGCGCCTGATCGGGGAAGAGAGGCTCGCCGTGCCCCGCGCCCGCCGCGACCGGGCCTTCGTCGAGGCGACGCGGGCGGCGCTCGCCGCCCGCTACCCCGGCGTGGTCGCGGGGTAGGTCACTCGGCCTTGGCGGTGACGTCCAGGCGGTCGAGGACGGCGCCGGGGGAGGGCGCGGTGCCGAACTCGGCGATGCCGAGGCCCGCCGCGTCCTTGGTCCGCGCGCTGAGGCTGAGCCGGCCCGGCTTCGTCACGAACTGGCCGAGCGCGGCGCCGATGGCGCGGGCGGCGGGCGAGTTGCCGAGGATGACCGGCACGCCGAGCACGCTCGCGGTGACGTATTCCTGGCGCAGCTCCTCCGGCTTGAGGCTCAGCACCTTGGACTGGGCGGCGATGAAGCGGTCGAACAGGCCGCCGTCCTGCACCGTCAGGTCGAGGCTCTTGGCGGTGGCCGAGAGCATGGCGAGGCCGGAGACGGCGGGGTCCGTGTCGAACATCTCGGGGCCGATGCCGCCGATGGTGCCGGAGAGCCGCAGGCTGCCCATGTCGCGTCCGCTGAGCGAGACCTCGCGGACCGAGACCTCGCGCTTTCCCTCGTCCCAGGCGGTGTCGACCGTCGCGTCGAGGTCGAGATCGCCATAGCCGTAGGCGGCGAGCGAGCCGAGGCCGGGCACCTCGGAGACCGAGGCGGCGGGCAGGGTGATCCCCGACAGGCTGAGCCGGCTCGTGGTCGGAACCCCGTCGCGCATCGGCCCGAAGGTCATCGCCGCGCTGCGCATGCCGACGCGCATGATCTTGGCCGGCGGCTGCTGCGCCGCCGCGCCGCGCTCGGCGCCCTTCTCGCGGGCGGCACGCCGCACGGCATCCTCGACGGCGGCCGCGCGGCCCGGCGCGGGCTTGCCGCGGGGCTTGGCGGGCTCCTCGACGGGCAGGTCGAGGCTCGCATCCTCGATCGAGAGGGTACCCAGCACCGGGGCGGGCTTGGCGTCGGGCTTCGGCTCCGCGCCCGGCTTGCCCTCGGTGGAGAGTCGGCGCAAGGCCGCCGCGGTCGAGGCCGGGGAGAAGCCGGTGAGCGCCACCCGTCCCAGCCGGCCGCGGGTCGCGCCCTGCGAGAAGGAAAGGCCCTCGAGGCCGAAGCTCGCCCCCGCATCGGGGCTGCCGGGCTCCATGCGCGGCATCGAGGCACTCATGCGGGCGATCTCGAAGAGCAGCGGCTGCTCGGAAGCGTCCGGTCGCCCGGCGGTCCGGCCGGGGCGGATCTGGCTGAGCGCGAAGCCCCTGGCCTCGACGGCGCCGGCGAAGGCGCCCTCGATCAGGTCGGCGAGGATCGCGCCGGCCTTGGCCCGCTCGGCGTCGCCGATCCGGTCGGGATCGATCTCCGTCAGCCGGTCCACGGCGCCGCTCCAGCCGCCCGGGATCGGGCGGCCGCCGACGTCGCGCCCCTCCAGCCGGGCGAGGCGGGCGGTGGTGCCGGAACCGTCCGTGTAGATCACGTCGTCCACGGAGAAGGCGGAATAGACGATCTGCGCCGGCCCCAGGGCGGGCGCCGCCGCGCCCTTGGGATCGGCCGGCCGTTCGCCCGTACCGCCGTAGAGGCGGGCGAGGGCGGCGAGGTCGAGGTCGCGGGCCGCGATGCGGCCGTAGGTGCCGGTCCCCTCGGCGGGCGCGCCCGGAACGCCGGTCATGGCGATCGCGGCGCCCGCGGCGGCGAGCTCGGCGATGCGGCCGGCGCGCACGTCGCGGGCGGCGACGTCCCGGTAGACGACGCTCTGGCGGGCGCCGTCCTTCGGCGCGTGGACGAAGCGCAGCTCGGGGATGGTCAGGCTCGCGGCGTTGAGGCGGCCGAGGCGGGCGGCCCAGGGCTCGGGCGAGTCCGTCCTCAGGATCGCGGCGATCTCGTCCTTCGAGAGATGCGTGCCGCTCACCGTCAGGCGCGGCGCCTCCAGGCGCGTCGTCCCGAAGGCGAGCACCACGTCGCTCAGCGTCACGTCCTGGACGGCGGAGGCCGCCTCCTGCGCGGAGGCCGGCAGGGGCCGCGAGACGATGCCCGTCCCGGCGAGGAGGGCGAGCAGGCAGGCGGAGGCCAGAGCCGCCCGCGCCGGGTGGGCGCGGCCCGTCCGATGGATCATGTCGCGTGTCCGGATCAATCGCGGGCGCGGGGCCGCGTCCGCTGGCTCGTGGGAGGCGTTTGCGCGGGCCCATCCGTGGCGCAAACCGCCGCGCGATTCAATCGCGCCGGGGCCGCCCGGAAGTGCGGGGGTATCAAGTGCCGCGCCCCTGTCGTGCCTGCGCAACGGCCTCAGAGCGAGAAGGAGGTTCCGCAGCCGCAGGAGGAGGTCGCCTGCGGGTTCTCGATCTTGAAGGACTGGCCGATGAGGTCGTTGACGAAGTCGATGGTCGATCCGGCCATGTACTCCAGCGAGACCGGGTCGACGAGCACGGTCGCCCCGTCGCGCTCGATCGCGAGGTCGTCGTTCGCCCGGTCGCGGGCGATGTCGAAGGCGTAGGAGAAGCCCGAGCAGCCGCCGCCGTTGACGCTGATGCGCAGGCTGGAGCCCGGGGGCTCGGCGCCCATGATCTCGTTGATGCGCTTCGCCGCGCGGGGGGTGAGGACGATCTCGGCCATGGTGTCGCTTCGCCCGGAGAGGCTAAAGGGGAGGCGTGAGGTCCCGCCCGGCGATTGCCGGCCGGCGCCGGGCCACAAGATATGAGTGCGCGGCGCCCGCCGCAACGCGGTGGTGCGGGCGGCAGGCATTCGCCGGGAGAGCGCGGGCCGTGAGCCAGGACGAGAAGCGGGCGCCCCAGCCCGGCGAGCGCTGGCGGGCGCCCTACGCGACGGACCCCGCCGCGAGCCGGGGCCGGCTGATTCCGGAGCCGGGCTCGCCCACGCGAAGCCCCTTCCAGCGGGACCGGGACCGGATCATCCACTCGACCGCCTTCCGGCGCCTCAAGCACAAGACCCAGGTCTTCGTGCACCACGAGGGCGACCACTACCGCACCCGCCTGACGCACACGCTCGAGGTGAGCCAGATCGCGCGGGCGCTCGCCCGTGCGCTCGGCCTCGACGAGGATCTGGCGGAGGCGCTCGCCCTCTCGCACGACCTCGGCCACACCTGCTTCGGGCATACCGGCGAGGACGCCCTCGACGCCTGCATGGCGGACTTCGGCGGCTTCGACCACAACGCCCAGGCGCTGCGCATCGTGACCCGGCTGGAGCGGCGCTACGCCGGCTTCGACGGGCTCAACCTCGCCTGGGAGACGCTGGAGGGGCTCGTCAAGCACAACGGGCCGCTGCTGGGGCCGGGCGCCCATGGCGAGGACATCCCCGCCGCGATCCGCGAGTACGACGCGATCAACCCCCTCGACCTCGCCCGCTACGCCGGGCCGGAGGCGCAGGCGGCGGCGCTCGCCGACGACATCGCCTACGATTCCCACGATCTCGACGACGGCCTGCGCGCGGGCCTGTTCGAGCTCGCCGACCTCGCCGAGGTGCCCTTCCTCGCCGGCCTCCTCAACGAGATCGCGGCGCTTCATCCGGGGCTCGAGAGCTCGCGGGTCATCCACGAGCTGGCGCGGCGGGTCATCACCCGCTTCGTGGAGGACGTGATCGGCGAGAGCGGGCGGCGCCTCGCGGCCCTGGCGCCGCAGAGCGTCGAGGACATCCGCGGGGCGGCGGGGCCGGTCGTCGCCTTCTCGCCGGCCATGGCGGCGGCGGACGCCGACATCAAGCGCTTCCTGTTCGCGCGGATGTACCGCCATCCCGGCGTGATCGACGTGCGCCGCCGGGCGGCGCGGATCGTCGAGGACCTGTTCCGGGCCTTCAGGGCCGACCCGTCCCGGATGCCGGAGGAGTGGCGCGCCGGGCTCGAAGGGGCGTCCGAGCCCAAGGTCGCGCGGCGGGTGGCCGACTACATCGCCGGCATGACCGACACCTACGCGGCGCTCGCCCACCGGCGCCTCTACGCGGAGACGCCGGACCTGCACTGGACGCCGCCGAGCCGCGGCCTGCCCCTCGCCGAACCCTAACGGCGCGGCGAGGTCGTGGAGCCTCAGTAGCCCGAGCAGTCGAGGCCGTATCCGGCCGGCGCGTAGGCACCGTAGCCGCCATAGGAGCCATAGCCGTAGGCGGCGGGCGCGTAGCCGTACGAGGGCGCAGCGTAGCCGTAGGAGCCGTAGGTGGCGCCGTAGGTGGACGGCGCGTAGCCGTAGCCGCCGCCATAGCCGTAGCCCGTGCCGATGGCGCCGGCGGCGAGCCCGGCCCCGAGGCCGATCGCGGCGCCGGCCGCACCGTAGCCGAAGCTGCGGCGGTAGCCGTAGCCGCGAGACCCGTAGGCGGCGGAGCGATAGCCGTAGCCGCGGGCTCCGTAGGCCGCCCCGTAGGACCCGCCGCGGGCGTAGCCGTAGCCGCCGGGACGAGGGGCGGCGCGGCCGTATCCATAGCCGTAGCCAGTCGGGCGGACCGCGCCGTAGGCGCGGGGCCCGCCATAGCCGTATCCGGCACCGGAGCGCGCGGGGGCGTAGCCGTTATGGGCGTTGAGGTGGCGGGCTTCGGCGGGCAGCGCGACGAGGGCGGCGGCCAGCGTCGCGCCGGCAAGAACGAGGGTCTTCACGATCCGAAATCTCCGCCGCGCGGAAGGGCGCGTCTTCAGAGGTCAAGCCAGACCGCGCGGGGGCCCTTCAAGGGGTCAGTCTACGCATCGGTAGTCCGGATCGTGGAGACCGGCTCGAACGGCATCAGGCGCGCCGGGCATCCTTCGCGCCCGGTACGGCCTGCTGGAGCAGACGCCGGACGCGGAACGCCAGATGGTGTGGAAACCCGGGCACGGAGAGCGGCACGCGCGGATAGCCGTTGGCGCCCGATCTCGCGCGGGGGGCGGAGGCGACGCCGTCGGTGGCCGGCTCGGCCATCTCCTCGGCCCAGATCTGATGGTATCCCGCGCCGTCCGCGAACCAGTGCAGGCCCGATCCGACGGCGCGTCCGCTGACCGGGTAGGAGCAGGCCAGCCGGCCGGCCAAGTACCGGGCCGCGGCACCGCTCTCGATATCCTGGGCCAGGACACGCACGTCGTCTCCGGGTGCATTGTCAAGATCGCGGACGAGTATGGCGAAAGTCATCGTTGAACCCCTCCTCTCGGGCTTCATCTTCGATCTGGGATTGTAGAAGGCGCCTACCGTGGTTGTGGTTGCCTTGTTGTCGGAACAGGGTGAATCCGGTCCCGCCCCGTTCGCTTCAATTGCAGCCGATGCGTCCGCGCCTCGACGGCGGCCTCTGAGAGCGGAGGCGCCCGAAGCCGGCGGCGTCCGTGACTTGCCCCCGCCGCCTTGCTATGCGGCCGGCCTGTCCCGCGCGCTTCGTCCTCACGACCGCGCGCGGCCGCCAACGAGAACCGGCTCCATGAACATCTTCGCCCTCTTCGAGACCCGGGTCAGGGAGGCGGTGGAGGCCCTGATCGCCTCCGGCACGCTCCCTTCGGGGCTCGACCTCGGCCGCGTCGTGGTCGAGCCGCCCCGCGACCCGAGCCACGGCGATCTCGCAACGAACGCCGCCCTGGTGCTCGCCAAGGAGGCGAAGACCAACCCGAAGGCGCTCGGCGAGGCGTTGGCCGCCGAGCTGCGGGCCGACCCCCGCGTCGCGGAGGCGAGCGTCGCCGGCCCCGGCTTCATCAACCTGCGCCTCGTGCCGGAGGTGTTCCGGGACGTGGTGCGCGCCGCGCTCGGCGACCCGAAGGGCTTCGCGCGGACCGCGCCGGGGAGCCGGCCGGGCAAGGTCAATGTCGAGTACGTCTCGGCCAACCCCACCGGGCCGATGCATGTCGGCCATGGCCGCGGGGCCGTGTTCGGGGACGCGCTGGCGAACCTGCTGGCGGCGGCCGGCCGGGACGTGACCCGCGAGTACTACGTCAACGATGCCGGCGCGCAGGTCGACGTGCTCGCCCGCTCCGCCCATCTCCGCTACCGGGAGGCGCTCGGCGAGGAGGTCGGCCCCGTTCCGGAGGGGCTCTATCCCGGCGATTACCTCAAGCCGGTGGGCGCCAGGCTCGCCGAGGAGCACGGCCGCGCGCTTCTCGGCCGTCCGGAGCAGGAGTGGCTGCCGGTGGTGCGCGAGACCGCGATCGCCATGATGATGGACCTGATCCGGGGCGACCTCGCCGCGCTCGGCATCCACCACGACGTGTTTTTCTCCGAGCGCAGCCTGCACGGGGCGAACGGCGGCGCCGTCGCCGCGCTCCTCGACGACCTGCGGGGGCGCGGCCTCGTCTACGAGGGCCGGCTTCCGCCGCCGAAGGGCCAGTTGCCGGAGGACTGGGAGGACCGGGAGCAGACCCTGTTCCGCACGCTCGATTTCGGCGACGACACCGACCGGCCGCTCCTGAAGTCGGACGGCAGCTACACCTACTTCGCCTCGGACATCGCCTATCACCGCGACAAGTACCTGCGCGGCGCCACCGAGATGATCGACGTGCTCGGCGCCGACCACGGCGGCTATGTCAAGCGCATGCAGGCGGCGGTGAAGGCCGTGACAGGCGGCCAGGCCAGCCTCGACGTGAAGCTCTGCCAGCTCGTGCGGCTGCTGCGGAACGGCGAGCCGGTGAAGATGTCGAAGCGCGCCGGCGAGTTCGTGACGCTGCGCGACGTCATCGACGAGGTCGGCCGCGACGCGGTGCGCTTCATGATGCTCTACCGCAAGAACGACGCGACCCTGGATTTCGACCTCGCCAAGGTCGTCGAGCAGTCGAAGGACAACCCGGTCTTCTACGTCCAGTACGCCCATGCCCGCTGCCGCTCGGCCTTCCGGCAGGCGGCCGCGGCGATGCCGGACGAGGACTTTTCGCCCGCGAGCCTGCTGGCGGATGCCGACCTCTCGGTGCTCACCGACCCCGGCGAGATCGAGATCATGCGGCTCGTCGCGCAGATGCCCCGCGTCGTCGAGGCGGCGGCCGCGGCGCACGAGCCGCACCGCATCGCATTCCATCTGTACGAAACCGCAAGTTCCCTCCATGGTTTCTGGAACAAGGGCAAAGACTTGCCGCAATTACGGTTTGTTAATCCAACCGACCGAAAGTCCACACGGGCGAGGCTGGCCCTCGTCGAAGCGCTGACCGGCGTTCTCGCCTCGGGCCTCTCGATCCTGGGAGTGGCCGCGCCGGACGAGATGCGCTGAGCGTGATCAGGTCCCGCGTGGGGTAAAGGGTGCTGCGATGACGAACGCGACGCGAGCGACAGTCGATTTCGAAGCGTTCGCCCGCGAGCTTGCGCAGCCGCATCCCTCGCAGCAGCCCGACCTCACCGCGACCCGCGCCGCTCCGGCGGCCGCGGGCAAGGGCGACCCGCTCGCCGAGCTCGCCCGCATCGTCGGCCAGGACGATCCCTTCCGCGCCCTCCTCGAGGCCCGCGACGGCCGCCGGGACGCGGGGCAGGGCAGCGCCCATGGCGGCGGCCGCATCGAGCCGCGCTTCGAGGCGGCGCCGCAGCCGGCCCCGCACTACGCCCAGGCGCAGCCGACGCAGGCGCACCACGCCCAGGTCCATGCGGACACCCCGGCCGACGCCTTCGACCAGTATCTCGCCTCCGTCGAGCGGGACTACCCGCCCGAGCACGGCTACGCGCCGGCCGACGAGGCGCCCGAGGCGGAGCCCCAGGGGCGCCCCCTCAAGCGCGTCGCGCCGCGCCGCCGCCTGCTCTCCGTCGGCGCCGGCCTCGGCGTGCTGGTGCTCTGCGTGACCGGCGCGCTCACCTGGCGCGGCCTCCACTCGGGCCACACCGAGGGCGGCGTGCCGGTGATCAAGGCCGACACGGCCCCCCTCAAGATCGCGCCGAAGACCGCCGACGGCGTCGTGATCCCCGACCAGAACAAGCAGATCTACGAGCCCAAGGCCAAGGACGGCCAGATCCGCATCGTCAACCGCGAGGAGCAGCCGCTCGACGTGGCCCAGGCGGCCCGCTCGTCCGGAGGCGAGTCGTCCGCGACCACGCCGGGCGCCGGCCAGGGCGGCTTCGGCGAGGCCTTCGGGGAGCCGCGCCGGGTGCGCACCGTCTCGGTCAAGCCCGATACCCCGGCCCCGCCGCGGGAGCAGGCGGAGACGCAGACCCCCTCCGTCATCCCGACCATGACCCTGCCCGAGCCTGCCGGCGCGGCGCCGAAGCCCCGTCCGGTCCGCCAGGCCGCGGCGATGCCCGCCCCGGTGCCGACCCCGACCGAGCCCGCCCCTGCCGCCGAGGCGACCCCGGTGCCGCCCCCCGCCCCGAGCCGGCCGAAGGCGCCGCAGCGTGTCGCGGCCGTGGCGCCCGAGGCCACCGCCCCCGTGGAGGCGCCCGCCACCACCGCGGCGACCTCGGCGAGCACCGCCCCCGTCGGCGGCTTCTCGGTGCAGCTCGGCGTCCGCAACAGCCAGGGCGACGCCCAGGCCGCCTTCAGGCAGATGCAGGCGAAGTATACGCAGCTCGCCGGCAAGCCCGCCCTGATCCGCGAGGCCGAGGTCAACGGCAAGACCATCTTCCGCGTCCGCGTCGGGCCGCTGGAGAAGGCCGAGGCGACGAGCCTCTGCGCCCAGTTGCAGGGCCAGGGCGGCCAGTGCTTCGTCGCCAAGAACTGACGGGCCATCGGTCGTGACCGTGACCGGAGGACGCCGATGACCGTCTCCGCCCTGATCCTCGGCTGCTCCGGCAGGAGCCTGACGGCCGAGGAGACCGCCTTCTTCCGCGCCGTGAAGCCCTGGGGCTTCATCCTGTTCCGCCGCAACATCGGCACGCCGGACGAGGTCCGCGCCCTGACCGCGGCGCTTCGCGACACGGTCGGGCGCGCGGATGCGCCGGTCCTCGTCGATCAGGAGGGCGGCCGGGTGCAGCGGATGGGCCCGCCGCACTGGCCGGTCTACCCGCCGGGGGGCCGCTTCGCCGGGTTCGGCCGCGAGGCCGCCGCCATGGCCCGCCTCGGCGCGCGGCTGATGGCCCACGACCTCGCCGAGGTCGGCATCAACGTCGACTGCGCCCCCGTCCTCGACGTGCCCTCCGAGGGCTCCCACGACATCATCGGCGACCGGGCCTACGGCCGCGAGCCCGACGCGGTGGCCGAGATCGGTCGCGCGGTGGCCGAGGGGCTGATGGAGGGCGGCGTCCTGCCCGTCGTCAAGCACATGCCCGGCCACGGCCGCGCCGCGTGCGACAGCCACAAGGATCTGCCCGTCGTCGACGCGCCCCGCGACGCCCTGGAGGCGCGGGACTTCCGCCCCTTCCGGGCCCTCGCCGACCTGCCGCTGGCGATGAGCGCGCATGTCGTGTTCACGGCGATCGATCCGGAGCGTCCGGCGACCCAGTCGGCGACGGTGATCCGCGAGATCGTGCGCGGCGCCATCGGCTTCGACGGTCTCCTGATGACCGACGACCTCTCGATGCACGCCCTGACCGGACCGTTCCGGGCCCGCACGGAGGCCGCCTTCCGGGCCGGCATCGACGTGGCGCTCCATTGCAACGGCGAGCGCGCCGAGATGGAGGCGGTGGCCGAGGGCGCGCCCGCGCTCGCCGGCGAGAGCCTGCGGCGGGCCGAGCGGGCGCTGGCGCTCCTCGCGACGCGGGCGAAGGGGTTCGACGTCGCGCAGGCCCGCGCCCGGTTCGAGGCGGGACTTTCCGCCGCGGCCTGAGCCGCCCTACGCAGAATGGCTTAAAGGCGCGGGGTGACAGAGGCGGGATGGCGCGGCCGCCTCCGCTTGTGTTCATGCGCGCCCGTCCCTAGGTTCCCCGGACCCTTTTATGGACGACGGCCCCGTGAGAGGAGCGCCGAGCCGACGCGCTCAGGCCTCCGGGACGTCAGGAGAATTCGTCATGGGTACCTGGGGTATCGGGCACTGGATCGTCGTCGCGGTCGTGGTGATGCTGCTGTTCGGCCGCGGCAAGATCTCCGAGCTGATGGGCGATGCCGCCAAGGGCATCAAGGCCTTCAAGAAGGGCATGGCCGAGGACGACACGCCGCCGGCGCGCCCGGCGGCGAGCGAGCCGGTCCGCACCATCCCGCACGCCGAGACCGCGCCGGGCACCGCGATCCCCGCGAGCCACGTCGCCCCGCAGCCGCAGGGCGCCGACAAGCCGGTCTGAGGGCGGGGTTCTCCCACGCCCGCGATGGTGTAAGGCGGGGCAGGGGGCCTGGAGCGGGCCGCCCGATCTCCGAGCACGGCGAGGCCGTCGAAGACCATGCTGGACATGAGCTGGGGCGAGGTGATGCTGATCGGCGGCGTCGCCCTCATCGTCATCGGGCCGAAGGACCTGCCCAAGGCCCTGCGCACCATGGGCCAGGTGACGGGCAAGCTGCGGCGCATGGCCGGCGAGTTCCGCGTCCAGTTCGACGAGGCGGTCCGCGAGGCCGACCTTGAGGAGGTCCGCAAGGAGGTGGACGGCCTGCGCCGCACGACCTCCAGCGCCGCCTCCGGCTTCAATCCGGTCCAGACCATCCGCGACGAGCTGAAGGGCGCCGTCGAGGCCCGCCAGGCCCCGCCGGCCGCCGCTGCGCCGGAGCCTTCCGCGTCCTCGATCCTGGCCGAGGCGGACGCGACGCCCGCCGATCCGCCGCCCGCCCCGGCGCCCCGCCGCAGCCTCGCCGACGCGATGGCCGGGCTGAAGGCGCAGGAGGCCGCATCCGGCGGCCGCTACGACATCCCGAGGCCGGGTCCCGGTACGGCCGTCGCCCCCACGGACGCCTGAGAGATGCCCGCAGTGGACGAGGCCGACGAGGCCGACATCGAGGCCTCGCGCGCGCCGCTGATCGAGCATCTGATCGAGCTGCGCTCCCGGCTGATCAAGTCGCTCATCGCCTTCCTGGCGATGTTCTTCGCGTGCTTCTTCTTCTCGCGGCCGATCTACAACATCCTCGTCCACCCCTACGTCTCGGTGGTGGGCGCCCAGAACGCCGAGCTGATCGCCACGCACTTCCTCGAGCAGGTGTTCACGAACATCAAGCTCAGCGCCTTCGGGGCGGGCTTCCTCGCCTTTCCGGTGATCGCGACGCAGCTCTACGCCTTCGTGGCGCCGGGGCTCTACCGCAACGAGCGGCAGGCCTTCCTGCCCTACCTCATCGCCACGCCGGTGTTCTTCTTGCTGGGCGCGCTCGTCGTCTACTTCCTGGCGATGCCGCTGCTGATCCAGTTCTCAGTCTCGCTCCAGCAGATCGGGCAGCCGGGCGAGGCCACCATCAAGCTCCTGCCGAAGGTGGACGAGTACCTCTCGCTCATCATGGCGCTGATCTTCGCCTTCGGCCTCGCCTTCCAGATGCCGGTGATCCTGACGCTGCTCGGCCAGATCGGCATCATCGACGCGAAGTTCCTGCGGGAGAAGCGGCGCTACGCCATCGTCGCGGTCTTTGTGGTCGCCGCGGTGCTGACGCCGCCGGACGTGATCTCGCAGCTCGCGCTCGCCGTGCCCATGGTGCTCCTCTACGAGGCCTCGGTGTTCTCGGTGGCCCGCGTCGAGCGCCTGCGCGCCGCCCGCCGCGCCGCGATGGGGCTCGACCCCTAAGGGCGCGGCCTTGCCCGGCCCGGCCCGATGCGGCAAAGCGGACCGCCCGCCCCACCGAGCCGCCTCATGCACGACATCCGCGCCATCCGCGAGAACCCGGACGCCTTCGACCGCGACCTGAAGCGGCGCGGCCTCGACCCGCTGGCGGCGGAGCTGATCGCGCTCGACGACGCGCGCAAGGGCGCCGTCTCGGCGGCGCAGGCCAACCAGGAGCGCCGGAACGCGCTGGCCAAGGAGATCGGCGGCGCCAAGAAGGCCAGGGACGAGGCGCGGGCCGCCGAACTCATGGCCGAGGTCGCCCGCCTCAAGGACGAGGGCCCGACCCTGGAGGCCGCGCAAGCCGAGGCCGGCAAGGCCCTGGACGACCGTCTCGCCGCCATCCCGAACCGGCCGCTCGACAGCGTGCCCGAGGGCGCCGACGAGCACGGCAACGTGGAGTACCGCCGCTTCGAGCCGGCGACGCCGTGGCTCACCGGCGGCAAGCAGCATTTCGAGATCGGCGAGGCCTCCGGCCTCATGGATTTCGAGGCGGCCGCCAGGCTCTCCGGCTCCCGCTTCGTGGTGCTGAAGGGCGGGCTTGCCCGGCTGGAGCGGGCGCTCGGCCAGTTCATGCTCGACACCCACACGAGCGAGCACGGCTACACCGAGGTGGCGCCGCCGATCCTCGTGCGGGACGAGGCGATGTTCGGCACGGCGCAGTTGCCGAAATTTCGCGACGATCAGTTCGCGGCCGGCGACGGCTTCTGGCTCATCCCAACCGCAGAGGTCCCTCTCACCAACCTCGTCCGCGAGAGCATCCTCGCGGAGGACGAGCTGCCCCTGCGCTTCACGGCGCTCACGCCCTGCTTCCGCGCGGAGGCCGGGGCGGCGGGGCGGGACACGCGGGGGATGCTGCGCCAGCACCAGTTCAACAAGGTCGAGCTGGTCTCGATCACCGCGCCGGAGCGCTCGGCCGAGGAGCACGAGCGGATGCTCGACTGCGCCGAGACCGTTCTGAAGCGGCTGGAGCTGCCCTTCCGCACCATGACGCTCTGCACCGGCGACATGGGATTTGCATCGCAGAAGACCTACGACATCGAGGTCTGGATGCCGGGACAGAACACCTTCCGCGAGATCTCCTCCTGCTCCGTCTGCGGCGACTTCCAGGCGCGGCGCATGAACGCGCGCTACCGGGGCAAGGACGGCAAGCCCGCCTTCGTGCACACGCTCAACGGCTCCGGCGTCGCCGTCGGCCGGGCGCTGATCGCGGTGATGGAGAACTACCAGAACCCGGACGGCAGCGTCACGATCCCGACGGTGCTCCAGCCCTACATGGGCGGCCTGAACCGCATCGAGGGAGCCAAGCTCCAGGAAGGATCGCGCTGATGCGCATTCTCGTCACCAACGACGACGGCATCCACGCGCCGGGCCTCGCGACGCTCGAGGAGATCGCCCAAAAGCTCTCCGACGACGTCTGGACGGTGGCGCCGGAGAGCGACCAGTCCGGCGTCTCGCACTCGCTCTCCCTCAACGATCCGCTGCGCCTGCGCCAGATCTCGGAGAAGCGCTTCGCCGTGAAGGGCACGCCTTCCGACTGCGTGATCATGGGCGTGCGCCACATCCTCAAGGATCACGGGCCCGATCTGATCCTGTCCGGCGTCAACCGCGGGCAGAACGTCGCCGAGGACGTGACCTATTCCGGCACCATCGCCGGGGCGATGGAGGGCACCATCCTCGGGGTGCGCTCGATCGCGATGAGCCAGGCCTACGGGCCGGGCGGGCGCACCGGCATCAAGTGGGCCTGCGCGGCCCATCACGGGCCGGCCGTCGTGCGGCGCATCCTGGAGGTCGGGATCGAGCCCGGCATCCTCGTCAACGTCAACTTCCCGGACTGCGAGCCCGGCGCGGTCGCAGGCATCGCGGTCGCCGCGCAGGGGCAGCGCAACCAGGCGCTGCTCGCCATCGACGCCCGCACGGACGGGCGCGGCAACCCCTATTTCTGGCTCGCCTTCGCCAAGGCCCGCTTCGAGCCCGGCAACGGCAGCGATCTCAAGGCCATCGCCGAGAACCGCATCTCGATCACGCCGCTGCGCCTCGACCTCACCGACGAGCCGACGCTGACGCGATTCGCGCAGGCCTTCGCGGAGTAGCGACGCGGTCCTGGCCTTCACCACGGCCTACGTGCCAAGCTCTCCCGCGTGAGCGACGACGCCAGCATCGACGGTCCGGCCTCCTACGACGAGGCAGAGGAGGACGCCGCCTTCGTGCTGGCGCTGCGCGAGCGGGGCGTGCGCGACACCGGCGTGCTGCGCGCCATGGAGCGGGTGCCCCGCGCCCGCTTCGCGCCGCCCGACCATCGCGACCTCGCCCGCCGTGACATGGCCCTGCCGCTGCCTTGCGGGGCGACGATGACGGCGCCGACGCTGGTCGCGACCATGCTGGTGATGCTGGGCCCGGTCGCGGGCGCCCGCATCCTGGAGATCGGGACCGGGTCGGGCTACGTCGCGGCGCTGCTCGCAGGGCTCGGCGCGGCCCAGGTCGTGAGCCTGGAGCGCTATGCGGGCCTCGCCGCGCAGGCGGCGCGGGCGCTCGCCGAGGAGCCCTCCGTCCGGGTGATGCAGGGCGACGGCCTCGCGCCGCTCGGAGCGCGCCACGGCACGGACGGCTTCGAGCGCATCCTCGCCAACGGCGCCGTCGAGCGGGTGCCGCAGACCTGGCTCGACGCGCTGGCGCCGGGCGGGCGCCTCGTGGCGCCGCTCGCCACCCGCAGCAGCAGCCGGCTGATCCTGATCGAGCGGGGGGAGGGGGGAAGCTTCCGCGAGACCCTCGGGCCGCCGCTGCGGCTGCCGCCGCTGTTGCCGGGGCTGGCGCGGGTGCTGTGAAACGAAGCGGCCCCGCCACGAGGGGCGTGGCGGGGCCGGTCGGTCTCGTCGCGGCCGATACGCAACGCGGCTCGCGAGACCGGCACCCTCGCAGGAAGAGGTTAGCTTAGTCTTGCCGCGCGCACGACGACCGCAGGTCGAAACGGGACCGCGGCGCGGCCGCATCAGTCGATCCGGCGCGGAAACGGCGATCTCGAAAACGGTTGCTTAACCTGAATCCCGTTTGAATGGCGCATCAAGGTTGCGTCAGGCAAACGGGTGCGTCGATGCGGGTTCGCGGAGCTAATCGGGGCTTGAGGACGCTGTCGCGTCTCGCGCTCGTCGGGGTGATCGGCAGCGCCGCCGCGGCCTGCTCCTCGGACGCCTCGCGTCTGAGCGACCCCTTCACCAATCCGTTCGCGTCGAACGAGCCGGCCGCCACGGGCAGCCTGCCCGACGCGACGCCGCCCTCGGCGCCGCCGATCCGCACCGGGCGCATCCAGTCCGAGGCGCTGGCGGCGCCCGCGCAGGTGGCGATCTCGCCGCGCCCGGTCGCGAGCGCGCCGAGCCTGGCGAGCCCCGCCCCGGCGACCCGCGTCGCCTCCGTCGGGCAGGCCGGCTGGAGCGCGCAGGGCGGCACCACCATCACCGTCGGCCCCGGCGACAGCCTGAACCAGATCTCGACCCGCTTCGGCGTGCCGGGCTCGGCGATCCTCTCGGCCAACGGGCTGAGCAACGCCTCGCAGGTCACTGCCGGCCGGCAGATCGTGGTGCCCGTCTACAACGCCTCCGGCATGAACCCCGGCGGCATGTCCGCCCGCGCCGTGCCGGCCGCCCCGCAGGAGCGCATCCAGGCGACGAAGGACGCCGCGAAGAAGCAGGCCGAGGAGCGCCGGGTCGCCGACAAGGCCTCCGACGACAAGCGCGCCCAGGCCAAGGCCACCGAGGAGCGGCTTCGCAAGGAGGCCGCCCGCAAGGAGGAGCCCAAGGACGAGGGCAAGCGCCACGTCCGTCCGGGCCAGACCGCCAAGGCCGAGGCAAAGACCGAGACGAAGACCGTCAAGACCGAGTCGAAGCCCGATCCGAAGGCCGAGGCCGCCCGCAAGAAGGAGGAGGCCCGCCTCGCCGAGGCCAAGGCCGCCAAGGAGAGCGCCAAGGCGGACGCCGCCAAGAAGCTCGCCGAGGCCAAGGCCGCCAAGGAGAACGCCCAGAAGGCCGCCAAGGCCGAGGCGGAGACGAAGGCCGAGCCCGTGAAGGCGGCGGCCGCCGCTCCGGCCAAGCCCGCCGAGCCCGTGAGCACCGGCTCGGTCGCGGCCGCCTCCGACCAGTCCTTCCGCTGGCCCGCCAAGGGCCGGGTGATCTCGGGCTACGGCTCCTCGGGCAACGAGGGCATCAACATCGCCGTGCCCGAGGGCACGCCGGTGAAGGCCGCCGAGGAGGGCACCGTCGCCTATGCCGGCTCCGACGTGAAGGGCTACGGCAAGCTCGTGCTCGTGCGCCACTCGAACGGCTACGTCTCGGCCTACGCCCATAACGGCGAGATCGACGTGAAGCCCGGCGAGAAGGTCAAGCGCGGCCAGACCATCGCCAAGTCCGGCGCCACGGGCAACGTGACGTCGCCGCAGATCCACTTCGAGATCCGCAAGGGCGGCGCGCCCATCGACCCGATGAGCCAGCTCGCCAGCAACTGAGCGGCGAACCGGCGCGAGGCTTCGGACGGCGGCCCGGCGACGGGCCGCCGTTTCCGCGTTCAGGCGGCGGGCTTCGGGGTCTGGAGCGTGCCCTCGGGGCTCTGCTGGTCCACCGCCTCGGGCAGCAGCTTGGCGAGAAGCGCCAGGAAGTCGTCCGGCGGGATGCCGAGCCTCTGGGCGATGGCCTGCGCCTGCTCGGTGCCGAGCACCCGGCGCAGGTCCTCGGTGGTGATCGGCTGGTTGGGGCCGCGACCGAGCCAGGAGTTCACCTGCTGGCCGTAGCCCGACTGCTGGAGCTTGTTCAGCAGCCCCTGCACGCCGCCCGGCAGCGCCGCCTCCAGGATGCCCGGCAGGGCCGAGGCGACGATGCCGCCGACGCTGCCGCCGAGCGAGTTCTTGATGGTGTCGATCAGGCTCATCGGGCCCCTCCGCTCACGCCTAGGGGCAGGAAGGTTAGGGCCGAACGCGCGCGCGGCGAGGGGCGTCAGTCGAGCCGCTGCCCGAGGCGTCCGGCGAGGTCCTGGATGAACTGGAAGGCGGTGCGGCCCGAGCGCGAGCCGCGGGTCGTCGACCATTCCAGCGCCTCGGCCCGCAGCCGGTCGGCATCGACGGCGAGCCCGTAGCGGGCGACGTAGGCGCGGATCATGGCGAGATACTCGTCCTGGCTGCACTTGTGGAAGCCGAGCCAGAGGCCGAATCGGTCGGAGAGCGAGACCTTCTCCTCCACCGCCTCGCCGGGGTTGATCGCCGTGGAGCGCTCGTTCTCGACCATCTCGCGGGCGAGGAGATGCCGCCGGTTCGAGGTCGCGTAGAACAGCACGTTGTCCGGCCTTCCCTCGATGCCGCCGTCGAGCGCCGTCTTCAGCGACTTGTAGGAGGTGTCGTCGGCGTCGAACGAGAGGTCGTCGCAGAACACCACCCAGCGGTGCGGATCGGCCCGCAGCAGCGCCATCAGGTCGGGCAGCGCCTCGATGTCCTCGCGATGGATCTCGACGAGCTTCATCGGCCGCGCGCCCTCGGGCCTCGCGGCGTTGATCTCGGCGTGCACCGCCTTCACGAGCGAGGACTTGCCCATGCCCCGCGCGCCCCAGAGGAGCGCGTTGTTGGCCGGCAGGCCGGCGGCGAAGCGGGCGGTGTTCTCGGCGAGCGTATCGCGGTTGCGGTCGATGCCGGTGAGGAGCCCCATCTCGACGCGGGAGACCTTCGGGACCGGCACGAGCCGCCGCTCCGGCCCCCAGAGGAAGGCATCGGCGGCCTCGGTGTCCACGACGGGCTCCGGCCGGGGCGCCGCCCGCTCCAGGGCGGTGGCGATGCGCTCGAGGAGCGGAAGCAGGGTGGCCAGGGCCGGGTCGTTCGATGCCGTCATCGTCGCGTGTCCTGAGAGCGGCGCCCGACCGCCGCGGGGGCTCCTTAGAGCAGGCTTGAGCAGCGGGAAACCTCGCGTTAGCGATCGGGCCGCGAGGGCGCTGCAACGCAGCCTTCACCGCGATCCGCTACGACGGAACGCCGCAGAGGGGCGGGGATGATCGCAGCGCTCAGAAAATCCGCGATCGAGACCGCCATGGCCATCGCCGGCTCCGTGACGATCGCGGCCGGCACGGTCACCCTGCTCGACCTCGGCGACCTGAGGATCACCGTGATCCTCTCGGTGCTCTGCCCGCTGATCCTCGCCCCGCCGATCTGCTTCTGGAACCACCGCCGGGCGGCGAAGACGGAGGAGCTCTACGCCCGGCTGGCGCTGGCCAATGCCGAGTTGACCCGGATGATGCGGCGCCTCGAGGACGCGGCGCACCGGGACGGCATGACCGGCCTCCTCAACCGGTCGGCGTTCTTCGCCGCGCTGGAGCCGCTCTGCGCGGAGACCGGCGGGGCGATGGTGATGATCGACGCCGACCGCTTCAAGGCCATCAACGACACCCACGGCCACGCGGCCGGCGACGCCGCGGTGATGGCGATCGCCCATGTGCTCGCCGCCCTCGCGAGAGAGGGGGCCCTGACGGCGCGGATCGGCGGCGAGGAGTTCGCGGTCTTCCTTCCGGAGGCCGGGGAGGGCGAGGCGGCCGAGCTCGCCGAGCGGGTCCGGGCCGCGATCGCGGCGGCCGGGCGCACCGGCTCCCTGGCCGCGGTGGGGCTGACGGTGAGCCTCGGCGTCGCAGCCGCGCGGGCCGGCGTCGGGGTCGACCGGCTCTACCGCGCCGCCGACGCCGCGCTCTACCGGTCGAAGCAGGCGGGTCGCGACCGCACGAGCCGCTTCGGCGGGGACCTCGCCGCCTGACGGCGGGCGGGTGGCGAAGCCCGGAGAAACGCGCGTCGCCGGGGACCGGCTGTTTCGACGCGTCCGCCGTCGTTGCTTTCGGGTCGCCCGTGGCTATAGTCCGCGCGCTTTTCGGCAGAGCCCCGATGACGCCCCGCGACCGGCGGCGGCGCGGGCCTGAACGCATCTTGAGGAGTCTCCACGCGTGATCACCCCCGCCTTCGCCCAGGGGGCCGGCGCTGCCGGCGGCATGGACGTCGCCCTTCAGCTGGTGCCGTTCGTCCTCATCTTCGTGATCATGTACTTCCTGATCCTCCGCCCGCAGCAGAAGCGGGTCAAGGACCATCAGGCGCTGGTCAAGGGCGTGCGCCGGGACGACACCGTCGTCACCAACGGCGGCCTCGTCGGGCGCGTCACCAAGGTCACCGACGATTCCTCCGAGATCGAGGTCGAGATCGCCCCGAACGTGCGGGTGCGCGTGGTGCGCACGATGATCTCCGAGGTCCGCGTCAAGGGCGGACCGGTCAAGGCCGCCTGAGGCCCGTATCGTAGGCGCCCGGGAGACGTGGAACCCGGGCCGACAGACCTCGTCAGGACCGGCGGATGCTGCGCTTCTCCAAGGCCAAGATCTTCGCGACGCTCGCCGTCATCCTCGTGGGCCTCAGCCTCGCGGTGCCGAGCTTCTTCTCGCCCGAGCAGCGCAAGGGCTTCATGGCGAGCCTGCCGGCCTGGGTGCCGCACTGGATCGTGCCGACCCGCGCCATCGTGCTCGGCCTCGATCTCCAGGGCGGCTCGCAGCTGCTGCTCGAGGTCGACCAGGGGGAGCTCGTCGCCTCCCAGGCGAAGGCGCTGCGCGACGACATCCGCCGCATCCTCCAGCAGGAGCAGGTGCGGGCCGACGGCGGCATCCAGCTCCAGCCCCGCGGCGCGCAGGTGCGCATCAGCGACGCGGCCGCCCGCGCCAAGGTGCTGCCGAAGCTCCAGGAGCTGGCGCAGCCGATCTCGAACCCCCTCGTCGGCCAGTCGGGCGGCCGCACCGTCGACGTCGCCGAGCAGCCGGACGGGCTGATCCGCCTGACGCTGACGGACGCCGGCATCAACGACCGCACCCGCCGGGCCGTCAGCCAGGGCATCGAGGTCATCCGGCGCCGCCTCGACTCGACGGGCACCACCGAGCCCTCGATCCAGCAGCAGGGCGCCGAGCGCATCCTGATCCAGGTGCCAGGCGAGCAGAACCCGGAGCGCCTCGAGAAGCTCCTCGGCTCGACGGCGAAGCTCGAGTTCCGGATGCTCTCCGACTCCGCCTCCGGCGACGTCGACCTGCTACCCTCGCGGGACGAGAAGGGCGCCAAGGTGCCCGTGGAGCGCCGGGTGATGGCCGATGGCGGCGACCTCACGGACGCTCAGCCTGCCTTCGACCAGCAGTCCCACGAGCCGATGGTGAGCTTCAAGTTCAACCTGAAGGGCGCCCAGCGCTTCGGGCAGGCGACCTCGGAGAACGTCGGCCGCCGCATGGCGATCGTACTCGACAACGAGGTGATCTCGGCCCCCGTGATCCGCACCGCCATCACCGGCGGCTCCGGCCAGATCACCGGGAACTTCTCGGTCCAGCAGGCCAACGACCTCTCGGTGCTGCTGCGGGCCGGCGCGCTGCCGGCGAAGTTCACCGTGGTCGAGCGCCGCGTCGTCGGCCCGGGCCTCGGGCGCGACTCGATCGAGGCCGGCAAGATGGCGACGCTGGTGGCCGCCGGCCTCGTCGTCGCCTTCATGTTCGCGACCTACGGCACCTTCGGCTTCATCGCCAACATCGCCCTCATGGTCCATGTCGGCCTCATCCTCGGCCTGATGTCGGTGCTGGAGGCGACGATGACGCTGCCCGGCATCGCCGGCATCGTGCTCACCATCGGCACGGCCGTCGACTCGAACGTGCTGATCTACGAGCGCATGCGCGAGGAGAGCCGCGCCGGCCGCTCGCTGATCTCGGCGCTGCAAGCCGGCTTCGACCGTGCCTTCGCGACGATCATCGACTCGAACTCCACCATGGCGATCGCCGCGCTGATCCTGTTCTTCCTCGGCTCCGGTCCGGTGAAGGGCTTCGCGGTGGTCTTCATCCTCGGCATCCTCACCACCGTGATCACGGCGGTGACTCTGACCCGGATGATGATCGCCCTGTGGTACAGGTACGCCCGGCCGAAGGCCCTGCCGTTCTAGAGCGCTCACGCCGCTCCGAACCTGGCCCGCCCGAGAGACACCGAGACCCGATCATGCGCCTGCTCCGCCTCTGGCCCGACGAGTCGCACTTCGACTTCATGCGATTCCGTCACCTGACCTTCCCGCTCTCGGCGGCGATCTCGGTGGCGACGGTGGTGCTGTTCCTGACGATGGGCCTCAACTTCGGCATCGACTTCAAGGGCGGCACGCTCGTCGAGCTGCAGGCGAAGTCCGGCCAGGCGGACGTGGCCTCCGTGCGCCACACCGCCAACGGCTTCGGCTTCGGCGAGTCCGAGGTTCAGGAGCTCGGCGGCCAGGGCAACATCCTGGTGCGCTTCCCCCTCCAGCCCGGCGAGCAGGGCCAGACGGCGGTGATGAACAAGGCGCATGCCGCCTTCGACGCCGACTACGAGTTCCGCCGCACCGAGACGGTCGGGCCCCGCGTCTCCGGCGAGCTGGTGCAGTCGGGCACGCTCGGCGTCGTGCTCTCGGTGGTGGCGGTGTTCCTCTACCTCTGGTTCCGCTTCGAACGGGAGCTGGCGCTCGGCGCCATCGTCGGCACGCTCCACGACATCGTGCTCACGGTCGGGATCTTCATCATCACCCGCATCGAGTTCAACATGACCTCGATCGCCGCGATCCTGACCATCGTCGGCTACTCGCTCAACGAGACCGTGGTGGTCTTCGACCGCACCCGCGAGCTGATGCGCCGCTACAAGAGCATCCCCGTGGTCGAGCTGCTCAACCTCTCGATCAACTCCACCATGTCGCGCACGGTGATGACCTCGATCTCCACCGCCCTGTCGCTGGCCGCCCTGGTGCTGTTCGGCGGCGAGGCGATCCGGGGCTTCGCGGTGGTGATGCTCTGCGGCGTCGTGATCTGCACCTACTCGGCGATCTTCGTCTCGACGCCGGTGCTGATCTATCTCGGCCTTCAGCTCTCCGGCGCCCGCAGCGCGGCGGGCCGGGCCGGCGTGCCGCAGCCGGCCGAGTAGCTCAAACGCGATCGAGCCCCGCCGCATGGCCGAGCCCACCCACGGCGATCTCCAGGGATTCGTCCCCGGCCGCTACCCGATCGACACCTACGGCGCCGGCGGCTTCCGCTTCGCCGACATGTCGCATCGCGGCTCGATCCTGGCGATGCCCCATGGCATCCAGGCGTGGAGTCCCGAGAGCGCGGCCGAGATCGACCGCGCGTCCCTGCGGGCGGTGCGCGAGGCGGCCGGCGGCGTCGAGCTGCTCCTTCTCGGCACCGGCCTCGACATCGTGCCGCTGCCCGCGGAGCTGCGCGCCTGGCTCAAGGAGGCCGGCATCGGCCTCGACGTGATGCAGACGGGGGCGGCCGCGCGCACCTACAACATCCTCATGGCGGAGAACCGCAAGGTCGCCGCCGCCCTGATCGCCGTCGCGTGAGCGAGGGCGCGGCGTCCCCCGGCAGGGACCTCGGCTTCGCCCTCGCCCATTGCGAGGCTCTGGTGCGCGAGGGCGACCCGGACCGCTACGTCGCGACGCTGTTCGCCCCGGCCGCGTTCCGCCCGCACCTCTTCGCGCTCACCGCCTTCAGCCTGACGATCGCGCGGGTGCGGGAGGCCGCCTCCAACCCGATGGCCGGCGAGATCCGCCTGCAATGGTGGCGCGACGCCCTCCAGGGCGAGGCCCGCGGCGACGTGCGGGCGAACCCCGTCGCGGCGGCGCTGGAGGACGCCATCGTCCGGCGCCGGCTCGGCCGCCGCCCCTTCGTCGACCTGATCGACGCCCGCGTCTTCGACCTCTACGACGACCCGATGCCGAGGCTGAACGACCTCGAGGGCTACTGCGGCGAGACCGCCTCGGCGCTGTTCCGCCTGGGCGCCCTGGTGCTCTGCGACGGCAGCGAGCCGGGCGGTGCGGCCGCCGCCGGGCACGCGGGCGTCGCCTACGGGCTCACCGGGCTCCTCCGGGCGCTGCCCTGGCACGCCCGCTCCGGCCAGGTCTACCTGCCGGCCGACCTGCTCGCCCGCTACGGGGTCACCCGCGAGGACATCGTCACCGGCCGCGGCGGACCGGGCTTGAAGGGCGCCTGCACGGAGCTGAGGACCATCGCCCGCCGGCATCTGGCCGCCTACGAGGCCGCCCGCGACACGATCGCGCCCGCCGCCCGCGCCGCTTTCCTGCCGCTCGCTCTTGTGCCGGCGTATCTCGATGCCATGGACCGTGCCGGATACGACCCGCTGTCGAGCGTCGTCGAGATCCCCCGCTGGCGCCGGGCCTGGCGGCTGTGGCGCGCCTGGCGCCGGCGGGGCCCCTGAGACCTCGCCGCACCGGTGAGACAGAAACCGCGGTTTCCAATGCATTCAGAATGGGATCGCGTTGAGCGCCCCAAGGCCCTCTGTTAGCAGAGCTTGACCGCTCCCCGCCAAGAGGGAGCCGCTCAGGAGGAGCCGCGCCCGTGGAAACCTGGAACCAAGTCTACGATCCATTCGGCAACGTGTGGCTGTCCACGTTCGCCGCCTCGATCCCGGTCATCGCCCTGCTCGGCATGATCGCCAGCGGCAAGGTGAAGGCGCATATCGCCGCCGTCCTCTCGCTGGTCATCGCGCTGCTCGTGGCCATCGTCGGTTTCGGCATGCCCACGGGCCTCGCCACCCGCGCCGCCATCCTCGGCATGGTAACGGGCTTCTTCCCGATCGGCTGGATCATCCTCAACGTCATCTTCCTCTACCGCCTGACGGTGGAGAAGGGCTGGTTCGCCATCCTCCAGCAGTCGGTCGCCGGCATTACGGCGGACCGGCGAATCCAGCTTCTGCTCGTGGCCTTCGCCTTCGGCGCCTTCTTCGAGGGCGCGGGCGGCTTCGGAACCCCCGTGGCGGTGACGGGCGCCATCCTGATCGGCCTCGGCTTCTCGCCGCTCGCGGCCTCGGGCCTCTCGCTGATCGCCAACACCGCGCCGGTGGCCTACGGGGCGCTCGGCGCGCCGATCCAGGGCCTCGCCTCGGTGACGGGGTACGACCCCTACATCCTCGGCGCGATGATCGGCCGGCAGCTGCCGTTCTTCTCAGTGATCGTGCCGTTCTGGCTGATCTGGGTGTTCGCGGGCTTCCGCGGCATGATGAAGATCTGGCCGCCGATCCTGGTCTGCGGCGCCTCCTTCGCGCTGGCCCAGTTCCTGATCTCGAACTACGTCAACCCGTGGATCGTCGACATCGGCGCCTCGCTGGTCTCGATGGGCGCGCTGGTGCTGTTCCTGAAGTTCTGGCAGCCCGCCGAGGTCTGGACCTCGCCCGCGCTGCGTGGCAACGACCCCTCGATCGGCTACCTCGAGCGGAACCGCCCCCAGGCGCTCGGCGCCGGCGTGCCCGGCGACATGCCCCCGGTCCATGTCGGCGGCCGCACCGCCTCCTCCCACGAGATCATGATGGCCTGGGTGCCGTGGATCATCCTCTCGGTGGTGGTCGCGATCTGGGGCACCGGCTGGTTCAAGGGCATCGTGAACCCGATCTTCACCTGGAAGTACGAGGTGCCCGGCCTGCACAACGTCATCATGAAGGTGCCCCCGGTGGAGGCGAAGCCCAAGGCCGAGGCCGCGGTCTTCATGTTCACCTACATGTCCTACACCGGCACCGGCGTGCTGATCGCGGCGATCATCTCGGGCTTCATCATGAAGTTCTCGCCGGCGCGCCTGTTCAAGGCCTACATCGAGACGATCTGGGTGCTGCGCTACTCGCTCATCACCATCGCCGCGATGCTGGCGCTCGGCGTGCTCACCCGCTACGCGGGCGTCGACGCCACCCTCGGCCTCGCCTTCGCCGGAACGGGCATCCTCTACCCGTTCTTCGGGACCCTGCTCGGCTGGCTCGGCGTGGCGCTGACGGGCTCGGACACGGCCTCGAACGTGCTCTTCGGCGGTCTGCAGAAGATCACCTCCGAGCAGCTCGGCCTATCCGGCATCCTGATGGCCTCGGCGAACTCCTCGGGCGGCGTCATGGGCAAGATGATCGACGCCCAGTCGATCGTCGTGGCCTCGACCGCCACCGGCTATTTCGGCCAGGAAGGCAAGATCCTGCGCTTCGTGTTCTGGCACTCGATCGTGCTGGCGAGCCTCGTGGGCGGCCTGGTGATGCTCCAGGCCTACGTCTCGCCCTTCACGAAGATGGTCATCCATCCCTGATCGCGCGCCGGCCGTCCGGCCGGCTCGCCCACCAAGACGCGCCCTCGGACCCCGGTCCGGGGGCGCTTGCGTTTTTGGGACGGCCTCCCGGGATGAAAGGCGCGTCGCCGGCGTGCCTACACGCCCGCGGCCGGCGCCCCACCTGTTCGAGAATGATCTTCCGCCGCGCGCGCCCCGACAGCCTCGCAGACCTGCCGCCGGTCGAGACCCTGCGCCTGACGGTTCGACCCCTCGCGGCTGAGGATGCCGAGGTCCTGCGCCGCCTCACCGACGACCCGGCCATCACCGGCGCCGTCGACTTCCTGCCCGCCCCCTTCACCCTCGAGGACGCGCAGGGACTCATCGCCAGCGGCCGGCGGGGCACCGACGTCTTCCTCGGTGCCCGCGCGCGGAAGGACGGCACCCTGGTCGGCGTCGTCGGAGCGCATCTGCGCGGTCCCGGAACGATCGAGATCGGCTACTGGATCGGCGGGGCCGCGCGGGGGCGCGGCTACGGCACGGAGGCCGTGGCGGGGGTTCTGGTGGCGCTGCGCCAGCGCTTCCCGAAGCGGGGCGTGCTCGCCGAGTGCCGGCCCGAGAACACCGCCTCCTGGGGCCTTCTGACGAAGCTCGGCTTCCACGAGACCGGCGCCGAGGGCCACCGGCCGGGCCGGCGCGTGCTCGCCCTCGAAGGAACGTGAGAGGGCCTACTCCGCGGCCGCCGGCAGCACGCCCTGCGCCGCCATCCAGGCGGCGAGATCCTCCCGCGCCCGGTCGGTGAGGGCCCGCTTCTTCAGCGCCGCCTTCTCAGGGCCGCGCAGGCGCCGGCCGGTCTCGTTGCGTGGCGCCCGCTCCAGGGGCGGGAAGAGGCCGAAGTTGACGTTCATAGGCTGGAAGGAGCGGGGCGTCCCCTCGTCCTCGACGGCGATGTGGCCGCCGGTGATGTGGGCAAGCAGCGCCCCGAGGGCCGTGGTCTGCGGCAGGGGATCGAGCGCCTGCCCCCGTGCCTCGGCGAGCGCGTAGCGGCCGGCCATCAGCCCGACGGCGGCGCTCTCCACGTAGCCCTCGCAGCCGGTGATCTGCCCGGCGAAGCGCAAGGACGGCCGCGCCTTCAGCCGCAGCCCTGCGTCGAGGAGGCGGGGGCTGTCGAGATAGGTGTTGCGGTGGAGGCCCCCGAGCCGCGCGAACTCGGCGTTCTCCAGGCCCGGGATCGTGCGGAAGATGCGGGTCTGCTCGCCGTAGGTCAGCTTCGTCTGGAAGCCGACCATGTTGTAGAGGGTGCCCAGCGCGTTGTCCTGGCGGAGCTGGACGATGGCGCAGGCCTTCACGGTCGGGTCGTGCGGGTTGGTGAGGCCGACGGGCTTCATCGGCCCGTGCCGAAGCGTCTCGGGGCCGCGCTCGGCCATGACCTCGATCGGCAGGCAGCCGTCGAAGTAGGGGGTCGAGGCCTCCCACTCCTTGAAGCGCGTCTTCTCGCCGGCCACGAGAGCCGCGACGAAGGCGTCGTACTGCTCCCGATCGAGGGGGCAGTTGATGTAGTCCGCCCCCGAGCCGCCCGGCCCCGCCTTGTCGTAGCGGGACTGGAACCAAGCCTTGCCCATGTCGATCGAGTCGCGATGCACGATCGGCGCGATGGCATCGAAGAAGGCGAGCGATTCCGCCCCCGTCAGCCCGCGGATCGCCTCGGCCAGCGCCGGGGCGGTGAGGGGGCCGGTGGCGACGATGCACGGCCCCCATTCCTCCGGCGGCAGGCCCTCGACCTCCCCGCGGGCGATCGTCACCAGCGGATGGTCCTCGAGCGCCTTCGTCACGGCCCGGGAGAAGCCGTCGCGGTCGACGGCGAGGGCGCCGCCGGCCGGCACCTGATGCCGGTCGGCGCAGGCGAGGATCAGCGAGCCGAGGCTGCGCATCTCCTGATGCAGCAGGCCCACGGCGTTGCCGTTGGCATCGTCGGAGCGGAAGGAGTTCGAGCAGACGAGCTCGGCCAGCCCGTCCGTCCGGTGGGCGTCGGTGCGCCGCTCGGGGCGCATCTCGTGTAGGATCACGGCATGGCCGCCCCCGGCGAGCTGCCAGGCGGCCTCGGACCCCGCAAGGCCGCCGCCGACGACATGGATGGGTTCGCGCGCGCTCGTCATCGGGCAGGGATAGTCCCCGCCGCCGGCCCGATCAACGCGCCGAGCGGGCCGCATCCGCGAGGCGGGATATGACTCGGCGTGCGAATGCTGGTTAAAAAGCGCGCGAAGCCGAGCGGAAGATCGGTACGGGCGGGGGAGCGCAGGTGGCGTCCGTGAGCGGAGACGACGAGTTCGCACGCCTTCTCGGCGCTGTCGCGAGCGGCGATCAGGCGGCGCTGCGGGCGCTCTACGATGGCGCCGGCCCGAAACTGTTCGGGGTGATCCTGCGTATCCAACGGGACAGGCGCGCGGCCGAGGACGTGCTCCAGGAGGTGTTCCTGGCGGTCTGGCAGAGTGCGGGTGGCTACCGGCCCGAGGGAGGCCGCGCGCTCTCCTGGCTCTGCGCGATCGCACGCAATCGCGCCATCGACTCGGTGCGCCGTCGCGACGCGACGCAGGCGCCCGCCCCGGACGAGGAGGATTGGTTGGAACGGCTGGCGGATCCGAGCGACGGAGAGCGGTCCTTCCTCGATCGCGACGCGCTCTCCGCGTGCCTCGCCCGGCTGGAGCCCCGGCAGCGGGACTGCGTCGTGCTGGCCTATTGCGAGGGCTACTCCCGCGAGGAGCTGGCGCAGCGCTTCGGCAGCCCCGTCAACACCGTGAAGACCTGGCTGCACCGCTCGCTGGCCGCCCTCAAGGATTGTCTCGGAGCGATCGCATGAGCGATCCCGACGATCTCGCCGCCGCCGAGTACGTGCTCGGCACGCTTTCGCCCGAGGAGCGAGCGTCCTTCGTGCGGCGCCTCGCGGCCGATCCCCATGCCCGCGCCGAGGTCCGCGCCTGGGAGGCGCGGCTGACGCCGCTCGCGGAGGCGGTCCCGGCGGCGGACCCGCCGTCCGGCGTCTGGGACAGGATCGCGGCGGCGCTCGCGGCATCCCCCGTCCCAGCCCCTATGCCTGCCCCCATGCCCGCCAACGACAACCGCGTCGCGGCCCTGTCGCGGCAGGTGCGGACCTGGAGGCTCGCCGCCTTCGCTTCGGCGATCGCGGCGGCCTGCTTGGCGATCACCCTCGGGCTCGATCTCGCCCGCCGGCCCGAGACCGGCGGCGCGCGCTACGTCGCCGTCGTGACCCCGGCCGGCGAGGCACCGGCGCTGATCGTCAGCCTCGACACGGCGACCGGCAGCGTTCAGGTGCGCCCCGTGGCGGCGACGGCGCCCGCGGGCCGGGCGCTTCAGCTCTGGTTCGTCGGCGCGGAGGGTGGGCCGAAGCCCATGGGCGTGATCGGGTCGGAGGCCGAGCGGATGAGCCTGCCGGTCGGCACCGCCCGAGGCGGCGAAGGGAGCTTCGCCGTTTCCGTCGAGCCGCCGGGCGGCTCCCCGACGGGCCTGCCGACGGGGCCCGTGATCTACTCCGGCAAGCTGATCCGCGAGTAGCGCGCCTCGCCCGGCTCACGAGAAAGCCCCGGCGCACACGGCGCCGGGGCGATGGACGGTTCCGTTCGGACCGATCAGGGCTGGAGCACGCCGTTGATGACGTGGATGACGCCGTTCGACTGCATCACGTTGGCGATGGTCACGGTCGCGGTGTTGCCCTTGGCGTCGGTCACGTAGACCTTCTTGCCGCGGCTGGTGACGGTGAGGGGCGTGCCCTGCACGGTCTTGATCGTCGCCTGGCCGCCACCCTCCTTCACGGCGGCCATCAGGTCGCGCGCGGTCAGGGTGCCGGGCACGACGTGGTAGGTGAGGATGCTCGTCAGCGTCGCCTTGTTCTGCGGCTGCACGAGCGTCTCGACGGTGCCCGGCGGGAGCTTGGCGAAGGCGGCGTTGGTGGGCGCGAACACCGTGAAGGGGCCGGGGCCGCTCAGCGTCTCGACGAGGCCCGCGGCCTTCACCGCGGCGACGAGCGTGGTGTGATCCTTCGAGTTGACCGCGTTCTCGACGATGGTCTTGCTGGCATACATCGGCGCGCCGCCGACCATCGGGTTCTTGGCCAGCGCGGGAGCTGCGGCGAGCGACAGGCCGAGCGCGGCGATGGCGGCATGGGCGCCGAGGCGGCGGGTGAACGATCCGAGCATGGCATTTCCTCTCAAGCGAGCCCGCGGGACGCGCGCTGCTGGCGGCGGTTACGGGCGCGCCCGGAGGAAAGTTTCGGCTCGTGCGAAGGAAAGGGCGGCCGGAACGCGAAAGGCCGCCCATCTTGCGATGGACGGCCTCGACGGAGCGATTCGGGCCGGGGATGCCGGCCCGAAGCTTGGTTCTCAGTACTTGCGGACCAGCGGGGCCGGCGGCGGAGCGGCGGCGGCCGGGGTGTAGAGCGGGGCCACGACGCGGAACCAGCCCTCGGTCGAGTAGGCCTCGCGGTTGGTGACGACCGGGAGACCGGCGACCAGAACGGTCTGGCGGGCGGTGGTCACGACGTCGCGGGCGATCCAGGCCTGGACCGTGAAGGGCCCGAAGTCGTAGCCGATGAGGCCGCCGAGGGCGAACCGGCCACCGCCGTTGAGAGCGGGGACGCGGGCGTTCGGCAGGTTGGTGGTGCCGTAACCGATGGCGCCGATCTCGAACTTGCCGAACTTCTTCGTCGCGGTCAGGTCGAGGTTGAGGGCGTCGGACGGGAACTGGGCGCCGTAGAAGCCCGGGATGCCATTACGGCCGCTGAAGCGGGCCGGAACGTCGTAGAAGTTGTAGGTCAGGTTCGCGGTCAGGTTCCAGCCGTCGCCGGTGTAGCTGATGGCGACGCCCTGGCGGTAGGTGTTGGAGGCCAGGATCGGCAGGCCGCCGCCGCGGCCAGCATTGGCCTCGTTCAGGTAGACACCGGCCAGGTAGCTGATGCCGACGTTGCTGCCGAGATCCCAGGCGAAGATGCCGCCGACGAAGGTGCCGACGTTGATCGAGGTGTCACGGCCACCGGCAGCGCGGTTGAAGGTGAACACGGTCGGGGGGGCGATGGCGAGCTCGACGCGCGCGCCGAGGATCTGCCACGGGGTCGACCACAGCAGGATCGGAACGTTCACGGCCGTGTCGACCGAGGTCGCGTTCGGGCCGTCCGGGCTGCGGTAGGTGAAGGTGTTGATCGCGTACACACCCTCGGGCAGCGGCGCGCCGACCGCAAGGCCGACCTGCTCGCCGGGGACGGTGGTGGTCTGGGCAAAGGCGGCCGTCGCGGACATGCCGACGGAGAGCGCCACCGCGCCGGCGGTGAGCCAGGTCTTCATCATGTTATCGTTCCTTCCCAAGGATCTCAGCCGTTCGCCCCGTGCGTCCTGCGATGGGTTGCCGAGGTCGTTCTCGACCGCCGTTCCAAACCTTCGCCGAGCGCCCCCTTTACGAACGGGCCTCAAGTCTCAACGTCGAGAACTATTCTACACCTGCCCGTTTAATGACAGCGGGTTGCCTGCATTCACGGCGCTTCCGGAAGCACCGTTGCTGAAAAGCCGCATTCTTGCGGCGGCGCAACACAGCACCCGAGCACGGGCACGAAGCATTGCCCGCCACCGAATTTTCAAGTGTGACAGTCCCTTGGCGCCGCCGGCGGATGGGACGATTGCGCAAGTCGACGGCGACCATCGCGCAGGCGCGCCCGGCTTTCCGAGGCGCCCGCCGCGGTCCCGGCGACCGCATCCGGGCCGGCCGGGCGCTGGAATCGCCCATCGGTGCCTACGAATCAGGCCTCAGACGGCGGCTGCACGATTCTTCCCAGCTGGTCGGATTTTGCCGGGTGGGGATTTCTTGCCGGGCGGGGATTTCTCGCCGCCTGCCGTCCGTGCGGCGGCACCGGTTTCCGCCGGAGCCTCGGCGACGCGGCGCGGCGGCGCCGTCTTCGCCGCCGCCGGTCCGGCGGGGCGCCGCGCCAGAACCTCGCGCAGGAAGCGGCCGGTATGGCTCGCGGCCGAGGCAGCGATCTGCTCGGGCGTGCCCTCGGCGACCACGGTGCCGCCGCCGTCGCCGCCCTCCGGCCCCATGTCGATCACCCAGTCGGCGGTCTTGATGACCTCGAGGTTGTGCTCGATCACCACGACGGTGTTGCCCTGGTCGACGAGCTCGTGGAGCACCTCCATCAGCTTGGCGACGTCGTGGAAGTGCAGGCCGGTGGTCGGCTCGTCGAGGATGTAGAGGGTGCGGCCGGTGGCGCGCTTCGAGAGTTCTTTGGAGAGCTTCACCCGCTGCGCCTCGCCGCCGGACAGCGTCGTCGCCTGCTGGCCGACGCGGACGTACTCGAGCCCGACGCGGGCGAGCGTCTCCATCTTCTCGCGGATCGAGGGCACTGCCTTGAACAGTTCGGCGGCCTCCTCGACGGTCATGTCGAGCACGTCGGCGATGGACTTGCCGCGGTACTTCACCTCCAGGGTCTCGCGGTCGTAGCGGCGCCCCTTGCAGACGTCGCAGGTCACGTAGACGTCCGGCAGGAAGTGCATCTCGATCTTGATGACGCCGTCGCCGGAGCAGGCCTCGCAGCGCCCCCCCTTCACGTTGAAGGAGAAGCGGCCCGGCTGGTAGCCGCGGGCCTTGGCCTCGGGCAGCCCCGCGAACCAGTCGCGGATCGGGGTGAAGGCGCCGGTGTAGGTCGCGGGGTTCGAGCGCGGCGTGCGCCCGATCGGCGACTGGTCGATGTCGATGACCTTGTCGAGGTTCTCCAGCCCGTCGAGGCCCTCGAAGGGGGAGGGGTGCTCAAGCGCGCCGTTCAGCTTCTTGGCGACCGCCTTGTAGAGCGTGTCGATGACGAGCGTGGACTTGCCGCCTCCCGAGACGCCGGTGACGCAGGTGAAGGTGCCGAGCGGGATCTCGACGGTGACGTCCTTCAGGTTATTCCCGCGCGCGCCCGCGAGGCGGAGCGTCCCCCGGCGCGCCTTGCGGCGGGCGGCGGGCATGCGCACGCTCCTCTCGCCGGTGAGGTACTTCGCGGTCATCGAGTCCGGGTGTGCCAGAAGCTCGGCAGGCGTGCCCTGCGCGACGATCTCGCCACCGTGGATGCCCGCGCCGGGGCCGACATCGACCACGTAGTCGGCCTGGAGGATCGCGTCCTCGTCGTGCTCGACGACGATCACCGAGTTGCCGAGGTCGCGCAGGCGCTTCAGCGTGCCGAGCAGACGCTCGTTGTCCCTCTGGTGCAGGCCGATCGAGGGCTCGTCGAGCACGTAGAGCACGCCGGTCAGGCCGGAGCCGATCTGCGAGGCGAGGCGGATGCGCTGGCTCTCGCCGCCCGAGAGCGAGCCGGAGCCGCGGGCGAGCGTCAGGTATTCGAGCCCGACATCGACGAGGAAGGTGAGCCGGTCGCGGATCTCCTTGAGGATGCGCACCGCGATCTCGTTCTGCTTGTCCGTAAGCTTCGGCCCCAGCTCCCCGAACCAGCGATGCGCGTCCCGCACGGAGAGCGCGGTGACGTCGCCGATGTCCTGCATCGCGACCTTCACCGCGAGCGCCTCGGGCTTGAGGCGCTTGCCACCGCAGGCCGCGCAAGGGGTGGCGCTCATGAAGCGGCCGATATCCTCTCGGGAGGATTCGCTCTCGGTCTCCCGGTAGCGACGCTCCAGGTTCGGGATCACCCCCTCGAAGGCCTTGGTGACGCTGTAGCCGCGCAGGCCGTCATTGTAGTCGAAGCGCACCCGGTCCTGGCCGGTGCCGTAGAGGACCACCATCTGCGCGCTCGCCGGCAGCGCCGACCAGGGAACGTTCGTCTTGAAGTCGTAGTGGCGGGCGAGCGCCTCCAGCGTCTGCTCGTAGTAGGGCGAGGTCGACTTCGCCCAGGGCGCGACGGCGCCCCGCTTCAGAGTGAGGGCGGGGTCGGTGATAACGAGATCGGCGTCGACCCGCATCTCGTGGCCGATGCCGCCGCAGGCGGGGCAGGCGCCGAACGGGTTGTTGAACGAGAACAGCCGCGGCTCGATCTCGGGGATCGTGAAGCCGGAGACGGGACAGGCGAAGCGCGACGAGAAGGTAATTTTTTTGGGCGCCTCGCCTTCCGGCGCATCGGCGAACTCGATGTCGGCAATGCCGTCGGCGAGCTCCAGCGCCGTCTCGAAGGATTCGGCGAGGCGCGAGGCCATGTCGGCGCGCACCACGACGCGGTCCACCACCACGTCGATGTCGTGCTTGAGCTTCTTGTCGAGCTTCGGCGCGTCGTCGATGGCGTAGTATTCGCCGTCGATCCGCAGCCGCTGGAAACCCTTCTTCTGGAACTCGGCGATCTCCTTGCGGTACTCGCCCTTGCGGCCGCGCACCACGGGCGCGAGCAGGTAGAGGCGGCTCTTCTCCGGCAGCGCCAGAACCCGGTCGACCATCTGGCTCACCGTCTGGCTCTCGATGGGCAGGCCGGTGGCGGGTGAATAGGGGATGCCGACCCGCGCCCAGAGCAGGCGCATGTAGTCGTAGATCTCGGTGACGGTGCCCACCGTCGAGCGGGGGTTCTTCGAGGTGGTCTTCTGCTCGATGGAGATCGCCGGCGAGAGCCCGTCGATCTGGTCGACGTCGGGCTTCGACATCATCTCGAGGAACTGGCGGGCATAGGCCGAGAGCGACTCGACGTAGCGCCGCTGGCCCTCGGCGTAGATCGTGTCGAAGGCGAGCGAGGACTTGCCGGAGCCCGAGAGGCCGGTGAACACCACGAGCTTGTCGCGGGGAATCGTCAGGTCGACGTTTTTGAGGTTGTGCTCGCGGGCGCCGCGCACGGAGATGACGCGCGCCCCGTCGAACATCCGCTCCAGGCGGCCGATGGCGTCGTCCTCCGCCGACGCATCCCGCGCCCGGCCCGCCGCCGTCTTCGCTCTCGCCATCTTGGCTCCTGCCGTGACCTTGGCTCCCGCCATGCGCGCGCATCCCCGCCGTCCCGCGACCCGTGGCGCGATCCGGACCTCTGCTAGAACAAACATGGTACAGCGGCAACACGTCCGGCGACCGTTCGGCGCACTGCGTGAGACCTCACGCAGGATGTAAGGATGGGCCGCGGAAATCCAATGCGGGCCGGCGGCGCCAGGACGCTCGATCGACGCGCCCGAAAGCGCGCCTGCCTGCACAAAAACTCATCAGAACATGCATAAATAGTATTCTATTGATCGTATATGAATACGTTCAACCCAGAGTAAACCGAACTGTAACTCGCAATCCGCAACACCAGCCCCGGGGGCATGATTGTCGTCCGAGGACTCGATTTGCCGATGTTGTTCCGTTCACTCAAGGGCCGGATCCTGGCCGTCGCTCTGGCGCCCTGCCTGGCCTTCGCAGCGGTCTCGGGGATCGCCGTCGTCGACAAGACATCGCAGCGGACGGAGCTCGTTGGCGTCGAGAAGCTCGCGGGGCTGGCGGCCCGGCTGAGCGCCTTCATCCACGAGGCGCAACGGGAGCGGGGCGCCTCGAGCCTGTTCCTCGGCTCGAAAGGCACGCAGTTTCGCGAGGAGCTCTCCGCCCAGCGCGCCCGCACCGACGCCGTGCTGAAGGGCCTGACCGGCATCGGCGAGGAGGCGAGAGCCTACGGCGACGGCTTCGCCAAGCGCAGCACCGCCTTCGAGGCGGCCCTCGCCGGCATCGCCGCCCAGCGTCAGGCCGTCGACGCCCTCACGGTTACGCCTCCCCAGGTCATCGCCTTCTACACCGGCCTGATCGGGCAGGGGCTCGGAATCATCGGCGAGATGGCGACCATCACCCGCGACGTCGGGATCGCCAACCGCGTCGCCGCCTACTCCTCCCTTCTCGCCCTCAAGGAGGCCGCGGGACAGGAGCGGGCCGTCGGCTCCGCCGCCTTCGCCGCCGGCCGGTTCGAGCTTCCCGGCCTGATGCGCTTCTCGAACCTCGTCGCGGCGCAGGGCATCCACGAGGGCCGGTTCCGGCTGCGGGCGGAGGCCGGCGAGGTCACCGCGCTGGAGGCCGCCGAAGCGGTGCCCGCCGCCCAGGAGATCGCCAAGCTGCGCACGCTCGCCCTCGGCACCCAGCCCGGCGAGGCCCTCGCCTTTCGGGACGGCCCGGCCTGGTTCGGCCTCGCCACCAAGCGGATCGACGCCCTGAAGGGCGTGGAGGACCGGCTCGGCACGGCGCTCGTGGAGCAGGCCGCGACCCTGCGCGGAGCCGCCGACCGCAGCCTGATGCTGTGGTCGGTGCTCGGCCTCGGCATCTTCGGCCTGTCGGGCGCGCTCGCGGTCGGCCTCGGCGGAGCCATCGCCCGGCCGCTCACCCGCATGGCCCAGGCGCTCTCCGCCATCGGCCGGGGCGAGACGGAGGTCGCGATCCCCCAGGGCGGCCCGCAGGAGGTCCGCGCCATCGCCGCCGCAGCGGTCGATTTCCGCGACAGTGTCGTCGAGCGCCGCCGCATCCGAGCGGAGCAGGAGCGGATGGCCGAGGCCAACGCCAGTTCCCAGCGCGCCGCGATGCACGCCGTCGCGGACGCCTTCGAGAGCCGCGTCGGGGGCATCGTCGGCGCCGTCTCGGCGGCGGCGACGGAACTCGAGGCGTCCGCCCGCGAGATGTCCCGCGCCGCCGAGGACGTCGCCAGCCTCAGCGAGAGCGTCGCCGGTGCCTCGCAGGAGGCCGCGCTCTCCGCCGACACCGTCGCCGCGGCGACCGAGGAGCTTTCGGCCTCCGTGCAGGAGATCGGCACCCAGGTGACGAGCTCGGCGGACCTCGCCGCGACCGCCGAGCGCGACGCGCAGGCCATGGCCGGCGAGGTGCAGAGGCTCGCGACCGCCGCCGCCAGCATCGGCGAGATCGTCGGCCTGATCTCGACGATCGCCGGCCAGACCAACCTGCTCGCCCTCAACGCCACCATCGAGGCGGCCCGCGCCGGGGAGGCGGGCCGCGGCTTCGCCGTGGTCGCCTCGGAGGTGAAGGAGCTTGCCGGCCAGACGGCGCGGGCGACGGAGGAGATCTCCGCCAAGGTCGGCGAGATCACCGCCTCCACCGAGGCCTCGGTCGCGGGCATCGGCGGCGTCGTCAGCGTGATCCAGCGTCTTGCCCGGATCGGCGGGGACATCGCCGCGGCCGTGGAGGAGCAGGGGGCCGCGACCGGCGAGATCGCCCGGACCACCGCCCGCACCTCGGAGGGCACCCGCGCCGTGTCGAGCCACATCGCCGGCGTCGCACAGGCGGCGGGAACGACGAGCAGCGGCTCCGAGCAGGTCCTCTCGGCGGCGAGCGAGCTGTCCCAGCAGGCCGGCGCCCTGCGCAACGAGCTCGACCGCTTCCTCGGAACCGTGCGGGCCGCCTGAGCGCGGCCCCTCGGAACGCCGGACCCGCGTCCGGCCTCAGCGCCCGCGCGCGACGCGGGCGCCGCCGCGGGCGGGATCGCGCGGCGGCTCGACGCCCACGATCCGCCCCTGCGCGCCGTAGACCGCCCCGAGCACGCTGGTGAAGTGACGCTTCACCGTGGCGTGGCACTCGCAGGCGGCGTTCTCCGCCTCGCTCGGGTCGACGATGGTGATGCGCCCCCGCCCCACCGAGACGAGGCCGTTCTCCTGAAGGGTGCGCAGGATGCGCGTCAGATAGGTGCGCTGCACGCCGAGCATCGCGGCGAGAAGCTCGTGCGTCACCGGCAGCGCCTCGGAGCCGATCCGGTCCTGGAGCGTCAGCAGCCAGCGGAGGCAGCGCTGCTCGATCGGGTGCAGGGCGTTGCAGGCGACCGACTGGAGCACCTGCGCCAGCAGGCAGTCCGAGTAGCGGGTGAAGAGGTTGCGCAGGGCCGGCGCCTGCTGCAGCACTTCCTGGAGCCGGCTCGCCTCCATACGCAGGACCGGGCCGGGGATCTGGATCACCGCATGGGTCGAGGCCGGGAGGCTGCCGTCGCTGACGACGCCCCCGACCGCCCCTTCTCGCCCGATGGTGGCCGTTTCCGCCGTGCGGCCGTCGCGCATGGCGATGAGCAGGGTTGCCACGGCCTGATCGCAGGGGAAGTGGATCGCCCCGACCTCGCTGCCCGTCTCGAACAGGGTGTCGCCCTTCCGGACCGTCAGAAGGTCGAGATGGGGGGCGAGGAGCGCCCGATCGTCGGCATGGAGAGACTTCAGGAGGAGGTTGCCCTCCATCTGCGAAACGGAAACGGACATCGGCGGGAGTGTTCTGCGTTGGTTCGCGGTCTCCCTAGACTACGGCCGCGACGGCGGTCTGTTCATTATCAGACATCAAAGAAAAGATTCCGCAGGGAAAAAATTCTCGTCCGGGGATTCGGGGCCGTCCGGCGACCGGAATGCACGCCGCGGTTGCGCCCGGCGGCTACTTGCCGGTGCAGAGCCCCTGCCGCGACAGCACGCCGTGGACGCGCGGATCGCAGTCGGTGGCGAGGAACGAGGCCCACTCGGCCTGCGTGCCGTAGAAGGCGTTGCGGTCGACGTCGCCGCGCACGCCAGGCACGCGCCCCGTCGAGGTGAACTGCCAGAGCATCCACTGGCGGTTGGCGAAGCGCTGCTCCGGCTCAGCGGCGGTGGAGCGCAGCCAGTGCGGATAGTCGGGCAGCTCGCCCTCCAGCACGTCCTTGTGGAAGGTGATGTCGGTGTAGATGATCGGCCGCTTGCCGGTGTAGGCCTCCATCTCGGCGAGCATCACCCGCATCATGGCGAGCGCCTCGGCCTTGGGCAGGCGCTTCGGGCATTTCTGCGAGTGGCCGTTCCACTCGACGTCGAGGACCGGCGGCAGGGCGCTCGGGTCGGCGGGCACGTTGCGCTTGAACCACTCCACCTGCTCGCGGGCCGAGCGGCACCAGAACACGAAGTGGTAGGCGCCCCGCGGCACGCCGGCGCGGGCGGCCCCGTCCCAGTTCTCCCGGAAGCGCTCGTCGACGTGGTCGCCGCCCTCGGTCGCCTTGATGAAGGCGAACTGGGTGCCGGCGCCGCGCACGGAGGCCCAGTCGATCGGGCCCTGCCACTTCGAGATGTCGATGCCGTGGATCGGGTGCCGCTTGGCCTTGGCGACGCCGGGATGGGGCTTCACGTCGCCCTTGGTCGGGTAGAAATCGTTGTTGGAGGCGCAGGCGGCGAGGCCGGCGAGCAGAGCCGCCGCCGCGAGCTTGCGGGCGAGGGCGCCGAACGTCCGGGCCGGCGCGTGCCGTGCGTGCGTCTGCGACATCGATGCCAGGCCCGCTCTTCCCGTACGCCACATTACCTGGGCCCATCGATGCCCCCGAGGCGGTTAACAGAGCTTTGACGGCTTTGCGGCGGATTTCCGATCGCTGTTGCAGGCCAGCGACATCGCCCTCGCGCGGCGCGTCATCACCTCCTAACATCCCGCTGAAGGGACACGCCTTTTCGACGGAGAACCCATGGGCAACACACTGTTCACCATCGGCTACGAGGGGCTCGACCAGGAGCGGCTCGTCGCCGCGCTTCAGGCGGCCGGCGTCCTGGTGCTGGCCGACGTCCGCGCGGTCGCGAACTCGCGCAAGCGCGGCTTCTCGAAGGGCGTGCTCGCGGCGGGCCTCGCCGAGGCCGGCCTCGGGTACACGCATCTGCGGACGCTCGGCACGCCGAAGGCCGGGCGCGAGGCGGCCCGCGCCGATGACGCCGCGCTGATGCGCAGGATCTACTGCGAGGAGGTGCTCGATACCGCCGATGGCGACCTCGCCCTCGACGCGCTGGCAGTAACCGCGGCGCAGGCGCCGACCTGCCTGCTCTGCTTCGAGCGCGATCCGGCGCGATGCCACCGGCGCGTCCTCGCCGAGCGGCTGGCGCCGCGGGGCTTCACCACGATCGACCTGTTCGGCTGAACCTCAGGCGGCGTCGCGGCCGGGCTCCGCGGCCGGCGGCGCGAAGGCGTCCGCGAGCCGGGCGAGACGCTGGGCGAGATCGCGCACCTCGTTGAGGGCGATGGCCTTCTGCCCCTCCTTCACCGCGCGGGTGATGTCGGCGACCTGCACCGAGGCGAGGCGCTTCAGCTCGACGGCGAGCTGGTCCTTGCTCATGACCGGGGCCGTTCTGGCGACCTGGGCTCGGGCGGGGGGAATCGGTGTCTCCATGCGCCGATCCTTGGCGGGCGAGGATTACCGGACGGTTTCCGCGCCGGGCTGCCTCGCGGCCGAAACGGACGGGGCCGCGAACCGCCCCGCCTCCGGCACGTTGGCCCCGTGAACAGGAGGCCCCTCCGTGATCCAGTCCCGTCTTCGAATTCCGCCCTACGGTCTCGCCCTCACGCTGGTCCTCGGCATCGCGGGCGCGTCCGCCCAGCCCGCCGCGTCGACGGGCACGGGCGGCGGTCCCGCCTCGACCTCGACCGCGCCAAACACCTCCACGGTCGGACGTACCATGCCGCCGGCCGGCGCGGGCGGCACGGAGCGCGGCACGCCCGAGCGGACCGAGATGCAGAAGAAGGATGATGGCATCCAGAAGGGGATCTGCATCGGCTGCGGCCCGAAGTGACGGGCTGCAGCGCGACGCGTGACCCCCTGTTCGCTCAGAGCCGCCGGGAGATCGCCTCGGGCATGCGCTTGGCCCGCTCGTGCCAGGCCGGGCGGCCGATATTCGCGTCGGGCCGGTCGACGGCCGTGACGGACCGCCACGTGTCCGGACGACCGAAATCCGGAAAATCGTCCTCCGTCGCGTCCATCGGAACGAGAGTTCCGTGGAACGGTCCGGGGCTCGGCGTCGAAACGAGAGTCTGCATGGCTCGGCGCGCTCCCTGCCGCAGCGGGTTCTCGGCGATGAACGCGGACCCGCTCTCAGGGATGACGGCCGAGCCTGACATTCGTTCCCGTCGGCGGCCGGCCTCTTTCGGAACCGGAGAAGACGACTCGGATTGAGCACGGTCGATGCATGGCGGTGCCGAACGCGCCATCCGACGGGGACCCCCATGAAGCTGTTCCAGTGCCAATCCTGCGGCAACGTCCTGTATTTCGAGAACCGCACCTGCGGGCGCTGCGGGCACCGTCTGGCCTACCTGCCGGAGATCGACGCGCTCTCGGCACTGGAGCCTTCGGGCGACGGCTGGACGGCACTCGCCGCCCCCGGCCCCACGCGCTTCCTCTGCGCCAACGCCGCGCACGACGCCTGCAACTGGCTGACGCCGCCCGAGAGCGGCGAGCCCTTCTGCCGGGCCTGCCGCCACAACGGCATCATCCCCGACGTGAGCACGCCGGAGAATCTCGAGCGCTGGCGGCTGATGGAGTTCGCAAAGCACCAGCTCTTCTACGCCCTGCTGCGCTGGAACCTGCCCCTCGCCACCCGCGCCGAGGACCCGGAGCACGGGCTGATCTTCAACTTCCTCTCCGACCCGCCGGAGGCCGACGGACCGAAGGTGATGACCGGCCACGAGAACGGCGTCATCACCATCGCCCTGATCGAGGCGGACGACGCCGAGCGCGAATCGCGCCGGCGCGGCATGGGCGAGCCCTACCGCACCCTCGTCGGCCATTTCCGCCACGAGGTCGGCCATCACTACTGGGACCTCTTGGTGCGCGACGCCGGCCTCCTCGACGCCTGCCGGGCGGTGTTCGGCGACGACAGCCAGGACTACGAGGCCGCCCTCAAGCGCCACTACGAGGAGGGCACGCCGCCCGACTGGCAGCAGCACTCGGTCTCGGCCTACGCGACCACGCATCCCTGGGAGGACTTCGCCGAGACCTGGGCGCACTACCTCCACATCGTCGACACGCTGGAGATGGCGAGCGCCTTCGGCATGGAGGTGAAGCCGCTTCTCGACGCGGAGGGCGGGCTCGCCGCGCGCATCGACTTCGACCCCTACGCCGCCGTGAGCATCGACCAGATCGTCGCCGCCTGGCTGCCCTTCGTCTTCGCGATGAACAGCGTCTCACGGGCGATGGGGCAGGGGGACCTCTACCCCTTCGTGCTCTCGCCCGCCGTCATCGCCAAGCTCGGCTTCATCCACCGCCTCGTCCACGGGCAGGTGAAAGGGTAGGTGGCCGCATCGGAGGGAGAGCGCCTCAGACCTTGAGGCGCTTGTTGCACTCGGCGTAGTAGCCGCCGCCCTTCTGGATCCAGTTCATGCCGCCATTGGCGGAGCCGCCGGCGGCCTTGTTGGCATTGTACTGGTCGAGGCAGGTCTTCTGGCGGCCCTTGCCGGCGCTCTCCTTGGCGTATTTCGGATCGACCGCCTTCGGATAGACGGCGCTGCCGGCGACGGCGGGCGTGGTGGAGGGCGTGGCCGGCGCGGCCGCCTTGGCGGCGGGAGCGGCGGCCGGCTCGGCCGCGGCGGCATCCCCGCACTGGGCCTTGCGGAAGTCGTTCCAGCTCTGGCCCTTGAGGGTGTCGGCCTTCTTGGCAGCCTGATACTTCGCCGAGCAATCCTGCGCGGAGAGGGCGCTCGCCGGCGTGGCGAGGCCGAGCGCGAGGCCGGCGGCGAGACCGGTCGCGAGACAGGACAGGAGCGGGGCGCGGGACATCGAGGCCTCCCTTCGCCGCCGGATCGGCGGACATCCGATCCTAGGCGCGCGGCCGGCGCCTGCGCCAGAGGCCGGCGGCGTCGCCCACAAGCCGCTCGCGGGTTCGTGTCCGCGCCGGCGTGCGAGCGGTCAGGCGGTCTCGATGCGCTCGACGTCGAGGGAGAGATGGACGCGCATCACCACCCGGCCGTCCGCGTCGCGGATGGCGGCGAGGTAGTCCTCGCGCTCGGCAGTGCCCGGAAACCCCTGCGCGATCTTCGCCATAATGCGGATGGCGCGTTCCTGCGCAGCCGCGTGGTCGGGCAGATCGAACCCTTCCGTGTCCTTGACGAAGTTCGAGCCGTCATGAAGATCAATGAAGAACCGCGGCATTTCGGGCCATTTCAGGTGGGACGATATCCCACGCCCTTAGCATTTCGATAACCTTATGAATACGGAATAAGCATCACGGTCACGTGCCGTCGAGGGGGCGCGACGATCGGGCGGCGGACCACGCCCTCAGGGCGCCCGAGGCTCCCGCGCGCCGCACGCGGCATCGCGGGAGCGGATCGCGCGACGGCTCACCAGCCGCCGTATCCGTAGGGGCGATCCCAGTCGCGGTGCCAGCGCACCGGGGCGGGACGGTAGCCGTAGCCGACCGGCACGCGCTCGTAGGAGACCACGCGACGGGTCTCGTAGACGGGCGCCTCGTACTCCTCCACCCGCACCACCGGCGCCGGCCGGTAGATCGGCCGCGGCGGAGGGACGTAGTCGTAGCCGTACCCGTAGGCCGGGGCGGCGCGGGACTCGGAGACCGCGGCGCCGAGGAGCGCGCCGGCCGCCAGACCGCCGATGACGCCGGCGGCGATCGCGCCGCCGTCGCGCGCCTGCGCGGCCGAGTTCGTCACGAGACCGCCGGCGACGAGCGCGGCGGCCGAGAGGAGAGCGATGTTGCGCATGACCGTTTTCCTGTCTCTCACCGGGGCGACAACCGGAGCCGCCGCCTCCTGCGGAATGGCCGCCGGGCGGCCACGGACACACCCTCGCAGAGCGCGGCTTGCGCGAGGCTGAAGGACGCGGACAGGAACCGTTCAGCTTCGCCGCGCGGGGCGTGCGGCGGGCGAAGCCTCTCCTTGGAGCGGCAGCCGCCGGTCCTGGTGGCTCCTCGTCGCCGTCGTTGTAGGCGATCACGACCCGATCTCCGGACACGCTCTGGATGACACCCGAAAACCGGTAGGCGCCGCCTTTGTGGCGGGCCGGGACCCAATCCCCAGCCTTCTGCGCCGTCTGCGCCGCCGACGAAGGCGAGGAGCCCGACGCCTGCGCCGATCAGGCCGGATCCGATCGAACCCGCGATCTCGAGAACCATGGCGTCTCATCCGCGAACCGGCCTTGAGGCGGGGCCGAGGATTTCACCTCATCAATTCCCGGATCGGGCCAACAGGTCGTCGCGAAGGTGGTTCATCGACGAGATCGAGCGTTCTCGAGCCTCTGCGGTCGACCGATCGGCACGCAGCCAAAGCGTGCGAGCGGCGTTGACCCGCCGACGACGGATCGAGGCGGCTGCGATGAAGAATCCCGCGATGAGCCTGTGGCTGTCCACCGCGAACCGCGCCGCCGGATGGTGGATGGGCATGGCGACGGCCGCGATGCGCCGTCAGCAGCGCGCAGCCGTCGCGGAGATGAGCAGGGCCGTCACCGGCAAGAAGGCGGCACGAAAGCGCAAGGCCAAGACCAAGCGTCCGTCCGCGAAGCGCTAGGCCACGCCGGCGAGCAGGCCGGCCCGCGCGTCATCGCGCATACAGGCGCCATCGTTGGCGAAGATCGTCTGCAAAAGGTTCTGCCAAAACCCGGCCGGCTCGGGCGCCGGATCATCGGATCTCAGAACGAAAACACCAACTCGAACGAGTTGGTGCGGCCAAGAGGACTCGAACCTCCACGGAACGACGTACTCTAAGCCAGAACAATGACTTATGGACAACGCTTGGTCATATTGTGTGAGAGCGGAATGTGACCGTCAAGGCCGCTAAGGGGGTCCCTAGGTTTTACCCGAAAAATCCGTGGAGGCATCGACAGATTGGCAAAGCGGATTTCCCCCCGTGCCCCCCGGCCAGACGCGCGCCCAGTACCCCGCGCGGTATCGCGCCCAGGTGCACGAGATGAGGTACGCGAGGGCGCCCGGAGGATGCAGCCGGGCGTCCCCAGGATGCCGTCAGTGGTCCGACCTAGCGGCCACCGCTCGCGCCACCCGCAGCCCCCGGCGTTGACCCTGAGCCCGCATCGTTGGCGCCCGTGCTGTTGGACGTGCCCGACCGGCTTTTGTCGCCCGTCGAGGGACCGCTTCCCGCCGCACCGGGGGAGGAGCCCGAGCCGGCATCGTTCGGGCCGGTGCTGTTCATGGTCCCGGAGCGCGTCGTCCCGGAGCCAGTCGCAGGGCTACCCTCGGCGGCGTAGGCTGCGGTGCCGAGCGCGAAGGTAGCAGCGATGGCGAACACTGCGGCTTTCATGGAAACCTCCCAAGGTTCGTGACACGGGGCCAACCTTGGGTTCAGGCTAGCCGTTCCGTTCCCGCGCCTTCCCGTCCCAGTAGGGCCTGCTCCAGCGGAACGTTCCAAGAGGCATCCGTAGCGGTTCCAGAAGAGTGGTCTTGCGTTTCGGAACGAGCCATGGTCTATCTTCCTAGAACCTACTGGAACGAACGGACCGCCCGCCATGCTCATCGGCTACGCCCGCACCTCGACCCTGGAACAGGAGGCCGGGCTCGATGCCCAGCTCCGGGACCTCGCCGCGCTCGGGTGCGAGAAGGTCTTCAAGGAACAGGTCTCCTCCGTGGCCCCTCGGTGTCAGCTCGATGCCGCCCTGGAGTTCGCCCGCCAGGGTGACACCCTCGTGGTGACCAAGCTCGACAGGCTGGCCCGCAGCGTCGTCCACGTGGGCAAGATCATCGAGGCGTTGGAGGCCAAGGGCGTGGCGCTTCGCATCGTAAACCTCGGCGTAGACACCGCGACGCCCACCGGCCGGCTGATGCTGAACGTCCTCGGGGGTGTGGCGCAGTTCGAACGGGAGATGATGCTGGAGCGCCAGCGGGAGGGGATTGCCAAGGCCAAGGCGGAAGGGGCCTACAAGGGCCGCAAGCCGACCGTGAGGCTCCGCGCCGATGAGATACGGGGGCTGTCCGCTCAAGGGCTCAGCATGGGCGAGATCGCGGAGCAGATGGGCATCGGCAAGGGTTCGGTGCATCGGGTGCTAAGCGGAGCGAAGGGCGAAGGTACTATTTCCAGTTGATGCGGTGAGGGCAGCGTGATTGGTTGCCTGCACGCAACCGCCGAGGTCGTCGTTCGGTCTGAGCGACGACACAGGAGCCGTCCGTGGCCGTCACCGCGACCTTGACCCCCAACGCCGACACCGTCCTCCCCAGCGACGAGGACCAAATCGTCTACGCCACGGCCCTGACGTTCAACCCATCCGACTCCCTTGAGGGCGGCGCTGGGTTCGACACGCTTGCCCTTTCGGGTAGCGGAACCTTCGATCTCGGAAGCCCGCTGCGCTTCACGGGTTTCGAGGCTGTCACCCTCACGAACGAGACCACCGCCGCGGCGACCTTGAGGCTCGGCAACAGCTCGACGGCGGTGACTCTCGGGCGCGGCGCGTCGACCGCGACAACGGACGCGAACGGCAACGCACTCGTGAATGTCTTTCTCGGTACAGGGAGCAATAGCATAATTGGGGGCGTTGAAAAGGACGCCTTCTATGTTGCCTCGCCGTCCAATATTCGCGCGGGAGATAGTATCTCCGGTGGTGGGGGCGGAGACACGCTTATTCTTTCCGGCCCCGGAAGATTTGGCGGCTATCGATACGATCTAACGAACGTATCCCTTACTGGCATTCCGAACTTATATGTAAGCGCACCTAATATGGGTGCGACAACAGTGCGCGTATCAAGTACGACGCTGCAAGATTTCTCTTCAATAAATGGGGGCTATTCAATGCTTGCGAGTGTGAGGATTTTTACCTCAGACTCCAATCTATTCATTGGCAATCTGACTGTTGGGCTTCCGGGGACGGTTTACCAGAGCCTTTCGTTATTCACGACTGATAACGCCGCAGGTACGACCTTTCATGTCGGGGGCGCTACTCAGGCCGGGTATGTCTCTGGAGGTGTGGGACCGGACGCTCTTATCAGTGAGACGGTCCTGGCTTTCGCCGCCCGCGAAAACATCCTCTCCCGGTCCATCGAAAGCGTGACCGACCCGAGCGGGACCTATCAGCGATTGGTCAGCATCAGCACAACCGACCGTGGCCTCAACACGTCAACCACCACGATCTCCGGGCGCGTCGATGCCAGCGCCAGGGGAGTGGTCAGCATCTACGAGGGATCGACGCTCGTCGGCACCGGCACGATCAATGCCGACCGCACCTGGACTGCCAACGTCAGCCTTCAGAATGACGGCACGCATACTCTGTCCGCTCAGGCTCAGGACGGTGCGGGCAATATCGGCACCAGCAACCCTGTTCGACTGACCCTCGACACCTCCCCGCCGGTCGTGACCATCAGCACGGCCGGAAGCGACGTGGTGGATCGGTACGTCACGCTCTCCGGGAGCGCGGTGACGCAGACGGCCGGCGGCATCAATCAGTACGGTGAGGTTGGAGCGACCATCACGGTCTACGAGGGGAGCACGGCTCTCGGGTCTGCGACGGTCGATGGCCAGGGGCGGTGGTCCCTGGGCGTCACGCTGGCCGGTCCCGGCAATCACGCCCTCGTGGCCGTCGAGACCGATGTGGGCGGCAATGTCGGTCGCAGCAACACGGTGGTCTTCAACGCGCTCCCCGCCGACCCTGGCAACAACACCTACGGTGTCGGCGCGGGGACCCATGTCCTCGACGCTGGCGCGGGGGATGACACGGTGGTCTTCGGTTTCGCCCTTCCAGAAGCGCGCCTTAGCTATGACGCCGCCGGACACACGGTCATCGATGGACCGAACGGCACGCACGCTGTGCTCTCGGGCTTCGAGCACTACCGCTTCGCGGACGGCACCGTAAATCAACAGACCGGGTCGGCGCTCGTTGATGACCTCTTCTACTACGTCCGCAATCTTGATGTCTGGAACGCCCGCGTCGATGCGGAGACGCACTACAACGCCAATGGCTGGCAGGAGGGCCGTGACCCATCTGCCTACTTCTCGACCAGCGGCTATCTTGCCGCCAACGGTGACGTGAAGGCGGCCGGAATCAACCCGCTCACGCACTACGATACGAACGGCTGGCGGGAGGGCCGCGACCCGTCCGCTACGTTCGACAACGAGCTTTACCTCGCGCGCAACCCGGACGTGAAGGCGGCCGGCATCGACCCCCTGTCACACTTCCTCGCCAACGGCCAAGCGGAAGGCCGGCAGGCCTACGCGGCGATTGGGCGTCCAGGCGATGTCAGCGCTGCCCACGGCTTCGACGCCGAATTCTATCTTCTCAGCAACCCGGACGTGGCTCGGGCGGCACTCGGCGCGGGCGGAGATGCCTTTGCCTTCGCTGCGTCCCACTACCAGCAGCACGGCTGGCATGAGGGTCGCAACCCGAACGCGGTGTTCGATACGAAGGGCTATCTGGCCGCGTATGCGGATGTGCGGGCGGCCAACGTGGACCCACTCCTTCACTACGATACGAACGGCTGGCGGGAAGGCCGCGACCCCTCTGCTGCGTTCGATACGCGGGCCTACGAGGCCACCTACGGGGACGTAGCCGCCGCCAACGTCAACCCCCTGACGCACTACCTTACGAATGGTGCCTTGGAGGGCCGCAGCGCCTTCGCTGACGGCCACTTTGGATAACGATCGACACCAACCGTCCCAGATTACTCAAAGGCACTCCCGGTCCTGGTCCAGTTGCCGCAACAGCTCGGCCAGCCGGGGGTCTAGCGGCTCATCGATAATGGGATCGTAGAGGGCCTGGAGTTGCCGCCCGAGGCGCACACGGGTCAGGTCGTTGAGGGTCGGGCCGCGAGCCTCAGGCGCCCGCAGTGCGGCTCCTCCCTGATTGTCGTTCAAGATCGTCCGCCCTCAGCCTCGGGGGCCAACGCAAGGACCGTCTACAGGTTCACGGTCGATCCCGAGCCGTAGGCTTCTCGGGCCTTACCGATGCCGGTCCGCCACACTGCGCTTTCGCTGGCGCGCGCGGAGAGGCCACTTACGCCGACAGTCTCGACGCCCCCTCACCTGACTCTAGATGCGTCGAGTCACGGCTACGCTTGGCTTCCCCGTGATGCGTCCCTGAGGGTCCCGATGCACGGCCGGTTGCTGCCTCCGCTCCAGCTCCACGAGTTCACCGCCGAGGTGCTGGAGGAGGCGATAGAGCACCACCTCGGGCGGCTTCGGCGGACGGCTCGGGAGGAGCGCGATAAGGCCGACCGGATGGCCTGGGCGTTGGCCGAGCGTCAGCGGACGGCGCTGCATTCGGTGTGGTCTTGGCTGGGCTCGGAGAGGGCTCTCATGGGCGCGATGCCGGCCGCTGCGGTGGAGGATATCGACAACGCTCTCCAACGCCTTGCGTCGAAGATGCCCCGGTCCGCTGCGAATGCGGACATGCTGAAGGCGCAACGTACCGAGCGGGTGAAGGCAGAGGATGCCCGGAAGGCCGAGAGGCGTGAGAGTCGTGCGCGGCACAAGCGGATGATGGGGCTGGGGCCGGAGGAGTGACGAGGGAAGCCCACGAACGCGAGCCCGCCGGGCCGCTGAAAGGACCCCTGCCATGTTCTCCAAGGGACCTAAGACCGTCATCTCCGAGACCGGCCGCGCGGTGGCCCTGTCCATCACCCCCTACGAGGGCGAGCCGCGGGTTCTGGACACGGCGCTTGCCGCCCAACTCGGGATGGCCCGGCCGACCAACATCCGAGGCGTCATCGAGACGCATCGCGACGAGCTGCAAGCGTTCGGCGGTTTGCATTCGGCGCGTGCAAACCTCGGAGCCCAAGGAGGGCGCCCTGCCGAAGCCTTCTACCTCAACCGCCAGCAAGCCCTTCTCGTCTGCATCCTGTCGAAGACCGACAAGGCCAAGGCGGTGCGCGCCGAGGTCATCCGCCGCTTCGACGCCTACGAGGAGCTGACGCGGCCCGCTCCGGTGCCCGCTACGCCGGTCTTCCAGGTGCCCCAGACGTTCTCTGAGGCCCTCCGTCTGGTTGTCACAACGAGGCATGAAGGCTAAACAAAAATCCAGCTTCTCGAATAGACGAACACGTCACGTAATCGTTCCGGAAGCGTGATAGTCACGGTATCGGAAGTATTAGATGCATTTTCAGTTGTATTGTTGCTACAGACTCAGCCATTGAAGCGACGTATTTGACTTGTGCGCTCGCTTCGGCGCGTAGGGCTTAGACGATGAAGATCGCTGTGAAAGTGCTGGGCAAGCGGTTTGACATGGACCTGTGGTGGGGCAGCTTCAGCGTGACGCTGGGCCGGCTCATAGAAGTTCTCTACTCGGGCGACGATGGCACGCGGGGACATCAGTGGTTCGACTGGCTCGACCACGGAAACGGCTATCACGAGGTGTGGCTCGGACGCCGATACCTCTCGTTCACCTGGGGGCCGACCTGGGAGCGGGCTCGTTCGGCGGCGTAGCGGCGAGCACCCCGGAGCGTCGGGCCGGGTCGAATACCCGCCACCTATACGTGGTCGATTACCCGCCACCAGTGAATAACCCGAGGCGCTACCTCGTGGCCGGACGCATCCATTGTTTTCCGAGCATGTAGCGCCTCGGGTCTTCTCCCACGTTCGGGGCCGCTCCCGTGGCCCTGAACACCCTCCTTCACCGAACTCTTCCCATGACCTTGGCTGTCCTCCACAGCCGGGACGATGACGGCCGTTCGGTTGTCGGGGTCCCGCTCACCAATCGCCCAGGCGCTCACGCTTGGCTCTACGAGACCGACCACGCGGCCATCGTTGCCGAGTACGGCCACCGGGCGTGGTTCGTGAACGACAACGGCAAGGGCCAGCTCTACGTCCGCCTCCGCGGCCTGGGGCGCCGCCGCCTCGTGATGGTCGCCCGCCTCGTTGTCGCTGACCCGCTGGTCCGCCTCATCCGCTACCGGGACGGCGACCGCCTCAACCTGCGCTCCCGGAACCTCGACGTTCTCACGGCCAGGGAGCTGACCACCCGTCGAACCCTCCGAGCCACCCACGTGGCCCCTTCCGCGTCCCCTCTCCCCTAACCCTGCGAGGCCCGGTCCGATGAACCTCAGCCTTGCTCTGCCCCTCCCGTCGAAGCGTCCCCGCATCGCGCCCGCCCGGCACCGTCCGTTTGACGACTGGCGGGGAGCCTCGGGGCCTGCCCTGCGCCGCCTCGTAGAGGACACCGTGGCCCTTCTCGCTCAGCATGAGGCCGAGACCGGAGCCCGCCTTCGCAAGCGCCGTGAGACGGACCAGCGGCACCACCTCACCGCCGTGGAGGCCGTGGTCGCGAACCTCGCCCATGCCGTGCTGATGCCCGCCGACTCAGGACGCCTCGCGGTCTTCCTGAAGCACGGCGAGAAGGGCCGCACCCGGTATGACAACCCGGCCTTCGGGAAGCCCTTCTCCGGTCTCCTCGACCGGATGGACGAGCTGGGCATCCTCTCCATCCGCGCCCCGGCCTGTCAGTGGCGGGAGGCATCCTCCATCGCGCCTACGCCCGCGTTCGCGGCGAAGGTCCGGGAGACCGGCATCACCCTGACGGACTTCGGGAGGCTCGCCGGGGAAGAGCCCATCATCCTGCGGAGGCGCGCTCAACGGCCTGGAGCGTCCGCCTCGGGCTACTCTGGGAGACTCGTGGACTACCCAGATACGGCCGGCACGGTCGCGATGCGCTCGACCGTCCAGGGCCTCAACGCCTACCTGGGGGCCGCAGACGTGGCCTTCCGAGACGATGGCCGTGGGCTCGTAGACCATCGGCACCGGCACATGAGCCGATGCTTCGTCCTGCACGCGGATGACGAGGGGCCCCGCTTCGACCGCTCTGGGCGCCTCTACGGCGGCTTCTGGCAGAACCTTGAGCGCAGTCGGCGGAGCCGCATCAGGGTCGAAGGCGAGCCCGTCGAGGACCTGGACTTCGCCTCCATGTTCCCGAGGCTGGCCTACGCGAGCACTGGAAGGGTTCCTCCCGAGGGCGACCTCTACGCCGTCGACGGGCTGGGCCCGGAGCACCGCTCAGCGCTAAAGCTGGCGATGAACACCATCCTCTTCGATGCCTACCGCCGGACCTCTTGGCCTGTCCCCGAAAAGGAGGATGATCCCCGGTTACCGGCCGAGTGGACGGTGGCACGGACCAAGGCCGCCATCCTGAAGCGTCACCCGGCTCTCAAGTCCTGCTTCGGGGTCGGCCTGGGCTTCTCCCTCATGCACACCGAGAGCGTCATCCTCGTCCACGTTCTGGAGGAGATGCGTGCTCGGGGCATCGTGGGGCTGGGTCTCCATAATGGTCTTCTCCTCCCTCGCTCCCGTGTCGAGGAAGGCAGGATCATCATGGAAGCTGTCGCTCGGGATGTGACAGGTCAGTCCCTCCCGGTGGTCCTGAAGGCCAGAGCCTCGGTCAGCTCCTAGAGCCCCCCTCACCTCCCACTCAGGAGACCCGTAAGCCGGGGAGCCCCTGAAACCCTCTCACCACCCCGCCGCGCTGGCCTTCACCGGTCCGCGTGAACGGCTTCCCCATGCCTGCACCGCGCGGGCTCAACACCAGGAACCCACCATGACGAAGAACGACACCCCCGCGCACCTCCAGTTCGCCGGCATCGAGCCCCGCGCCCACAGCCTCGTTGCCCCCGTCGAGGGGACGCCCTCGGACCTCTTCGTCCTGGAGCATCGGCGGGACGGCGAAAGCCTTCACGTGTTCCTGACCATCGCCAACCCGGACGGCACCTCGAAGCCTGTCACGGTGTCCGTGGCGATCCCCGCGGCCCTGGTGCGGGACCTTCTCGACCGTGTGCCCGAGGCGGCCCAGGCGGGGGAGTGAGGCGGCCATGACGAGCGCCCTTCAGCCAAGCGCCGGCAACACCCTCGCCCCTGCGGAGGCCACCGTCCAGGACCTCAAGCTTGCCGAGGCCCTGGGCTACGCCCGGCCGACCGACATTCGCAAGCTCATCAATCGCCACCTCCCCATGCTGGAGGTGATGGGTTTGGTGCGCCACCGTGGCGTGCCAATCGTATCCGGCAAGGGGCGTGTCTCGACGGTCACCGAGTACCACCTCACTAAGGCCCAGGCCGCGTTCATCACGGCCAAGGCGGGCACGAAGCTGGCCGACAGTCTGACGGTCTTCATGGCCGAGACGTTCGCGATGGTCTCGGACGGCAAGCTCGTGGCCGTCGATGAGAGCGCCGCCGAGGAGTTGGCCGCCGCCCAGACGCGAAAAGCCCGTAGGCGCCACGAGGAGGAGCGGGACGCTCGTTCCGAAGCCTTCGCTTTCCTGCGGTAGCGCGCCGCTCCACGGGCCCTCCTAGCCCCTGCTATCGGCGTCCAATCGGGACCCATCTCACCCAACTGGGCCCCATCCCAACCGAACCCGACGCGCGGACCCTCACCGGCCCGCGTGAAGGTCCCCTCACGTCCAAGCCACAGGGCACCGTAGTGTGTGAACCTCTCTCCGCGGCTCTCGCCGCCATGTCCTTCGTCACCAACGCCGGCTCGGCAGTGGTTGGCCACATCGGCGCATCCGAGAGCGCCAGGACCCAGAACCTCTCGAACCGTCTGAGCCGTGAAGCGGCTATTGCCGAGTACGGCCGGCAGGACGCCGCCCTCGGTAAGCGCCAGGGACAGGAAGCCGATGCTGCCTCCGCGAGGAAGGCTGACGTTGCCCTCCAGGCCCGTTCAGCGCGCGCCACGAACGCCGTAGCGGCCGGTGAGGCGGGCATCGCCGGGTTCACCGTCGATAGCCTGATGCAGGACATCATCGCCCAGGAAGGCCGCTTCAACGAGCGCACGGACACGAACCTCGATTGGACCGTGGACCAGCTCCAGGAGTCCAAGAAGGGCGCTCAGGCCCAGATGCGAGACCGCATCAACTCCCTCCGGGATGTGACCCCGCCGTCCTTCGTGGAGACGGGCCTGAAGATCGGCTCCGCCGCCGTCAACGCAGGCACAACCTACCTCAATCTCGCGGAGCGCCGCTCCCGTCCTAGCAGCGTCTGAGAGGGCACCCCATGGCACTGACTCCTGGGCTTCGGCCCTTCCAAGAGGATGCCCCGGATACCTCGCGTGCTCGCGGCGCGGTCGCTCAACAGGACCCTGGTCTGAAGGCATCCGGGCTCAATCCGGTCGCGGCTCCCGTGTCCCAGTTCGTGCGCGCCATGACGGCGCCTCAGGACGACTCGGCCGACCGGTTGGCGCGTGCTCTGTCCGACTGGAGCCCGGCCCTCCAGCGGTTTGCTGAAGCCCATACTCGGGACGACGCCGAGGAGCGGCAGGCTCGCATCGCCCAGGCTTATGGCGGCCTCGATAGCGCGCAAATCCTAGAGAAGATGAAGTCCGACCCGGACGTGGAAACGAAGATGGGTCAGAGGCTCATCGCCAAGTACCACGGGCGGGCCGCGGCGGAGGAGGCCGGTCGCGCCGTTGCAGCCTACTACGCCAACGACTTCGACAAGGACGGCGGGGACCTTCCAGGCTACCTCAAGGGCGTCCGGGAGAACGCCGTCAAGGCAAACGGCGGCAACCCCTACTTCGCCGGGGAGTTCGACAGCGCGTTCCACAACACCGCTCAACAGGTCCAGGCGCAACAGGTCCGGTATCGCGCCGAGCGTTCCGCCGAGGCCACGCAGGAGACCGTCCAGGCCGGCTGGCTCGGCACCGTGGACCAGGGCATCAAGGCCGGCAGCTCCCCAGAGGCCATCGCGGCGGCCGTCCGGCAGTCCTACGAGACCAACCGACACATCCTGAAGGTCTCCTTCCCGGACCAGGACAGGGCGCTTCTCGGCGTCATCGGCGCCATGAAGGGCAAGCTGGAGGCCGACCCGGCGAACGCGGACCAGTACCTCGCCGTGGTGAAGGCCCTTGCCGGCACCGACCGGGTGGACGCCCAGGGCAAGAAGCTCGGGACGCTGGAGGGGTCGTCCACCATCGGCCCTCAGGTATCCGCCGCGGTGGCCTCGTTCGAGGCCGCCTACGGTCAGCGGCGGGACCGCGCCACCGTAGACGCCAAGCACGGCTTCTGGTCACAGGCGGACCGCGGCGAGCTGGACGAGAAGAGCCTCCGCACGTTCTTCGATGAGCCCCGTAACAAGGGCGCCATGACGGAGGGCGAGTACCAGGGCTACCTCAGGCTGAACGAGAGGAGCCGCGCGAGCCTCGCCGCCGAGCGCGCCAAGCAGGCCGCGAAGGAGTTGGAGAAGGACCAGCGGAAGCTTCTCGACTCTCAGGCCCTCGATGCGGGCGACCGTGGGTCTCTCTGGACCCTGAAGGACCAGGACATCACCGCGGCTAACGGCGAGGCGAAAACAGTCTCCGCGAAGGACCAGCAGGACGCCGCCGTGTCCGGCTTCCTCGACCGGGAGCAGTTCGTGGCGTCCCGTGGTGCGGGCACCCCGGCGCAGCGTGAGGCGGCCTCCTTCGCCCGCAAGGTGGAGTGGTTCAGCCGCAACGGGCAGGAGAACCCGGAGTGGTCCGACGTGATGAAGCGCGGGGCCGTCGCCGGCAACAGCGTTATGGTCGGGGGAGAGCTGCCCCAGGTGCTTCGCGAGGGCTTCCAGACCTATCGCAGGCTCGCCGCCGCGGCACCGCAGCTCGCCCTTGCCCAGGCCGGGAGCGAGGCGGCCAAGTTCTACGACGTGGCGGACACCCTCGTGTCCTCCGGCGTCCAGGACGAGGGCACCGCGCTCGCCACCGCCGTGGCCTACCACCGGGACCCGTCGAAGTTCGAGAGCGTCACCGCACGGGTGCGCTCGGAGGAGGTCCGTTCGCGCATCGCCGGCATCGCCTCCAATCCGCTCGGGCTCGGCTTCAACCGGCTCGCCGGGGTCTCCAATATTGAGGCGATGAGCACGGAGACCCAGAAGCTCGCGGACATCTACGTGAAGGTGGGCGGCATGGGCGCGGACGAGGCCGTGAAGCGGGCCGCGGCGCGGGTGGAGCAGAACTTCACCAACGTGAACGGCCACGCCGTACGCACCGCCGACCGTCGCGTCCCTCCGGACTTCGGGAGCCTCGCTGGCGAGTACCTGAAGCGCTACGCGGAGGAACGCGGCGCCACAGTCGGCCGGGAGGTGGGGGACCTGTCCATCGCCCCCATGCCGAACTCGGCCACCAACTGGATGGTGGTGGACCGGATCACGGGGCTTCCCGTCGAGATGGGGCCCCGTGCCGCCCTCACCCTCGATGACCTCCGCGCCGTCCAGGAAGTGCGTGCCGACAAGGCCCGCCTGCGCGCCGAACGGGCCAGTGCCGACCGCCTGAAGCCCCTCGTGGTGATTCCCGGCACGGGCCTCGGTGTCAGCAAGCCGAGCCTGCGCGGCTACTCCCCCGAAGAGGTCGCGGGGATCAACCTCAACATCGACGCGGAGAGTACCGCCCAGGCCGAGCGCATCCGCGAAGGTTCGCTCAAGCGGTCTGAGGAGCGCGCCAAGACGGAGGCTGCGGAGGATAAGGCACGAGCCGAAGCCCCGACTGTCGAGCCGTCCAACCCGTTCAAGCCTTCGATCCTCCTGAGGGACAGCAAGCGGGCCCGGAAGCAGCCCCGCGAGTAGCCCTCCGAGGCGTCACCTCCCGCGACCCCATCGCCACCCAACGACGACGTGCGGACCACCCGGCCCGCGCGAACGAGAACCCATGCCCAGGACCTAGCATGAACCCTGAGACCGAGACCCCGGAAGCGCCCCTTCCGGCCGCACCGAACACCCCCGTGACGACGCCTCCTGCCGAACCGCCCATGACGCCCCCGCCCAGCGTCGCGGTTGCCCCCGTAAGGGCCCAGAGAGCCCCGCCAGCGCCCGCCAAGCTTCCGCCCTGGTGGAACACCGTGGAGCAGACGAGCGCGACTCTGGGCGTGGATACGGGCTTCCTGCGCAAGGTCGGCGGGGCCGAGTCCGGCTTCCGCAACGTGGACAACGCTTCGGGCCCCGGAGGCGCCCCGACGAGTTCCGCCACGGGGCCCTTCCAGATCACGGAAGGAACCTTCGACGGGCTCGCTCGGCGCTATCCCCAGTACGGCCTGAACAACCGCCGCGACCCCGCGCAACAGGCCATCGCCGCGCCGCTCTACGCCCGCGAGGTGGCGGACTTCATCGCCAGCAAGACGGGCCGCACCCCGGATGATGGCGAGAAGCACCTCGGGTGGTTCCTCGGCCCTCAGGACGCGGCGAAGGTCATCACCGCGGACCCCGGTGCGCCCATCCGCATGGTGGTCAGCCCCCGTTCCATTGCGGCAAACCCCGGCGTGTTCGGCTCGATCACCACGGTAGGCGAGATGCTGGCGTGGTCGGCCCGGAAGATGGGCGCCACCGCGAGCCCGAGCGGCACGGTGAAGTACGGCGCCGGCCCCCAGTTCCCCGAGGGCAAGGCACGCTTCGCGGATGCGGTCCCGGCCGACCCCTATACGGACCTGGAGCTGTCCGCCCAGGCCAAGCGCCGAGGGGACGAGGCGTTCAGCATCACGCGGGGCGCCATCGAGGCGATGAGGCAGGAGAGCGCCCTTCGCTGGGCCTTCGAGAACGAGGGCGCTCAGGCCCCGGACCCGGCCTTCAAGGTCACCTCGGCTCTCCTCAAGGAGCGCGCTGCTGACGTGCCGGACCGCTTCGTGTCGTACCTGGGCGAGGCGCACTCGGCGGAGAACTTCGACTGGCGCTTGGGCCAGCTCCGGCGGGACCTGGAGACGGACCGCAGGCTGGACGCGATGGGCCTGAAGGGCACAGCGCTCCGCATCGGGGTCAGCATCGTGGACCCGGCCGGCTGGCTCGTCACCGCGGGGCTCGCTCCGGTCGGCGGGGCGCTTCGTCTGGGACGCCTCGGGCGCATCGCTGCGGGGGCCGTCGAGGGCGCTGCGGGCAACCTCGTGGCGGAGGTCCCCATGGCCCTGAACAAGCCCACCTGGGAGGCCGACTCGCTCGTCTACGCGGGGGCCGGCGGCCTCATCTTCGGGTCCGCCTTCGGCGCGCTCGGCCGAAGCAACCCTGCCGTGGCCCGCGAGATGGGCGAGATGCAGACGGCGGCGAAGGCCCTGATGACCCATCAGGAGCAGCGCTACGCCCCCGTGTCGTCCGGCGAGAGCACGGCCGGTGCGATGGCGACCCCCGGCCGCGTCGATCCCGTGCGGGGCGACGTGAGCGACTTCCTGGACCGCAACTTCCGGGACGCCTGGGACGTGGGCGCCTTCAGCCGTGTCCGCTTCGACACCACGGGCCGCCTGAAGGCCAGCGAGAACCCCCTCGTGCGGGCCCTCGGCAACCTCCTGGGAGAGGAGACCGTGAGTCAGGCGGACAAGGGCAAGGCCACCTTCCGGGCCATCACCGAGGACCAGACCATCCTCCAGCGCCGCTATGACATCGCCTGGAGCCGGGACTATCGGGCCGCCTGGGCGGACTACCGGAGCCGGAACGAGGTCGGATGGTTCGCCGGGATGAACGGTGAGGAGACCCGCTTCCGCCAGCTCGTGACGGCCTACGTGCGCAACACGGACGGGACCGTGGAGTGGGACCCTGCGGTGTCCCGGATGGGCGAGACCTGGAAGCGGCTCAACGGGGAGTACCTGAAGCTTGCCCAGGGGGACCACCGCGCCCTCGACGGGACCATGCGGCCTCCCCTGCGAGGCTTCGAGAACGTGGACCCGAGCGCGGCCTACGTGCCCCGCATCGTCCACTGGGAGCGCTGGAACGCCCTGCATACCGAGTTCGGCACGCGGGAGATGGAACGGCTGGTCTCCTCCGCGATCCGCGGCATGAACCCGGACATGGAGGCGGAGCTGGCCGAGAAGATCGGCCGGGGCTACGTGAAGCGCCTCCACACGGTCAGCGCCGGGCAGGAGCTATCGACCAGCCGCATGTTCTCCTCCCTCGACGTGGAGCAGATGCGGGCTTCCCTGCGCGATGCCGGCCTGATGGACGACGAGGTGGAGGCGGCCCTCTACCGTGCCACGGCCCGCGACGGTGCCAAGGCGGCGAACGCCCGCGGCAAGCCTCGCCAGCTCCTGGACGAGAACTTCCGCATGGACCTAACGGGCAAGGCCGGGTCCCGCGAGGTCGCCATCGCGGAGCTGTTCCACGATGACGCCCAGCTCCTCTTCACGCTCTACAACAGGCAGATGAGCGGGACCGTGGCGATGTCCCGCCTGCGTGTCGAGAACCCCCGCTGGCGGCCGGGCGAGGACGACATCCACCCCCGCTACCTCGTGGACGGCATCCACGGGGCCTCCGACTGGGAGACCCTGGTCAAGCGGGTGCGGGCCGTGGCGGCGGACCCCGAGGCGAGCCCGAAGGCGCGCGAGAGCGTGGACGCGGACGTGTCCCGCCTCCAGTTCATGTTCAACGGCATCACGGGCATCCCCTCCGACTTCGACCGAACGAAGCTCGCTCAGGCCGTCCGGCTGGTCCGGGACTACAACTTCGTCCGGGTCATGAACCAAGTCGGGTTCGCCCAGGTGGCCGAGATCGGCATGATTACCGGGGGCCTCGGGCTGCGGACCGCCATCTCCGCCATGCCCTCCCTCCGGTCCCTCCTCCGGGATGCCCGAACGGGTCACCTGAAGGACGAGCTGGCCCACGAGCTGGAGTGGATCAGCACGGCCGGCACGGACACCCTGCGGGGCATCGGCCACGTCGTCACCGACGACTTCGGCTCCCCCGTCACGCATCTCGGCCGCAGTCCCCGGATGGTCCAGGCCGAAGGGCTCCTCCAGCGGGGCGCGAGGGTCACCACGCAAATCTCCGGCATGGCGGCCATCAACGCCTACCTCCAGCGCTGGGCGGCCAAGGGCGTGCTCTACAAGTTCGTGGACATGAGCGCCGAGGGTGCCAGCGTGAACCGCCAGCGGATGCGCGTCCTGGGCCTCCCCGACGACATGCAGGAGCGCATCTTCGCGGAGCTGCGGACGAAGCCTTCCTTCGTGGAGGGGGAGCGGACGGGATCGCGACTGCAACGCCTCAACTTGGAGGACTGGGACCCGGAGACCCGCGGGGCCTTCGAGCACGCCATCTTCCGGTGGACCCGCAAGGTGATCCAGGAGAACGACCTGGGGCAGACCAACACCGTGCTCGGGTCCAGCCTCGGCAAGCTCTTCTTCCAGTTCCGCAGCTTCATGCTGGGGGCCTGGACCAAGAACACCCTCCACAACGCCCACATGCGGGACTGGGAAAGCCTCTCGATGCTCATCGGCACGATGACCTTCGGGGGCCTCGCCTACGCCGCCCAGACGCACCTCCAGAGCCTCGGCCGGGAGGACCGGGAGAAGTTCCTGGAGAAGCGCCTGGAGCCCCGGAAGCTCGCTGCGGCGGCCTTCCAGCGGGCGGGCTTCTCGTCCCTCCTGCCGGGCGCCTGGGACAACGCGATGTTCCTCGGCGGCATGGACCCGCTGTTTGACACGCGGGTGACCGGGACGCCCTCACAGGGGCTCACCTCGTTTGCCGCGACCGCGCTCCTGGACAGCGGCATGAAGGGTGTCCGAGGGGTCGCAGGCTCCCTCACAGGAGACCCGTACTCGCAGCGGGACTTCCGGGCCCTCGTCAGCGCCCTGCCGTTCGGGAACGCCCTGCCGATGTCCTGGCTGGCGAACGCGCTGGCCTCCGGGTTGCCGGAGAAGGACGCCCCGCGGGCCCGTCACTGAGCCCCGGCGGGCTCTCCACTACCACCACCACAACGCACCGGGAGGGGCCTCGCAAGGGGCTCTCCCGGCTTGCCTGAAGGGAACTCGGGATGACCGACGACGATCACACGACCACGTACTACGTCGCTCTCTACGGCCGCTGTCAGGGTAACACCGGGCCGGGCTTCTTCACGGCCACGATCCACGACACGCGAACCAAGGAAGAGTGGAGCGTCAGCGGCAACGTGGAGGACACCACGGCCAACCGCATGGAGCAGGTTGCGGCGCTCCGGGCCCTAGAGACGCTGGAGCCCGGCCAGAGCGTGACCATGGGCTCCGGTAGCGAGTACCTCATCAAGGGGATGCGGGACTGGCTCCCCGGCTGGAAGGCGAAGGGCTGGCGCGGGGCGAACCGGAAGCAGGTCCTGAACGCGGACCTCTGGCGGGACCTGGACGAGGCTGTGGAGCGGCAGGGAGAGGTGCGCTGGGAGATAGGGAAACGGGGGTGAGAATTGAGGCTGCGTATCAAGTCAAGTCCAGGAAATTTGTGATAGCAGCTGTCAAAGTTTTTGATGCAACTTCGATGCCGACCTTCGCTCCCCCTCTACTGACATAACCCAACGCGGTTCCAAGCCAACTCGCAGTTTTTGGCCCGATACCATCAGTCATGCTGGCATTCGCGTCTTCGTCTATCGCCTGCTTCAATTCTGCGATGTGACTATCTGAGAAACCCAGCGATGACACAATGTCAGCAAGCGCGCACCAGTCTTGCGAAGAAACATTGCTCTCTGCTCGGTATATAATATCCCTAGAATTACCGGACATTATGTTGTTATTACCATATATTATATTTGTCACAGATTTAGTGACCTCGCTTTTTGGCATGGATTTGACGTCCTCTCCGTAGCCAGACAATGTCTCATCTACTTCGAGTGCAAAATCAATAACCCGATTGCGTACCGTGTCGCAAAGAGTAGTAAGGGAACTCATCGGGAGCACTTGCCATGCTTCAGCAAGCGTATATCCGCGATAAAAATCGCTTTGCACATAGAGCACTAAGTCCTGCGGCCAGGGAATCTTTAAAGGGTCCTGACTACCCGACTTTACAGCTGCATCATACGCGGCAACACCTTGGGTGAGCTTTGCCAGATTTCCCCAATGCCTAAATTCTTCAGGCATAATCATGGGGGGCAATGTTGCGTTATTTACTCCACTGCCTGCTGGGCCATGGAATGTTCCCTTGGCGTGAATATTGATTAGTCTATAGTCAGGTAGTTTGTCATCGCTATCATAGCCATTAAGTTCTTTATTGAGCCATGTCTTTAAAGTATCGTTTTTAAGACTGGCATTCAATATCAGACATTTCCGGAGCACGTTAGTCAAAGGCTCTTGGCTGCTCACCGCAAGCTCTGCAATCTCTCTGAGAAGCCGCATCAGGTTGCCCTAAGGAATAAAAGGGTAGAATAGTCAGATTTGATATCGTGGAAATGCCCCTATCGCGGCTGCTAACATCATCATTGAAGGCGCTTCATATTTCCGTCCCACGGACGCGACCCGGTGCCCCGTCACAGCATCCCGTAGCCTCTCCTCGATCCCCGCTCCAAGCGCTCTGGTCTTCCAAGTGTGCCTCCAGCCGTGATTCGGGTCTACGTCGGGGTCCAACTTCGCAACCTCTCTCACCCACTTCGCGACCTTGTGCCCGCGCATCTCTGCGGGCGGCGTCGAGGATGCCTTTCCGTGGCGCTTGGGGTCGTAGAAGAGCGGCCCTGGGGCGGACGCCTCCACGAACGCCAGGAAGCCCTGCTCGATGAGGTGAGCGTGAAGGGGCACCGTGCGGGGCTCGCCCGTCTTCGTCACCCGGAGGTCCATTACGAGGATGCCGGCTTCAGTACGAACGTCACGCTTCTCCAGATGTGTTAGCTCCGCGATGCGCGCGCCCGAGTAGGCCGCGAGCCACGGGCACCATCGGCGGGCTGCGGCGAAGGTGGGGTTGGCATCGTCAGGCTTGACCGCTGAGGCCGCTGATAGGATCGCCGCTATCTCGGCATCCCGGAACGTGCGCTCCCGCTTGGCGACCCTCCTAGGCTCATCCAGCCGCACGCCACGGACGGGGTTCTCGGGAAGGAGCAGCTTCCCCTGCCGGCTTGCGGCCCAGCCGAACACGGAGCTGACAGCCACGAGGTCGTTCTTGTTGATGGCCCTGGGCGTGACGCCCTCAGTGTCCCGACGATGCTCAGCCCAGGCGAAGAGATCGTCCGGCGTCAGGGAGCGAATGTCCCGGTCCTTGGCGAAGGCCGCGAGGGACCTGAAGCTGCCGCGGTAACGCTTGATGGTGTTGGCGGCCTTCTTGTCCTCCGCGTAGGCGGCCCAGCGGTCGAAGAGGCCATCCACGCTCACGGCCTCGGAAGGGGCCGGGGAGGGGGCCTCAGGACGGGTCCAGGCGGGGAAGCGCGCGCCTGTCGAGTCGGGGCTGTAGTCGCCCCCGGCCATCCGATAGAGGCCCAGCGTGGCATCCCCTCGTGCCTTTGCCACGGCATCCACCAGCCGAGTTCGACTGTCAGCGTCTACGACCAAGCCCTCTCGCGTCAGAAGCCCGTCCGCAAGCTTGCCGAAGCGCTCCTCACGGGCGGAACGACGCCTCGTGTCATCCCCGTTCATGAATGCGATGATGTCGTCCCGGTGCTCATTGAACCAACGATCCGCGTCGCCGGGATCATCGTCATGCGCCGCCGTGAACTCTCGGAAGAGGACGCCAGCGAGGGCCAAAGCCTGCTTCTGGGTCAGCCGTGCTGGTCCCTGTCGCTCTGCCTCCAGCCGCCGCTTCAGGGCCGCATCAGCCACCGCGTGCCGCTGCTTGGCTTCCCGAGCGTCCTTCGTACGAAGCGAAGCTTGGATGATGTCACCGACCCGCACCGTGGCGAACTCGTCGGCAATCGGAAGGGACACGGTGGTGCCCTTCAGCCGCGCGAGGAGATCACGCGGAGTGCGCTGACGAAGGTGATAGACCCCCGTCTTCGGGTCTTTCCAGGGTCGGGCTGTCATGAGGGCCATGTGGGGCACCGCTGTGTGAGAGCGCGGTCACCCGTAAGCCACTGTATTGCACCAACTCTTTGCCCTTCAAGAGCAATTAGGTTGGTGCGGCCAAGAGGACTCGAACCTCCACCCCTCTCGGGACTAGCACCTCAAGCTAGCGCGTCTACCAATTCCGCCATGGCCGCGTCGCCGTCCGTCGGTCGACGTCGGGAACGGCGTGGCGGATAACAGATCGAATCCGCCCCGACAAGCGTTCCGTCGCCGAATCCTACTCCAGCCCCATCGGCTCCAGCACCGGAACCGCGCCCTCGCCGATGGTGACGCCGGGCGTGCGCAGCACCTCGGCCTTGCGGATCAGCTCCGTCACCTCCACGGAGATGCGGTTGCCCGTCACCACGATCTGGCCGCGGGCGATCGGGTGGTCGTTGGCGAGAATCTCGACCATATCCGTCTCGGTGGACTCGAGCGCGATCACCGCGCCGCGGCCCATGCGCAGCAGCATGTGCAGGGGCATGTGGCTGCGCCCCAGCACCACCGTGAGATCGACCTTGAGATCCTCGAGAATGGCCACGCGCCGTCCGCCTCCCGCCGCGAGTCGCGGCATCGGCCGGCAGATTCGGCGCAACAGGGTGAAGCCTTGGTAAACGCGGGCTCCGATCGGCTGTCTTCGAACCCGGACGGCTTTCTTCCGGCGCCGGGCTCGGAGCCGGTGGAATGGGTGGTGGCGGACGGGCTCACCGGCTACGCCGAGGCCGTCGCCGCCATGGAGGCGCGTGCCGAGGCCATCGCGCAGGGGCGCGCGGCCGAGCGCGTCTGGCTCGTGGAGCATCCGCCGCTCTACACGGCGGGTACCTCGGCGCGGCCGGAGGACCTCGTGGCGCCGGACCGGTTCCCGGTGCATGCGAGCGGGCGGGGCGGGCAGTACACCTATCACGGGCCCGGCCAGCGGGTGGCCTACGCCATGCTCGACCTCGGCCGGCGGCGGAGGGACCTGCGCGCCTACGTCTCGGCGCTCGAGGCCTGGCTGATCGCCACTCTCGACGCCTTCAACGTCGCCGGCGAGCGCCGGGAGGAACGGGTCGGCGTCTGGGTACGGCGGCCGGAGCGGGGGGAGGGCGTCGAGGACAAGATCGCCGCCATCGGCATTCGGGTGCGCCGCTGGGTGAGCTTCCACGGGATCAGCCTCAACGTCGAGCCCGACCTCTCGCACTTCTCCGGCATCGTGCCCTGCGGGGTCTCCGCCCACGGGGTGACGAGCCTCGCCGATCTCGGGCGCATCGTCAGCCTCGCGGAGGTCGACATGCAGCTGCGCGCCGCCTTCGAACCGATCTTCGGCGAGACGGTGCTCGTGGATTAGCCGTCCCGATGGGAGCGCGGCGCTTCCCCGGCAAGCCCGAACGGGCGCCCATGTCCACGCCCGGACCGCGCGTCTGAGACAATCAGATCACCGGCACGCCGCAGGCCTTGGCGTGCTCGCCCGGCTCGACATGGATGACGACGACCGCGCCCTCCACGGCGGCCTCGATGGCCGATTCGAGCCGGTCGCAGATGTCGTGGCTCTCCTTCACCGTCATCTCGCCGGGCACGACGAGATGGAAATCGATGAAAGTCGCCTGCCCGGCGTGGCGGGTGCGCACGTCGTGGGCCTCCAGCGCGCCGACGCCGTTCTCGGAGATGAGGCGGCGGATCTCGGCGACGAGATCGTTGGGGGCGGCCCGGTCCATCAGCCCGTCGACGGAGCCGCGCACCATGCCCCAGCCGGACCAGAGGATGTTGAGCGCCACCAGACCCGCCACCGCCGGGTCGAGCACCAGGATGCCCGTCACCGCGACGAGGCCGAAGCCGGCGAGCACGCCGACCGAGGTGAACACGTCGGCGAGCACGTGGCGGGCATCGGCGATCAGGGCCGGCGAGCGCCAGGCCCGCCCCTGCCGCAGCAGGTAGGTCGCCCAGGCGCCGTTGATCACCGTCGCGACGCCGTTGACCGCGAGGCCGAGATAGGGCGCGTCCACGGGCTGCGGCGCGAGGATGCCCATCGCCGCCTCCCGCAGGATCAGCAGGGCGGCGACGATGATGAGCGCCCCCTCGACAACGGCCGAGAGATACTCCGCCTTGTGATGGCCGTAGGGGTGCTCGGCATCCGCCGGCCGCGCGGCGACGCGCAGCGCCAGGAAGGCGCCGCCGGCGGCCACCACGTTGATGATGCTTTCCAGGGCGTCGGAGTAGAGCGCGACGCTGCCCGTCAGCCACCAGGCGCCGAACTTGAGAGCCGTGACGAGCACGCCGATCCCGGCGCTGGCGAGCGCGGCCTTCTGGGTGCGTTCCATGGGGAGGGGCCTCGGGTGGATGGCCCGCGCTGCTTAGAGGCAGGCCCTACCGGAAGGCCACGGCAAAGGTCTTAGCGGGCGCTATACCGCCGCGCTTGGATCGCCCGCGCGGCCGCGGGCCTCGTCGCGGGCGCGGCTGCGGGCGCTCTGGGCGCGGGCGCGCTCGGCTTGGCGGGCATAGCGCCGGGCCATCCAGCCGAAGGTGGCGCCGGCCGCGAGCCGGTCGAGGCGAGCGGCCTCGCGCTCCCAGTAGCGGATCAGCTGCGAATCGAGGGTGTCGCGCTTCGAGCCCGCTTCCGCCGCCATCCGGCTCCTCCCCGCCGCGCCCCATCGGCGCGCCGGGGATTAGGTGAGGCCGGCTCGCGCGCGATCAAGCCCGTGAGCGGCCGGGCCGGGCGGCGGAGATCGGCGAGACCGTCCCGCTCTTCGAAGGACCGCTCGGCACGATGTCCTTCACGGTGTCGACGATG
>NZ_BPQR01000029.1 GCF_022179345.1 Methylobacterium jeotgali | reverse complement strand
TCTCTCTCTCTCTCTCTCTGCTGTCGTTCCAGTATCGGTCCTCGCGATCTCGTAGCGAAAATCCTTTGCATTTAGGAAAATAATCAGAGTTATATCAACTTGAGCTTTTCGCCGAAATTGGGCATCAGGAACGTTATTAGCGGGTTGAGGGCGACTATAGTATTAGATCGCATGCCAAGCTAAAACCACTATACTGCTCCCTCATCCCGCAGCGCCCGCCGGATGATCTTGCCCGTCGTCGTCATCGGCAGGCTCTCGCGGAACGCGATCTCCCGCGGCGCCTCGTGTGCGGAGAGCACGCTGCGGCCGAAGGCCAGGATCTCCTGCGCGAGGTCTTCCGAAGGCGAGAAGCCCTCGCGCAGCACGACGAAGGCCTTCACGATCTCGGTGCGCAGCGCGTCGGGCTTGCCGACCGCCGCGGCGAGCGCCACCGCCGGATGGCGCAGCAGCCCGTCCTCGATCTCGGTGGGGCCGATCCGGTAGGCGGCGGAGGTGATGAGGTCGTCGTCGCGGCCGACGAAGTGGACGTAGCCGTCCGCGTCCCGGCGCGCGGTGTCGCCGGTGAGGAGCCAGCCGTCGCGGAACTTCCGCTCCGTGTCCTCGGGCCGGTTCCAGTAGCGCAGGAACATCACCGGGTCGGGCGCCTTCACGGCGATCTCGCCGGGCTCGTCCACGCCCGCCTCGCTTCCGTCCGGGCGCAGGACCGCGACCGCGTGGCCCGGCACCGGGCGGCCGGTGGAGCCCGCCCGCGCCACGCCCGCCGCCCGGCAGGAGGCGAGGACGAGGTTGCACTCGGTCTGCCCGTAGGCCTCGCCGATGGTGAGCCCCAGCGCGCGCTCCGCCCAGGCGAAGGTCTCGGGGCCGAGCGCCTCGCCGGCGGAGGCGACGTTGCGCAGGCGCGAGAGGTCGTAGCGCGTCCTCGGATTCTCGACCGAGCGCAGCATCCGCAGCGCCGTCGGCGGCAGGAAGCAGTTGGTGACGCCCATCCGCTCGATGAGGGCGAAGGCCCCCTCGGCCGTGAAGCGGGTGTTGCCCCAGGCGACGACGGGCACGCCGAGCCAGAGGCTCGGCATCACCACGTTGAGGAGCCCTCCGGCCCAGGCCCAATCGGAGGGCGTCCACATCACGTCCCCGCCTTTCGGAGGGAAGTCGTGCATCATCAGGAAGCCGGGCATGTGGCCGGGCAGCACCCGGTGGGCGTGGAGCGCGCCCTTGGCGGTGCCGGTGGTGCCCGAGGTGTAGATCATCAGTGCCGGATCGTCGGCGCCGGTGTCGCGGGGGGCGAAGTCCGGATCGGCGTCGGCGACGAGAGCGTCGTGGCCGAGCGTTCCCTCCGCCGGCCCGTCCAGGGAGACGACGAGGCGAAGCTCGGGCAGCCGCCCGCGCAGGGCCGCGAGGCGCTCGGCGCCCGCGGCGTCGGTGATCGCTGCCCGCGCACCGGAGTCGGCGAGGCGGTAGGCCAGCGCCTCCGCCCCGAACAGCCCGGCGAGCGGCAGGGCGATGGCCCCGAGCTTGTAGGCGGCCGCATGCGCGACGACGACGGCGGCGGTCTGCGGCAGCAGCACCGCCACCCGGTCCCCCGGCGCGATGCCCTGCCGCGCGAGGGCGTGGGCGAGCCGGTTCGAGTCCCGCCGCAGCTGCCCGTAGGTCACCGTCCGCACGCCCTCGCCGGCCAGCTCCAGGATCGCCGGCCGCTCGAACTCGCGCGATCCGAAGCGATCGCACACCGCGACGCCCATGTTGAAGCGCTCGGGGATGTCCCAGCGGAAGCCCTCCCGCAGGCTCTCGTAGTCGGGCGCCGGGCGCAGGAGCACGGGGGTCAGGCCCTGTCCGGGAAGCCGCCGGCAAAGGCGAAGTCGGTGATCGGCCGGCGGCCGTTCGGCGCCTCCTTCGCCCGTCGCTCCTCGTCGAGCGCTTCCAACGGCGTCGCGCGGCCGATCCCGTAGGCCGCCTCGACCCGGTGGTGCTCGGGCACGCGCAGGAGGCTCGCCGCCCGTTCCTTGTCGAACCCGCCCATGCCGTGCACGTGCCAGCCCTGACGGTTCGCCTGGAGTTGGAAGGCCATGGAGGCGGCGCCGGTGTCGAGGGAGTGGCTGTAGGAAGGTTTCAGCTCGCCGCGCACGTTCATGTGCGTGCTCGACACCAGGATCACGAGCGCACCGCAGTCGACCGCCCAGCGCTGGTTGGCCTCGACGAGGAGGCCGAGGAAATCCTGCCAGTGGCCGTCGCCGCGCAGCGCGTAGAGGAAGCGCCAGGGCTGCGAGTTGTAGGCCGAGGGCGACCAGCGGGCCGCCTCGAACATCCTGAGCAGCTCCGCCTCCGGCACCGCCTCGCCCGCGAAGGCGCGCGGCGAGCGGCGCTCGACGAAGAGCGGGTCGATCGCGTGGTCGGGGCGGCGGGCAAGCGTCTCGGTCAAGGGATGGTCTCCTCGGGGCGTCGGCGAGGGATGCACGAGGATGGTGCGGCGCGCAAATCGGCCTTATCGACGTCGCATGGGGTGGGAGCGGACGCGACGCAGAGGCCGCTCCCCGCCCATGGGACCCCGCTCCATGCCGACCATCACCGTCATCGAGACCGGCACCGTCCCCGAGGGACAGCGCGCGCGGCACGGCACCTATCCGCAGATGTTCGCGCGCGCCTTCGGTGCGGGCCGGCCGGATCTCGCGTTCGAGACCGTGGTCGCCGCGCAGGAGACCTATCCCGCGGTCGAGACCCTCGAGGCGGTGATGATCACGGGCTCGGCGGCCGGGGTCTACGAGGACCATGCCTGGATCGCGCCGCTCTCGGATTTCGTCCGGCGCGTCCACGCTGCCGGCGTCCCGATGGTCGGCATCTGCTTCGGCCATCAGCTCGTCGCCCAGGCGCTCGGCGGCGTCGTCGCGCCGTCCGACCGGGGCTGGGGGATCGGCCGGCACGTCTACCGCCCGGCTGCGGGCAACGGCGTCCTCGACGGCTCCGAGGTGGCGCTGGCCTGCTCGCACCAGGATCAGGTCCTGGTGCTGCCGGAGGGCGCGGAGGTGATCCTCGCCTCCGATTTCACGCCCTACGCCGGCCTGCTCTACGACAACGGGACGACGCTGACCCTGCAGCCGCATCCCGAGTTCACCGTCGATTACGCGATGTTCTGCGCCACCAGCCGCAGCGGCCACGCTCCGGACGCGGTGGTGACGGCGGCGGTCGATTCCCTGCAACGGCCCCTCGACAGCGCGGCCGTGAACGGGGCCATCACGCGCTTCATGACGGAGCGTGTCGGCAAGCCGGCACCGGCGAGGGAGGCCCGATGACGGTGTCGAGCGAGGACGAGCTGGCCGGCCTGAAGCGCATCGGGCGCATCGTCGCCGAGACGCTGGAGGCGATGGGCCGGGCCATCGAGCCCGGCATGACCACCCTGGAGCTCGACCGGATCGGACGCGGCCTGCTGGAGGCCGCCGGGGCCCGGCCGGCGCCGGAGCTCCTCTACGCCTTTCCCGGAGCGACCTGCATCAGCGTCGACGAAGAGATCGCCCACGGCATCCCCGGCCCCCGCCGGATCGCGCCGGGCGACCTCGTCAACATCGACGTCTCGGCGGAGAAGGACGGCCTCTTCGCCGACACTGGGGCCTCGTTCGCCGTGCCGCCGGTGTCGCGGGCCGCCGAGCGGCTGTGCCGGGACGGGCGCCGGGCGCTGTGGACGGGCCTGCGCCAGGTCGGCGCCGGCCGGCCGCTCTCGGGCATCGGGCAGGCGGTCGGCGCCTTCGCGCACAGGAACGGCTACACGCTGGTGCGCAACCTCGCGAGCCACGGGGTCGGCCGCTCCCTGCACGAGGAGCCGACCGAGATCGCCACATGGCCCGACGCCTCCGAGCGGCGGATCATGGGCGAGGGGCTGGTCTTCACCGTCGAGCCTTTCCTGTCGCTCGGCGCCACCTTCGCCGAGGACGGCGACGATCCGTGGACGCTCTACAGCCGGCCCCGCGCGCTCACGGTCCAGTACGAGCACACCGTCGTCGCCACCCGCAACGGCCCGCTGGTCCTCACGATGCCGGGCCAGTAGAGGACCGGGCGGCCGATTTCGCTCCCTGGCGGATCACGGCGCGCCTAAGGTGCGGCCGGCCGACGCCGACGGCTGCGACGGCACGGAGTGCGACGGGACGGTGAGCGCGGAGCGCGACGGAGAGAGCATGGCGGCGCGCGCCGCGGCCGCGGCGGCCCTGGCGGGCTTCGCGGTGCGCAGCCGCTTCGCCCTGCGCCGGGCGCTCGCCGATATCGCCGCCGAGCGGCTCGACGCCCTGGCGGACGGAAGCGGGCGGCCCTCGTTCCTCCCGGCGGAGGCGGACGACCTGATCGGCACGGACCCAGGCGCGGGAAGCGAGCTTCTGGTCTATGCCCGACCCGTCGCGGCGCCCGCCGCCACGCCCTATCGCCTGCACGCCGCGCTCGCCGCCGGCCTCGCCGCGCCGGACTGCGTGGCGCGGGCCTACGAGGCAATTCTCGGCCGCCCGGCCGATGCCGGGGGCGCCGCGGCCTACGCGCAGGCCCTGGCGGAAGGGCGGCTCGACCGTCTCGCGCTCCTGCGCGCGCTCGCCGCCTCCGAGGAGGGACGCGGGCGCGGCCTCGCCTACCGCTTCGCCGCGATGCCGACCGGGCGGCCTGCGTGAGCCGCGACCTCCTCGTCCTCAGCTACTTCCCGGCGGTGTGGCCGCCCCGCTCGGGGGGCGAGGCGCGCCTCGGCCATCTCTATCGGGCGCTCGGTGCGGACTGGTCGGTCACGCTGCTCTCGGCGAGCGATGCCGGCGGCGCCTTCGCGGAGGTGCGGCATACGGAGCGGTTCCGCGAGCTGCGTGTGCCGAAGGACGCGGTGTGGGAGCGCGCCGCCGCGCGCCTCGCCCGGTCCGGCCTCGCCGGTGATCGCGCCGGCCTCGCCTTCGCGCTCGCCGCCGCCGATCCCGAGTGGGGGCTCCGCCGGATGGCGCGCGATCTCGCCGCTCGCGCCGGCCTCGTCGTGCACGAATCACCCTTCTCCGAGCCGCTGCTCGCCGGGCTCGAGGGCGTGCGCGAGGTCTATGGCGCTCATAATCACGAAGCGAGCCTCGTCGGCGAGACCGCGACCGGGGCGGGAGCGGGGGAGGCCTGGCTCCGCGTCTGGCGCCTGGAACGCCGCCTCGCCCGGCGGGCGGAGGTCGTGCTCGCGCCCTCCTTCGAGGACCTCGAGCGGATGCGGCTCCTCTACGGGGTCGAGGCGCACCGCCTCTACGAGATCCCGAACGGCTTCGACCCGGAGGCCGCCGCGGCGGTGGCGGCGCGGCGGCCTCCGCGACCCGAGGAGAGGCCGCTCCTCGCCTTCCTCGGCTCGGCCCACCCGCCGAACGTCGAGGCCGCCGCCTCTCTCGCCACCCTCGCGGCGGAGATGCCCGAGGCGGACGTCGTCATCGCCGGAGGCGTCTCCTCTGCGATCCCCGAGGGGCCGCCGAACCTGATCCGGGCCGGCCTGCTCGATCCGGCGGCCAAGGCCGATCTCCTGGCCCGCGCGAGCCTGTTCCTCGATCCCGTCGCGACGGGATCCGGCACCAGCCTCAAGGCTCTGGAGGTCGCCGCCTGCGGGCTGCCCTGCCTCGCCACGCCCTTCGCCGTGCGCGGCCTCGATCTCCATGACGGCGTCCACCTGACCCTGCGCGAGCGCGGGCCGGGCTTCGTCGCGGCGCTCCGCGGTCTCCTCGCCGATCCGGGGCGGGCGGAGCGGATGGCGGAGGCCGCCCGCCGAGCGGTGGCGCCGATGGCCTGGGGGCTCGTCGCCCGCGATCTCGGCCGGGCGCTGGCCCAGGCCGTCGACGGCCGCCTCGGCCCCCACGCGCCGGGGCGGGCGCCCCTGGTCGTGGCCCTCAACGACTATCCCGTCGCCGGCCGCGAGACCGGGGGGGCGGTCCGGATCCGCGAGACGCTCTCGCGGCTCGACGCCGACACGGTGCTCGTCACCTTCGCGGACAGGCCCCGGATCGACCGGCTCGGGCCCCGCCTGCTTCAGATCGGCCTGCCGAAGACGCCGGGCCATGCCGCCTTCGAGCGCGACCTCGCCGCCCTGTCGGGCCTGACGGCGGAGGACGTCGCGGCGGCGCTCTTCTGCGCCGACAACCCGGCGCTCTCGGGCCTCGTCGCGGACCTTGCGCAGGAGGCCGGCGCGGCGGTGTTCGAGCATTGCTACATGGCACCGCTGGCCGCGACCCTGCTCACGGTGCGACCCGATCTGCCGGTGGTCTATTCCGCCCACAACGTCGAGGCGGCGCTGAAGCGCGGGAGCGAGGGCGTCGCGGCCCTCGTCGGCGGGATCGCGGAAGGGTTGGAGCGGCGGCTCGCCGCCCTGTCGGAGCGCGTCGTCGCCTGCTCGCCCGAGGATGCGGCGACCTTCCGGGCCTGGGGGGCCCGCACCCTCCTCGTCGGCCACGGCGCGACGATCCCGGACGGGGAGCCCGCGCCGCCGGAGGGGCCGCCGGTGCTCGGCTTCCTCGGCTCCGGCCACGGCCCGAACCGGGAGGCGGCGGCCTTTATCGCGCGGGTCCTGGCGCCGTCCCTGCCGGAGATGCGGTTCGAGATCCTCGGCGAGGCCGGCGACGGGCTCGGGGAGCCGCTGCCCGGCAACCTGCGCCTTCTCGGCGCCCTCCCGGCCGGCGAGAAGGCGCGGGCGCTGTCCGGCTGGAGCCTCGCCCTCAATCCCGTCGAGACGGGCGGCGGCGCCAACCTCAAGCTCGCCGACTACCTCGCCCACGGCCTGCCGGTGCTCGCCACGCCCTTCGGCGGGCGGGGCTTTCCCATCGAGGCGGAGGGGCTCGGGCGGATCGCGCCCCGCGAGAGCCTCGCCCGTCTGGCGCAGCACCTCCTCGCCGACCCGGCGGGGCTCGCCGCGACCGCGCGGCGCGCGCGGGCCTTCGCGCGGACGCATCTCGACTGGGATCGCCTGACCGTCCCCTACCGGGCCGAGATCGGCGCGATGCTCGCCCGCCCCGGTCCGCCGCGCGGGCAGGGCGATGGCGCCGTCCCCACGGACCCGTCCCCGGGACAGGCGGACGCGGACCTCTCGCCGGGCGAGCTCGCGCACCTCAGGGCCACCGTGGGCCTCGTCCGGCCCCTCGTCGCGCTGAGCCCGGCCGCCGGGACGGTCGATCCCGCCGCGCTGGCCGTCGCCCTCGCGGCCGCGGGCTCCGCAGCCGGGCTCGTCGTCGCCGAGGGGGAGGCGGCGCGTCTCCTGTCCGCGGGGCCCCTCGGGGCGCCGCTGGCGCTGCCCGCCGAGGCCTGGATCGCGGAATGCGCCGCCCTGGTGGTGGGGGGACAGGATGCGGGCACGGACCGGCTCGTCGCCCTGGCCCGCATGGCCGGCGTTCCGGTCGTGTCGCTCGCGGAGGCCGGAGGCCTCGCGTCGGAGACCGCGATCCCGGAGCTTCTGCGCCGCCTCCGGGAGGGTCCGGCCCCGCAGCTTTGACGCCCCGGAGGGCGCGCGAAGACCGATGATCCGTCGGCCGGCGCGGCCGGTCTTAAGTGTATCGACATTCTTTGCCTTCACAGGCTTGCGGCGGAAGGCCACTCATGTTGTCTTCCGCCCGCGCTCGACAGGAAAAGGCCGGCTTCGTCGGCTCATAAACTCAAAGTCGACGGCGGCTCGAGGCTTTCCGGAAGTATCGTGCCGAAACCGTCGCCGAAGCGCCACGGGGGTTTGAATCATGGAATGGAATAGCTGGCTCGACGACTATTACGCGCGCTATCAGGCCGCGATCTTCGACCCCGCGATCAGGGGTTCGCTCGAAGCATTCCACGCGCTCTGCCTCGACGTGCGCGCCAACGGCCGCAAGCTGATGTTCGCCGGCAACGGCGCCAGCGCCTCGATCGCCTCGCACGGCGCGGTCGATTTCACCAAGCAGGCCAAGGTGCGCGGCGTCGACTTCAACGAGCCGAACCTGATCACCGCCTATTCCAACGATTTCGGCTTCGAGAACTTCATGGCCAAGGCCGTGGAGCATCACGGCGACGCCGGCGACGGCCTCGTCCTGATCTCGGTCTCCGGCCGCTCGCAGAACGCCGTCAACGCCGCCCGCACCGCCCGCGAGCGCGGCATCAAGGTGGTGAGCTTCACCGGCGCCAAGGCCGATAACCCGCTGCGCGAGGTCTCCGACATCGCCTTCTGGTGCGACAGCAAGGCCTACAACATCGTCGAGTGCACGCACATGATCTGGCTCACCACCGTCGTCGACATGCTCGTCGGCAAGGCCGAGTACAGCGTCAGCTGAGGCGCGGCGGCCGCGGCCCGTCGTGGCGCGGCCGTTGCTACCTCTTCCCCGTCCGCAATCCCCGGGCGCCCGGCCCTGACCGGGCGCCGTTCTTCCGCGCGGCCCCGCAGGACGTGACGTCCGGGCCGGCCCCCGAAATCGTCAGAGGCATGTGATGGCAAATCGCGTCGGGATCATCGGCTATGGCAAGATGGGCCGCATCCGCGCCGAGGCCCTGCGCAAGGACGGGCGCTCGGAGATCGTCGTCGTCTACGACATCGACACCCCGACCGACGCCACCTGCCGCGTCGCGCCGAGCATCGAGGCGATCGTGAACGACCCGGAGGTCGACACCGTCGTCGTCTGCCTGCCGAACCACCTCAACCGGCCGACCACCATCGCCGCGCTCAAGGCCGGCAAGAACGTGTTCTGCGAGAAGCCCCCGGCCTTCAACGCCGCCGAGGTCCGCGAGATCATGGCCGCGGAGGCGGAGTCTGACCGCGTTCTGATGTACGGCTTCAACCACCGCCACCATGCCGGCGTCGACAAGCTCAAGCAGATCGTCGACAGCGGCGCCTACGGGCGGGTGCTGTGGATGCGCGGCCGCTACGGCAAGAGCGTGGACGGCGACTACCTCAAGACCTGGCGGGCCGACCGCTCCAAGGCCGGGGGCGGCATCCTGATGGACCAGGGCATCCACATGCTGGACCTGTTCCAGTACATCGGCGGCACGAGCTTCGACGAGATCAGCGCCTTCGTCACCAGCCACTACTGGAACATCCCCGGCATCGAGGACAACGTCTTCGCGATCATGCGCGACAGGACGAGCGGCATCGAGGTCTCGTTCCACTCGACCATGACGCAGTGGCGGCACCTGTTCTCGCTCGAGGTCTTCACCGAGCGCGGCTACCTCGTGCTCAACGGCCTCAAGACCTCCTCGGGCACCTACGGCGAGGAGGTGCTGACCATCGCCAAGAACCGCTCGGTGGCCCCGGCGGCCAGCTGGGCCGACGAAGAGAAGTTGACCTACGAGGTCGACACCTCCTGGGACAAGGAGGCCGAGCACTTCATGGACGCGGTGACGCTCGGGCTTCCCGTCCGCCTCGGCACCTCGCAGCAGGCGCTCGAGGTCATGACGCTCATCGACCGCATCTACGAGAACGAGCACGCGCTCGGTAAGGAGCTCCACGAGAACCTGCGTCGGGTCGGCCAGCGCTGATGGTCGTCACCGAGCGCTTCCCCGACCTCGACGCGGCGGTCGCGGCCTGCGCAAGGCGGATCGTCGAGGGGTTGGGGGAAGCGCTGGAGCGGAGCCCGCGCGCGACCTTCATGGTCTCGGGCGGGCAGGTGCCGGGTAAGGTGCTGCCCCGCGTCGCCCGCGCCGGTCTCGACTGGTCGCGCCTCGCGGTGGTGTCGAGCGACGAGCGCTTCGTCGCCCCCGACCACCCGGACTCGAACGAGGGCACGGTGCGCGCGGCGCTGCGCGAGGCGGGCGGGATCGCCTATCACGGCATCGACGTCGGCCTCCCTCTGGAGGAGGCCGCGCGCGCCCACGAGAGCACCCTGCGGTCGCTGCCCTGGCCGCCTGCGGTGGCCTATCTCGGTATCGGCACGGACGCCCACGTCGCCTCGCTGTTTCCCGACCGGCCGGAGATCGCGGGCGAGGCCTTCGTCGCGGGGCTCCCCGAGACGGCGCCCCACAGGCACGCCCGCATCACGCTCGGCATCCCGGCGATCCGCGAGGCGGGGCGCATCGTCCTCGTCGTCAACGGACCGGAGAAGAACGCCGCCCTCGACCGTGCGCTGGCGCCCGACGCCGACCCGCTGCGCACGCCGATCACCCGCCTGCTGCGGGAGGCCGCCGGCGAGGTCCATCTCCTGCGCTGCCCCTGAGGCTGAAGGCTTCGTATCCCGAGCCGTCGACGCGCCGTGCTCTTGACCGATTGGTACATAATCTGTACCAATCGGTACATTCACGATGCGAAAGGAATCGCGATGACCGAGAGCCGCCCGCCGCTGCCGCCCTTCGATCACGAGAGCGCCGTCAGGAAGGTCCGCGCCGCCGAGGACGCCTGGAACGGGCGCGATCCGCAGCGGGTGGCGCTGGCCTACACGCCGGACACGCGCTGGCGGAACCGCTCGGAGTTCCTGACCGGCCGCGAGGAGGTCGCGGCCTTTCTGACCCGCAAGTGGGAGCGGGAGCTCGACTACCGCCTGATCAAGGAGATCTGGGCGCACGGGCCGGACCGCATCGCCGTGCGCTTCGCCTACGAGTACCGGACTGCCGAGGGCCAATGGTTCCGCGCCTACGGCAACGAGAACTGGCACTTCGCCGAGAACGGCCTGATGAAGATCCGCCACGCCAGCATCAACGACGTGCCGATCGCCGAGGCCGAGCGCAAGTTCCACTGGGACGCCTCGGGCCCGCGCCCGGCCGACCATCCCGGTCTCACCGAACTCGGTCTCTGAGACGCCATGGCTCCGCGCCCGGCGGGCCGCGCCGCGCTGATCCCGATCCTCGGCGAGGTCTTCCGGGAGCACGGCTACGAGGGCGCGAGCCTCGCGGTGATCGGCGCGCGCACGGGTCTCGGCAAGGGCAGCCTCTACCACGCCTTTCCCGGCGGCAAGGAGGAGATGGCCTCCGCCGTGCTCGCCGAGATCGAGGCGTGGTTCGAGGACAACCTCTACCGGCCGCTGCGCGAGGACCCGGACCCGCGGGCCGCCATCCGCGCGTCGCTGGCGGCGACCGAAACCTACTTCCGGTCCGGCCGGCGGGTCTGCCTCGTCGGGGTCTTCGCGCTGGGGGAGGTCCGCGACCGCTTCGGCGAGCGCATTGCCCGGTACTTCGCCGGCTGGCGCGACGCGCTCACCGACGCGCTGGCGCGGGCCGGCCGGCCGCCCGGCGAGGCGCGGGACCTCGCCGAGGAGGCGGTGGCCGCCATCCAGGGGGCGCTCGTCGCGGCGCGCGCCTTCGACGAGCCGGCGATGTTCGGCCGGTCGCTGCGCCGGATCGAGGCGCGGCTCCTCGGCTGAGCCGCCTCAGCCGAGGTCGGCGGTCTCGAAGCCCTGGGCGCGCAGGGTCTCGGGCAGGCCGTCGAAGTCCCGATATCCGGCCTCGCGGGCCATGGCGTCGAGGGCGCTCTGCGGGTCGAGGGCGGCGCCGGTCCAGAGGATGGCCCTGCTCGATTTCTGTCGGATCTGATAGATATGCATGAGACCGGTCGCTCCTGCCGGAAAGCTTGCCGCGCGGCATTCTACTGAGAGAACGCCCCGACGGGTCTTCCGCTCCCGGCGGATGCCTTGAAATCGCCGGTCTGAGCGGCGAGGGACCGCACGACATCGAGAGCGACCGACCGATGGGGCCGGCGCTGCAAGCCCTGGCCCCGCGGAGGCTTCGCCGATGCGTGGCCGAGATGGAAACCCTGCCGTGACGTCCCGCTTCCCGGTCGCTCGGATCGTCTTCGCGCTGTGCCTGGCGCTCGGCCCCCTCGGATCGCGCGCTGCGACGGCCGCCGAGACTCCCGCGGTTCCCGACCCCGCCGCCCTCGCTCCCGCCGTCACGGTTGTGCCGGCCGAGTGGCGGGAGATCGTGGAGCGGGCGGTCGTCACCGGCACCCTGGTGCCCCGCGACGAGATCCTGGTCTCCCCCGAGATCGAGGGCCTGCGCATCACGGAGCTGCTCGTCGAGGAGGGCGACCGGGTGGCGCAGGGCCAGGTGCTCGCCCGCCTCTCGCGGGAGATGATCGAGACGCAGGAAGCGGCCAATGTCGCGGCCGTCGCCCGCGCCGAGGCCGCCATCGTCCAGGCGCGCAGCCAGATCGTCCAGGCCGAGGCCGCGCAGGTCGAGGCGAAGCTGGCGCTGGAGCGCGCCCAGTCCCTCATCAAGACCGGCAACGCCACCGCCGTCACGCTCGAGCAGCGCGTCTCGACGGCGCAGGGCGCCGAGGGCAAGCTCGCGGCCGCCCGCGGCGGCCTCCAGGCGGCGCAGGCCGATCTTGCCACCGCCCGCGCGCAGGGCTCCGAGATCGCGCTCCGCCGGGCCCGCACCGAGATCCGCGCGCCCGAGGCCGGCATCGTCAACCGCCGCACCGCCCGGGTCGGCGCCACCGCGACGGCGGTCGGCGAACCCCTGTTCCGCCTGATCGCCCGGGGCGAGATCGAGCTCGAGGGCGAGGTGCCCGAGACCGCTATGCCGCGTCTCGCCGTGGGCAAGCCGGCCCGCCTCGATCTCGAAGGGGGCGGGGCCATCGCCGGCCGCGTCCGCCGCATCTACCCGGAGGTCGACCGCACCACCCGGCTCGGCAAGGTCCGCATCACCCTCGATCCCGATCCGAGCCTGCGGATGGGCGCCTTCGCCCGCGGCACCGTCGAGGTCGCGCGGCGCACCGGCGTCGCCGTCCCGGTCTCCGCGCTGCTGTTCTCCGCCGACGGCGGCGCCAGCGTGCTCGTCGCCCGCAACGACCGCGTCGAGGCGCGCCGGGTCGTCAACGGCCTCTCGGCGCAGGGCGTGACGGAGATCCGAGAGGGGCTCGCCGGCGGCGAGAGCGTGGTGGCGCGCGCGGGCAGCTTCCTGCGCGACGGCGACCGGGTGCGGGCGGTCTCCGCCCCGGCCCGCGCGGCCGACGCCGCGGCGCCTTGAGGGAGAGCCCGCGATGCGTCTCAACGTCTCCGCCTGGGCGATCCGCAACCCGCTGCCGCCGGTGGTGCTGTTCCTGGTGCTGATGGTGCTCGGCCTCGTCAGCTTCCGCAGCCTGCCGATCACACGCTTCCCCAACATCGACATCCCGATCGTCTCGGTGACGATCCTGCAGTCGGGCGCGGCCCCCTCCGAGCTCCAGACCCAGGTGACGAAATGGGTCGAGGATTCGGTGGCGGGGGTGAAGGGCGTCAAGCACATCCTCTCGACGATCAGCGAGGGCTCCTCCGTCACGACGATCGAGTTCCGCCTGGAGGTGAACACCGACCGGGCGGTCAACGACGTGAAGGACGCCGTCTCGAAGGTCCGCATGAACCTGCCGCGGACGATCGAGGAGCCGATCATCAGCCGCGTCGAGATCGCCGGCCTGCCGATCATGATCTACGGGGCGTCGGCGCCCGCGATGACGCCGGAGGACCTCTCCTGGCTCGTGGACGACGTCATCGCCCGGCAGATCCAGGGGGTGAAGGGCGTCGGCGGCGTCGAGCGCCTCGGCGGCGTCGCCCGCGAGGTTCGCGTCACGCTGAAGCCCGACCGGCTGCTGGCGCTCGGCATCACCGCCGCGGACGTGAACCGGCAGCTGCGCCTCACCTCCGCGGACATGGCGGGGGGACGCGCCGAGGTCGGCGGCCAGGAGCAGTCGATCCGGGCGCTGGCGGCCTCGGCGAGCCTCGAGACGCTGGCGGCGACCTCGATCGTCCTGCCCGGCGGGCGCAAGGTGCGCCTCGACGAACTCGCGACCCTCACGGACGGCTCCGAGGAGCCGCGCACCTTCGCCCGCTTCAACGGCGAGCCCGTCGTCGCCTTCGCGATCTCGCGGGCGACGGGGGCGAGCGACGCGGATGTGGCGTCGGGCGTCGCCCGCAAGATCGCGGAGCTCGGAAAGACCAATCCGGGCGTGCATTTCGACCTGATCGATTCCTCCGTCACCAACACGGTCGGCAACTACCACTCGGCGATGCTCGGGCTCCTCGAAGGCGCGGCGCTGGCGGTGATCGTCGTGTTCCTGTTCCTGCGCGACTGGCGGGCGACGCTGATCGCCTCGATCGCCCTGCCGCTCTCGGTGCTGCCGACCTTCTGGGTGATGAGCGCCATGGGCTTCTCGCTCAACGCGGTCAGCCTTCTCGCCATCACCCTCGTCACGGGCATCCTTGTCGACGACGCCATCGTCGAGATCGAGAACATCGTGCGCCACATGCGCATGGGGAAGTCGCCCTACCGCGCCTCCCTCGAGGCCGCCGACGAGATCGGGCTCGCGGTCATCGCCATCACCGCGACGATCATGGCGATCTTCGCGCCCGTCTCCTTCATGGGCGGCATCGCCGGCCAGTACTTCAAGCAGTTCGGCCTGACGATCGCGGCGGCCGTGTTCATGTCGCTGCTCGTGGCACGTCTGATCACGCCGCTTCTCGCCGCCTACTTCCTGCGCGACCACGGCCCCGATCACGAGCGCGAAGGGCCGGTGATGCGGGCCTACACGCGGCTCGTCGCCTGGTCGGTGAGGCACAAGTACGTCACGCTCGTCGCGGGCCTGGCCTGCTTTGCCGGCTCCATCGCCTCGACGGGGCTCCTGCCCGCCGGCTTCCTGCCGGCGGAGGACGCGGCGCGCACCATGTTCGTCGTCGAGCTGCCGCCCGGCGCCAGGCTCGCCGAGACGACCCGCGTCACCGACGCCATCGTGGAGAAGGTGAGGGCGCTGCCCGAGGTGCGCAGCGTCTTCGTGGACGGGGGCCGCCAGCTTCCCGGCAAGAAGGAGACGCGGCTCGCGAGCCTCACCATCAACCTGACGCCGAAGAACGCGCGCCACCGCACCCAGAAGCAGGTCGACGTCGCCGTCGGCGACATCCTGCGCGAGGTGCCCGACATCCGCTTCTGGGCGCTGCGCGAGGGCGGCCAGCGCGACCTCGCCCTGATCATCGCCGGGCCGGACCGGGCGGTCGTGGCCGACGTCGCCGCCCGCCTCCAGCGGGAGGCGGCGGAGGTGCCGCACCTCGTCAACGTCGCCTCGACGGCACCGCTCGACCGAACCGAGATCCGCATCCGCCCGAAGCCCGGCGTCGCGGCGGATCTCGGCGTCTCGACCGACCTCATCGCCGAGACGGTCCGGGTCGGCACCATCGGCGACATCAGCGCCAACCTCGCCAAGTTCAACGCCGCCGACCGGCAGGTGCCGATCCGGGTGCAGCTGCCCGAGGCCATGCGCGGGCATCTCTCCGAGATCGAGACGCTCAAGGTGCCGGTGAAGGGCGGCGCCGCGGTGCCGCTCTCGACGGTCGCCGAGATCAGCCTCGGCCAGGGGCCGGCGGCGATCGACCGCTACGACCGCGCCGTGCGTGTCGCCATCGAGGCGGACATGCGGGGCTCGGACGCGCTGGGCTCGCTGATCGCGCAGGTGATGGCGCTGCCCGCCGCCACGAACCTGCCGCCCGGCGTCACCATCAGCCAGACGGGCGATGCCGAGGTGATGGGCGAGGTCTTCGAAGGCTTCGCGCTCGCCATCGGCGCCGGGCTGATGATGGTGATGGGCGTCCTCGTGCTGCTGTTCGGCAACTTCCTGCAGCCGGTGACGATCCTGTTCTCGCTGCCGCTCTCCATCGGCGGCGCCATCCTAGGCCTGCTCGTCTTCAGCAAGCCGATCTCGATGCCGGTCGTCATCGGCATCCTGATGCTGATGGGCGTGGTGACGAAGAACGCGATCATGCTCGTCGACTTCGCCGTCGAGGAGATGAGGGCCGGCGTCGACCGGGCGACCGCCATCGTCGATGCCGGCCGCAAGCGGGCGCGGCCGATCGTGATGACGACCATCGCCATGGCCGCCGGCATGGTGCCCTCGGCGATGGCGCTGGGCATCGGCGGCGAGTTCCGCTCGCCCATGGCCATCGCGGTGATCGGCGGCCTCATCGTCTCGACGGGCCTGTCGCTGCTGTTCGTGCCGGCCTTCTTCGTGCTGATGGACGACCTGTCCCGGTTCACGGCCCGGCTGTTCTCGCGCTTCGTGGGCGCCCGCGACGAGCCGGAGGAGACGGTGTTCGGCCCGCACGAGCCCGCGAATGACGGGCGCGGCTACCGGCCGCCGAGCGTGGCGGCGGAGTAGGGCGGGTCGTCAGAAGTTTGCGGAGCGGGGAGGCTCAGCCACCCTCGCGGGTGCGCGACTGGAGCACCTTCGTGCGGGCGCGGGTGGCGTCGGCGAGGCAGTTCGAGACGGCGGCGCCCATGCCGGTGCCGCCCATCCAGCCGGCGCCGACCGCCGCGCAATCCGCGTCGCGGAAGGCGATCCAGCGGCGCTGCGACTCGACCAGGGCCTCGCGCCAGGCCTTCTGCTGCACGGCGAGCCCGGGCACGTCGGCGCTGGCGCTGCCGACCTTGGCGAGCATGCCCTTGTAGGCCTCGTTGAGGAGCTTGTCGGCGCGCTCGAAATCCTCCTGCGCGCAGAAGGCGATCTCGGGCGTCGAGGACGCCTTGGCGCAGTCGACCGGCACCGCCTTGGGCTCGGCCGAAGCCGGGACGACGGCGAGGCCGAGAAGCAGCGCGGCGGCGGCGAAACGCATCGCCGGGCCGGTGTCAGGACCGGTCGGCGAGGCGGCTTGCGCCGAAGGACAGGGCGGCGGCGATCACGCCGAGGATCACGAAGGTCTTGATCGAGGCGGTGATCAGGGCCGGCTCGACGCCGGTATCCGTGAACAGCACGGCGCCGATCGCGACGATCGGAAGGCAGACCAGGACGAAGAGCGGAACGAGCGGGTTCATGGCGGGCTCTGTCTACGGACCGGAGGCGGCGGGACGGGCGCCCTGCCGGATGGATGGCGCCGTGCATAGCACCGCCAAGTCTGCCTGGGGATGCCCGGGGCGAAGTTTTTTGCAAGGTAGGATCCCGGCGCTCACACAAACGCAAGCTTCCCGCATCAGTTTGTGCGCGAGGGAAGGATCGGGACCATGCGTCACACGTCGGTGAACCGGAGCGGATCGCTCTCGCCGGAGGCTTCGCGGATCGACGAGATCGTGGCGCAGATCGGCCGGCTCCTGCGCCACCGCGCCTACCAGCGCGACAAGGTGGTGAGCCCGCTGCTGTTGCGGCACCTGCCGCACGATTCGGGCTACGCCTGGCAGGGCGAGGAAGCGCTGCGCCAGCGCCTCGAGCGGGCCGGGCTCGATGCCCGCGCCCTCGATCATCTCGCGCTCAACGCCCGCACCGAGTTCGCCCGGATGCAGGAGCGCACCCGGGCCTGAGCGGCCTCAGGCCGGCACCCGCACCGTCGCGCGCAGTCCCCCGAGCGGGCTGTCGTGGAGGGTGACGTCACCGCCATGCGCGCGGGCGATGTCGCGGGCGATCGAGAGGCCGAGGCCCGAGCCGCCCGCGTCCTGGCGGGCATCGTCGAGGCGCAGGAACGGCTTGAACACCTCCTCGCGGCTCTCCGGCGGGATGCCCGGCCCGTCGTCGTCGACGGAGACGAGGAAGGAGCGCGCCTCCATGCGGCCGGAGATCGCCACCGTCTCCGCGTAGCGGGCGGCGTTGGCCACGAGGTTGAACAGGCAGCGCCGGAGCGCGTCCGGGCGCACCGTCACCACGGGGGAGCCCGCGAGCTCGACGTCGTTCACCTGGGCGCCGAGGCGCTCGGCGTCGGTGCGCAGGTCCTCGAGCAGGGCGCGCATGTCGGTGGGCTGGGCGATCTCGGCCGAGTCGCCCTTGGCGAAGGCGAGGTAGGCCTCGAGCATCCGGCCCATCTCGTCGACGTCGCGCATCAGGTCCTCGACCTCCGGCGTCTGCTCGACGAGCGCCAGCGAAAGCCGGAAGCGGGTGAGGATGGTGCGCAGGTCGTGGCTGACGCCGTTGAGCATCGTCGTGCGCTGCTCCATCGCCCGCTCGATGCGCCGCTTCATCTCGATGAAGGCGTGCCCCGCCTGCCGGACCTCCCGCGCTCCGCGGGGGCGGAACTCGATCTCGCGGCCCTTGCCGAAGCCCTCGGCCACCGCCGCGAGCCGCAGGATCGGCTTGATCTGGTTCCGCAGGAACAGGATCGCGACCCCGAGGAGCACCATCGAGGAGCCGATCATCCAGACGAGGAAGATGTGCGAGTTCGAGGCGTAGGCCTGGGAGCGGCGCGCGGTGATGCGCATCACGCCGTCGGGGATGGCGACGCGGATCTCGATGAGGTTCGAGCGGCCGACCGTGTCGATCCAGAAGGGCCGCCCGATCTGCCGCTTCAGCTCGTCGGAGAGCGCCTCGTCGAGGATCGAGAAGAAGGGTCGCGGCCCCGGCTGGGGAAGCTTCGCGCCCTTCAGGACGTCGAGGTCGAGGTTGAGGCGCTCGCCGGCGATGCGGGTCAGCGTCTCGGCGTCCTTGTCCTGGGGGTAACGCTCGTAGACGTCGATGAGCGCGGCGATGTCCGCGGTGACCGCCGAGGACAGGCGCTTCGTCACGAGCTGCCAGTGGCGCTCCATGAAGGTGTAGGCGATCACCGACTGGAGCAGCACCACGGGGGCGATGATGATGATGAGCGAGCGGGCGTAGAGGCCCTTCGGCAGCCAGTCGCCGATCCGCCGCGACAGGCGCTTGAGCCAGCGCCGGGCCGGGGGGCGGGACGCCGCGGCGCCGCCCGCTTGGGGCGCCTCCGCGGCGACGCCGGCGGCCTCCCCGCTCATCGCCCGGCCGCCCTCAGTCGACCGCGAGGCGGTAGCCGACGCCGCGCACGGTCTGGAGGAAGGTCGGGTTGCCGGGATCGACCTCGGTCTTGCGGCGGAGCCGATTGATCTGCACGTCGAGGGTGCGCTCGCCGGCCGCGTCGCCCGCGAGCACGTGCCGCTCGACGCTGCCGCCCGCGGCATTCGCGAGGATCGTCAGGATCTCGCGCTCGCGCTCGGTGATGCGGATCATCTCCTCGCCCCGGCGCAATTCGCCCCGGTCGATGCGGAAGGCGAAGGGGCCGAAGGTCACGACATCGCCCCCGGCGCTGCGTCCCGGCCCACCGGCCCGGTTGATGATGTTGGTGAGGCGCAGGATCAGCTCCCGCGGCTCGAAGGGCTTCGGCAGGTAGTCGTCGGCGCCGATCTCGAGGCCCATCACCCGGTCGTTGGGGTTGGAGCGCGCGGTGAGCATCAGGATCGGCACGCGGGAGGTCTTGCGGACCCGGCGGGCGTAGTCGAAGCCGTTCTCGCCGGGCATCATCACGTCGAGCACCAGGGCGTCGAAGACGAAGCTCTGCGCCTTGGCGCTGGCCTCGGCGGCGTTGGCGGCGGCCGTCACCCGGAAGCCCTGCTCGAACAGGAAGCGGGAGAGCAGCTCCCGCAGGCGCCGATCGTCGTCGACGACGAGGACGTGGGGGGCCTGATCGGACAGCTCGACGGGCGCGGCCGGCATCAGGAGGCGCTCCGGTCGCGGCGGGCCATCAGGCGGCGGACGCTCGCGCGCTCCTCCGGCTCGATCATGGCGAGCAGGAACTCCTGGGCCGCGGACGCCGAAGGGGAGGCCTCCGGCTCGGCCAGCGCCCGGGCGATCCGGCGGGTCTGCACGTCGATGAGGTCGGCGGCGAGCCGCGCTCCCGTCTGCGTGCAGAACAGCAGCCGCTGGCGGCGGTCGCTCACCCCCGGCTTCTGCTCGATGTAGCCCTGCTCGATCAAATCCTTGAGCACCCGGTTGAGGCTCTGCTTGGTGATGCGCAGGATGTCGAGCAATTCGGCGATCGTGAGACCGGGATAGCGGTCGACGAAGTGCAGCACCCGGTGGTGCGCCCGGCCGAAGCCGTACTCGGCCAGGATCCGGTCCGGATCGCCGACGAAGTCGCGATAGGCGAAGAACAGCAGCTCGATGAGGTCGTCGCTCGCCCGCCCCGGGGCGGGCACGCCTCCGGCACCGGTCTCCGCGATCTCGCCCTCGGCCCGTCGCACGTTCGGGTGCCCCTCGATATACGTCAGTGTTATTGACATATCTCAGCCCGGTTGATACCCGTCAAGCCTTCGGCCAAAGGAGAGCGGACGCCCTGCCCGCCGGATTCCGGCCGGAGCGCCCGAGCCGCCGCGTCCGCGATCCGTCCTGCGGACGCCCCTGAAGGAAGATCCCCGATGTCCGTGATCCCGTTCGATCAGCGCGAGGGCACCATCTGGTTCGACGGCGTCATGGTGCCGTGGCGGGACGCGAAGATCCACGTGCTGAGCCACGGTCTCCACTACGGATCGGCGGTGTTCGAGGGCGAGCGCGCCTATGGCGGCCGCATCTTCAAGAGCCTGGAGCACACCAAGCGCCTGCACCGCTCGGCGGAGCTCCTCGACTTCAGGATCCCCTACAGCGTCGAGGAGATCGAGGCGGCCAAGGCGCTGGTGCTGCGCACGAGCGGCCTCCAGGACGCCTACCTGCGTCCGGTCGCCTGGCGGGGCTCGGAGATGATGGGCGTCGCCGCCCAGGGCAACACCATCCATCTGGCCGTCGCCGCCTGGGAGTGGCCGAGCTACTTCGACCCGGCCACCAAGATGAAGGGCATCCGCCTCGACATCGCCGACTACCGGCGCCCTGACCCGCGCACCATCCCCTCCGCCTCGAAGGCGGCGGGCCTGTACATGATCTGCACGATCTCGAAGCACCGGGCCGAGAACAAGGGCTACGCCGACGCCCTGATGCTCGACTGGGAGGACAACGTCGCCGAGTGCACCGGCGCCAACGTGTTCTTCGTGCAGGACGGGGTGATCCACACGCCGCTCGCCGACCGCTTCCTCAACGGCCTCACCCGCCAGACGGTGATCGAGCTCGCCCGCCGCCGCGGCATCGAGGTGATCGAACGCCGCATCCGGCCCGAGGAGATGGACGGCTTCTCCGAGTGCTTCATCACCGGGTCAGCCGCCGAGGTGACGCCGGTGGCCGAGATCGGTCCCTACCGCTTCACGCCGGGCGCCCTCACCAAGACCCTGATGGACGACTACACCGCGGAAGTGCAGCCCAAGGCCCACGCCGCCTGATCGCAGCCGGGGCTCGGCGATCCCGGGCTTCCGGCCTGCCGGGCCGGGAACGGAGTCGTCGGCCGGCCGTTGATCGGAACATTTCGAGAACGAAAGGTTCCCCCATGTCCGGCAAAGCCGCTGACACCGACGCCAAGTCGTCCAAGGCGTCCAAGTCCTCCGAGACCAATCCCAAGGTCGATCCGACCGATACCTCGAACCGGATCAAGGATCCGGACGATTGGACGACCGGCGGCGAGCCGATGACCGGCGCTCAGGCCTCCTACCTCAAGACCCTCTCGGAGGAGGCGGGCGCGCCCGAGTCCTACGCCGACGACCTCGACAAGGCCGAGGCCTCGAAGCGCATCGTCGCGCTCCGCCAGGAGACCGGCCGCGACAAGGCTTGATATGCAATCTCAGGATGCATCGACGCCGGCTTGGTGGATTCGTTCTCTTCCGCCGGTTGTGTCTTGCGGACCGGGTTAACCCTCTGGCAAGCCGTTCCCGCTAGGGTTGCTTCGGTGCACTGTGCCGAGGGGACGGACAATGACGCGGGCCTCGGCATCCGGCCGAACCAGGATGACGCCGAGGCCGAGCCGTTGGCTCGCGCGCTTCGCCGGGGACACCGGCGGCGCGACGGCCATCGAGTACGCGCTGATCGCCGGCCTCGTCTTCCTCGGCATCGCGGGCAGCCTCAAGGCCTACGGCGCCGGCGTCGGCTCCATGTACGACAAGATCATCACCGCCATCTCCCAGGTCATGTGAGGAGAGGGCGTCGGCCGGCGCTCCTGCCCCACCTCCTATCCCTTGGGCGCGATGCCCTTGCGCGGGCGGGCGGGCGAGCCGTCCTTGGCGGGGGTCTCCTTGACCGATGCCTCCTTGGCGGGGCGGGGCTTGCGGCCGGGATCGGGCTTCGGAGCCGATGCCGGCGCGGCGGTCCCGTCCATCCAGAAGGCGTCGAAGATGCCCTTCATCGCCCGGACGTTCTCTTCCTGAACCTCGGTGCCGGTCCGCAGCATCTGCTGGAACACGTCGAGGCCGGGGGAAGGCGCCGTCTCCACGGGCCTGGGGGCCGGGCTCTCGACGGGGCGCGGCGGCGGAGCCGGCGCCGCGGCGGGCGGGGAGGGGGGCGGCAGGAAGGCCTTCATCATCTCGGCCCAGGCGGCCGAGCCCGCCGCGAAGGCGTCCGGGGGCTCGGGCTCCGGCCGGGCCGGAGCGGCCGCCGGGGGCGGGTTCAGCATCACGTGGACGAGGCTCGCGACCACCATCCCCGCCATGGCCGGGAGCATCTGGCGCAGCGCCTGGGTGCCGACGCCGCTTGCGGCCGCCGCCTGCTGGAGCACGGCCTGGTTCATCACCGGCGAGGAGAACAGACGCATCAGCGCGGCCGGGTCGCCGCCGGGGTTGCGCTGGAGCCCGAGGGCGAAGGCCGGCAGCAGCGCCTCCACGGCGCGGCGGGTCTGCTCCGGGCTGAGGCCGAAGGGCTGGCCCAGGCCCTGTGCGGCCTGCGCTCCGGCTCCCTGGGCGAGGAGCATCTCGAACGGGTTGAACATGGCAGGCCGTCCAGCGAGCGAGCCCGGCGCCGGAGCGCCGAGGACGGAAAACGCCCGCCCCGGTGACAGCTTAGGCCGAAGCACGGAGCCTGACCAGAAGCGGGACGGGCGCCGTCCCGCGCTCAGTGGGTCGCGGCCCCCGTTTCCGAGGGGCCGGCGGCGAGGGAGGCCTCGGCGTCCGCCGCCGCGTGGCGCGGTCCCGCCGGGAGCGCGAGCGCCCGCGCTCGCGCCTCCAGCCGCGTCACCGTGCGGAAGGCGAGGACAGCGGCCAGCGCCCCGAAGGCCACCGAGCCGATCCCGACCCCGAGGATGACGCCGCGCGGCCCGTAGAGCCAGGCGCCGAGAAGCGCCGGCGGCACCGTGCCGAGCGTCGCCCGGCCCCAGTTCAGGGCGGTGGAGAGGAAGGGGAAGCCGAGGTTGTTGAAGGAGGCGTTCGACAGGAACAGCAGCCCGTTGAAGAACCAGACGCCGCCGCTGACGAGGCAGAAGAAGCCGAACAGCTCCGCGGCGGGGCCCTTCAGCTCGAACAGGTCGGTCAGCGGCCCCCGCGCCACCGCGAGGCCGAGCCAGACGGTGAGGACGTAGAGCGCGGTGAGGAGCGCGCCGTCCCGCAGCACGCCCCGCATCCGGTCGAAGCGCAGCGCCCCCCAGTTCTGGCCGAGGATCGGGCCGATCGAGCCGGACATGGCGAAGAGGCCGCCGAAGGCCACGGGGCTCAGCCGGTCGATCACGGCGTTGGCGGCGATCGCCTCGGGGCCGAAGCCCGCGAGCGCGTGGGCGATGAAGGCGCTCGCCACGGAGGGCGCGAGGTTGGTCAGTACCGCCGGCAGGGCGATGCGGAACACGACCGGCGCGTCCGAGGCGGCTTCCGCGAGCGACGGGGGCCCGAGCATCCGGTAGCGGCGGACCCCGAGCCAGCCGATCAGCAGGAAGACCCCGCGGGCGACGCAGACGGCGATCGCGGCCCCGTCGACCCCGAGCCCGGCCCCGAAGATCAGCAGCGGGTCGAGCCCTGCGGTGACGATCGCGCCGCCGAGGGTGACGTACATCGCCTCCTTGGCCGCGCCCCGCGCCCGGAGCAGGCCGGAGAACAGCATCCCCGGCCCCATCAGCAGGTTGGAGGGCAGGGTGATCCAGAGGAAGCGCTCGGCCACGGGCAGGGTGCGCGCGTCCGCCCCGATCAATGCGAGCAGTGGCCCGGCGACGACGAGGAGCAGCACGACGAGAACCGCCGCCGCCAGCAGCCCGAGCAGGGTCGCGGAGGTCGCGAGCCGGCGCGCCAGGGCCTCGTCCCGCGCCCCGAGGGCCCGCGAGACCAGGGCACCGGCTGCGATCATCAGGCCGATGTTCACGGCGATGGCGATGAACTGCACGATCGAGGCGAAGCCGACCGCCGCGGTCAGCGCCGGGTCGCCGAGCTTCGACACGTAGAGGAGCGAGAGCAGGTCGACGACGAAGATCGCCATCAGCCCGATCGAGCCCGTGCCGCTCATCACGAGCACGTGGCGCATGATCGAGCCCTCGACGAAGCGGCCCTGGGGGGCGGCCTCCGGCGGGGCGGGCTTCGGCGAGACGTCCGGGGACGCGTCAGGCATCGGGACGGGCGGTCTCGAGACGGGGGGAGTCGGGTTCGAGGACGCGCTGGGCGGCTTCCCGCCGCTCGGCGCCGATCACGTCGCGGGTCTCGGCGCTCAACGCCCGGGCCGGCCGCTTGGGAGCGGTGAGGGGCTCGGGCTTCAGCTCCCCGAGGGGGCCGCGCAGCCAGTTGGTGCCGTCGGGGAGCGCGCCCGCCTGCTGGAGGACGAGGCGGGCGATGTCGCGCTTCCTCACGTCGGCGGCCGTGCGGGCGGCGGCCTCCGGCGAGACGCCGAGCCCTTCGAGGGCGGCGCGCCCGAAGGCCAGGGCCGATTCGGAGGTCTCGCGGAGCTGGAAGTCGACGTCCCGGTTCATCAGCTCGACGGCGTGCGTCCGGTCGAAGGCCCGCACGTAGGTGCGCACCGTGCCGAACTCCTCGTGGACCATGTCGACGA
>NZ_BPQR01000028.1 GCF_022179345.1 Methylobacterium jeotgali | reverse complement strand
AAACATCCCCTCAAACGATCACCAACGGCGCACGACACAGCGCCACGACGCGGGGTGGAGCAGCCCGGTAGCTCGTCAGGCTCATAACCTGAAGGTCGCTGGTTCAAATCCAGCCCCCGCAACCAAACTTCAAACATCACATCGAGACGAGCCAGCAGCCGGACTGCCGCTCGCAGCCCGCTCGTCCTCGCAAAGGCAGGCGGGCTCGAACGCATGCGTCGCGTGCGGTGACACCCGCCCGGAAGGGAAGGGCGCCTAGAGCGGCCGCTGGAGGAACGCTCCTCCGACCTCGCCATCCTTCCCTCGACGCTTCGAGACGATCTCCGATAGAACTTGCCGCCGCCAAGGCCTCCCGCAGCAAGACCTTCCGCAGGCGGATGCAGCCGGATCCATGCCCCATCTCAGCGTCGTCGGAATCGGGATCGGCAATCCCGAGCATCTCACCCTCGAAGCCGTGAGGGCGCTCCGCGACGCGGATGTTCTCTTCGCCGTCGACAAGGGTGACGGGAGGGACGGCCTCATGGCCGTCCGCAAGGCCGTCTGCGACCGCGCCCTCGGCGATCGGCCGTATCGTCTCGTGGCGATCCCGGAGGTGCCCCGCGACCGGGCGCCGAAGGATTACGATGCCGCCGTGCGCGAATGGCACGCGGCTCGGGCCGAGGCCTATGCCGATGCCTTCGCGCGGGAGATCGGGGAGGGGGCACGGGGCGCCTTCCTGGTCTGGGGCGATCCCGCTCTCTACGACAGCACCCTGCGCATCCTCGACCGGATCGCCGATCAGGGCCGGATTCCCCTCACCTACGAGGTTCTTCCGGGCATCAGCAGCGTCCAGCTGCTTGCCGCCCGCCATCGCACGGTGCTCAACGGCATCGGCGAGGCCGTCCACGTCACCACCGGACGGCGGCTCCTGAAGCGGCCCGAGGCGGCGCAGAGCGGCTCGACCGTCGTGATGCTCGACGGCGCGCCCGAGGCCGTCTTCGCCGCGCTCGACCCCGACCTCGCCATCTACTGGGGCGCCTATCTCGGAAGCGCGGACGAGATGCTGGTTGCCGGCCGGCTCGGGGATGTCGCGAGCGAGATCCTGAGGCTTCGCAGGACCGGACGCGCGCAGCACGGCTGGATCATGGACATCTACCTGCTACGCGGAGTTTCGGAGTTGGCGTGACGGGGCCGGGCGGCCGGGTGCTCGGGATGCAGACAGACGTGCAACGGGGTCCCCTCCTCCTGCCGGGGCGCTACTCACATTCCATAATATATCTTATGCGAACGATGGATGGGGGTCTTGAAAAGGGGCCGAATCGCGCGAGGCTTCTCGGCGACCGTGATCGGACTCTGGTAGCGCGGGCACGCGGACCGGCTGTGGCGGTCACGCCGGCCGGCGGCGATACGGCTCGAACCAGGACAGCCCGGCCTCGGTGCCCGCGCGCGGATGGTACTCGCAGCCGACGAAGCCGCCGTAGCCGAGGCGGTCGAGGAGGGCGAAGAGGTGACGCTCGTCGAGCTCGCCGGTGCCCGGCTCGTGGCGGTCGGGCACGGCGGCGACCTGGACGTGGCCGATCAGGGGCAGGTCGCGCTCGAGGCGCGCCGACAGGTCGCCGTGCAGGATCTGGGCGTGGAAGAGATCGAACTGCAGGGCGAGGTTGCCATGCCCCTCCCCGCGCAGCTCCGCGACGAGGTTCGCTGCCGCGTCGAGATCGTCGAGGAAGTAGCCCGGCATCGAGCGCCGGTTGATCGGCTCCACGGTCAGCGTGATCCCATGGGCGTCGAGGCGTTCGCAGGCATGGCGGAGGCTGCGGCGGTAGGCGGACGCCGCCGTCGCGTCGCTTCGGCCCGCCAGGCCGGCCATCATGTGGATGGCCCGGCATCCCGTGGCCTGCGCGTAGGCCAGTGCCGTCTCGACGCCCGCGGCCAGCTCCCCGAAGCGCTGCGGCAGGGCGGCGAGGCCGCGCTCGCCGGCCTCGAAGTCGCCGGGCGGCATGTTGAAGAGCGCGAGCGCGAGCCCCGCATCCCGAAGCGCTCCGGCGACGGCCTCCGGCGGATGCGCGTAGGGAAACAGCATCTCCACCGCCTCGAAGCCGGCGCGGGAGGCCGCGGCGAAGCGGTCGAGGAACGGGTGCTCGGTGAAGAGCAGGGAGAGGTTGGCGGCGAAGCGGGGCATGGGCCTGTCCGAGCCGCGCAGGTCGCGAGAGGGCGGGGCCATCCCGCTCGTTTCAAGCGGCTCCTGCTCCCTCTCGCAGGCGAGCAAGCCGGTTTGCAAGGGCCTGAGTGCAGCCCGCTCGCCGGCTTGCCATGGCGTCAAAGAAAAAGGCCGGCGCCCCACTCGGGCACCGGCCTCGTATCGACGATGAGAATACCGAGAGCCGGTAGGCGGATCTTCGTCCGCCGACACCGCCCTGCCCATCCCGGCGGGCGGCCCGGTTAGCGGCGCGCCTTGGCCTTGCGCGCGGCGTAGCGGGCGTCGCGGGCGGCCTTCTTGGCGGTGAGCTCGGCGTTCTTGCGCTCGAGAGCCGCGGCGGCCTCGGCCTCCTCGCGGGCGATCTGGGCGGCGAGCTCGGCCTCCTCGCGGGCGCGCTTCTCCTCGGCGGCCTTCTTCTCGGCGGCGATGCGGGCGGCCTCGCGCTCGCGGGTGCGCTCGTCGCGCGCGCGGGCGACCTCCTGACGCGCCTTGGCCTTGGCGATCATCTCCGGGTCGTCGAGGGTGGGGCGGGCCTTGAACTTGGCCAGAAGCGCGGCCTTCGCGTCGGCGGAGTTCTGGCGGCGGTCGTTGAAATTACGATAGTCGAATGCGCTCATCTGACCTTTCTCGAGGCGTGTCCGTCATGAGGTTGTAGGGGCCTGCCGACCGTCAGGAACGACCGGCGCGATATCTCGGGCGCCGCGGGAGGGTCCGAGGGCGTCTGATGCGTGCTTTCGCAGGAACGGCGAGGGCGCTCAAGAAACGGTCGTCGTCTCCCAAACTCATCCGGGGCTCGCAGAGCCGTGTCGTGCCGGCGAAAGAGGACCGGGCCCGGGCACAGCTCCCATATGGAGCGCGATCCCGTGTCGTCCGACCATCCGATGCGCGAGAGACCCGCAGGCGCCCTCGTGCGACGGGGCTCACCTAATCCTTCCGCACTGCAATGACAAGGGTTTTCGTCGATGTCCCCGGCTTCGAAGGCCGTTTCGGGGCGGTCGTGGCAGGACGGTGACGGTCCGGCCAGGGTTGCCCCTGCCCTCCCATGCGTCTAGCCTTGAGCGTACCGGACAGCCGCGCACGGCCGCACGGGCCTCCCCGAGGGCCGGGGTGGAGGCGCATCGAGAGGATCTCGATCATGACCCGTGCGCCGGACTTGCGGCTCGCTCCCTTGTCTTCGCCGTCGTCCCGCTCGGACCGGCGCGCGCCTCGCAGCCCGGACTGAACGGTCCGCGTGGGGGGCTCGGGGACGTTCAGGGAACGCGCGGCCGCGCGCGTCGGGATCGTGGCGCTCGGCTGCGCGACGGGCCTGGCCTGTCTCGCGTCTGCGGGGCCGGCGGCGGCCTTCGACCTGTTCGGGCTGTTCGGCGCGGAGGAGGCCGCTCCGGAGCCGAATGCGGGCGCCCTGCCCTACACCCTGCGCATCCAGGGCAGCGAGGACGCCGATCTCCTGAAGACCCTGGAGGACGTCTCGAGCCTCTACCGCCTGCGCAAGGAGGCGCCGCCGGACGGCGAGGGGCTGGTGCGCCGGGCCGCGGCCGACCTGCGCCGGCTGCCGGAGGCGCTCGCCGGCAGCGGCTACTACGCCGGCCAGATCGCGGTCAGGGTCGAGGGCGTCACGGTCTCGGAGGGCACGGTCGCGGCGGCCGCCCGCGCCGCCGAGGCCGCCCGCGGCCGCGCCCTGGTGCCGGTGAAGATCGCCGTCGATCCCGGACCCCTCTACCGCCTGCGCACGATCCGGGTGGTGGACAAGGCTGGGCGTCCCTTCCCCGAGACGCTCCTGCCCCCTCGCCTCACGCGGCTCGACGGCGAGGCGCCTGCCCGCTCCGCGACGGTGCTGGCGAAGGAGGCGGCGATCGTCGACCGCCTGCGGGCGCAGGGCCATCCCTTCGCCAAGGTCGTCACCCGCGACCCCGTGGTCGACGACGCCGCCCGCGTCATGGACGTGACCTTCACCCTCGATCCGGGGCCGAAGGCCGGGATCGGCGAGATCGCCGTCCGGGGCACCGGCGGCCTCGACCCGGCGGTGGTGCGCTCCTTCGTCTACGCGGAGCCCGGCGATCCCTACGCGCCGAAGGCCATCGCCGACATGCGCCGGGCGCTGACCAAGGTCGAGGGGCTCGGCTCGATCCGCGTCCGCGAGGGCGAGGCGCTCGACGCGCAGGGCAACCTGCCGATCTTCGTCGAGGTGACGGAGCGGGAGCGCAACCTGATCGGCGTCGCCGCCCGCTACTCCACCGTCGACGGGCCGGGCATCCGGGCGTACTACGCCAACCGCAACCTGTTCGGCGGCGGCGAGACGCTCCGGGTCGACGCCGACCTCTCCTATCTCGGCAACGACCTCTACGCGACGCAGCGGAAGCTCGCGGGCATCAAGTCCGACGGGTTCGGTGGGCGCCTCTCCGCGACCTTCGTGAAGCCGGCGCTCTGGGGCACCCGCAACGACCTCGTGGCGAACGTCTTCGCGGGGCGCGAGGCGCAGCAATCCTACGTGGTCGATTCCGCCGGCGGCACGGTCGGCATCCGCCACCGCTTCTCGGACAGCTTCTTCGCGCAGGCCGGCGTCGAGGGGCAGGGCGGACGCTCGCAGGACGCGCTGGGCCGGATCGACTACCGCCTCGTCGGCGTGCCGCTCTCGGTCTCCTACGACTCGACCGACAGCCTGCTCGATCCGACCGAGGGCGTGCGCATCACCGCCTCGGCGACGCCCTACGCGGGTTTCCTCGGCTCGGACCCCTCGATCTTCGTCGCCCGCGCGCAGGGCTCGGCCTACTACGCCTTCGACGAGGAGGCCCGATACGTCATCGCCGGGCGCCTCGGCTTCGGCTCGATCTCCGGCGCCCGCCTCGACGAGATCCCTGCCAACATCCGCTTCTTCGCCGGAGGCGGCGGCTCGGTGCGCGGCTTCCCCTACCGCACGCTCGGCCCCCGCGGCCCCTTCAACCTGCCGGTCGGCGGCCGCTCCCTGCTGGAGGCCTCGCTGGAGGCGCGGGTGAAGATCACCGACACGATCGGCCTCGTGCCCTTCTTCGACGCCGGCACCGCCTTCGCCGGGAGCCTGCCGGACTTCGACGAGCGCATCCGGACCGCGGTGGGCCTGGGGCTGCGCTACTACACCGCCATCGGCCCGATCCGCGTCGACCTTGCCTTCCCCCTCGACCGTATCAAGGGCAACCGGGAGCGGCCGGTGGCCCTCTACATCAGCCTGGGCCAGGCGTTCTGATGCGCGCCCGCTCTCGCCTCGCCGCCTTCGCCCTGCTCACTGCTCCCCTGCTTGCGCTCGGCCCCGCCGCCCCGATCCGCGCGGCGGACGAGGGCGAGAAGACCGTGCTCGGCGGCCTCCTCTCGAAGGCGCTCTCGACGCCGAGCTCGCGGGTCGCCATCGGCGCCGTCGACGGGGCGCTCTCCTCGGACGCGACGATCCGCGACGTGGCGATCAGCGATTCCGCCGGGCCCTGGCTGAAGCTCGACCGGGCGCGCATCGTCTGGCGGCGCCTCGCCCTGCTCTCGGGCCGGCTCGAGGTCGACAGCCTGGAGGTCGGCCGCATCGAGGTGCTGCGCCGCCCCATGCCCTCCCAAGCAGCGCCCACCGCGGAGCCCGACGGAAAGCTGCTGCCGGACCTGCCGGTGAAGGTCGAGGTGAAGGGCTTCACCCTGGCCGAGCTGGCGCTGGGCGAGCCCGTCGCCGGCCAGACGGCCCGGCTCTCGGCCAGGGGCAAGGTCCGCCTCGGCGCGCCCGCCGAGGGGCTCGACCTCGACCTCTCCGTCGACCGGCTGGACGCGGCCGGCGCCTTCGCTGCCCGCCTCCTGTTCGTCCCGAAAGGTGAGCGCCTGGAGCTGAAGGCGAGCCTGAAGGAGCCGGCCGGGGGCCTGCTCTCGAAGGGGCTCGACGTGCCGGGCACGCCGCCGATCGATCTCGACCTCGACGGGCGCGGCACCCTCGACGCCTGGACCGCCAAGCTGAACCTCGATGCCGGCGAGAGCGTCGGCGCGAAGGGCGGCGCCCGCATCACCCGCGTCGGGGCCGAGCGGCGCCTTTCCCTCGACCTCGCCGCCCGCATCGAGGGCCTGCTCCCCGGCCCCGCCGCGGCGGTCTTCGCCGGCACCACCCAGCTCGACGGCTCGGTCGGCTTTGCCGACAGCGGCGCCTTGAGCTTCGAGCGCCTGGAGATCGCCTCCCGCACCGCCCGGCTCGAGATGCGCGGGCGCATCGGTGCCGACCGGGTCGCCGACGTGACGCTCTCCGCCCGCGCCCTGCCGACCGAGGGCGGCCGCACCCGCGCGGGCGAGGCCGAGATCGAGCGGCTCGTCTTCGACGGCAGCCTCAAGGGCCCCCTCGCCCGCCCCCGCGTCGCCGGGAGCCTGAACGCCGCGGGCCTGCGCGGCCGGGGCGGCGGGCTCGACCGGATCGAGGCGAGCCTCGCCGTCGAGCCGGCGGAGAAGGACCGCTTCGCGATCCGGACCGATGCCCGCCTCGACGGCCTGCATCTCGCCGACCGGGCGCTCGCCGCGGCGCTCGGCGGCAGCGGCGCGCTGCGCCTGCGGGCGTCCGGCGGCCCGGACGGCATCCTCGACGTCGAGACCCTGCGGCTCGACGCCGAGACCGCCCGCCTGAGCTATCGCGGAAAGCTCGGCCAGAACCTCCTCACCGGCCGCGTCGAGGCGGAGGCGCCGAACCTCTCCGCCTTCTCGGGGATCGCTGGCCGCGCTCTTGGCGGCCGGCTCTCCGCCACCGCCGACCTTTCCGGCGACCCGGCCCGGCGCAGCCTCGGGGCCGCCCTCGACGTCGTTGCCGAGCGCCTCTCCCTCGACCAGCCCGCCGCCGACCGGCTGCTCGGCGAGCGACCTCGGCTCACCGGCCGCGTCTCGCAGGTCTATGACGGCTACGGCTTCGAGGGGCTGCATCTCGACGGACGGCAGCTCAAGGCCCGCATCGACGGCGCCGCCACCGCCCGCGCCGCGGACGCGCGGCTCGGCGCCGAGATCGCCGACCTCGCGGCCCTCGATCCGCGCCTCTCCGGCGCCGCGTCCCTCGACGCGCGGCTCGGCGGCAGTCTGGAGCGGCCGGACCTGTCGCTCGCCCTCTCGGCGCCGCAGGCGACGGCCCTCGGAAGGCCGCTGCGGGAGGCGCGCCTGGAGGCGGCCTTCCGCGACCTCACCGGTGCGCTGGACGGCACCGCCTCGCTCTCGGGCAGCCTCGGTGGCAAGCCTCTGACGGGGGATCTCCGCATGCGCAGGCCGGACGGGGGCGACGTCGTCCTCGACCGGCTCGCCGCCGCGGTCGGCTCCGTGCGCCTCGAAGGGCAGGGTCGGCTCGCGCCCGACAGCCGTCTCGGCGAGGGCCGCCTGCGCCTCTCCGCCGCCGATCTCGACGACCTCTCGGGCCTCGCATTGACCCGCCTCGCCGGCCGCCTCGATGCCGACATCGCCCTCGACCGGGCCGGGGGGCGCCAGGACGCGGCGGTGCGCGCGACCGGATCGGGCCTCCAGGGCGCCGGAATCGGCCTCGGCCGCCTCGACGCGGATTTGCGCCTGCGCGACCTCCGCGGCCTGCCCCTCCTCGACGGGCGGCTCGACGCCGACCGGCTCGTCGCCGGGGGCGAGAGCCTCGACACGATCCGGCTCGCCGCCATCGGCGGGGCGGAGGCGAGCGACGTGACGCTCCGCGCCAAGGCCCGCGGCTTCGACCTCGACGGGGCCGCCCGCCTCTCGGCGGGAAAGCCCGCCCGCGTCCTGGTCTCGCGCCTCACCGCCGCCCGCGGCGGCGACCGGCTCTCGCTCGCGGGGCCGGCGAGCTTCGCCCTCTCGGAGGGGAGCGTCGCGATCGAGGGGCTCTCGATCGCCGCCGGTGCCGGGCGTCTCGACCTCTCCGGCCGGGTCGGCGAGACCCTCGACCTCGCATTCGCCGCCCGCGCCCTCCCCCTCTCGATCTCGCGGATCGTCGCGCCCGGCCTCGGCCTCACCGGCACCCTCGACGGGCGGGCGCAGGTCGCCGGCCCCGCGACCCGGCCGGAAGGACATTACGAGATCGCGCTCACCCGCGTCGCCAGCGCCGAGACCCGCCAGGCCGGCCTGCCTCCCATCGAGGCCCGCGCCTCCGGGAACCTCGGCGACGGACGCCTGACCCTCGACGGACGGGCGAGCGCCGGGCGCGGGCTGGAGGCGACGGTCTCAGGCTCCCTGCCGCTCGCCGGCGACGGCGCTCTCGCCCTGAAGGGCAGCGGCCGGCTCGACGTGGCGCTCGCGAATACCCTGCTGGCGGCGGGCGGCCAGCGACTCGCCGGCCGGGTCGCCTTCGACGCGAGCGTCGGGGGAACGCTCGGCGCCCCCCGCGTCGAGGGTGCCGCGACGCTCGCCGGCGGCAGCTTCACCGATCCGCTCCAGGGCATCCGCCTCACCGGCATCGAGGGCCGCGCCACCGGCCGGGGCGACACCCTGGTGCTGGAGCGATTGACCGCGCAGACCCGCAACGGCGGCGCGCTCCGCGCAGAGGGCCGCGTGGCGCTCGCGCCGGAGTCGGGGTTCCCAGGCTCCCTGAAGCTCACGGCCGAGCGGGCCGAGCTGGTCTCGAGCCCGCTGATGACGGCGGTGGCGAGCCTCAACCTCGCCCTCGACGGGCCGCTCGCCCGCACCCCGCGGATCGGCGGCCGCGTCGATGTCGTCTCGATCGACGTCGCCGTGCCGGACCGCCTGCCCGCCACGGTGCAGCCCCTGCCCGGCATCCGCCGGGTCAACACGCCCCCGGAGTTGCGCGGCCGCCTCGCGTCGCAAGCGAAGAAGGCCCCTGCCGGGCGTCGCGGCAAGGCGTCGGCGCCCTTCGACGCGAGGCTCGACCTGACGGTGGAGGCGCCGAACCGGGTCTTCGTGCGCGGCCGCGGCATCGACGCCGAGCTCGGCGGCGCGCTCCGGCTCACCGGCTCCTCGCGGGACCCGGCCGCGGTCGGCGCCTTCGAGATGCGCCGCGGGCGCCTCAGCGTCGTCGGCCAACGCCTCGACTTCAGCGGTGGGCGCCTGACCTTCGGCGGCGAGCTGACCCGGCCCGATCTCGACTTCGCCGCCGAGACCCGGGCCGCCGACATCACCGCCCGCGTCGCCGTGACGGGGCCTGCGAGCGCGCCGGTCTTCGCCCTCACCTCCGAGCCGGCGCTCCCCCAGGACGAGGTGCTCTCGCGCCTGCTGTTCAAGAAGGCCTCGGGCAGCCTCTCGCCCTTCCAGGCGCTTCAGCTCGCGCAAGGGGTGGCGGAGTTCTCGGGCGGGGGGGGCGCCGACGTCTTCGAGCAGGCCCGCAAGGGGCTCGGCCTCGACAGCCTCGACGTCTCGACGGGCACCAGCGGTGGCCCCGCGATCGGCGCCTCGCGCTACCTAAGCGACCGGCTCAGTGTCGGCGTGAAGGCCGGGGCCAAGCCCGCCGACACGGCCGCCACCGTCGATTTTGACGTCACCCGCCGGGTCAAGATCCAGGGCGAGGCCGGCAGCGACGGTCGCACCGCCGTCGGCGTCGGGGCCGAGTGGGAGTACTAGCCGGCGACGAGAAAGGCCGCCCCGTCGGGGGCGGCCTCCTGCATTCCCGTTCGACCCTGAGGGCCGAGGCTTACTTGATCAGGGCGAGGAGCGCCTTGCCGGCCGGGCTCTTCAGCTCCTTGGCGTCGAGGGTGCCGTCGCCATCCGGGTCGGCGGCCTTGAAGCGCGCCTCGACGGCGGCGAGGTATTCCTTCTGGTCGACGGTGCCGTCGTTGTCCGGATCGGCGTCCTTGAGGCCGGCCTTGCTGAGGCGGCCCTTCAGCTCCTTGGCGTCGAGGGTGCCGTCGGCGTCCTTCTCGAGGCGGGCGAAGGTCTGGGCGGCCACGGCCTGGACCTCCTTGAGGTCGATGGTGCCGTCGTTGTCCGTGTCGATCGCCTTGATCGCGGCGGCGCCGCTCATCGGCTTGGCGAGGACGGGGACGGTGCCGAGGGCGGTGGCAGCGAGAACGAGGGCGGCGAAGCTGCTGGAAACACGAAGGCTCATTGCCAGATTCTCCCGAAGAAATTGCGTGTTTCACGTAGCGTCGCGTCTGAAATTACACAAGCGGCATTTTCGCATCGCGCCGTTCCGGGGCCGGATTCTCCTCGGCATCCCCCGGAATCACGGGTATTTGATTGTGCAATGCAAGAGAGGCGCCCCTCGCGGGGCGCCTCTCTCGGCAAGTGGCCGGATCTCAGTAGCCGTAGTCGCGACGATATCCGCGGCGGTCGTCGTCGTAGCGCTGGCTGCGGTACAGGCCGCGGTCGTAGTCGCGGTCGCGGCGCATCATGGCGCGGTCGTAGTCCCGCTCCCGCTGCGCCCGCGAGCGCAGGTCGATGCGGGGGCCGTCCGGCCCGATGCCGATGGACTGGGCGGAGGCGGGGGCGGCCCCAAGGACCGTCACGGCGAGGATGGCGCTGGCGAGGATCGGCTTCATGAATATCTCCCGTTGCGGATCGTGGGTTGAGAACGATGCCGCGCGGGGGATGTTCCGATTCCATCAGAATTCGGCTTCCCGCCGCTTCGGCAAGACTTCATACCATTCGGGGAACGATGCCCTTCAGCCTCCCGAACCCGTCCTGATCGGCGAAGATCCCGCGCCGAACTCGTGGAAGCCCTCGCGAACTCGATCTCATGACCGCCAGACCGCTGATCTACTATCCGGATCCCCGTCTCACGGTGGCCGCAGCGCCAGTCCTCGCCTTCGACGAGGCCCTGCGCATGCTCGCCACCGACCTGCGCGACACCCTCGATGCGGCCGCGGCCGCCGGGCTCGCCGCGCCGCATATCGGGGTCGCGCAGCGGGTCGTGGTGCTGCGGCCGGAGCCGGGCACCCCCGCGAGCCTCTACGTCAATCCCGAGATCGCCTGGGCCTCGCCGGAGCGCGTCGCCGGGCCCGAGGGCAGCGTCTCGATGCCGGGCGTCTCCGAGCCCGTCGAGCGCGCGGCCTCGGTGCGCGTCCGTTACCGGGATCTCGACGGGAGCGAGCGGGAGGAGAGCGCGGAGGGGTTCCGCGCCGCTTGCCTCCAGCACGAGATCGACCAGCTCGACGGCGTCTTCTGGATCGAGCGCCTGTCGCGGCTGCGGCGGGAGCGGGCACGGCGCCGCTATGCCCGCCGCGAGACGCCGCAGCGGTGACGCCCGCCCGCGCCCCGTGATAGGCAGGCGCGATGTCCGCCGTCCGGTCCCCGTCCGCGCTGCTCCCGCTGGCCTGCCTCGTCCTCTCGGGCGTCTGTCCGGCGCCGGCCGGAGCCCAGGGCGGCCCGCCCGGCAACGCCCGGCCGCCGGCCGCGCAGACGGCGAAGGCCCCTCCGTCGCCGCAGGTGCTCGGCTGCCCCTCGCTGGCCAACCTCCTGCGCATTCTCGGCGAGGGGCGGAACGAGCGCGGGGTCGCCGCCTTCCTGGCCGATGCGAAGGCCGATCATCTCGGCTGCACGGGGCTGTCGCGCGAGCGCGTCGCGGGTCTCTCCGGCTCCGTGACCCTCGGCGGTGGCACCTACGACTGCCTGACCCTGCGGGACACCGCGGTCTGCCACTGGACGCAGGCCGGGGCGCTGCCGGTTCCCGCGCCGGCCAAGGCGACGGGTGCGCCGGCCGCCGGGAAGCCGGTCCGCGCCCCCTAGGGGGCTGTCTCTCGCCGAGCTTGGCCTTCAGGCACGGTTCAGCGCGCGGCGCAAAATCTCCGGATCGAGGACGGCGGCATCCGGCCTAGCGTCCCCCATCGACAGGAGACGAGCATGCTCGAGCGCCTCATCCTGGCATCGGCCCTCGCGGCGGGCGCGATGACCCTGGGCCCGCAGGGAGCCTCCGCCGCGCCCTTCGCCCCGGCACCGCTGGCCGCGGCACCGGCCGTCGGCATCGAGACCGTGCAATGGGGCCCCTATGGCGGCTACTACGGGCCGCGGCCCTACTGGCGCAGGCCCTATTGGGGCGGCCCCTACGGCTACTATCGTCCCCGGCGCTTCTACGGGCCGTACTACGGCGGCTACTACCGTCCCCGTCCGGTCTACCGCCCCTACGCCCCCTACCCGTTCTACTGAGCGAGGGTCAGGATGCCAGCGGCGCGCCGATGCGCGCCCGCAGGCGCTGGCGCAGATCGCGTCGCAGGTTCTCGTTGGCGCCGACAGAGGGGTCGGCGTCGAGGGCGGACATCAGGCGCAGGAGCTGGCTGATGGGCGTCGTCCGGCTGTCGACGGCTTGCGCGATCCGCTCGGAGAGGCGGGTCGGCTGGACGCTGTCCTCGCGGGAGGCCGGCTGGCTCATGATCGGGCGCCTTCGTGAAGGTCTGACGATGATCGGCGCGGCTCGCTACGCCGATCGTCGGCGCGATGCCAGAGGATTCGCGCCGCCTCGGTGAGCAGGGCGTTACCGATGTCGCAGAATCGTCACAGATCGGCGGCGCAGCCGGTCGAAGCTGGGGACAACCTCGGCCCCCGCGGTCTCACCGCGGGAACAGGTGCAGGCCGTCGTCGGGCAGGAGGTTGCGGCTCGGGCCGCCGGTCTGCTGGCCGCGGCCCTGCTGGTAGTAGGGAAGCTCGGGGCGGCGGTCGTTGTCGCTGCCCGAGTCGTACTCCCACGGCGCGCTCCAGGGCGCGCGTCCGCCCACCGTCGCGGCGGGCTGGGTCTGGAGAGGGGCCGCCCCGCGGTCGAGGGGCGCGGCGGCCGCCGGGAGCATGAGCGCTCCTGCGATCGATCCTGCGGCGAGGAGGGCGCGGCGCATGACGGGTCTCCGGCGGTCCGGCGTCCATCATGGACACCGAGCGTTGCCGTGAGAACCGCCGGCCGGCCGGTCCGTTCCGGATGCCCTTAGTGGAGCGAGCGGCTGCCCTCGCGGGGCTTGCGGGCCGCCTTGGGAGCGGTGGCCTTGGGTGCCGCCGCCTTGGAAGCAGCCTTGGGGGTGGCCGTCTCCGCCTCGGCCGTCTTCGTCTTGGCGGGGGCCTTCGTCGCCTTGGCCTTCCCGGCTGCGGCGGCCTTCGGCTCCGCCGCCGGGGCGGGCTTCGCGGTCTTCGGACCCTTGGCGGCGCCGGCCGGCTTGGCCGTCTTCGCGCCCTGAGCGGCGCCCTTCGCATCGGCGCCGCGGATCTCGGCCTCGGCCTGCGCCCAGTGATCGGCCTCGCGGCCGGAGGGACGGCCGGCGCTCTCCCAGAGCTCGTAGGCGCGCGCGCGGATGCGATGGTCGGTCATGGTCGTGGCCTTTCACGTCGTGGTCACAGGCATCGGACCACGGTTTCGCGACGAGAATGAGTCCGGCCCGCGGCCCCCCGGCGGCGGCGGTTCAGCGCCGCTGAAGCCGCCGGGCGTTGGCGCGCACCTTGCGCCGGTAGCCCGCCACGACGCCCGCTCCGCTCCCGCCGGAGGCGAGCATCATCGCCGCCTCGCCGGCGGCGGCGACCTTCTCCGTGACCATGCGCATCGCCTCGGCCTGCGCGGCGGCGCCGCCGGTGGAGAGCTTCAGCATGCGCAGGCCGATGACCTGCTGCGACTCGAGCGCGAGCATCGTCGCGTCGAAGCCGAGCTTCCACCAGTTACCGTAGAGGGACATGGCCGGCCTCCTGCCGTGGGCGTCCGACAAGCCGGGCCGCCGCATCCGGGTTCCGCGTCAGTCGAACAGGTGCTTCGACGAGGCGCCGCCAAGGCTGATCTTGCGTCCGCCGCCGCCCGAGGGAGGGGCCGCTGCGGGGGCGGCCGGACGGGCGGGCTTCAGCCGCGACTGCCCGTGGATCACTGCGCCGATCTCGCCGGCGGCCCGCACGAGATCGTCCCGCTCGCAGGTGCGGGCGACCGTAAGCCCGAGCTGGTGCATGTGGCTCTTGCCGTAGAGATAGGCCGCGAGCTTCGCCCGCATCAGCGGCGGGATCACTGCCAGCAGCTCCGGAAGGTCCTCGGCCTCGGCGCGGTAGATGGCGCCGAGCTGCTCCATGGGAATCGGGCAGTCGGGGTCGGGGACGGCGCCGCTCGTCGGATGGGCCTGGGTCATGCTCTCCTCCGCGTGAACCGCTCCGTGGGTCGCGCCGCCGGCCCGAGGGTGGGCCGGCCGTCTCCTCGGAGCAAGGGATCGTCTCGTGGGGCCTTCCGGCGCCCGGTCGGGAGAGCCTAGGAAGCCGATCTTAACGGACCGTTTACCCTGTCGGGGCCGCGGCCTGCACCCTCCCCCGCCCCGCCGGCCCGTGCTCCTCGGGGCGGAAGAACAGGCCCTGCTGGAGGCTGTCGGCGATGCGGTGCGCCTTCTCGCGCAGGAGCGCCGCCGCGTCCGGCGCGAGCATCTCGGCGGTCGTCTCCTCCCACAGCGCCAGCCAGCGGGCGAACAGCGCCGGGCTGAGCCGTGGCGCGTGCCGCTGGTGGACGCCGAACGGGTTCCCCTTGTAGCGGCCGCTTCCGAACAGCACCGAGGACCAGAAATCGCCGATCCGGGCGAGATGCGCCGGCCAGTCGTGGACCGCGTCCTCGAAGATCGGCCCGAGCTCCGGGTCGAGCCGCACGCGGCCGTAGAACCGGGCCAGCAGCGCCGGCAGCTCCGCCTCACTCAGCACCGGCGGCTGCGCGCTCACACCCACTCGCCGGCCCGCATCACAGGCACCGCCCTGCCCTGCCCGTCGAGGCCGTCGACATCGACGTCCGCGGAGCCGATCATCCAGTCGATGTGGATCAGGCTGCGGTTGGCGCCCCGCTCCGCGAGGTCCTCGGGGGATAGCCCGGCGCCGCCGTTCCGGAAGCACTTGCTGTAGGCTTGGCCGAGCGCGATGTGGCTCGCGGCGTTCTCGTCGTAGAGCGTGTTGTAGAATAGCAGCCCGGAGGCGGAGATCGCCGATCCGGCCGGCACCAGGGCGACCTCGCCGAGGCGCCGGGCGCCCTCGTCGGTGTCCAGCACGCGGGCGAGCACGTCCCCGCCGGTGCGCGCCGCCGATTCGACGATCCGCCCCTCCGCGAAGCGCACCCGGATGCCCTCGATCAGGGTGCCCTGGTAGGAGAGCGGCTTGGTGCTCGTCACGTGCCCCTCGACCCGCAGGCGGTGGGGCGTCGTGAACACCTCCTCCGTGGGGATGTTGGCGTTGCAGGTGATGCCGTTGCGCGAGGTCGCCGCGCCCCCGCACCATTCGTGGTCGTCGGCCAAGCCCACGGTGAGGTCGGTGCCCGGGCCGGTGAAGCGCAGGGCCGCGAAGCGGTAGCCGTTGAGCGTCTCGGTGCGGGCGCGGAGCGCGGCGTTGTGGTGGGTCCACGCGGCGATCGGGTCCGGCCCGTCGCAGCGGGAGGCGGAGAAGATCGCGTCCCAGAGCCGCGCCACGGCCTCGTCCTCCGGGAGGTCCGGGAAGACCGTGCGGGCCCAGGCCGGCGTCGCCGCGGAGACGATCGTCCAGTTGGTGGCGAAGTTGGCGATGAGGTCGAGGGCCGGTTGATAGGCCTGCGAGCGCGCCCGGTTGGCGCGGGCGACCCGGCCGGGGTCCTGGCCGGAGAGGAGTGCCGGGTCATCGCCGCTGATCGCGAGCCGGGCCGCGCCGTTGCGATAGGCCTCGGCCATGCCGGCGTAGAGCCAGCCGGCGGCGGTGTCGAAGGCGGCCTCGTCGGCGTGCTCGAAGCGGGCGAGCGTCTGCCTGTCGTCGGCCAGCAGCGTGGTGACGAGGCTGGCGCCGGCCCGGTAGGCCTCCGCGGTGATGGCGCGGGCGAGCGGCAGCGCCTCCAGCGGCGCCGTCAGCACCAGCTCCTGCCCCTCGCGCAGGTTGAGCCCGACCCGGATCGCCACCTGCGCCAGCCTGTCGAGGCGCTCCGCGAAGGCGTCCGCCCCCGATCCCGTGCGTGCCGTCATCTCTCGTTCCGCTCCGCGCGTCGAACCCGTCCGCAGGGGCTCAAGATCGGTCCGCGGGCGCCCGAATCAAGCGGCGCGGGACCAGGTGATGTCGCCGAGCCCTTCCCGGAAGGCGAAGCGCAGGAGATGGTCGGAGACGACGTTCTCCAGCCGGGTGAGGCCGGCGGGGTCGGAGGTGGCGACGCGCATCAGCAGGGCGTCGGGCTCCGCGTCGAAGGTGCAGACGCGGTCCTCGCCGAAGGGCACGCGGCCGTGGCTGGCGTCGCTCTCGACGGGGAACTTGTGGCTCCAGTGGCGGCAGAGCTGCTGCAGGTAGCGGCTCGCCTCGGCGGTCGGAACGCGAGCCTGTGACGTCGGCATGCCTCTCTCCTCGGGTCTGGCGGCGCGGCCGGTCACGGTCGGCGCTGCCGCGATGCAGCACAGGATCGACCGTCGCCGTTAACGCCCCGATAACGCTACGGCCCCTGCCGGAGCGTCGGCGAATCCTCGGGCGTCCCCAGCGTCGGCCCGCATCGGCGCCTTTTCATGGCGCAATGCGGCAAACAATCTGGCGCGGAACTGTGCGCTGCACAATAGCCTTGGAGAGGTTCTTTCCACCGATCAGGGAAGGGCGCGGGGCGGGTTGGCGGAGAGCGCCACGACCTTGCCGGGGTTGAGGAGGTCGCGCGGGTCGAGGGCGGCCTTGAGGCGGCGCATCAGGTCGAGGGCGACGGGGTCGCCGTAGTGGAGCAGCTCGTCGCGCTTGATGAGCCCGACCCCGTGCTCGGCGGCGATGGAGCCGTCGAGCCGATCGACGATGTCGTGGACGATGCGGTTGAAGCGCTCCCACTCCGCCAGGAAGGCGGCCTTCTCCATGCCCTCCGGCTGGCTGAGGTTGAAGTGGATGTTGCCGTCGCCGAAATGCCCGAAGGCGCAGGGGCGCAGGCCCGGCATCGCCTGGACGCAGGCGGCTTCCGCCTCTTCGAGGAAGGCGGGCAGCTTCGAGAGCGGCACCGAGACGTCGTGCTTGATCGAGCCGCCCTCGCGGGTCTGCGCCTCGGGCAGGGTCTCGCGCAGCTTCCACAGGCCGGCGTTCTGGGCCTCGCTGGCGCCGATGGTCGCGTCCTCGACGCGGCCCGCCTCCATCGCCTCGCCGAGCGCCTCCTCCAGGGCGGCGGCCGGATCGTCGCCGGGGCGCGCCGTCGAGACCTCGACCAGCGCGTAGGTGTGGTGCGTGCCCTGGAGCGGCCGGCTCACGCCGGGCACATGCCGAAGCACGATCTCCAGTCCGAAGCGGGGCAGCACCTCGAAGCCGGTGAGCCCGGCGCCCACGCGCCGTCGCACGGTCTCGAGGAGCGCCAGGGCGTCCGCCGGCGAGGCCAGACCGCAGAACGCGACCGCCCGGGCGAGCGGCTTCGGGAACAGTTTCAGGACGGCGGCCGTGACGATGCCGAGCGTGCCCTCCGAGCCGATGAACAGGTGCTTGAGGTCGTAGCCGGCGTTGTTCTTGCGCAGGCCCTTCAGGCCGTTCCAGATCCGCCCGTCGGCGAGCACGACCTCCAGCCCGAGCACGAGGTCGCGGGCGTTGCCGTAGGCGAGCACGTTGGTGCCGCCGGCATTCGTCGCGATGTTGCCGCCGATCCGGCAGGAGCCCTCGGCCGCGAGCGACAGGGGAAACAGCATCCCCGCCCTGTCCGCCGCCGCCTGGACCTCGGCGAGGATGGCGCCGGCCTCGACGGTGAGCGTCGCGCTGACGGGATCGATGTCGCGCACGCGGGTCATCCGCTCCAGCGAGAGCACGACGCCCCCGTGCGGCACCCCTCCCCCGACGAGGCCGGTGTTGCCGCCATGGGCGACGATGGGAACGCCGGCCCGCGCGCAGGCCTCGACCGCGAAGGCGACCTCCCCCGTGTCCGCCGGGCGCAGGAGGGCCGCCGCCCGCCCCCGGTAGAGGCCGCGCGCCTCGGCGAGGTGGGGACCGAGCGCGGCGTCGTCCGTCTGAACGGCGGCCTCGCCGAGCCGGGCGCGGAGATCCGAGAGGAGGGCCGTGAGACGAGCGTCGTCGGGCTCGGCGTGCGCGGGCATGAGGGGCCTTCGGGCAGGGACGGGCTGGCGCCGGGATGGCCGCCGCCGGATCGCGTTCCTAGATAGCAGCCCGGTCGCTCTCCGGGCAGGCGTTCCCGCACGGAACGCCGCCGGCGCGCCCTCGCGAGGTTTCCATGCTCTCCGTCATCCCGAACCCGCCCCGCATCGGTCTGCCGATCGACGGCAGCGAGGACCTGTTTCCCGTGCGGCGGGTCTACTGCGTCGGGCGCAACTACGCGGCGCATGCCCGCGAGATGGGGCACGATCCGGACCGCGAGCCGCCCTTCTTCTTCATGAAGCCCGCCGACGCGCTCCAGGTGGTGACCGGGAGCGAGCCCGTTCCCCATCCCTACCCGCCGCGGACGGAGAACTACCATTTCGAGGTCGAGCTGGTGGCCGCGATCGGCACGGGCGGGCGCGACATCCCGGTTTCGGAGGCGCTGGACCACGTCTACGGCTATGCGATCGGCCTCGACATGACCCGGCGCGACCTCCAGGAGGAGGCCAAGAAGCTCTCCCGCCCCTGGGACCTCGGCAAGGCCGCCGACGCCTCCGCCCCGATCGGCCTCCTGCACCCGGCGGCGCGCATCGGCCATCCGCAGCGCGGCGCCATCACGCTCACCGTCGATCGCGCCGAGCGGCAGCGGGGCGACCTCTCCGAGATGATCTGGTCGGTCGCCGAGCAGATCGCCTTCCTGTCGGGCTATTTCGAGCTTCATCCGGGCGATCTCGTCTTCACGGGCACGCCCTCCGGGGTCGGGCCGGTGCGGCGGGGCGAGACGATGGAGGCCGCGATCGAGGGGCTCGGGCGGATCGCGCTGGCGGTCGCCTGATCCCGTGCTCCTCGACCGGCCGTTCCTGCGCCGCCTCCTGCATCTCGGGGCGCTCGCCACCCGCGGCATGACGCTCGGCGTGCGCGGCGCTGCGATCGACGACCGCGGCCGCGTCTGCCTCGTGCGCCATACCTACGTGTCCGGCTGGCACCTTCCCGGCGGCGGCATCGAGCCCGGCGAGGCGCCCGAAGTGGCGATGGAGCGCGAGTTCCGGGAGGAGGCCGAGATCGCGCTGGACACCGGCGCGCGGCTGCGCCTGCACGGGTTCTACCGCAACACCGCCGGCGCCGGCCGCGACTACGTCGCCCTATACGTCGCGCCGGCCTTCCGGGTGCTGCGCGAGAAGGCGCCGGACCGGGAGATCGCCGCCTGCGGCTTCTTCCCCCTCGACGCCCTCCCCGAGGAGACCACCGCGCCGACCCGCGCCCGCCTCCGGGAGATCCGCGAGGGCCTGCCCCCTGCCCCGCTCTGGCAGTTGGAAGCCGGCATCGATTGAGCGCTTGCAAGCCCCGGCGGAATGGTGTTTAGAGAGCGCCGTCCGGGGCCGCGGGGCGAAAGCCTCCGCCGCCACCGCGCTGTGAGCGGGTGTAGCTCAGGGGTAGAGCACAACCTTGCCAAGGTTGGGGTCGAGGGTTCGAATCCCTTCGCCCGCTCCAGTTTTCCTTGTAGGTGTCAGGAGTTTACGAACGGGCCGCGCGAGCGGCCCGCGTCGTTTTTACGGCCGGGGTTCCGCCGGGGTTCCCTGGCCAGAGGTGCTGTCTGGTTATGTCCGGTGCCAATGCAGCCCTTCTGCTCTGAGGTTCCGTCGGAGCGTTTTGGCCCACGTCCGCTGTTCACGAGCCCCGGTCGCGGGGATGTGCCGGGGCACACGGCAGGAATGGAAGGGCGCGCTCCTTCAGAAACAAGGCTTCAACATGATGGCCCGAGCCTTCTACGAGACTGCGAGCTACCAGCGGCAGTCCCCGCAGGGCGCGAGTGACATCGTCCATTTGGATCGCCTGATCACTTTCGGGCGGGTCGATGCGGACGACATTCGGCTTGCCAACAAGCAAATAAGCCTGTCCCAGCGCATTCTTTGATTGGGCGCGGGCTGCTGCATCGAAAGCACGGCGCCAGGCCCAGGTCACCGCGCCACCCTCCTTGGCCTGCTCGTTGACCGTAAACGTCGCCTCACCAGTCCCCAAGCTCAGGACACGGACGTTCTCACGGGGTATATCGAAGCAAGCGAGCGCATCAACGACGGCATTCATGACGGGATTATTGGCCCAGACACCCCCGTCTAACATGATGTAGCCGTCAACCTCGACGCCTGGGAAGTAGGACGGCGCCGCGGTCGTATGCAGCGCGACATGCGCGAAGCGTTGATGACGGTCCTTCTGATAATCTGGGTGGTGCGGGGTCTTGTAAATGAACGGCTCGCCGTATCGTCCCTCGAAACTCGGTATCACCAGCCGGGTCGTTGCTGCGTCGAGCACGGCGTCGCCGAAAACCTGCAATAACTCGTTCTTCAAGGGCGCAGAATTGTATTTTGGCCGCATTATCCATCTTAGGTTGCGCGCCAGCACCCCAAGCCGCTGTCGTGACGGAAAAATTCGCGGGCCTCGGTCCTGGTAGATCGCGAGAGCTTCCTTGGCCGTTAGGCCGTAGGCTAGAGCCAGCGCGATGATGCCGCCGGTCGACGTGCCGGCGATCATGTCGAAATATTCAGCGATTGAGGCCCCGCTAACAAAGCGCTGTTCAAGTTCGGCGAGATACGCGGCCGGGAACACCCCACGAATGCCTCCGCCGTCTATCGTCAGAATTCGAAACGGGCGGTCCACCGGCCAGGGCTGACGTACGCGCGTCGTCTGCGACGTACCATCCGAACGTCGCGGCGGGACGTAGTTCATCACTCCTCCATCGTATCCTTATGAGCGCCTCGTCCATGTCGCCCGCCGCCGTGCCACCGGCCCGTCGCGAGCCAGCCCTCGTAGCAGGCGAGCCAATCGGCGGCCCACGGCACGGTCGTGTGGGCCACAAGATCGTCGTGGGACCACTCGGACTTGCTGGGATCGAATAGGCAAAGCGGCGACAGGGTGGTGTCCGGCTCCTCAAAATAGACGTGCGGCAGGGGTGCTTCCTCAGCCGTATTAGGTTTCAGGATGAGTCTGGGAGACAGGACCCGCACCACGGGAAACCTTGCCGACATCCCCTTACCATCCCTGTGGTCCGGAAGGGCGAACTCCAGCGACAGTCGGTGCGAGCGCTCGACACCTATCAATCCCCCAAACCAGAGCGCATGCGTCGTCGACTGCTCAGCTACCTCGAAGGTCGGCCAGCGGCGCGCCATTGCGCCGATCTGCTGTCGCACCGACTTCACCCCTTCCACCTCGTACCGAAGAAGGTGTGCGGCCTCGGCTGAGCAGGACCGGACTTCACCACGAACGGGGCAGCAGCCGCCACGCTCGGCACGATCCGCCCCAGAGGCGACACCAGACGATTGCCGCTCTGGATGGATCGACCGATAGTCGCAGCATATTCATCGACGGTGGACTGAGCCGGGCCTTCACCGAACATGGCTACAAGCAAGTCCCGCTTTTGATCGAGCATCAGGCTGTCGGACATCAAAGCCGCCAATTGCTGGCGCAGCAATTTCAGGTCCTCAATATAGAGGCGTTGCGCCTGACGGTTCTCAGGCCATCGGTCCGTGAATCGCTCATCCTGGCAGCGCGGGTTCCGAACATCCACCAGGCGTTCTTCGCGTTCGGCGGCTTCGAGCGTCGACTGAATCGCTCCTGCGATAGACTCCAAGGCTCCCGCGATGCTCGCTCCTGGCACTGACGTTTCGGCCGCGATCTTCGCCATCATGACCGACGGCGGCAGTCTCATTCCCTTGCGCTTCTCATGCCTGAGATTGCGGTTTCGCTTCAGGAGCTGCAGCGCAACGACCGTCGTGGACTTGCCCCCTTCGATCGTCGAATGGGCCGGCACCGGTTTCACCTCGGCATCAGCGAGAATGGCGATCCTGTCGAAGGCCGCCGCCCGTTCCGCATAGGCCATGGCGAAACTGACGTTGGCGGGGGTAAGCTCGTTGAACCAGTCGCAGAACGCGAAGCTGTTCATGAGCACCCGCTTGTGGGACGCGGGCGGTTCTTCAGCCTTCGCATGGAATAGGCAGCTGAGGCGTGGAGCGCGCTCGTCGATCAGGACCGTCGGCGTCACGTCGAGGTGCATGCCATCTGCGTAGTAGACCGTCACGCAACGGGTCTGCCGTTCGACCATGCCATGGTATCTGGAGCCGGGTGGCCCGTTGATCGCTGCGAAGAGGAGGTCGAGCACTTCGGCCGGTGTCAGAGACAACGGCAGGATCAATTCGGCGATGATATCGATATCGAACCCGTCGACGCGCTTCCGAGCCTTGATCGTGGCGCGGATCGCCATGGACCCCTGCGGGTAGAAAATCCGAACGCGATCATGCAGCGGGCTATCCGCGCGCTCGATATGCTTACGGATCGCTTCGTAGCGATCCACGGCGAGCTGATGCAGGCTGGGCGGTAGCTCAATCCGGATCGCCGTCCCTGCGAGCAGGATTTCACCGACAGGGGCCGTCGGTCCGAGAGGCGGATTGCTCCAGAGATTGTTCATGTCGCCCGCCCCTGTTCCGGGTATGTCCAGCGTGCCGTCGTTGACCACGCTGGCTCGAAGAAGATAGTTTCTATATGGGTCTCCTCAGGAGACCTGTCAAGAAACTATGCTGATCCGGGGACGCGCGTTGTGGACAGTGATGACAGCAAGCTGCGCTGGGGGACGGAGCAACGGCTTGAGTTCATTGAGTTCCTGACTTTTTGGGAGGGTGGGATTCGCCGTGGCGACATCACGTCCCGTTTCGGCGTTTCCGTTCCGCAAGCGTCGAACGATCTGACCCTCTATCAGAAGCTCGCACCTCGGAACCTGCGCTACAATTCCAGCGAGAAGCGCTATGTCCCGACCTCGGATTTTGCGCCGCGCTACCTCAAGCCCAACGCAGAACGGTACCTCGTTCAACTTCAGGCGATCGCAAATCGGGTTATCACGTTGGCCGACACGTGGATCGCAAATGCGCCTGATGTGGGCGTAATGCCGGTTCCCGGACGGCGGATCGAGCCGGCGATATTGAAGCGGCTCATTGACGTCATCCGGACGGCTCGATCAATCGAGGTTCACTATCACTCGATGAACAAGCAGCGACCGGATGCCATCTGGCGGCGTATTACTCCTCACGCGTTCGGCAATGATGGCCTTCGTTGGCATGTGCGCGCCTTCTGCCACATAGACGGCACGTTCAAGGACTTCGTTCTCTCCCGCTGCCGTGAGCTGCGCGCCGACGGAATGGCCGGCGCGCCTGCTTCCGCCGATCGGAATTGGCTGACGATGTTCGACGTCCATCTGATCCCGAACCCCGAGCTTTCCGAAAGCCAGCGGGAGACGATCGCGATGGACTACGATATGCGCAACGGGCGGATCACCGTTCCCGTTCGGTGCGCCCTCCTCTACTATTTTGAGAAGAGGCTAAGGCTTGATGTTGGTTTGAAGAAAGATCGGCCGGCAGAGAAGCCGGTTGTCGTCGCCAACTGGAAAGAATTCGTGGAAGCGCGTGACGCAAATATTGATTAACATCAAAGTGGATTTACTTTGCATCCGATCTACAGTTTGCTCGCAGACGGCTTTTGCTCAGCGTCGATGACTATGATCGGTCGAACAGGCTTCCCAGCCATCACGAGCACGTTCCTCTCCGCGTACAGCTTATCCAGCTTCCCGCCCATCTGGCCCACGTCCACGACGACGTAATAGGCCGCCGCGGCTTCCTCGGCAGTCGCGTAGGTGTCGAGTTGCCGCGTGTAGCCCGCCACGACCTTGCCGTTCGTGGAGAGCTTGATTTCGACCAGCACGCGCCCGGTGAAGCCGCTCGACACTTTGAAGTCGACCGGTCCATTCCCCGTGTCAGCCTCGGGCGTGAGGTCGAGGTCGTTGGCCTTGCAGAAGGCGTGGGCCACGACGAAGAACAGCCGTTGCGCCGCCTTTTCCGCCCGTGGCTTCCCCTCGTGGTACAACTCCTCTGACAGGCGCCGATCCTCGACGAGGTGGCGGAAGTTCTCGATAATCTTGTCCACGACGGACAGGATCGCCTCTCGCGTCCAACCCTGCCGCTTGTCTATCTTCTGTATGCCGTCATTTTTGAACGTCGAAAGAAGCCGGCTCCAGAAGACCTCCCCGGCTGGGTCGGCGCTGAAGTCGTAGCTGGTCGCCGGGATGCCTTTGAGGAGATCGAGCAGGTCGCGGAACGATGCGTCGTTCGATAAGGCCCATCCCCGGATCGTGGCCTTGTCCCGCCTCGTCTTCGCCGCCCATACACCGGCGATCCGTTCGTTCAGGTCCGTGCGAAGGGCCGCGTTCTTCGACGCCGCGTCGCCTACGCTATCCCAGTCGGTCGCGACAGGAAGGTCGCGCAACACGTCACGGGGCACGAGGATGACCGGACCTCCGCCAGCATCGTGAGGATTGCGGGGCAGATCGCCGCCGAACCGCTCACCATTGGAGAGAGTGAAGGTCATCTGCCCAGTCTGGAGATCCAGGGCTTTGCAGATGGCTTGCGTGTGGGCGATCAGCACCGGCAGGATGATCTTCGTTGTCATGTCGCTGATGCGATCAGGCCCGATACCCTCCTCAATGAGCGCCATCGCAACGAAGAGGTCGGGATCGGTCACACCGAGTTCGATGATTTCCGACGCGGTCTGAACCAGCGTGCTTGTCTGGACCGTGCCCCCGCCGCTGCCACGGATCGTCGACGCGCCGTAGCCCAAGCAGGTGAACGGCACCTCAGGAAATTGCAGCTTCCGCTCGGCTGCGCGCCAAGGCACGTCGCCCCGCGCTTTCGAACCGGCGATGAGCTTGATGACCGTCTCGAAGTAGCCGTTGAACGTCTGCCGTGCGTCCGCCGCAAAAGACCTGTTCGCCGCGTGGTCTAACAGCATCGGGTCGATGAACAGCTTCGTGTCACCGTTCAGGACCGGGTCGAAAATCCCGCGGTCGGCTAAGCGCTGAGGGTCGATGCCGAAGTGCTGCGAGAAGAGGGCCGGGTCGCGGAGCTTCGCCATCTGCGGTTAGCTACTTCCTCCGCGCCGGCCACTTCCCAAGGCGCTCGGTCAGGTTCGCGACGTAGCTCCAGCCGTTCTCCCGTGATCGCCGCTCGGAGCCGAGCACTCTCTCGTCAATCGCATGCCGCAGTTCGTCTTCCCGTTTTGAGCGCCGCGCGCGAGCGAGGCTGTCGCTCGCCATGCTCTCGGCCGTCACGCGAAGGGCGGCTTGCAGCACGTGCTTCTTCTCGGCTTCGTAACCGTCACCACCATCGCTGTCGAAGGCCTGCTCATGCAGGGTCCGGATCGCGCCATCCAGCACCGGTCCGACGGGCACCTTGCTGTCCTGGGCATGTTCGAGGAAGCGGAAGAACTCTTGCGTCAGCCGGTGTGATCCATCTCCAGCGGCAAGGCTCCGAAGCAGCACGACGACAAACGCCTCGAAATGCTGCTGCGAAAGTTCGCGATCCCAATCCCGGCGTTCTCCTCCGCCTTCGATCACGGTCAAGTCAGGCATGTCGGCTCCTATCCTGTCGCGCGCCGGCCGCGGCGGGCAGTACGGACGGGCACCCCTTCACGCTGAGCCTTGATCCGCTCCAGGAGGACGCTGGCGGGTTCGTCGGTTGGATCCTGCGGCACGAGTTCGCCCCGGAACGCCTTGGAGAGTACGGCCCGATCGAGGTGGTCGAGAAGCTTGCGGGCGCTCGTAGCCTCCTTGGCGAGGCGATCAATCCAAGTAAAGGCGGATTCGATCCCACGAACGATCTCGCGTTGTTCTGCAATCGGAGGCGTCGGGAGGCGCACAGCACTCAAGGTATCGAGATTGATATTCTTCTGGGCGGTTGCCGGAGCAAAAGTCTCCAATTCTGCCCGCGCTGTCCGAAGGAAGAACTCCACGAAGCTGGTCTCCGCTCGATCGGCATCGGGTATGAATCCGACGACACTGTCAGGGAAACAGGCTTCGATGGCGAGGATGGCTGTCTGCGCAATATTGGCCGCAATCGTGATGCACACAGTGCCAATTGGCCAAAGCCGGCTCTGCCCCAAACCAAAATCGCTATAGGTTTCGACGAATGACGTAACGTAACGTTCTGCGGCCCTTACCTCTCCCGTCTGAATGAACGGATGGTCTCCTCCGAACAGCTTGGGATCATTGCGGGGACGGTGACGTGACCTCCCACGATCGAGGTCACCGAGTTCAGGAAGCCGCAGCCACTGCCATTGAGCTGGAAGCTCATACGGCGCGAAAAACTCGCGCGAAGCAGAGAACTTCGAGCGGATCGTCTCGGCTTGCCGCGGCACCACCGCGAACGACGCGGGCGAAGCTCGACGCCACTCCTGCGTGAGATCGCCTCGAAATGCTGCCGCGAGTACGGCTTGCTTATACTTTTCGACGAGGCGGGGGATGTGGTTGAGGTGATCGCGTGCGCGACGCGCTTTGACCGAAAAGCTGTCGATCTTCGCTACGATCCGCCGCTGTTCGGGCAATGGAGGCAGCGGGAAAGAATGAGCTAAGAAAGGGCCACGGTTGATGTGCTTCATGGTGCTCCCATGAAGATGCTCGCTGGCTATCAGCTCAACTATGGAAACTCGCAAACCGTAAAAGAGAAATTGCTTGTCGACCATATTGTCATTCGGCACAACCCTGAAGATATGCTGATTGAGAACGGCCGGCTCTCTGTCCCAAATGAAGGCGTCCAATGTGGCAGACCAACTAACAAGGATGTCTCCCGGCTCCACGAGCAATTCGGCATCAACGGTTCGCTTTGTCCTATTTAATGCCCGTCCGGGGTCCGTAAGATTCTGAATGCGAATGATAGGGAGGCCAAATTGTCCCCAGTCCGATGGCTTAAACGCCATGCCATTTAGGTAGCGGCCTGTATCAGCAATGGTTGCGGCAGCCCAACCCCTGGGAAGCTCGCTCATTCCGCCGCCTCCGCGACGATCGCGACCTCGTCCCCAACCTCCAACTCCTCCGATAGCGTCTCGATCTCCTCAAGGGCAGCCTTCAGATGCCCGATGATGGCAGCGGCGATGTCCTCCGGTTCGGTCAGGGCCTCTTCCGCCTCCGCTTCCGTGTCGCGCAGCCAAGCGATGTCGAGGTTGTCGTTGCGGTCCTTGATGGCTGCCCGGCTGAAGCTCTTCCACCGTCCGACCTCGCCTTGCGACTTGCGCGCGGCCTTGCCATTCGGATCGTCGCCATAGGCGGCTTCGAAATCGGAGAAGTCAGCGACGGTGAGCGGGCGCGTTTTGCCGAAGGCCGGCATGTTGGCCCGCATGTCGTAGACCCAAACCGCCTTTGTGTTGGCCTTGTCGGTGGGACCGCGCCGGAAGAATAGCACGTTCGTCTTCACGCCCTGAGCGTAGAAAATGCCGGTGGGCAGCCGGAGGATCGTGTGCAGGTCGCACAGGTCCATCAGCCACGTGCGCAATCGCCGTCCGGTGTTGTCCTCGAATAGCACGTTGTCGGGCACCACCACCGCAGTCCGCCCGCCAGTCTTGAGGGCGCGCACGATGTGCTCGACAAAGGCGAGTTGCTTGTTCGAGGTGTCGGCCGTGACCGAGAAGTCGTTGCGGGTTGGCCGGCCGCCTCCCTTCTTCGTGCCGAAGGGAGGATTGGTCAGGATCACGTCCGCCTTCGCCAGCGCCTCACCGTCCGGCGACAGGGTGTCGATGTTGTCCACGCCTCCTTCGATCCCGTGGAGGAGGAGGTTCATCATGCAGAGTCGATGGGTGTCCGTCACAAGCTCGGCACCGCAGAGCGCGTGGTGGCGTTGAAAGAACGCCTGGGCCTCGTTCAACTCGTACAGGTCGTCGGTTGCGTCCTTCACGAAGCGGTCGGCGGCGACGAGGAAGCCGGCCGTGCCGGCGGCCGGGTCCTGCACCGTCTCACCCGGCTGCGGCTTCATGAGCCGCACGATGCAGTCGATCAGCGGTCGCGGGGTGAAATACTGGCCGGCGCCGGACTTCTTGTCCTCGGCGTTCTTCTGGAGCAGGCCCTCGTAGAGGCTGCCCAAGCCATCTTCGCGGGCCGAGAACCAGTCGAGCTGGCCGATGTTCGTCGTCAGCGTCTTCAGATTCGCCGGCCGTTTCAGGCGGGTCTGCGCGTCGGTGAAGATCGCCCGAACGAGCTCGTCCTTCACGTCAGGCTTGCCGAGGTCGATCATCATCTGGCGGTAGTGCCGAAGCTGCTCTTCGCCTTCGAGCTTGGCGAGCCTTGACCAGCGATAGGCTTCCGGCAGCCGCTCTTCGCGCAGTTTTCCGTTCTGGTCCGGCACTTCAGCCAGCATCTTGAGGAAAAGAAGGTAAGTCAGCTCAGTGACGTACTCGCTATAGCTGACGCCGTCGTCCCGCAGCACATGGCAGAGCGCCCAAAGTTTCCCGACGATGTCATGGGTCGATGTCATCAGCCCGCCTTCTTCCACATTTCTTCGTTGATACCGGCGAGCACGCTCTCCAGCTCGCCGCCAAATACCTTGTTCAGCCTCGTGAAGCCGCCATCGGCCGCGAACGGATCGCGGTCCAGCGCCTCTCGATCGACAACGACTTCCTTGCCGATCTGCTCTCCGATGCGGCGGAGCCACCGCTTTTGCGGCTCGGTCCAGGTCCGTCCGGCCAGGATAGCGCGCATGGCGTCGCGCACGCGATCTTCATAGGGCAACAGCGGGTCGCCGATCGCCGCCTGGCGCACGAAGCCTATGATGGAGGCGGCAATATCCTCGTTCTTCGCGTCGGCCCATGCGCGCCGGAGACTGGCCTCGGAATAGCCCTTGCGGTCGAGCGCGAGCCGAAGCTCCTTGAGGTCGGCCCGCGTGAGATCGCGCGGGCGCTGAACGACGAGCTTCAGGGCGGCGATCGTATTGACGTTGTCGCGGACAAAGGCCGTGAAGCTGTCGAGGAAATCTTCCGGCTTGTCGGCGGCCCCATAGCCGCGAGTCACCGCAACGACCTCGTCGGCATGGTGGGAGATGGGTACGAACCGCGGCGCATCGCCGTCCGCCTGCCAATCCAGCACGGCCCCGAGGGCGGCGCGACCGGCGAACCAGCCCGCGAGTTGGTGCGGCGAGGCATCAAGCACCCGCTTCAGCACGGCCTCCGGTGCCTCGCCCGCCACAGCCTCGATCCGCTCGCGGGCATCGGCGGGCAGCTTCTTGATCCGGCGCCGCAGCTTGACGGCGAGCTGGTCGCGAATGGTCGCGCGCTGCGCGTCGTCCTTCGCGGCCACAAGCTCGGTCACGAGCTGTTCGAAGCTGATCGACGGGTTGACCACGACCGGCTTCATGTCGGTCAGGCCCTGAAGGTGAACATAGAGGTCAACGGCGTCGAAGATGCGGAACACCTCCTTGCCGATATCGGGGCACTGCCGTGTCGCTCGGCCGATCATCTGCTCATAGAGGATGCGGCTGTTGACACGTCGTAGGAAGACGAGGTTCGTGATGGACGGCACATCGATGCCGGTCGTGAGAAGGTCAACCGTGACGGCGATCTTCGGGTTCGCGTCGTTGCGGAACGATCGGATGAGCTTCTGGACGCGATCGACGCTCCCCGTGATCTTCTTGACCGCGGCGTCCTCGATCTCGCCGTAGGCGTCCGCGAAGGCATCCTTGATCGCCTTCACGATGATGTCGGCATGGGCATCCGTCGCGGCGAAGATCAGCGTCTTGCCCGGCAATGCGGGGTCAATGTGCTTCGCCAGTTCCTCGGCCACAACCTGGTTGAAGGGCTCCGTGATGACCTTCTTGTTGAACTGCTCGACCTCGAAGTGGATCTCATCCGGTGCATGGGCGAGGTCGATTTCGCCGGAGCGCGTGTCCAGCAACTCAAACTGCTCATCCTTGGCGAAGGCGATGCCCGCGCGGGCGAGCGCCGTCTCGATTCGGATCGGCGGCTCGTGGTCGATCAGGTAGCCGTCAACGACAGCCTCCCGATATGAATACCGGAAGACGGGATCGCCGAAGATGTCGGTCGTGTGGAGCGCCGGAGTTGCGGTCAGGCCGACCTTCACGGCATCGAAGTAATCCAGCACACGGCGGTATTTCGAGACATAGTCGTCCTGACTGCGAAAAGTGAGTTCCGAGTCGGACATCTCGCGGTCGAGAAGGTAGCCGCGGTGGCATTCATCGATCACCATCAAGTCGTATTGGTCGATGGGTGGCGCTTCGGACGGGTCGGCGGTGAAAAGCACCCGTTTCACGAGGCCCTGAATGGTGCAGATATGCACTTTCGTCTCAAGCTCGGGCGTCACGTCCTCCAAGCCCTTCAGCCCGAAAATGTCTGCGAAGGTCCTGCCCGACACCACCTTGGTCGTCGAGAACTCGCCTTCTGTCTGATGCCCCAGGGCGCTACGGTCGACCACGAAGCAGATGCGCCGGAAACGCTTCACCGCCAGCAGCCGGTAAAGCATGGCGATGGCGAGCTTCGTCTTCCCGGTGCCCGTCGCCATCGCGACCAGCATCGTCCGGCGGTCGTCCTCCAAGGCGCGCTCGACCGCTTCGATCGCGTCGCGCTGGTACGGCCGGAGCGGGAAGCCGAACTCGAAGGGCTGCACCTTCAGTGCGGCAGATGCGGCGTCCTGATCCACCTCCAGGAGCCCAGCGAGCCCTTGCGGCGTAGGCCAGTCCACGAGCGCACGACGGTGGTTGGCGGCGCGACGGGTGTCGCGGAACCAGATGCCGCTCTCCGTCTCGATCTGCTTCAGGTATGAGCGCCCATTCGCGGCGAAGACGAAGGGCACCGTGTGTTCGCCCCAAGGACCACCCGCCCAGACAAAGTCTGCGGACGGTGTCACACCGCTTGAGTACCGCTCGGCCTGATCAATCGCGGCCGAGACGTTCTTGCGTCGCCGCTTCGCCTCGACCACGGCCACGAACTGCGTGCCTACAAACAAAGCGTAATCGGCCGGCCCATTAGCCGTCGGCCATTCGACAATGGCCATGTTCCGCCCCTTCGCAGGCCGAATACCCGCCGCGTGACGAAAGGTCTTCGTGTCAGCTTCCCAGCCGCGGTCACGCAATTGCTGATCGATAAGTGCACGCGTCTCGGCCTCGTCGAGGTTGATCTTCGACGCAGCCTGCTCGCCCAGTTCGACAAAGTGCAGGAGGTCGGCCCGCGGCGCGTCCTCGGCTGCGCTTTGGACCGCAGATAGCTGCGCAGCCATCTCGACGCGTGCTGATTCGTTGTCCTGGGCGAGCTGTTCCCAAACGGCGCGCTCTTCAGCTTCTCTCTTCAGCCGCTCCTCAAGGGTCACCCGCGCTCGGCTTTCCCTCTCGGCCCGCTCTTGGGCAGCAACGGCAGCCTCGGCCGTTTCGGCCACTTTGCGCTGAAGCGCAGCGATCTCCTCCCTCAGCCCCAGCGTCGCATCGACCGGCTCCGGTGGCGGGACAAACGGGCCGGGGTTGAAGTTCGGCTCTCTGCCGTAGGTCCGGTGGAACCACAGCCCGAGCTGGCGAGCGAACTTAAGGGCGGTCAGCGCCTCGGCGTGACTGCCCTTGAGTTCGTGGACGGCGGGGTTCCCGAGCTTGCGAAGCGCATGGAAAACATCCGCTGCCTCCTTCGGAATGAGACGTTCATAGGCCAGTCGGCGAAGCGTCTCTTCGAACGTCTCGCGCTCACCGCGGTACAGAGCGTTGCGGGCGGCGACGAGTTTCGCCATGAGTTCGGCGAATTGCCGCAGCTTGATGATGGCGGTTGACGGGTCTTCGCGGAAATAGCGCTCGGCCTGCGCGCCAAGGGTCGCCAAGCGGAGGTCGTGACCTCTCAGATACCCAAAATTGACGCTCGCCCGTGTCGCCTCGCTCATGCTCGGCTAGATTGCACGTTCTCGCGTTAGTGTCTCGGGCTTTGGCTCCGGAAAACCCGTAAGCTGGCTTGGGCTAACGGACGACGCACTCCACCGACGCTCGCGCCACCCGCGTGCAGCGGATTATGATCTCCTCGGTCCGCTTCATCATCACCCAAGCCTCCACGGCTGGCCGCGCGGCGAGCCCCTTCGCCATCTCCACCGCAACGAAGTCCCGCGCCGCCAAGCGAAGCCCATCAGAGATGGCTAGCCGCGAGAGCAGCCGGTCGACCGTAGCGGCATACTGGGCAGGCCGCCCATCGATCATCAGCGTCGTCTGCCCCGGTGGTCCGCCGTAGGAGACACGAGGTTCGGCCCCACCCGGTGTGGCCGAGAGCGTCAGGTACGCCAGCCCGGAAGCCAAGGCTACTCCGGCCCAGCATCGTGCGCGGTGCCAGCCTCCGGCCGCCCTGCCCCACGAGAACGGCATCACGCGAGCCTCCGACGGATGGCATTGCGGACGCGCCGCCACTTGCCCTGCTCGGCGCTATGGGAGCGAAACCACGCGGCGTGCTCCTCGATAAGGGCGGCGTGCTCGGGGTCGTCGGGGTGGCTGACCATCATCTCATCGGCCAGCCGCTCGATCTCGGCGCGCGGGATCAGCCGCGGCAGGATCGCACCCTCCACGATGGCCCAGCCGATGCCGATGACCATGGGCGAGAGGGCGGTCGCGATCAGGACCCACTTTCCGACCGTCCATAGAGTGGCGGCGGTGTCCATCTTCGGTCGGCACCCCCCACGCGAGCGTGGATGTAGACTATCGTCCTCATCTTGAACGCGGAAGAGAAAAGGGACTCAAAGTCCGTGGACCGATAGTCCACATCAGCGGCCCGCTGCGGGTGTGGACGATGCTGAGATCATCAAGACGGTTGCCGCCAACGTGCGGCGCCTGCGAAAGGGGGCCGACCTCTCGCAGGAGGAGCTGGCTCATGAAGCCGGCGTTGACCGGACCTATGTCAGCCAGGTCGAGCGCGGAAAGCGCAACGTCACGATCACCGTCCTGGCGCGCCTCGCCCGCGCACTCATGACCACGCCTGATCGGCTCTTGATTGATCAGCCTGACGGCGGCCCTAACTCATCCGAATAGCGCGGGCGGCGCTTGTCCATCGGCTCGTCGTCCGCCGCCACGGCCGCGCGGAAGAACTCGTAGAAGGGCCGAAGGCGCGAGTCGTACACGTGGTCCGGCGAGACATCGCCGCCGCGCATCGTGTCGCGAAAGACGATCGCGTCCTTGAGGCCGTAGGGCAGCGCGACGAAGCCGAACATGGCGGCCAGACAGTCGACACGGAGGCTCGCGCGGCGCGCCGCCTTGTCGATGGGCTGGAGCGTCGGCCAGCGATCCTTCCGCCAGCGGCGCGCGTGGCGGAGGAGGCTGAGGGCGACTCGGCGGTAGGGCGCGGGCAAGGCGCGATACGCCTCAAGCGCGTCCGACATCGGCCGCCTCCTTCGGCGCAAACGCACTGACCCAGTCGGCCGGCGTCATCGCGCTGGCGACGACGAGCACGCCGGCCGAGCCCGAGTGCTCCAGCTTCGCCGCCACCCGCTCGCTGTAGGTCTCCGGCAGCCGCGCCCGGAGCGCGATCTCAAGCAGCCGGTCGGACTTCACCACCTCGTGCCCGACCAGCTCGCCCCGCTGGAATACCGGCCGCGGCACGCCGTCGAACACGCGGGCGTGCAGCTCGGCCTCCAGGGCGGCGGCGTAGCGGTCGAGGGCGAGCGTCCAGGCGTCGCCGAAGGCGGTGTCGCGGTCGCGGAGCTTGTAGGCAGCGTCGCGCGAGATGCCGATCGCGTCGGCAGCCGCCGTCACGTTCCCGCAGCCGGCGAGGCGGTCGAGGAAGGCCGCGCGCCGATCGGGGCTCAGCTTCCTATAGGTCCGGGCGGGGGTGCTCATGCGCTGATTCTACGCTTTCGACGCCCCTCGCGCGCGGGCGAAACGATGGTCGATCTGTCGGACCTCTCTGGAGCAAAGCGGGGCCGCAAACCCGTAATACCGTAGACCGGTTCTCTCAGCGCGAGATAGTCTCTGCCAGGGTCATATTTGCCTTTGACAATAGCCAGAATAGCGGGAAGTGAGAGTCTTCCTTACAAGCGCGGCAAGTCACCTGCTCAGCTACCAGAAAACGGGCTGCGGCCCGTTTGCCGATCCGTAGCCGCGCCTTGCAATGTGGGCACATCATAAATTCTAGTAATGTGCGCGTGAGACTTTCCATGAGAGGTGAGCGCCCTTCGCCGAAAAGGGCGTGGTTCGCCCCTAGCGCGACGAGTAGACAATAGCTCCGGAATGAGTCCTCAACCTGTCGCATTCGCGAATAAAGCGCAATCTGAATGGAAAGCGCGAATATCATTATATAGGTGAGCCGTAGATAGACGAACTCGAACACGTCGTCATCAAATGAGTTCTTGAAGATAAAATTTAAGTTGAGAGACTCGGTTTTCAGCAGGGGCTTACTGCCCGTGACAAGATGCGTTGCTTTGTCGAACGGGTTGCTCAGACCTGTTGCGAGATCTCTGTTGTAAAGAATGTCGTAGATCAGCTCAGCGCTGAACGCGCTAGGAACGTCAAGCTTCGCTATGGCCGCCGCAAAGATGTCTTTTCGCCTGCCGGGTTGGAGGCGCCGCGCGTCCATATGCTCGTTTGGCGCTTCAGCCAGCGCGCGATAAAACCCTTCTTCGTCGCCACAAGCCCAGGCCGCAAGGAACAGATTCTCCTTCAGGGGCTTCCGCAACAACGCCAGAGCGACAGTAAACTTCCGCTTCTCCAGCGCTTTCAGCCCCTCATGCACGAAGTGCAGGAAGTCGGAGAACAGAGCTAGGTTAACTTGATTGAGCGCAACCCGTCGGGCCTCGTCAATATAGCCTAAAGCCTCCAGCGCGGTCAGCGGGTCCTCAGCGGACGTGCGCTCGAAGGCATCCCTATCCGCCTCAGAGCGGAAGGTGAAGCGAACCTCACTTGCCCCGGAGGCCTCCGCACCCCGCAGCAACTCGAGCATCATGTCATGCAAATGGAAGCACAACTCGTGCTCGTCGTGGTGCCGCGCCGGAATTAGGGTGAGGCGCTCGGTATCGATGATGCCAAGGTTCGCCACGCCGCTACTCGCTCCTAAGCGTGCGCCGCCGGGCTTACAGATTTTCCCGACGCTGCCATCGGGAGTTCTCGGCAGACCCGACACACGACCGACTTTCCAACGCTCAAGCTCGCCGCGATTCGGTTGATGCTAATGCCTAATCCCCGCATTTCCGCGATGCGGCGTTTCACGTCCGCTCCTACCGAGGGTCGACCCACATGGATGCCTCGGGCGCGAGCCCGGTTCATGCCGGCGCGAGTCCTTTCGATCAGCATGCCGCGTTCGAACTCGGCAAAGACGCCAGCCATCTGAAACATGGCGCGTCCCGCGGGTGGAGTGCGCCCCTATCG
>NZ_BPQR01000027.1 GCF_022179345.1 Methylobacterium jeotgali | reverse complement strand
GCCGGGCGGGCGGCACGGGAGCGCAGCGCGGGCACTCCACCGCCCCGCGTCCCGCCCCGCGCCGCGGCGGCGGCCGCCGCTCCGGTCCGAGCGGCCGCGGAGGCCCCCGGCACGGTGCCCGGCGAGGTGCTCGTCGCGCTTCGGCCCGGCGCCCCCGCCGACATGCCCGCCCGCCTCGCCCGGCGGGAGCGGCTGACGCTGATCGCCTCCGAGCGCTTCGGCCTGGTGCCGGTGACGCTCCACCGCTTCCGCATCCGCGACCGGCGCGGCCTCGCCGCGGTGATCGCGGCGCTCTCCACCGACCGGCACGTGGCCTCGGCCCGGCCGAACCACGTCTACGCCCTGGTCCAAGCGCCCGAACCGGCCTTCGCGGGGAGCCAGTACGCCGTGGCGAAGCTGCACCTTCCGCAGGCGCACGCGCTCGCCACCGGCCGGGACGTCGCCGTCGCGGTGATCGATTCCGGCATCGACGCCGCCCACCCGGAGCTCGCCGGCGCGGTCGCGAAGAGCTTCGACGCGCTCGCCCGCTCCGAGACGGCGCCGCCGAGCCCGCACGCCCACGGCACCGCCGTCGCCGGACTCGTCGGGGCGCGGGGACAGCTCGCCAGCGCGGCGCCGGCCTCACGCCTTCTCGCGATCCGCGCCTTCTCGGGGACGGGCGAGGCGCGGCCGAGCGGCGCGCAGGGGACCACGATCCACGTGCTGCGGGCCCTCGACTGGGCGGCCGGCGCCGGAGCGCGGATCGTCACCATGAGCTTCGCCGGGCCCGCCGATGCCTGGCTGTCGCAGTTCCTGGCGGCGGGGCTCGCCAAGGGCACGCTCTACGTGGCCGCCGCCGGCAATGCCGGGCCGGCCTCGCCCCCGCTGCATCCGGCCGCCGACCCGAGCGTCGTCGCCGTCACCGCCACCGACGCCGAGGACCGGCTCTACCCGGCCGCGAACCGGGGGGCGCATGTGGCCCTCGCGGCGCCGGGCGTCGAGGTGTTCGTGGCGGCCCCCGGCGGCGGCTACGGCTTCCTCTCCGGCACCTCCATGGCCGCGCCGCAGGTCGCGGGGATCGCGGCGATGCTCCTCCAGGCGAAGCCCGACCTGACGCCCGCCGCCCTGCGGTCCGCGCTGACCGGCAGCGCCCGCGACCTCGGCCCGCCGGGACCGGACCCTGAGTACGGGGCGGGCTTCGCGCAGGCCGACGCGGCGCTGCGGGCGGCGGGCGCCGCCCCGCCGACGATCGCCGAGGCCGCACGGCCCACCTCCGCCAGTCCCCCGCAGGGCATGGCGGAAACGGCCACTCCGCCGGCCCTGGCGAGCCCGCAAGGCCCGGCCGGGACGCCGGACGCCGTGCCGGCCACCGAGCCGCCCGGGCCGCGGCCGTGAGCCCGGCGCGAGAAAGACCCGACGCCGGGTTTGAACCGCGGGCGCCCCTCGGGCGACCAAGGATCGAACGGGACGCAGGGCGATGACGGACGGGTCGGACGAGGCGCTCGTCGCGCGGATCGCCGGGGGCGACGGGCTCGCGATGCAGGCCCTCTACGGACGCCACGCGACGCGTCTCTACCGATTCCTGGTCCGGCTCGTGCGCGACCCGACCCATGCGGAGGATCTGATGAGCGAGGTCTTCCTCGACGTCTGGCGCCAGGCCGCCCGCTACGAGGGGCGGGCGAGCGTGACGACCTGGATGCTGTCCATCGCCCGGTTCAAGGCGCTCTCGCACCTGCGCCGGCGGCCGCAGGACTCGCTCGAGCCCGAGGCCGCCGAGGCGATCGAGGACGAAGCGGACACGCCCGAGATCCTGCTTCAGAAGGTCGGCAAGGCGGAGGCGATCCGCCGCTGCCTGGCGACGCTCTCGGCGGAGCACCGGGAGGTGGTCGATCTCGTCTACTATCACGAGCGCAGCGTCGAGGAGGTGGCCGAGATCGTCGGCATCCCGGCGGGCACGGTGAAGACGCGCCTGTTCCACGCGCGCAAGCGGCTCTCCGAACAGCTTTCCGCCCGAGGCATCGACAGGGGGTGGCCATGAGCCGGGACGAGGACCGGGACACGAGTCACGATAAGGCGCCGGACGACGTCGACCTGCTGGTTCCCTGGCACGCGACGGAGCGCCTGAGCCCCGAGGAGGCGACGCGGCTCGAGGCGGCGATCGCCCGCGATCCTGCGATCGCCCGCAACCTCGCCGCCGCCCGCGAGGAGCGGGCCGAGACGGTCGCCCTCAACCAGGGGCTCGGCCTGCCGTCAGCACGGGCGCGCGAGGCGCTGTTCGCGCGGATCGCGGCGGAGGCCGGCCCGGACCGGAGGCCCGGCCTGCTGGAGCGCCTGCGCGGGGCGCTCGCCGGGCTGTCGCCGGGGGTATTGATGGGGGCGGGCGCCGCCGCGGCCCTGGTGATCGCGCTCCAGGCCGGCTTCCTGGCGCAGGCCTATCTCCACGCGCCCTCGGGGACGGGCTACGAGACGGCCTCGGCCCCCACAGTGGAGAGCGCGCGGGGGCGCTTCGCCCTCGTCGCCTTCGCGCCCGAGGCGACCGCCGGCCGGATCGAGGCGCTGCTCCGGGAGACCGGCGCGCGCATCGTCGACGGCCCCCGCCCAGGAGGGGTCTACCGGCTGCGGCTCGCAGACGAGGGCATCGCGCCGGAAGCGCTCGCGGGGCTGGTCGAACGGCTTCGGGGGAGCGGCGCGGTCCGCCTCGTCGCGCCGGAGAGCCTGCCGCCCGCGCGCTGAGCGGAGCGGCGCCCGCTCAGCGCGCCTTGTCCTGCGCGAGAGCGGCCCTGTCCGCCGCGCGTGCGGGAGCGGCCTCCGGGCGTCGTGCTCCTTCGGAGACGATGGCGAGGAGGAGCGGCAGGCCCAGCGCCGCGAGCACCGCGAGCCCGGCCAGCGCGCCGACGAGGGCGCCCGCGGCGACGCCCCGGTCCCGCCGCCGCGACGGGCGCAGAGGCCCCGGCGCGAGACGCTGGCCACGCCGCAGCCGCGCCCTCGGAGGCCGGAGCGCGCAGGACTGAAGCGCCGTCTCGGACTCGGACTCCATCGAGCCTTCGCCGGCTTCTGCCTCGCGAATCATGTCCCTGCCGCGCTGAACGGAGATGGGTCTACGAAGCGGCCCGGTTTGCGGCGAAATTCCGAATGGCAGCCCTCACGCGCCCGCGGCCGCGGCATCGATCAGCCAACTGATGCGGCCGGCGCTCGTCACGCGGGCGGCGGGCAGGTCCTCGCCCGCGGCGAGACGGGTGAGGGGCGCGCGCTTCCCCGCGCCGGTGACGAGGAACAGCACCGCGCGGGAGGCGGCGAGCGCCGGGAAGGTCAGCGTGACCCGCGGCACGAAGGGCGCGAGGCCGGGCTTCGGCACCGGCGCGGTCCAGGCGTCGGAGACGGCGAGCGCAGCGGTGCCGGGGAACAGCGAAGCGGTGTGCCCATCCTCGCCGAGGCCGAGCAGCACGAGATCGAACAGCGGCGTCGCCGGATCGGGCCGCGCCACCCCGAAGAACCCCGCGAGCGCAGCGCCGTAGCGCTCGGCCGCCGCCTCGGCGCCGCCGGCGGGATCGATGCGGTGGAGGTTCTCCGGCGGGATCGGCGCGTCGGTGCCGAAGGCCTCGGCCGCCATGCGCACGTTGCTGGACGGATCGTCCCAGGGCACGACCCGGTCGTCGCCGAAGAACCAGTGCAGGCGTCCCCAGGGCAGGCGGTCGCGCAGGGGCGGGCGGGCGAGAAGGGCGTAGAGCAGCTTCGGGGTCGAGCCTCCGGAGAGGCAGACCGCGACGCGCTCGGCCGGCGCCGTCTCGCAGGCCGAGACGAGGTGCTCCGCCGCCCGCGCCGCCACCGCGGCCGGATCGGCCAGGGTCTCGGCGTTCGGCGGCAGGACCACGCTCGCGTCCTCTCCGCTCATTTCGGCTCCTGATGGCCGCCGAAGCCCTTGCGCATGGCCGAGAGCAGCTTGTCGGCGAAGCTCGCGTGCTCGCGGGAGCGGAAGCGGGCGTAGAGCGCCGCCGAGAGCACGGTGGCCGGCACCGATTCCTCGATCGCCGCGTTCAGCGTCCAGCGGCCCTCGCCGGAATCGGCGACGAAGCCGGAGAAGGAGTCGAGCCGCTCGTCACTCGCCAGCGCCTGGGCCGTGAGGTCGAGGAGCCAGGAGGAGACGACCGAGCCCCGCCGCCAGACCTCGGCGATGTCGCCGATGTTCAGGTCGAAGCGCTGCGCCTCCGGCAATTCCTCGGCATTGGCGTGGCGCAGGATGTCGAAGCCCTCGGCATAGGCCTGCATCAGCCCGTACTCGATGCCGTTATGGACCATCTTCACGAAGTGGCCGGCCCCGCTCGGACCGGCATGGATGTAGCCCTGCTCGGCGCAGGGGTCGCGGCCCTCGCGGCCGGGCGTGCGCGGCACCGAGCCGAGGCCGGGGGCGAGCGTCGCCAGGATCGGGTCGATGCGCTGGACGGCCTCACTATCGCCGCCGACCATCATGCAGTAGCCGCGCTCGAGGCCCCAGACGCCGCCGGAGGTGCCGACGTCGACGTAGTGCAGGCCGGCCTCGCGCAGCTCCGCGGCGCGGCGGATGTCGTCCTTGTAGAAGGAGTTGCCGCCGTCGATGACCGTATCGCCCGCCTGCATCAGGCCCTTGAGCGTTCCCACCGTCTCCTCGGTGATCGCGCCCGCCGGCAGCATCACCCAGGCGGTGCGGGGCACCTCCAGCTTCGAGACGAACTCCTCCAGGCTATCGGCGCCGACCGCGCCCTCCTTCACGAGGGCCTCCACGGCCTTCGGGTCCCGGTCGTAGACGACGGCCGTATGGCCGCCCTTGAGAAGACGGCGCACGATGTTGCCGCCCATCCGGCCGAGGCCGATCATGCCGAGCTGCATGGGGTGTTCTCCGGTTCAGCCGTCGAGGCGGGCAGGGGGACCCGGCGCGCGGGACGCGCCGGGCGCCGTCGAAGTCGCTTCAGCCGACCGCCGCGGTGATCGCGGCCGCGATCCGCTTCAGGCCGGCCTCGGTGTCGCCGCCCTTGATGTGGACGCGGAGCGCCCGGCGGCCGCGCTCGGCCAGCACCGCGAAGTCGCCCCGCGCCTGGGCGGCGATGACCGTGCCGAAGCCGAGCTTGCGCCCGGGGATGGGAAGGTCTTCGGCCGGGTCGGCGGTGATCTGCACGAAGACGCCGCTGTCGGGCCCGCCCTTGTAGGCCTGGCCCGTCGAGTGGAGGAAGCGGGGCCCGAACTCCAGGCAGGTCGCGACCCGGCGGGCGTCGCGCGCGGCCAGCCGCGCCTTCTGGAGCACGGCGTGGTGCGCCTCGTTGCGGGCGACGTAGGCGAGAAGCGCCAGGTAGTCGCCGTCCTTGAGGCGCCCGAGATGGGCTTTCAGGGCCGCGTCGAGACCTTCGGCGGCCCGGGGCAGGGCGCTTGCGTTGCCGGCATCGGCGTAGAGGGCGATGGTCTCGTCCTCGAAGAGCGGCGTCTCGGCGGGCAGCGCGCCGCTCGACTCCGCGGCCTCGAATAGCTTCTTCGTCTCGACCTTGCTGGCCTCGACGTCCGGCTGGTCGAACGGATCGATGCCGAGCACCGCGCCGGCCACCGCGGTCGCCATCTCGAAGCGGAAGAACTCCTGGGGCAGGTGCTCGACGGTCTCGAGCGCGATGCGGGCGACGGGATGGCCCTCGCGCTCCAGGTTGCGCACCGCCTCGTCCTGGCCGGCATCCGCGTGGCCTTCGAGACGCAGGTAGACGAAGAAGCGGTCGCGGCCGTAGACCGCCGGCACGCCCGCCGGCTCGCCGTCGACCGGGATCAGGCCCTTGCCCTGCTTGCCCGTCGATTCCGCGATGAGCTGCTCGGCCCAGGCGCCGAAGGAGGCGACGCCGGGCGAGGCGATCAGCGTGACCTTGTCGCGACCCTCCTTGAGCGCGGCGGTGCCGAGGGCCGCGCCGAACTGCACGCCGGGGTTCTGGGCCGGCGGAACGGCGGGGCCGCAGGAACGCACCATGGTACGGGCGGTGTCGAGCGCCTCGCGGACCTCGATGCCGGCGGCGGCGGCCGGCACCAGCCCGAAGGCCGAGAGCACGGAGTAGCGCCCGCCGATCTGCTTCACGCCGTGGAAGACCTTTCGGAAGCCGTCGGCCTGCGCCGCCTTCTCCATGGCCGAGCCCGGATCGGTGACGGCGACGAAGTGGCGCCCGGCGCGCTCGCCGACGACCTCCTTCATGCGGCCGAGGAAGTAGTCTCGGAAGACGTTGGGTTCGAGCGTCGAGCCGGACTTGCTCGCCACGATGAATAGGGTCCGGGCGAGATCGATCTGCGATTCCAGCGCCCGCACCTCGTCGGGGGAGGTGGAATCGAGGATGCGCAGGCGCGGGAAGCCCTCGCGATGGCCGTAGGTCAGCGCCAGCACCTCCGGTCCGAGGCTGGAGCCGCCCATGCCGAGCACCACGGCGTCGGTGAAGCCCTCGGCCTTCACCTCCTCGGCGAAGCGCTCGTAGGTCTCGACGCGCTCCAACTCGTCCTCGACGATGCGCAGCCATCCGAGCCAGTTCGCCTCGTCGCCGCCGGTCCAGACGGAGGCGTCGTGCTTCCAGAGCCGGCGGATGGCGCCCGACGCCCGCCACGCCTCGACCGTGCGGTCGGTCTCCTTGGCGAGCGCCTCGCTCAAGTGGAGGCTCTGGCCGTCGAGCTTCGGGCCGAGAAGCGCTGTACGCTTGCCCGCGACCGCGCCGAGCAGCTTGTCGGCGGCGTCGACGAAGAGCTGCACGCCCTCGTCCACGAGCTTGCGGGCCACCTCCTCGATGTCGATGCCGGCCCCCGCGAGCCCGGCCATCGCGGCCTCGGCGGCGGGCAGGTCGTGCGCGATGGTGGCGCGGACCTCGCCGTGGTCGCGGAAGGCGTCCATGGTGGCCGGCGGCATGGTGTTGACGGTGTTCGGGCCGATCAGCTCCTCGACGTAGAGCACGTCGGAATAGGCCTTGTTCTTGGTGCCCGTGGAGGCCCAGAGCAGGCGCTGCGCCTTGGCGCCCTTGGCCTCCAGCGCCTTCCAGGCGGGCTCGGCGTAGATCGCCTCGTAGCGCCGGTAGGCGAGCTTCGCGTTGGCGATGGCGACCTTGCCCTTGAGGGCCTCCAGCGCCGCCTTGTCGACGCCGCCGCCTGCGATCTTCTCGTCGAGCGCCTTGTCGACGAGGCTGTCGATGCGGCTGATGAAGAAGCTCGCCACGCTGGCGATCCGCGAGACGTCCTCGCCCCGGTCGGCGCGCTCCTGCAGGCCGGCGATGAAGGCGCGGGCGACCTCCTCGTAGACGCTCTGCGAGAACAGCAGCGTGACGTTGATCGAGATGCCCTCCGCCGTGAGCTGGCGGATCGCGGGGATGCCGGCGGGTGTGGCCGGAACCTTCACCATCAGGTTGTCGCGGTCGACCCACTTGTGGAGGCGGCGGGCTTCCTCCAGCGTCTCCTGCGTGTCGAGGGCGAGGTAGGGGGAGACCTCGAGGCTGACATAGCCGTCGGCGCCGTCGCTCGCCTCGTAGACCGGGCGCAGCACGTCGGCGGCGTTGCGGATGTCCTCGACGGCGAGCCCCTCGTAGAGGTCGATGACGCGGGCGTCGCCCTGCTCGGCAATTACCGCCTTGAGGGCGCCGTCATACTCGTCGGAGGCGCCGATCGCCTTCTCGAAGATCGCCGGGTTCGAGGTGACGCCGCGCAGGCCGTCGCGCTCGACGAGGGTCTTCAGCTCGCCCTTCGCGATGAAGCCGCGGGCCACGAAATCGAGCCAGACGGCCTGGTCCTGCTCGGTGAAGAGAGCCTTCAGCGCGTTCATCCGTCCCGTCCTCGCGTGGGTGTCATCGTCCCGCGCCCGGTAGATAGGGCGGGGGCCCGCGCGTGAACCACCCCCTTCGTGCGGGGGAGGGCGGCCTTTCGCGCAGGGGTGACGAATCCTCCGGAAGCGGCGGTGCTGTCCTCTCTCGGTCCGCTTCGCGGGCCACCCTCTCCCATCCCAAGCCGGGCCTGTCCGACTCGGGGAGCTTGGAGCGGAACCCGGGCAGCCCCGAGTTCCGTGGAGGAGAGGGCTTCTCGCGTGCGCTACTTCTTGTGGCGGGCGACCTGGGCGCGGGCGGCCTCCAGCACCTTCTCGGGGGTGAAGCCGAACTTCGTCAGCAGGTCCTTGATCGGCGCCGAGGCGCCGAAGGTGTGCATGCCGACGATGGCGCCCTCGCTGCCCGCGTAGCGGTCCCAGCCGATCACCGAGCCCTGCTCGACGGCGACGCGGGCCTTCACGGCGGGCGGCAGCACGCTCTCGCGGTAGGCTTGGTCCTGGCGCTCGAACAGGTCCCAGGAGGGCATTGAGACGACGCGGGCCTTCACGCCTTCGGCCTTGAGGGTCTCGTAGGCGCCGACGCAGAGCTGCACCTCGGAGCCGGTGCCGATCAGGATCACGTCGGGCGTGCCCTCGCTGTCGGCGAGCACGTAGGCGCCCTTCGCCACGCCGGAGGCGGGGGCGTACTTGGCGCGGTCGAAGGTCGGCAGCGGCTGGCGGGAGAGGGCCAGCACCGCCGGCTGGTCCTTCAGCGAGAAGATCACCCGGTAGGCCTCGGCGACCTCGTTGGCGTCCGCCGGGCGGAGCGTCACGAGGCCGGGGATGCAGCGCAGCGAGAGAAGCTGCTCGACGGGCTGGTGGGTCGGCCCGTCCTCGCCGACGCCGATCGAGTCGTGGGTGTAGATGTGGAAGACCGGCAGCTCCATCAGCGAGGCGAGCCGCACCGGCGGGCGCATGTAGTCGGCGAAGACCAGGAAGGTAGCGCCGTAGGCGCGAAGCCCCACGAGGCCGAGGCCATTCACGATCGAGCCCATGGCGTGCTCGCGCACGCCGAAATGGATGTTGCGCCCGCCCGGCTCGAAGGGGGTCAGCGTGCCCGCGCCCTCGAAGGTCAGGTTCGACTTGTTGGAGGGGGCGAGATCCGCGGAGCCGCCGAGCAGGAACGGCACGTGCTTGGCGATGGCGTTGAGCACCTTGCCGGAGGATTCGCGGGTGGCGAGCCCCTTGGCGTCGGCCTCGAAGACCGGGATGTCCCGGTCCCAGCCGTCGGGCAGGCGCCCCTGAAGGAACGCGTCGAGGTCCTCGGCGTGGCCGGCATCGGCCTCGCGGGCGGCCTGGAAGAAGCCCTGCCACTGGGCATGAAGCTCGGCACCGCGCTTGCCGATGCCGTCGCGGAAGGTGTCGAGCACGCCGTCCGGCACCAGGAACTCGGCATCCTCCGGCCAGCCGTAGGCGCGCTTGGCGCCCTTGACCTCGTCGGGGCCGAGCGCGTCCGAGTGGGCCTTCGAGGTGTTCTGCTTGGTGGGCGCGCCGTAGCCGATGATCGAGTTGACGACGATCAGGGTCGGCCGGTCGCTCGACTGGAGGAAGGTCTCGAGGGCGCCGGAGATCGCGTGCACGTCGTTGGCGTCGGCGACCCGCAGCACCTGCCAGCCATAGGCGAGGAAGCGGGCGGCGACCTCCTCCGAGAAGGCCAGCTCGGTATGGCCCTCGATGGTGATGGTGTTGTTGTCGTAGATCCAGCACAGGTTCGACAGGCGCAGGTGCCCGGCGATCGAGGCGGCCTCGGAGGCGACGCCCTCCATGAGGTCGCCGTCCGAGCAGATCGCGTAGACGTTGAAGTCGAACAGCGGCAGGTCGGGCCGGTTCAGGCGCTCGCCGAGGAAGCGGCCGCCCATCGCCATGCCGACGGAGTTGGCGACGCCCTGGCCGAGCGGGCCGGTGGTGGTCTCGACACCGGTCGTGAGGTGGCTCTCCGGGTGGCCCGGGGTGCGGCTGTCGACCTGGCGGAACTTCTTGATGTCCTCCAGCGACACCGCCGGCGCGTTGCCGCCGTCCTTGTCGGCGACGCCGGCGAGATGCAGCAGCCCGTAGAGCAGCATCGAGGCGTGCCCGGCCGAGAGCACGAAGCGGTCGCGGTTCGGCCAGTGGGGGTTGGCCGGGTCGTAGCGGAGATACCGGTTCCAGAGGGTGTAGGCGACGGGCGCCAGCGCCATCGGCGCGCCGGCATGGCCCGAGTTCGCCTTCTGCACCGCGTCGATGGCCAGCGTGCGCAGGGTGTTGATCGCGAGCCCGTCGGCTTCGCTCAGCTTGCCCCGCGCCGGGGTGTCCGCTCCGCTCATGGTCGCTCTCTCTCGTGCTGCCGCCGGCCCGCGCGCCCCGATCTAGCGGGGCGCTTCCGCCCCCGCGCCGCGTGCCGGTCCGGTGGCCCGGCTGTAGCTGAGGATGGTGTTGACGAGGGCCACGTGGCTGAAGGCCTGGGGGAAGTTCCCGACGAGGCGCTTTCTAACCGGATCGTACTCCTCCGCAACCAGCCCCACGTCGTTGCAGACGCCTATCAGGCGCTCGATGAGGGCGCGGGCCTCCTCGCAGCGGCCGAGGCCGATCAGATTGTCGGCATACCAGAAGGAGCAGGGCAGGAAGGCGCCCTCGCCGCCGGGCAGGCCGTCGACGGTCTGATTCTCGGTGTCGTAGCGCAGGATGAAGCCGTCGCGCATGAGCTGGCGGCCGATCGCCTCGACGGTGCCGACCACGCGGGGGTCGTCCTGGGGCAAGAAGCCCATGTGCGGGATCAGCAGCAGGCTCGCGTCGAGATGCTGCGAGCCGTAGGACTGCACGAAGCTGTTGAGCTCAGGGTCGAAGCCCCTGTCGCAGACCTCGGCGTGGATCCGGTCGCGGATCTCCCGCCAGCGGCCGACCGGCGCGTCGCGCAGCTCCCGCCGCTCCTCGTGGGAGCGGATGGCCCGGTCGAAGGCGACCCAGGCCATCACCTTCGAATGCACGAAGTGCCGGCGCCCGCCCCGGACCTCCCAGATGCCCTCGTCGGGCTCGCTCCAGACCGTCTCGACGTGCTTGAGAAGGGAGAGGCCGAGGCGCCAGCCCTCGGGATCGCTCTCCATGCCGCGCCGACGGGCCTGATAGAGGGCGTCGAAGAGTTCGCCGTAGACGTCGAGCTGGAACTGGGCGGAAGCGGCGTTGCCGACGCGGACCGGCCGCGAGTTCTCGTAGCCCGGCAGCCAGTCGAGCTCGATCTCCGGCAGCAGGCGCTCGCCGCCGATGCCGTAGAGGATGTGGGCCTGCTCCGGGTTGCCGGCGACCGCCCGCATCAGCCAGTCGCGCCAGGCGCGGGCCTCGTCGAGGAAGCCTGCGTCCATCAGGGCCAGCAGCGTGAAGGTCGAGTCGCGCAGCCAGCAGAACCGGTAGTCCCAGTTGCGCACGCCGCCGATCTCCTCGGGCAGCGAGGTGGTGGGCGCGGCCACGATGCCGCCGGTCGGCCGGTAGATCAGCGCTTTGAGAGTCAGCAGCGAGCGCTTCAGCACCGCGTCCCAGGGCGTTCCCTGGGCGCAGCCCTCCGACCATTCGTGCCAGAAGCGGTCCGTGGCCGCGAGCACCTTGCGCGGCTCGATCGGCGGCGGGTCGTCCTCGTGGGACTTGCCGTAGCTGAGGGTGAAGGCCACCGACTCTCCCGCCTGGAGGGTGAACTCCGCCACCGTCGTCTGGCCGGAGCCGCGCAGGGGCACGCCGGTGCGCAGCACGACCTTGTGGGGGCCGGATACGGCGCGCAGGTCGCCGAGCTCGTTGCGCGTCACCCAGGGCACCGCCGAGCCGAAGTCGAAGCGGATCGCGAGGTCCATGCGCATGGCTACGCGCCCCTCGATCCCCTCCACGAGGCGGATCAGGTGCGAGCCGTCCCCGGCGGGCATGTAGTCCGTGACCAGGACCTCGCCCGAGCGGGTGCGGTGGCGGGTCTCGAGGACGAGGCTCGACTCGCGGTAGCGGCGCTCGGTCTCGACCCCGGCGGCCACCGGCGCGATCCGCCAGAAGCCGTGCTCCTCGGTGCCGAGGAGATGCGCGAAGCAGGCCGAGGCGTCGAAGCGGGGCCAGCACAGCCAGTCGACGCTGCCGTCACGGCTGATCAGGGCGGCGGTGCGCCCGTCGCCCACGAGCGCGTAGTCCTCGATCCGTGCCGGCATGGACGCTGGGATTCCTCGACAGGCTCACCGTCAAGCCTCGAGGGTGCAGGTAGTCCCCCGCCCCGCCCGGTCCAGGGAGCGGCCGGCGCGACCTTTCGGCCGCCTCAGCGCAGGCAGTCGACGAGGAGAGAAACCGAGCTCTTCAGGCTGGCGGCCCCGCTGCCCACGGCGGAGGCCGCCCGGCCGACCGCGCGGGCCGCCGGGGCGAAGGGCAGGGCGAGATCGGGCATGCCGGAGCCGTCCTCCTCGCCGACCTCGATCTCGCGGGGCGCCGGGCTCTCGCCGGAGCGGATCGATCCCGTGCGGGCAGCGGCGAAGGGATCGGCCTCCTCCGGCGCGTAGCGATGGGCGGCATCCGGGCGGCGGGCGTTCTGGACCTCGCTACAGCGCGGCTCGGTGCAGCCCTTGCGGGGAGCGGAGAGCCCGACGACGCGCGGCCCCGGCCGCGCCGCGACCCGGACCTCGGGCGCCCGCAGATCGAGGGGCTGGAGCGAGGCGAAGGCGAGGCCGGCGACGAGCCGGTCGCCCGTCTCCGGGAGCGCCTCGGCGGAGGCGGCCTCGCGGGAGAAGGGGAAGGCGGCCGCCGAGACATGCGCCGAGGCATGGACGGCCGGCGCCGGGGCGGACACGAGCGTCGCGGCCGGCTCCTTGCAGAGGAAGGAGAGCGCGGCGATGGCGACCGCGGTGACGAGCGTCGGCAGGAAGGGCAGGTTCACGCCCGAGGACCGCCCCGAGACCGGTCCCTCGGCCAGGGTTCCGAGCGGGTCCCGCATCGCCTTCGCCCTCCCGAATCGCTCAGGCGCCGGGTCGGCGCCGCACCGTGGAGACTACGGCCCGGTTTGCGGCGGAAGCGGGGCCATTTCCTTTCCGGCACGTAATCCGGGGCCTCTTCGTCGCACCGGATGCGGGGACACTGGCGGGGTCCGGCGCGTTGCCGGGGACAGCGATCCATGAGAGGCCCCCCGAGCGTGCCCCTGTCCCGACGCGCGGCCACCGCGACCGCCCTGGCCTGCCTCCTCTGCCTGACGCTTCCGGGCGTGGTCCCGGAGGCCGCCGCCCAGACGGCGCCGGCCGACGCCTTCCCGAAGCCCGACCGGCCGGTCGCCGAGATTGTCGCGCCGCTGTGGTCGAGCGAGCGGGAGCGGGACGCCGCCGACGAGTACGGGCAGGTGGCGCGCGCGCTCGGCATCCGCCCCGGCGAGACGGTCGCCGATATCGGCGCCGGCAGCGGCTACTACACGGTGCGCCTCGCCCGGAGCGTCGGCCCCGGCGGCCGGGTCGTGGCGAACGACGTGACGCCGGCCTATCTTGAAGGGCTGCGCACGCGCCTGCGCGGCGAGAGCCTCGACAACGTCCAGGTGGTCGAGGGCGAGCCCCACGACCCGAAGCTCGCGCCGGGCTCCCTCGACGCGGCGGTCCTGGTCCACATGTACCACGAGATCGCGCAGCCCTTCGGCCTGCTCTGGCACCTCGCGGCGGCGATGCGCCCCGGCGGGCGGATCGGCATCGTCGATGCCGACGACATCCCCTCCCGGCACGGCACGCCCCCGGCGCTCCTGCGCTGCGAGCTGTCCGCCGTCGGCTACCGCGAGACCGGCTTCGCCCGGTTGAAGGACGGCCTCAGCTACGTCGCGGTGTTCGAGGCGCCCGCCCCGGAGGCGCGGCCGGCGCCCGCCGCGATCCGCTCCTGCCGGGACGAGGCGACGCGGGCGGGGAAGAGGCCGCGCTGAGGATCAGGACGCCTGCCAGACCTGGCCGGGGCGCAGGGCCGGGAAGCGGGCCGGGTCGATGCCGGCCTCCTCCAGCGCCGCGCCGAGCGCCTCCACCGGCCGCTCGATCCCCTCGTCGGTGAGGCGGAAGGTGCCCCAGTGGTGCCCGAGCGCCTGCTCGGCGCCGAGCAGCCGGAAGGCGGCGACGGCGTCGCTCGGGTTCATGTGCTGGGCCTGCATGAACCAGCGGGGCTCGTAGGCGCCGATCGGCAGGCTCGCGAGGCGCGGCGGCCCGAAGCGGGCGCGGATGTCCCGGAACACGCCCCCGTCCCCGAAGCCGGTGTCGCCGACATGGTAGTGCACGCCGCGGGGCGAGGTGACCACGAAGGCGCACCACAGCGCCATCCGCCGGTCGTTGACGCCCCGCGCCGACCAGTGGTTGGCGGGCGTCAGGTGCACCGTGAGGCCGCCGCCGAGGTCGCATGAGCCGCCCCAGTCGCGGGTCTCGACATGCATGCTGTCGTCGTAGCCCTTGAGGATCGCGTCGTTGCCGAGCGGCGCCACGATCAGGGGCTGATGGTCGGTCCAGATCCGGGCCATGCTCGGCCCGTCGAGATGGTCGTAGTGGTTGTGGGTGATCAGCACCGCGTCGATGGGCGGCAGGTCGGTCAGCGCGATGCCCGGCGGGTTCACGCGCTTCGGGCCCGCGAAGGCGACGGGGCTCGCGCGGCGCGAGAACACCGGGTCGATCAGGATGTTGCGGCCGGCGACCTGCACGAGGTAGCTCGCGTGGCCGATGAGCACGACGCGCAGGCCCTCGACCCGCTCGGGCGGCGTGTCGGCGGGAAACGGGCTCGGGAAGCGCTTGGGCCAGGCCTCGCCCCCCCGCGAGAGCTGCCAGCGGGCGACGGCGAGGAGGTCCTTGTCGGCGGCCTGATCGGGCGAGCTGAAGCGCACCCCGTCGAAATGGTCGCTCACCGGCCCGCGATAGTAGGGGTTGGCGCTGCGCCGGTGCGCCGCGTAGCCGACGCCGCCGAGCGTCATCACGGTCGCCGCGCTCGCCGCCGCGAGCAGGCCCCGCCGTCTCGTCGGGCGCTTCGCGGGGGGTGGAGAGGACGCGTTCATGGGTCTCTGCGTCTCGATCGCTTGCCACGGCGGAATCGGTCGCCGCGGTCGTCAGCTTAAGCCGGGCAGGTAGGACGGCCGACGAAAAAGGGCACCCGCAATGGGCGCCCCGTCTCGTTCTCCGAACTGGATCGGGGCCGAGATCGGCTCCGGGATCACGCCAGGAGATCGTGGAGGCTGGTGTGGACGACGAAGGCGTTGCCCTCGTCGATCCAGTGGGCGCCCGCCGCGCCCTGGCGGATGCCCGCCGCCTCATCGGCCAGGGCGAGATGGTGCTGACCGGTCTGCGTGTTGAGGAAGCGCGACAGCATCTGCGTGCCGCTCGCGCCCGCCTCGGCATAGGCCTGGAAGGCCACGCCCTCGTAGGCGTAGCCCGAGCCGCTCCGCAGCAGCACGTCGCGCTCGGCGGCGTCCGTCGTGTAGAAGTGGTCGCCGTTCAGGACATTGAAGAAGCGGAACACGTCGGTGGTATCCGCGGCTTTGTCCGGACTCGCCCAGGACGTGCCTTCCGCCCGGTAATTGGCCATTCCCGCGATCTGTACGGCCTCGGCCGCGCTCGTGGTCAGCATGTGGTCGCCCGACACCGTGTTGAAGAAGCGGAAGGCGGTCTCGGTCAGCGCGTCCACGCCGAGACTCAGGGTGGTCCGGCCGGCGTTGCCGGCCGCGTCGAGCACGGTCTGGGTGAACACGTCGCCGCCATGCGCCGCGGCCTGGTAGCTGTAGCTGCCGTCCGCCGAGACGGTGAGCGTGCCGTGGGCGCCGGCGATCTGCACGCTGCCGGTGCTCGGCACCGCGACCGTGGCGCCGCCGAAGCGGATCTCGGCCAGATGCAGCGGCGAGGCGTCCGTGTCGTTGGCCAGCAGATGGCCTGTCAGCGGGGTCGCCACGCCGCGCCCGACGGCGACGTCCGCGGTCAGCGCCGGGGGAGTGGTATCGCCCGCCGGCGGGGCCAGGACCTGCACCGCGTTGCCCGTTGCGGCGGCGGTGTTCCCGTGGATATCGGCGATGGCGAGCGATGCGGTCACCGTGCCGGTCAGGCCCGTGAGATCGACCGTGCCCGCGCCGTTCGCGGCGATGGTCGCCGTCGCCGTACGGGTGCCGTCCGTGAAGGTCGCGACGGCGCTCGCGTCGCTGTCGAGGCCCGTCACCGTGAAGCGGGCCGCCCGCGCCTCGGCCGCGTCGAGCACCCCGTCGGCGGTGGCGTCGAGCGTCAGGGCGGCGGCCGCGCCCGCGTCCGCGGTCGTGTCGACGATCAGGACCCGCGGCGTGCCGAACCCCGCGTTGCCCAGCGCGTCCTCGGTCGAGGCGACGACCACGTAGGTCCCGTCGGTCAGCGCGGAGGCGAGCGCCGGATCGGCGCCGCCCGCCGTGCCCGACGCGTCGACCCGGAGGGTGTAGGCCCCCCCGCTCAGCGTCGCGGTCCGGGTGGGAACGCTATGCCCGTCGCTGGCATAGAGGGCGATGCGCACGCCCGGACCCGGGTTGGCGTCGCTGACTGTCCCGCCGAGATGAAGGCCGTCGGCGAAGGCGGCGGCGTTGAGGACGAGGCTGCCCCCGGCATTGGTCGGAAGCGCACGGCTGCCATGGACCGGATCGCTTCCCGTGCCCGCCGTCAGCGCGAGCGTCAGGACCGGAGCGCTCGTGTCGACGGCGATGTGGGTGCTGGTTCCGGCGGCGGTGGTCAGGCTCGCCGCGTCCAGGCCGAGCGCCTGCGTCGAGGTGTTCAGACGCACCGCGAGCGTGCTGGTCGAGAGGGAGGCCGAGGCGATGTCGGGCAAGCCGTCACCGTTCAGATCGGCCGTCGTCACCGCATAGCTGTTGGCGCCCGCCCCGTAGTCCCGCTTGGTCTGGAACGTGCCGTCGCCGTTGCCCAGCAGGATGGAGAGGTTGCCCGTCGTCGTGGAGGCGACGATGTCGACCTTGCCGTCGCCGTTCACGTCGGCCAGCGAGACGGAGGCGGCCGGTCCGTTGGTGGCGTAGAACTGCCGCGCCTGGAACGTGCCGTTGCCGTTGCCCAGCAGCACCGAGACCCCGTTGGGCGTACCGAGATTCGGCGTGACGATGTCGAGGATGCCGTCGCCGTTGACGTCCTTCAGCGTGATGCCGAATGGGCTCGGCCCGGCCGCGTAGTCCTGCTTCGCCTGGAACGTGCCGTCGCCGTTGCCCAGCAGCACCGAGACGGAGTCGCTGTAACCGTTGGCGACGACGAGATCGGTCTTGCCGTCGCCGTTCACGTCGGCGGCCTTCACGTCCTGCGGGCCGTTGCCGACGGTGTAGGTCTGCCGCGCTTGGAACGTGCCGTCGCCGTTGCCCAGCAGCACCGAGACGGTGGTGCCGTCGCCGCTGAAGCGCCCCTTCTCGGTGGTCACGAGATCGAGCTTGCCGTCCTGGTTGACGTCGACCGCGATCGCGGAGGAGGTCCCGGCACCGGTGGCGAAATCCTGCTTCACCCGGAAGGTGCCGTCGCCGTTGCCGAGCAGGACGGAGACGTAGCCGTTCGCCGTGCTGCCGGAGGTGTCGGCGGTGACGAGATCGAGCTTGCCGTCGTTGTCGACATCCGCCGCCACGACGGTGCGGGGACTGTTGCCGGTGGCGAAGTCTTGCTTTGCCTGAAACGTACCGTTCCCGTTGCCCAGAAAGACAGACACGGTGTTGTCGCGCGTGTTGGCGGTCACGAGGTCGGCCTTGCCGTCGCCATTCACGTCCGCCGCGAAGACCGCGTAGGTCGAGACGGTCTGGGCGCCCGCGGCGTACTCGGTCGGCGTGCCGAAACCGAAGACGCTCGCGTGCGCGACCGTGGCGCCCTTGAGGTCGAGGTCCGTCACGGTCAGGCCCGCGGTGTCCTGGCCCGCGGCCACGGTGTAGGTGAAACGCAGGCCCGCCGCGTCGTAGCCGGCATAGGTGGCCGTCGCGCCGTTGCTGAGCGTCAGGATCGGCCTCACGCCGCCCGCGAGCGTCACGCCGTCGATGGACTGCGCGGTGGCCAGCGTCAGCGTCAGCGTGTCGCCGGCCCTGAGGGCCGGGCCGGACGAGGAGGTCGTCGTGGTGATGCCGGTGACGGCAAAGGTTGACGGCATCGCTTCGAGACCCCCTCGGGTCCGCGCCACGCTATCGTGCGTGCTGAATCACGGACGTGCCGAGAAATAGACTCGAATAGTGAATAAACCCTCGCCATAAAGCAGACGTCATCGTAAATCTTCTTCTGGAGGAAAGACTTGCCTTATGCTTATCCAAAGATGAACATCGGCCGCCCGATGCCGGGAATCCGGAGAGAGCGGCCGGCGGGCCGCCGCCTCACGAGCGCCAGCGCAGCTCCTGCTCCTCGAGCGGGTTGGCGAAGGGGCGGCGATCGCGGGCGGCCTGGAGCGCCTCGCGCTTGAGGCGGAAGTACCATTGCGAGGGCAGATCGCCCTGGCCGAACAGCACCATGGTGGGCTTGCGGTCGAGGCCCTTCTGGGCGTGCTGGAGCACCTGCTGATCCTGGGTCAGGAACTGGCGCATCAGCGGCCGGGCGACGGGCTTGAGGAGGTTGAGGCCGGGGATGTTCCAGTAGAGGGCGTTGGTCAGAAGCGTCCGGTTCGGCGTCATCGGCGTGGCGAAGGTGTAGTTCGCCACCCGCTTCTCGCCCGCCGTGATCCGCTCCAGCCGCACGCCGGGCAGGCGGAATTCGATCTCGACCTCCGGCACGCCCCCGAGCAGACGGTAGACCGGCGAGCTCGTCGTGGTGGCGTGGCTCGTCATGACGAAGCCGTAGGGCACGGGGGCGAAGCGCTTGACCTTCTCCTTCAGCTCCTTCGAGGGCCGGAACCACCAGGAATCGTGCACGAAGGCGACGTGGCCAGGATCGACGAGGCTGAGCGTCGTCAGATCGAAGGAGGCCTCGACCTCGAGCGCCACGACGAGGCTGCCGCGGGGCTCGAAGCCGAGCGCGGGCACCTCCGGGGTCTCGGCGCCGGGCGCCCCGAGCCAGGGGTTGACCCAGACGAAGCCGGCGCTCTCGACCACGGGGAAGCGCTGCACGACGATCTTCGAGAAATCCGCCGCGTCGGCCGCCGAGAGGGTCGGCACCTCCCGGCAGCGCCCGTCCGTGCCGAAGCGCCAGCCGTGGAACGGGCAGGTGAGGGCGTCCCCGTCGAAGCGGCCGAGCGACAGGGCCATGCCCCGATGCGGGCAGCGGTCGCGGAGCGCAAAGGGGGCGCCAGAGGTCTCGCGCCCGAGCACGATCAGCTCGCCGTTGAGGGGAACGGAGCGGAGCTTGCCGGCGCGGAGGTCCTCCGCACGGCCGACGCAGTACCAGGCGTTCGGCAGGGGCTGGCGCATGGCCTCCGGATCGAGGGCGCCCTCGTCGGCGGGACCCGCGGCGTTCGCGCCCGGCTTCGGGAGCGGATCGGAGGAGGGGGCGGGCACGCGCGGTGTGTCGAGCATCGGATCGGTCCCGCAAGGGGCGGACCGGCATGACGCCATCCGGCCTTTCGCGCCGTCCTCATACGGCGCCGCGGGGAAGGGGGCAAAGCCGGCCGCCGGACCGGGCGGCACGGGGGGTGCGGCAGGGGAGCGCGGCGGGCCGGCGCGCCGCACGCCTTCACAAGCCCGCGCGGGGCACCTACCTTCGGGCTCCCAGCAACCAGCGAAAGGAGGTGATCCAGTGTCTCATTGTCACTCGACAATGCCGAGCAAGGGCGAGGCGGTGGTCAATTCCTTCAACGGTTTAGGCGCTGCCTCGCCTGTACGAACCGAGAACGTGTGACCCGACGTTAGGGGTCGCAAAGGTCGCACGTGCGACCTTCGTTCTAGAGGCTGGTGACTTCGAGCAGGCGCGCGAGCATCTGCCTCGTCATCGGGAAGTCCTCGGCGATCTCGTTGTGGCCTACGCAGAGGTCCACGACGAGATCGCAGGGTTCACCGCTGACAGCTCTGCATTCCTGGCGGGCGAGGTTGAAAAGCTCCCTCGCCTTTGCCCGCGTCGGTAAGCGGATGTTGGCGACGGTGACGGGCTCGAGCTCGTCGGCGCTCACACCGCACACATGGATACCGATCGCGCAGGGTTCATAGCTCACAGGGCGGCCCCTTCGCTTTCGAGGTAGAGCACGAGCTTGCCGATCGCGGCCGATGCCTGCTCGCGGTCGATCGCCAGGTAGTGCTTGAGGATGCTGTAGATCGTGCGCGGGTCGTGCCCGGTGATGGAGCGGATTTCCGGCACGGTGCAGCCGGCGCGGGCGAGCCAGGTCACGGCGGTGTCGCGCAAGTCCCGGTCCTGAAAATCCGCCAGCGTCGGGCAGGGCTCGACGATCCAGGCGCCGTCCGCCCCCTTGACGCCGGCGACGGCGGCGGTGCGTACCTGGCGGTACTGCTTGTTGTAGGTGCTCTGCGTGAACGGCCCGCCCGTCTTGGGGTCGACCACGACGTTGGCGTGCTTGACGCCGAGCACCCGGCGTTCGGTAGCTGCCGCCGCCAGGCGAGCGGTGAGCTGCGGCGTCTCCGGAACCTCGACGATCGCCGCCGTCTTCGACTGGCGGAACCGCCGCCACCCCTTCTCATGCCCGGCATCCATCAGGGCCAGGCGCTCGGTCTGCCGCTGGCCCGTCATGAGGCCGAGCATGATCGCGTGCCCGACCATGGTCAGGCCGATCGCGTCGGCCGCCCGGATCATCGCGGTCATCTCGCCGATCGTGCCGACCCGCACGCGCGCGTCGGGCTGCTCGATGCCGAGGCGCAATCCGGGATGGTGCTTGAGGCCGCCGAGCTCCTTGCGCACGCCGTAGCTGAGCGCGACGCTGAGCGTCTTGAGGATGGCGTTCGCCATGTGGTGGCCCGTGTCGTGCCAGAGGCGTTCATGCAGGCCGACGAGGATCGGCTTCGACAGGGCGGCGACGTCGGAGCCGTAGAGCTCGGGATCGAAGCGGGCGAGCGCGGCCGCCTTCGCGCGGTAGTCCCGAATGGTGGCGGCCGAGAGGACCCGGCGCTTGGGCCGCCCCGGCACCGGCTCGCCGGCCGTGAACTTCGGCGACTTCCACAGATCCTCGAACAGGTCCTCGACGGTGTAGGCGCCCGGCGCCTTGCGGCGGGGCGCCCTCTTGCCCGCGGCCTTGGCCGCCTTGACCTCGGCGATGCGCGGCCGGAGCTGCGCCTCGACCCAGGCGGCGGCCTCCTCGGCCGACATCCACGTGCCGTCCGGCCGCTTGAGGTCCTGACCCTTGAGGCCGAGCTTGCGGTGCTTCGGCCCCGGCTGGTAGCGCGGGCGGCCGCCGCGCCACGAGACGTTGCTGATGGTGATAGTGACCTTCGCCACGGCCGCGGTCCCTCTCCGCATGGTGACTGAGCCCTCCTATTCGCCCGGCGCGGCCATGCCGTCCAGCGGGACGGCGAGCGGTCGCGGCGCGAGGGCCTTCTCGATCTCGAGGGCCTGCTCGGTGAGGAGCTTCGCGACGAACCGCAGCTCCCAGGCCGTCACGTTGGGCCCGATGCCGATGAGAGCGATCCCGGCCGACGCGAACACCTGCAGCCTGACCTGCCCGTCGCGGTCGATCGCCTTCGCGTAGCCCTCGAGGCGATCCATGAGCGTCTTGGTTCGGGGGTCAGACATGGGCGCCCCCCGCGTAGCGCGCCTCGAGCGCCTGGCGCTGCTGCTCGATGGCGACGGCGCGGCGCGGCCGGCGCTCGCGGGGGAGGTCGCGCTCCGCGTCGGTGGTGTCGATCCACTCGTTGACGAGGTAGCGGGACCAGGCGTTGCCGTTGCCCGGCAGCGGCCGCGGGAAGCCGTAATCGCGGTTGAGCCGGCGCCACTTGGCCGGGAGGGTGGCGAGCGAGCAGCCGAGCAGAGCGGCCACTTCCGAAGCTAGGTAGAGCGGTGACTGTTCCATTGCGCATCCCTTGTTGAGGATGCGCACAACATGCGCACGTTTGCGCGTGATGCGCAATGGTGCGCATGGGGCTCAGTCGTCGGTGTCGGCGATGCGCTCGATGCTGCGGGCGAAGCTGTGAGGGTGCGCCAGCGAGGCCAGGACGGCGAGCATCCCAAGCGCGACGGCGAAAGCGTAGGGGCGGGCGCTCGGCGAGCCTTTCGCAGGCAGGATGTAGAGCAGTCCCAGGAGGGCGCCGATCAGGGCAAGCGCATAGAACAAGCCGCCGGTCACAGTCGCCGCCAAGTGGCCGACGCGCGGGAACACGATCCAGACGACGACGCCCGCGCAGAGCAGCGCGAGCGGGAGCCAGCGGTTCACGCGGCGCGCCCGAGGTTCCGTCTAGGCCGGACGCTCGCCGTGACGACGCCCTTCACCACCACCACGTTGTCATCGACGACGAGGGGCCGCAGGACGCTCTGATCCGTGGTGGAGGCGAGCAGGTAGGGCGGCTCGTAGAGGCGAAAGACCGTCTGCGCCTTCGAGCGCATCCAGTCGTAGACCTGCGCACAGACGACATCGTGCGGGCGCGGCCGCTCGTTGAGGTCGACGAGCATCACGTCGCCCGGCAGGTAGCCGATGCTGCTCAACGCGCTCGACTGCAGCACCCACGGGTCGACCCCGTTGCGCATCCCGACGAGCTGCTCGACGGCCTGGTTCATCACGCCGTCGCGATCACCCTCCGGCCGGTAGGCGATGGCCTCGGCCTCGGCCATGCCTGACACGCGCGGTGCTCGCTCCGCCGGCCTCTCATAGGGCCGGAGCTTCGCATAGTCGGCGATGCGCTCGACGGTCTCCGGCGAGAGATCGTGCGTCGCGTCAGGATCATTCAGGAAGCGGTTGAGGGTGGACGGCGCCCGCTCGATCGCGCGGGCGAGCTCGGTCGGCCGGATGCGCAAATGCGCAAGCACGGCTTCCACCCACGCCTTTGTCTCGTCGCGGCTTCTCATGAGCGCGAACGTAGATGCGTAGGATGCGCAATTCGCGAGCAAAATGCTCCCTTGACACTGCGCAGCTATGCGCATCATGTGCGCATTTACCTGCGCACGTGACGAACGGTCAAGCATGTCGAACATCAAGGCGATCGACGAGGAGCGGCGCCGCCTCGACCTGTCCCAGCACGCCCTGTGCGTGGCGGCCGGCATAGACCCATCAACCTACGTCCGTTTGAAGAAGGGGCGCACGAAGGCCAGCGAGGGGACGCTCGCGAAGCTGCGCAACGCCCTCGCCATCGCCGCGCAGCGCGAGGCCGCAGAGTGATGCCGGCCCGCGAAACGCTACAGCGTTTGTTAAGCGGGACGCTCGCGGAGATCGAACGGCAGCGCCGCGCGCTCGGTATCTCGAGCGAGATGCTGGCGGCCCGCGCCGGCCTGTCCCGCAGCACCTACGTCCGGGCGATCGGTACGGCGTCCGCCCGGCCGGCCACCGTCCGCCGCCTCGAGGCCGCGCTCGCCGCGCTGCGTTCGGAGCGGCGGGCGGTGCGCGAGCCCGACACGATCTTGATCCGGGCGGTCTACGGCGGCTTCGTCGCCTCGATCGCTGTGCACATGGGCGTGCGCCCCGACGATGTACATGCGCAGGACCCGCGGCTCGGCGCGACGGCCGACCCCGAGTGGCGGCGCCTCGCGCAGGTGCGGCAGGCGGCGATCTACCTCACCAACACCGTGGTCGACGTGCGCCAGGCGCGCCTGGCCCACGTGCTCGGCCTGACCCCGGCGGCCGTCTGCCTCGGCTTGCGCAGCGTCGAGGACCGGCGGGACGATCCCGACTTCGACGCCCTGCTCGAGCGGCTGACCGCCGACGTGGTGTGCGCGCTGGCGCGCGGGGAGGCGGCATGAGCGCGACCCGCGACGCGCTGCCCGACGGCTTCGACCTGGCGGGCTACGTCGACCGGCTCGGCGTCGAGCGGGTCGTGCCCTGGCCGAAGCTCCCGCCCGGCATGGGCGCGCTGCTCATGGAGGGGCGCCCCGTCGTCGTCGGCCCGATCGAGCGGCTGCACGCCGAGGTCTATGCCTGGCGCGGCTGCAGCCTGGCGCTGCCGCAGGCCGAGCTGGCGTCCCTGACCCATTGGAGGGCGGCGCATGGCTAAGGCGCCCGGCCTCACACAAGAGCAGATCGATGCGGCCTGCGCGATCGTCGAGGCGGGCGCCACCTTCACGGCAGCGGCGCAGCAGCTCGGCGTCGGGTACGGCGTCGTCCGCTACCACATGATGCGTCTCGGGATATCCAGCGGACGCACGCGCACCCAAGAGCGGGCGCTCTCGCGGACCGTGTGCTTCCGCGACGGCCGCCCGGTGTGGCGCTTCACGCCGGCGGAAGATGCGCAGCTCCTAGCCCTCGAGGCGCAGGGCATCAGCGTCGCCGAGATCGCGCGCCGCATCGGGCGGCGCACGAGCAGCGTGTTCATGCGGCTTGCCACCCTGGCGCGGATCGAAGCCGCACGGGAGGCGGCGTCTTGATCGCCGCCGACGACTTCGACCCGACGACGTGGCCGGCGCCGGCACCGGCGGCCTGCTACCTGCACCTGTCCGATCGCTTCGACGTCTACGCGCTCGTCGACCCGGAGGACCATGCCTGGGCCTCGCGGCACCGGTGGTGCCACACCTACGGGTCGGGCTCGATCTGCGAGCGGTTCGAGGGCGTGTTCGTCATCGACCGGCCGGACGGGATGTACGCCCGCCGCTGCGTCGGCGGCCGGACCCTGTGGCTGCACCGGGAAATCCTGATCCGGAAGGACGGCCCGCCCGGCCGCGGGCGCTGGATCGGCGACCACCGCAACGGGAACACGCTCGACTGCCGGCGGCGCAACCTGCGCTGGGCCACGCCCTCGCAGAACGCCCGCAACGTCCCCGGCTCCCGCACCCGTACGCGGTTCCTCAAGATGATGGAGGCGGCCGAGTGAGTGCCAAGCCTGTGCGCCTTCGCCTGTCGCGCGTCAGCGGGTTCAGCCTGCAGGACCATAGCAGAACGACAAACGGCTTGCCGGCTGTCGTCGTAGCGAGACCTACCAAGTGGGGAAATCCCTTCAAGTCGGCCCCCGCCTATAGTCATGACTACTGCACGCTGCCGGAGATTACCGACGCGGGCGCGGTTTCTCTCTATCGAGAGCGCATGGAACAGATGGCCAAGTCTTGGCCGTCTGTGCGCGAGATGCTGGCCGAGCTGCGCGGTCATAATCTGGCCTGCTGGTGCAGGCCCGGCGCGCCCTGCCACGCCGACGTTCTCCTTGCTCTGGCGAATGGACCGCTCTGCGACGAGCCCTTGGCGGCCGCGGAATGAACGCCCGCGTCCCCATGCACGTCATCAAGGGCGCGCTGCAGGGGCGCCTGAAAGAGCTCGTGCGCACGCTCGTGCCCGGCCTGACGCCGGCCGAGCTGCGGCAGCTCGACGGAGCGCGGGTGCAGCCGCGCAACCCGACGCGGCCCGATCAGCACGGCGGCAGCTTCACGATCTGGATGCGGGGGCCGAACGCCGGCGCGTGGAAGGACTACGCGACCGGCGACAAGGGCGATGTCCTCGACCTCGTGGCCTACTGCAAGGGCGGCGGCCGCTCCGAGGCGGTGCGCTGGTCGCTCGACTGGCTCGGCCTCGGCCTAGTCGACACCGCCACCCTCGAGCGGATGCGCGCCAGCAGCGCCGGCCGACGCCAGGCCGCCGAGGCCGAGGCGCGGGAGCGTGACGCCCGGATCGTGGCGCGGGGGCGCAACCTCTGGCGCCAGGCGCGGCCGGACATCCGCGGCACCGTCGCCGAGACGTACCTCGAGGCGCGCGGCGTGCCGCCTTCACAGATCCCCGGTTTCGAGTGGGACGACGTGCGGTTCTTCCCCGACCTCGAGTGGTGGCGGGGTCGCAGCCACGACGAGGACGGCGTGGTGACGGAGGGGCCGCGGTTCCCCGCGATGGTGTGGGCGATCCGCGACCGCGAGGGCCGGATCGTCGCCGTGCACTGCACCTTCCTCCGGGCGGACGGCCTCAAGAAAGCGCATGTCGGCAACCCGAAGCTCATGCTCGGGCTCGTCGCCGGCGGCGTGATCCGTCTCACCCGCGGCCCGTCCGGCCTGCTGCCGGAGGATGCCGCCCTGCAGGACGTCTCCGGCGTCCTCGCCACCGCCGAGGGCGTCGAGGACGGGCTCACCATCGCGCTCGCCGCGCCGGAGGCCCGCGTCTGGGCAGCGACCTCCCTCGGCAACCTCGCCAACGTCCCCGTCGAGCATCCCTGCGTGTCGGCCGTCGTGGTCGCGCAGGACAACGACTGGGGGAAAGCTCAGGCCGTCGACGCCTTCAACGCCGCGATCGAGCGGATGGAGGCGGCCGGCCGGCCTGTGAGCGTGCTCCGGAGCCACTGGGGCAAGGATGTGAACGACGCTGTGAGGACGGACGAATGACCGACGAACCCAAAGACGACGGCGGCCAGTTACCCGAGGGCCTCGCCCCCCTCCGCGAGCGCGACCCGGCGGCCTTCGCGGCCTACTCCGCGGCCGCCTCCGTGCTGCTCACCGGCGCCGACGAGGACCTGAACCCGATCTTCTGGCCGAGCCTCGGCGTCGCCGAGGGCCGGAACGTCGAGGGCGAGATCGCCTTGACCATCGAGGTCCTGGCGCCCTTCGTGCGCGGCAACCCCGGCGTCGCGCCCGAAGCCCTGTACCGGCACGCCAGCGCCGCCGGCGTCCATGACGGACCCGGCGACGGCTGGCCCGAGCTCGGCGCCGGCCAGCGCTCGAGCTATACCGCCTTCGCCCGCGTGCTCGAGATCGTCGACCGCGAGACGGCGACGGCCGCCGCGGCCGTGCGGGCCGCCGAGCCGGCCGAGCTGCCGCAGGCCGATTTCGTCGACGTCGAGGACACGATCCTGCGGGTCGGCCACGATGCCACCGATCCCGTGCCGGGCTTCGGCGAGGACCGGGTGATGACGATCATCCCGGCGACCGGCAAGGTAGCCAGCACCTGGCACGTGCCCGGGCAGGCGCCCCCGCCCGTCGAGAGCAACATGACCCGGCCGGCGCCGTTCATGCCCTCCCTGCGCGGGCCGGACGGGAGCGACCGCACCGGGCACGGCACCGACGCGCCGCCGGCCGAGCCGCCGCCGATCGCCGGCGCGCCCGCGATCGACGGGAGCCTAGCGCCGGGCGGGGCGGTGCCACTCGGCCACGGCTTCGACGGCGCCGAGCCGTTCACGCCGATCGCCGGCGACCCGGCGCAGGCCGCGCAGGACGCGGCCGCGCTCTCGAGCGTCGCCGAGGAGCCGGCCCGGCCGGGCGGCGTCGACGATCCGCAGGGCGACCGCAACGCGCCGGAGAGCGGCGGCCGCCCTCAGGCCGAGCCGGCCGCCGATCCCGTCATCGATGAGGAGGACGCGCGCGATGCGCAGGATGCGGCACCCGCTGGCGAGGCCCGGCCCGATGCTGCCGGCGGACCGGCGGGAGTTGCTCCGGCTGATCCGCCTGCCGCTGGCGCGGGCGCTCCGGACGGGGCGGGTCCTGGCGATCACGGCGATGCCGCGGGCGGCACGGACGCGGATGCGCCTGGCGAGGCGGATCGGCCTGCGGCGGTGGCGGCTGCTGCAGCTCCGGACGCCGGAGTGAGCGAGCCGGCGGCCGACCGGGAGCCGACGCCGGACCCGGCGCCGGAACCGGAGGCGAAGCCGGCGAAGAAGCGCCGCCGCTGAGCCCGATCGCGGCCGCCGGTTCGCTGGCGGCCGCCCTCCCTCGTGACAGCGGCCCGGCCGCACAGGTTCCATGGCATCCCGTTCCGGTCTCAAGGGCGTCCGCGCCGCGTTCTCCGATGCCCTGGCGCAGCACGCTGCCGATGCGCAGCCGAGCGACCCGCCGGCCGAGGAGAACCGCCACGGCTTCCCGCCCGGCGGCTGGCCCGGCGGCCCGGTCTCGCACCTGCCGCCCGAGTGCCCAGTGATCCCGCTCGGGAAGGACGGCGACACGACCTACTTCGTCGACACGCTCGGACAGCTCCGGGCCGTCAACGTGAACAAGTGGGGCAAAAAAATATTGCTCGACCTGTTCGCGCACCAGCCGAACTACCTCACCTGGGCCTGGCCGCGGCTCTCGGCGCCGAAGGACGGCAAACCCTCACGCATCAACGGCCTCGAGGTCGACGACGCCTGCGCCTGCCTGCTCAAGGCCGCCTCGACCCGCGGGCTGTTCGCGCCCGTCGACCGGGTGCGCGGCCGCGGCGCATGGACCGTGAAGGGGAGCGGCGAGCTCGTCTGGCACTCCGGACAGGGGCTCTGGCGCGTCTCGACCCATGGCAAGCTGCAGGTGTCGCGGCCCGGCGAGGTCGACGGCACCTTCTACCCGCGCCGGCCGCCGGTGCTCGAGCCGTGGCGCGAGGCGGTGCCGGCCGAGCAGAGCCCGGCGCACGACCTCATCGCGGCGTTCCAGTCGTGGAAGTGGGAGCGGCCGCTCCTCGACCCGATCCTCTTGCTCGGATGGATCGGCGCGGCATTCCTCGGTGCCGCCCTCGACTGGCGGCCGGCGCTGTTCATCACCGGCGATTACGGGCAGGGCAAATCGACCCTGCAAGCCATCATCAAGGAAGTGATCGGCGACGCGCTCCACGCGACCGCCGACACGACGCCGGCGGGCATCTACCAGCGGGTGAAACAGGATTGCCTGCCGGTCGCCGTCGACGAGCTCGAGGCGGACGCGGACAACCGCCGGGCGGTCGGCGTGGTGCGCCTGGCGCGGCTCGCGGCCTCCGGCGGCGTGATGTACCGCGGCGGCTCCGAGCACGAGGGCGTCGAGTTCCAGGCGCGCAACGCGTTCTTCTTCTCGGCGATCAACCCGCCGCCCCTCGGCCCGCAGGACCGCTCGCGCATGGCGCTGCTCAATCTGCGCAAGCTCGAGCAGGGCGGCGCCCGGCCGGAAATCCCGGGCGCCATCGACACGTTCGGCCGCCAGTTCCTCCGGCAGCTCATGGACGGCTGGAAGCACTGGCCCCGCACCCTGAACGGCTGGAAGGACGCCATGCGCGACGCCGGCCTCGACGGCCGCACGCAAGACACCTACGGCACGCTGCTCGCCTGCGCGACCATGCTGCTCGGCGATGCCGGCATGGAAGCGGCCGGCCTCCCCGTCACCGAGCCCGGCCTCCTCGGCCCGATGATCGCCGAGGCGACGGCGGCCGAGCGCGGCGAGCGTACGGCCAACTGGCGCGCCTGCCTCGAGCACCTGCTCGCGAGCCCGATCGAGGCGTGGAAGGGCGGCGAGAAGCCCACCGTCGGCGGCTGCATCGAGCTGCTCGAGGCGAACCACACGCCGCTCGACAGCATGAACACGTCGACGGAGCCGCTCGAGGCGGCGCGCACGCGCCTGGCGCTCGCCGGCCTCGGCCTGGTGGCGCCGGGCAAGGTGTGCGCCGGGCCGGCGCTCGCGATCCCGGCGACCTCGCCGCTCCTGACCAAGCTGTTCGCCGGCACGATCTGGGGCGCCGGCGTGTGGATGCACGCCCTGAAACAGGGACCGGCGGACGTGGTGATCCGCGACCGGGGCAACCAACAGGTCGTGAAGATCAACAGGGTCGCCACGCGCTGCGTGCTCGTCGACATGCAGGCGTTCGACACGGTTACGAAGGTGGAGGATGAGGGATGAACGAAGAAACACGCCACACAAAGGTCATCATAGGACTAGGGGGCTGCAAGCTGGAAATCGATCTGGACACGGGCGGCGGCCGGTTCATCTCGAGCCGGGGCTATGACTACGTGCCGGCGGATGATGGCGGCTCGGACATCTCGCAGCCGCTCAGCCCGGAAGGGCTTCGACACCTGCGCAACAGCCTCGATCAGTTCCTACCCTGCACCCTTGCCACGAAGGGGCGCTGAGTTTGACGGAGGGGGCATCCGCCCAACTGAGGAGACGAACATGGGTGAGCAGAAGCGACGCGAGGCACGCATGACACCCGTCGAGCGGATTGCGCAGGAGCTAACCCGCAAGCTGACGGACGACGGGAAGTTGATCGAAGCTGGCTGGGCCAGCCTACGAGCAGTTTGGCTCCCCGATGGCGCACCGGCAGGGATGGAGGCGGATCTGCGCAAGGCGTTCATGGCCGGCGCACAGCACACTTGGGGAAGCATCATGACGATGCTGGAGCCCGGAGAGGACCCGACCACTGCGGACCTGTCGCGAATGGACCTGATCCAGCGCGAGCTAGACGCCTTCGGCTCCGAGCTTGCTCGCGACCACTATCCAACTCAGGGCACCGCCTGAGTTCGACGGACAGAGCATCCGCCCGGCCGCCCGCACCCTGACCTGCGTGCTCGGCCCCTGATCCACATCCTCGGCGCGCCCCGACCCTGGCGCGTCGTCGTCTGCCTTTCCCCGACCCTCAGAGGGGGAGGTCAATTCGGCGCGAGGGCTCCCGGCGCCGTCCAGGGCCTGAGGCCCGGCGCGACGCCCTCGCACTTAATGCGGGCCAAGCGCGTGCGAGGCTGCATGACCGCCGATGGCGCCGGCGGGACGGTTACAGGTTACACGGCCGGTTACAGCGGCTGTAACCCGGATTATCCAACAACCTGAGAGGGTTAGGGGTGCGGTTACGCGGTTACAGCCGCTTCGCGCGCGCGTGACATAGGCAGGCGCACACGCGCACGTATGGGGATGGTTGTAACTCTGTAACCTGTAACCGGGAGAGCTAAGTTGTTGAAGGGCCAAGCAGAACGCGGTTACTCGACGGTTACATGCGGCGCCGATCCGCGCCGGCCTGTAACCGCGTCCGCGCCCTGCCAGCGTGCCCGGATCGGCGGAAACCAATTTAATATCAGGTGTTTATGCCATGAAGCCGGGCGTTAAGGCGTCGATCGACGCGGCCGGTGGCGCCGCCGCGGTGCGCGAGGCCGCGGAGGTTCGCCAAGCCGCGGAGGGCGAGCAACTGGCGCTCCTCGCCGAGGAGAACGACCGCCTCGACGAGCTGCTACCGCTGGCGCCGCCGCCCGCCAGGCGCGGGCCGGGCCGGCCGCCGGGGGCGAGGAACAAGCGGACGCAGCAGCTCGCGAGCTACTACCTCGGCCGGTACGGCGATCCGCTCGAGGCGCTGCTCGCCATGGGAACGGGCGATCTGACCCACACACACCGCGCGCTGGCAGACGCGGCGCGCGCGACGGGCCTGCCGCTGCACGGCGGAGGCGAGAAGGGGAAGGTCATGACGGTGATGGACCTGCTCGTGTTCAAGCAACGCTGCCTCGAGACGGTGCTGCCGTACCTCCACGCGCGCCTGGCGCCGACCGACGACAAGGGCGATCCCGTCGTGCCGATCCTGGCGCTCGGCACCGTGCGGCCGGGGGCGGCCGAGGCGGTCGCGAAGGGCGGGGCGCTGTCGATCGAGGACCTGATCGACGTGACGCCGGTCGGCGGAGACGAAAGCGAGCCGGATCAAGCACTTAGCGAGGGCGAGCCGTGAAGGGTCGCACGATATGGGGTCGCACGATGCGAGCTAACGCGTTGGCAGGCAACGGCTTTCGGGCTGGCAAGCGCATGACCGGAAGTCATCGCTCTGGCCGCCGCGCCCCCCCTCTGGGGGCCTCGCGCGCGCGCCGGAGCCCCCGCGCGCCCTCGAAAACGCGCGCGGGCCCACCCCCTCAGGGGTGCTTGGTCTCACACACGGGCCGAAACTGGATCGCCCCCAGGCCGGGTGTGGGGAGCCGGAACCGGGCCGCGGGTCCGGGAGCGTCGAGGGCAGGGGCATGACCGACGTCCCCGTGCTCGCCGGCGACGTCTCGCTGTGGGAGTGGACTACGCCCGGTCCCGTCGCGACCGCCTACCTGCAGAGCAAATCGCCGCTCGACTTCATCATGGGGCCGGCGGGCTCGGGCAAGACCACGACGAGCGTCGTCAAGTGCGCGCTCAACACACTGCAGATGCCAGTCTGCAAAGACGGCACAATCCGAGCCCTAGGTTGCGTCGTTCGCGACAATTATCGAACGCTCTACCGGACGACACTTGAGACGTGGTTCCGCATCTTCCCGCGCAACTTCCCAGGCTCGCACTTCGAGGGCGGGCAGGACCGGCCTGCAAAGCACCGCATCACCTTCCGCACGCCCCGCGGGCAGCTCGTCGAGATGACGGTCGACTTCTACGCAGTCGGCGATCACGCGATCGAGGACCTCCTCAAGGGGTATGAACCCAGTTGGGCATGGATCAACGAGGCGGACCTCCTGCACGAGCGGGTCGCCACGTTCCTGTACGGCCGCACCGGCCGAAACCCGCCGCGTTCGAGCCTGCAGGACCCACAGGCGCTCATCCCGCGCCAGGTGTTCGCCGACCTCAACCCGCCGGACGTCGACCACTGGATTTATCGGGATTTCGTCGAGAAGCCGATCGACGGCTACCAGCTCCACCAGCAGCCGGACGGCCTCTCCGACGCCGCGGAGAACCGCCAGGGCGCGTCGCGGGCCTATTACGAGGAGATGGCCCGGCTGCTGCCCGAGCGAGACGTGGTGCGCTTCGTGAACGGCCGCTTCGGCTACAGCCTGAGCGGCAAGCCGGTGTACCCGGAGTTCAACGAGGCGGTGCACTGCTCGCCGACGCCGCTCGTCCCGGTGCCGCAGCTCCCGCTGCACGCCGGCTATGACCAGGGCCTCTCGCCCGCGGGCCTCCTGTTCCAGCAGATGCCGAACGGGCAGCTCCGGTTCTACGGCGAGGTGGTGCCCGACCACGGCACCGGCCCGGCCCGCTTCTCCGAACAGTGGGCGGCGCTGCTGCAGGAGCCGCGGTTCCGCGGTTGCCCGCCCGGCGCGCACACCGCCGACCCGGCCGGCTTCTACGGCGCCGATCGCCAGGCCGGCGAGCTCGCGTGGGCCGAGACGGTTTCCCGGGCAATCGGCATCCCGATCATGCCGGCGCCGACCCAGGAACCGGGGATCCGCATCGAGAGCCTGCGCATCCCCATGACGACGGCGATCGACGGCCGCATTCCGGGCCTGCTCCTCGACCCATCATGCCGCAAGCTCCGCTCCGGCCTGGCGGCGCAGTACAAATATCCGAGACAGCGCCAGGACGCCCGCGACGTCTACGGCGACCGCCCGGTCAAAAACGAGTGGAGCCACCCCTGCGAGGCGGCACAGTACGGCGTCCTCGGCGTGCGCGGCCGCGCCGGCATCATCAACAGCGCCGCGCAGGCCGGCCGCCCCGGCAACGTCATCCCCATCGATACCGGCCGGCGCCAGCCCACGGATTTCAACGTCTGGGAAACGTGATGATGCTCCGCGTCTCGACGCCGGCGCCGATCATGGAAACCCTCGAGCTCGTGCGGGACACCCGCACGGGCCTGAAACCATGGCAGCGCCGGGGCCTGGTGCTCCAAGTGCTCGGCTCGCTGAGCGTCGCGTTCAGAATCGAGCACCGCCTCGTCGCCGCGGCCGGGTTCTTCCCCATCGAGCCGGAGACGCCGGGCGAGGAGGCCGCCGAAATCTGGTTCCTGTGCCGGCCGGAGCTCGCGGGGCACCTGCGCACCTTCGTGCGGCTCGCCCGCTTAACCTGCGCGCGGGCCGCGCAGGATGGCACCGTGCGGTTGCGGGCCTTCGTCCGGCAGGGGCACGCGCCGGGCGCCCGCCTGGCCGTCCTGTGCGGGTTGGAGCTCCGGGACAGCCGCGCCGGGTTCGACCTGTGGGAATGGCGAGGCGATGGGCGGGTTCGTCAAGAAACTGTTCGGCGGCAAGACGGCCTCGGAGCGGAACGCGCTGCGGGCCGCGGGCCAGCAGGCGCAGGATAACCAGCGCATCCAGCAGATCACCCAGGCGCAGCAAATCCAGGCGCAGGGCCAGCAGGCCGCGGCCGCCGACAAGGGCCTCGCCGGCGCCCGCAAGGCCAACAGGGGCCGGCGCCTGCTAATGGACACCGGTAGCGACGGCAAGGCGACGCTCGGCTGATGGCCCGCAAGCCGAACAAAGAGCGCGCCGAGCGCGCGAGCAGCCGCCGCCGCGAGCCGGTCGCGGAGCCTGCCGCCCCCGGCTTCTCGCTGCAGACGCACCGCATCCGGGTCGGCCGCGCGTGGACCAACCGCAGCATCTGGACCGGGCTCTACGAGGACGCCTACGAGTTCGCGATCCCCTACCGGCGCCCGGCGACGCGCACGGGCCAAGCCAGCGGCCGGGTCGACCGCATCTTCGACAACACCGCGATCGTCTCGACCTTCCGGTTCGCCGGCCAGTTGCAGAACGACCTGTTCCCGCCGGGACAGCCCTTCTTCAAGCTGGCGCCGGGCCCCTTCGCTGAGCTCGCGCTTGGCGACACCGACAAGGTGGCGCTCGCCCGCGAGCTCGAGACAGTGAGCCGGACGGTGCAAGCGTTCTTCCTCTCCTCGGAGTGGGACAACGCGGTGCACGAAACCTGCGTGGACCTCGCCGCGGGCACGGGATGCATCCTGCTCGTCGAGGGCGACAAGGATCGCCCGGTGCGGTTCGTCAACGTGCCGCAGGATGAGGTCGCGATCGAGGCCGGTCCCTACAACGACCTGGCGCTGATCTCATGGAAGACGCGCCTCTCCCGCCGTCAGATCAGGGGCGCCTTCCCCAAGGGCGAGTACGACGAGCAGTTCGTCGAGGCCGAGCGCACCCAGCCCGACGAGGAGGTTGAAATCCACCAGGATTTCATCCGCGAGGGCAAGCGCTGGCGCTTCGTGGCGCATGTCGCCACCAGCGCCCGGCCGATCGTCGACACGCACATGCGCTCGCAGCCCATGGCGGTGCCGCGCTACTTCCGCGTGCCCGGCGAGGCGTACGGCCGCGGCCCCGTCCTGCTGGCGCTCCCGACGATCCGCACCCTCAACAAGGCCATGGAGCTCACGCTCAAGAGCGCGGCGATCCAGATGCTCGGCATCTGGGGCTACCGGCCGGGCGGGGCCTTCAACCCCGACACCGCCCGGATCGCTCCGGGTGCGTTCTGGGCGATGGGCGCCACCGGCGGCGTCCTCGGCGCCGACGTCACCCGCATGGACGTCTCGGCCGGCAAGATCGACGTCGGGCACCTGATGTCGGGCGAGCTCCGGACCCAGGTGCAAGCCGCGCTGCACGACACGCAGCTCGCCCCTGAGAGCGGCACGCCCAAGAGCGCTACCGAGATCATGGCGCGGATGAAACGCATCTCCGAGAACTACATGGGGGCGTTCGGGCGCCTGGTGCATGAGATCGTGCCCGTCGTCGTCCGCCGCGCGATCGAGATCGCCTACGACCTCCACCTGCTCGAGACGGAAACGCCCATCGACGATCTGCTCGTGCGGGTCGACGTGCTCTCGCCGATCGCCTCGGCGCTCCGCGCGCAGGCCCTCTCGACCATCGTCGAGTTCATCCAGCTCGTCGGCACGATCCGCGGCCCGCAGGCCGTCGAGCTGACCGTGAAGGTCGACGAGGCGCTGAAGGAAATCGGCCTCGGCATGGGCGTGCCCGCGCAATTCCTGCTCACCGCCGAGGAACGCGCGGCGCTCGAGGCGAAGATGCAGCAGGCGGCGGCCGCGATCGCGGCCGCGCAGGCCGGCCAGGCAGGGGAGGGCGCCGAGGCGGCGCCGGCAGCAGCGTGACGCAACCCGCGATCCCCCCGAGCTACGGCCCCCGCCAGGCGCAGCCCCTCGACCTCATCCTCGAGCAGCACGGGGCGGCCGACTGGGCCTGGTTCGACGGCCCCGATCCGAAGGACAAGCGCGGATCGTGGGAGGAACGGCTCGAGGAGCGCGCCGCCGGCGCCGCGGCCGCAGCCGCAGCCGTGATGGCGACCCCGGAGGGGCGCGAGCTCGTCGAATACCTGGCGGACATCACGGTCAGGCGCCCCCTGTTCGTGCTCGGGATGCCCGATCCGCTGCTCTACGCGGCAACCCGCGAAGGCCAGAACGGCCTGTTCTTCACCCTGCTCAAGCTCATCGCCATGGGCCGGCAGGAGCAAAGCCACGTCAGAGAGGGAACCTGACATGAACTTCGGCCGACGCCTCGATTTCCACCCCATGCGCGCGCCCGAGGACGGCGCGGGCGCCGCTGCACCGGCCGGATCGCCCGATCCCGGCGGCGCTGGCGGGCAGGCCACCGGCGGGGAGGGTAGTCCCTCACCCTACCGGCCGGAGGGCCTGCCCGACCACCTGTACGGCGCCAGCGATCGCGAGACGCTCGACAAGGTGTTCGGGGCCTACAAGCCCGCCCGCGAGGCGATCGCGCGGATGGGCGAGCTCGGCGAGCTGCCGAAGGACGCCGGCGGCTACAAGTTCGAGCCCTCGGACAAGCTCAAGCCCTACCTCGGCGACCTCGAGGCCGATCCGGTGTTCAAGCTGGCGCGCGAGGCCGCCCTCAAGAGCGGCATCCGCGAGAAGCAATTCGGCCCGTTCATCGGGGCCGTCATGGAAGCGATGATCGACGGCGAAATGGTGCAGCCGCCCGTCGACCTGGCGGCCGAGAAGGCGGCGCTCGTGCCGGACGAGGCCAAGGCGCTCGACGAGAACGCTCGCAACGCCGCCGTCGACCGGCGGGTGCGCGACAACCACGCCATGCTCGAGGCGTGGAAGGCGCGCGGCCTCTCGGCGGACAGCGCCGAGGCGCTTGGCCTGACCCTCGACACCGCTGCCGGCAACCGCGCGATCGAGTGGTTCGCCGCGCAGATGAAGACGCCGCAGCCCTCGCCGGGCGGCGCGCCGGCCGGAAGCTTCAACAAGGCCGACGTCGAGGCGCGGTCCCGCGATCCGCGGGGGATCGTCGGCAATGCGAAGTACGACCCGACCTTCGCGGCCGAGACCGACCGCATGTGGCAGACGCTCTACCCGAACTGAGGCGCGGGATCATGGCATACCGGCACCGCTCCGTCGTCCGCACCGGCCAGGCGCCCGTTCCCGGCGGCGGCGTGGTGTCGGCCTACCTGTACCCGACCAACGACGCGGCCGCCGTCGTCGAGGCGCCGAACTACTTCAACGACCCGCGCTTCCGCGTCGGCGACATGATCGAGGCGGTGGTCGACCGGCTCAACACGCCCAAGGTCAAGCACTACCTCATCTCGAGCGTCGCCGCCGGCGCCATCGCCGTGTCGCTCCTCGCGGGATGGGCGCTCGAGCAGGCGGCCTTCGACATCGACTTCGCCAACGACCGGGCCGTGAGCAACGGGGCGCTCCTCGCGTCGTCCGGCGACGGGCTGACCTTCACCCGCAACAGCGTCAAGCTGATGGACGACTTGTCGGGCACCTACGGCTCGGTGGGCGTCAACGTCCGCGGCCGGACGAACAAGGGCGCGCTGTACGAGCCGGCGAGCACCAACGTCCTGACCAACAGCGGCATGGCCGGTGCCGCGGCCGGCGCGCCCGGCACGATGCCCAATGCTTGGATCCCCGCAGGCACGCTCGCGACGGCCTTCTCGGCCTCGGGCATCACCTTCAACGTCGTTTCGGTGTTTCAGGAGCGGGGGCTCGACTTCATCCGCATCCGCCTAACGACGGGCGCGGGCACGACCACAGGGGCGGCCTCGCAGTTCATCCTGCACGAGAACGCAGCCTCGGCCGCGGCGCAGAACCAATCTTGGACCGGCAGCGGGTTCCTGCGCGTGGCGGGCGGGTCTACCGCCGGCTTCTCCGTCGTCGGGCTCCGCTCGCGCAGTCTGGCGACAACGGGCGCACAGACGAGCAGCGTTCAGAACGACTATAAGTCAATACTGAACGGCAACATTCAACGTTTGTCGATTTATAACACTGTCCCCGCCGACGCGGCGCTTGTAACCGACCGTCTGCAGCAGGGCATTCAGCTCAACTGGCCGAGCGGCGTTGCCATCGAACTGACACTCGACATCGGAACGCCGCAGCTCGAGCGCGACCGACTTTCGAGCCCGATCCGCACGACGACGGGAGGTCTACCTCGCAGCGCAGATAGCGACACCGCTACTCTGTCGTCCGCTCTCACGTCGGCAACGTTCTGCGGCGTGTTCCGACCGCTCGACCTGCTCGAGGGCGGCACGCTGGTGCGCCTCGGCACGTCGAGCGATTGCCTGATCCTGCGCATCCATTCGACCGACCGGACGCGCCTGCAGGCGTACTCCATTGTGGGTGGCGTGGCGCAAGGCAGCGCCGCAACTGCGGTCGGCAGTCTCGCGTCCGACACCCGGTACGCCTTCGCCGTCTCCTACGCTCCCGGCCGGATTGCCCTCAGCCTCAACGGCGGGGCCGTCGTCGCCGCGACGCCGGCCGCCATGCCCGCCGGTATGTCGGCCCTGGCGGTGGGCGGCGGCGCCTTCCCGGTCAACGGCTACATCGAGCGCCTGGCCTGCCAGCCCTTCGCCGTGTCGGACGCCGAGCTGCAGCGCCTCGCCACGCTCGCGACCTACGGCGGTTGACCCGCCGCGCTTAACGCGCCCGCGGCCGCGCGAGAGTGTGGCCGTATCCGCGGGACAGACCCCGGCGACGCGGCCGCCCTTCGAGCCCATGCTCGGACCGGCCTGCAGCCTGGCACTCGGCCCGACGTGAGACACCATCCTCACATCGAGAGCCAGGAACATGACCAGTCGCGCACCGCAGTGGTTCGAGCAGAAATACATGTCCGGCGTGATCCACGTCATTCAGGACGAGGGATATCGCCTCAAGGGCTGCGTCAACGAGACCGGCGAGGTGAAAGGCAATCAGGTCACGTGGAAGTTGGCCGGCGCCGGTCAGGCGACCATCATGTCGACCGCCATCGAGGAGCGGCCGGTCATGAACGCCGACCGCGCGACCGTCAGCGCCACCATGGTCGACTACGAGGCCAACGAGTGGGTGCTCACCACCGACATCGAGAAGATGTCGCAGAACGAGCAGCAGGTGGCGCAGCAGACCGGCGCCTACGCCTTCGGCCGCCTGTTCGACAATCTGAACATCGCCACCCTCGACGCCGCCGCCGGCGCCATCGAGACGATCGACGTCTCGGCCAACGCCGCGCCGAGCGTGGTCGACACGATCACGGCCTCGGGGCGTATCCTGAGCCAGGGCTTTACGGCGGCGCCGGAGCTCTACTGTGCCCTGCCGCAGATGAACATGCTGCAGCTCGAGATGTACCGCGAGTTCTCGTCGGCCGACTACGTGGGCGACCGGCCGATGCTCAAGCTGATCGGCGCCCGTACCTACAAGGGCGTGACGTACATCCCCCTGCCTGACAGCCAGTTCTCCGTCCCGAGCGCCGGCAACGTCGACTATTACGTCTGGCAGAAGACGGCCCTTGGCTTCGTGCCGAACTACGCCCTCAAATCGCGCATCGACTACGTGCCGACCAAGAAGGCGTACTTCGCCGCCAACACCATGGGCTGCGCCACCGCCCTGCTGCTGCCCGGCGGCGTCCGGCGCATCCGGTCGAAGCTGCCGACCACGCTCACCCGCCCGACCCCCTGACCGTCACCCCGCGCGCCGCCGGCGCGCGGGCCTTCGTGCTCTCCCGAAACCAGAGGTTCCCATGGCCTACGATCCCAAGGCGCTGGTGCGCGTCTCGCAGGCGGCGGTCGCCGCCGGCGACATGTGCTCGAAGTACATCTATGCCACGGCCGATGCCGCCGCCGTCGTCGAGGCGGCCGCCTACGCCACCGACAAGCGCCTCAAGAAGGGCGACATCATCGAGGCCAGCATGGCCCGCGGCGGCACGCCCGTGACCAAGACCTACGTCGTCACCGCCGTGTCCGCCCTCGGCGTCCCGACCCTCGCGCTGCAGTCCACCGCGGCCGGCTGACGCCGCCACCGGCCCGGCGCGCCCGCGCCGGGCCTCTCCACGCGCGAGGGGCCATGTCGACACAGGACACGCTCAAGACGGTCAACGAGGCGCTGGCCCGGCTGGGCTCGGCGCCGATCGCCGCGCTCGACGAGGAGACGCCCAAGGCCGCCAAGGTGGCGCAAATCTACCCGACCGTGGTCGGCGCGGCCTTCGCCTGCCACCGCTGGAACTGGGCGCGCCGCACCGCCCGCCTCGACCGCCTCGCCGTCACGCCGGAGACGGGCTGGCGCTACGCCTACGCGCTGCCCGGCGACCGGATCGGCGAGCCCGTCAAGGTCATGTCGAACCCGCGGGCGCCCGACTATCCCCTGCGCGCCTTCGCCCTCGAGGGCGACGAGCTGCACGCCGACGAGCTCGCCGTGTGGGCGACCTTCGTGCGCTCCGTCGAGCCCGAGCAGTGGCCCGCGCTGTTTCGCGCCGCGATCGTGGTCGCGCTCGCCGCCGACCTCGCGGTGCCGCTGACGCACGACGTCACCCTGAAACAGCAGCTCGCGCAGGATGCCTGGGGTACGCCGTCCGAGGGCGGCCGCGGCGGCCTGATGGGCCGCGCGATGGCGGTCGACGCCTCGGCGCAGCCCGGCAGCACGGTCCTGGCCCGCGATCCGCTCACGGACGCTTGGCACGGGGCCTACTGATGGTCGCGCGCCCCGGAGCCCTGCAAGCGACGTTCAACTCCGGCGAGGTCGCGCCGGAGCTCTACAGCCGCAGCGACGTGAAACAGTTCTACGCCTCGGCCGCGACGATGGAGAACGTCGAGCCGGTGCCGCAGGGCGGGTTCCGGCTGCTCGACCGATCGCGCGACCTCGGCCCGCAGCGCACGGCCCTGGCGCCGATCGTGGGAACCTTCAACTGGAACAGCAACAACCTGCCGGGCGGCAGCGTCGTCGCGCTGCTCACGTTCCCGTCCGCCGACCTCTCGGCTGTCCGCCTGGCCTACACCGCCTCGATCGACGCCGAAGCTCGCCTCCTCGTCGAGTATCAGGACGCGACGTCGGGCAACTGGGGCCCGCTCGCTCCGGCATACGCGGTGCGCACCGCCTTTCGCCAGCGGCTCGCCGCCCGGCCGCCCGGCCAGATGGTGCGCGCGACGGCGGTGCGCCTGGTGACGACGGCCGGCGCCGCCATGACGGTGAACGTGACGGACCTCGCCGCCTTCGGTGAGACCGGCGCGCTCGTCGAGGCGCAGCTCCTCCCGTTCACCTTCTCGACGTCGACGCCCTACATGCTCGTGCTCGCCGGGCAGGGCGTCGCCGACGTCTACCGGGACGGGCAATGGGTCGCGAGCGCCTGGCACTCGTTCACGGCCGACCGCATCACCGACGTCACCGCCGTGCAGCGCCTCGAGACGGCGCTCCTGTTCCATCAGGACAGCCCGACCGTGCGCCTGCTCCACGGCAACGGCGGCGACCACGACTGGCACACGGATCAGGCGCCCTTCGCGGACATCCCCGCCGTCGACCTCGGAGGCAGCTACACCAAAATCGCGGAGCAATGGCAGATCGCCCTGCGCTGGCCGACCGTGAACGGCGCCGGCCCGCAGGGCTTCGTGTTCACGGTGACGGTCGACGGCCAGGACACGACCGCCATCGGCATTCCCGACGTCGGCGCCTCGCGCTGGAACACGGTCGCGCCGGACCTCCAGGGCAAGCTGCGGTCGCTCTCGACGGTCGGTCCCGGCTGCACCGTCACGGTCGGCGACGGCGAGGCGAACGGCAAGGCGCCCGGCCTGCAGCTCCTCAACGTGTTCTTCGACGGCGGCAACACCGGCTCGCGCTTCACCGTCTCGGCGAAATTCATCAACACCGCGGATGCCGGCGCCAACGCGCTCCGGATCACGGTCGGCGATCCCGGCGGCGAGCCGCTGTTCTCGGCGACGCGCGGCTACCCGACGAGCGGCATCTTCTACCAGGATCGCCTGGTGTCTGCGGGCTTCCGATCCAAGCCCGGCGCGGTTCTCGCCTCGCCGGCGGCGGACTATTACTCGGGCGTCATCGACGTGGACACCGCCTCGGGTGGCATCCTGCTTAACCTCGACACGGACGGTGCCGAGCAGGTGCGGCGCCTGGCCCGCTCGAAACATCTCGTCATTTTCACGACCGATGCGGAATACTACGTCTCAGACCGGGTGATCCGACGCGACCAGCCGGTCAACGTCGTCGAGAGCTCCCGCAACGGATCCTGCCCGACCGTGCCGATCTGCACGACGGAGACCGGGCTCCTCTACGTGTCGCGCGCCCGCTCGCTGATCTACTCGGCGACCTATGACGACGTGGCCTCGGCCTATGTGAGCGAGCCGCTGTCCCTGCTTGCTCGGCATCTCATCCAGGGCGTGCGCGGCGCCGCCCTGCAGCGGGCGAACGACCGCTCGGATGCCGCCCGCTACTTCGCGGTGCGCGACGACGGCCTGATGATCGTGGGCCTCATCATCCGGAGCCAGGACGTGACGGCGTTCGTGCGCTGGCGGACGGATGGGAAGGTTCGCGCCGCCGGCGTCGACGGCCTGAACCGGGTGTACCTCATCGTCGAGCGCATCGTCGCCGGCGTCGCCCGGCGCCGCGTCGAGTGGCTGGAACCGGGGCTGTTCCTCGACGGCACCGTGTCGCAGACCTTCGGCGCGCCGCAGACCGTGGTGTCGAACCTCGGCGCCCATGAGGGCGCGGTGGTGTGGGCGATCGGCGACGGCTTCGCCATGGGACCGTTCACCGTCACCGGCGGCAGCATCACCCTGCCGATCCCGGTCACGACGGCGCATGTCGGCCGGTGGACACCGCCCCTCGTCAAGACGCTGCCGCTGCCCCGCGAGGTCGGCACGCGGACGGTGCTGCTCCGCCCCTGCCGTGTCTTCGCGCTCGGCCTGCGCGTCATCGACACGACGTCGATCGCGGTCGGCGCCAACGGGGAGGCGGCGAGCGACGTCGCCCTCTACCGCGGCGGGATGCCGACCGATCTCCCGCAGGTGCCGGTGACGGACTGGCTCGACGTCGACGGCCTCGAGGGCTGGTCCGTCGAGGGGCAGGCGACGATCACGCAGGTGCGCCCCGGTGCCCTGCAGGTGGCGGCGGTCAACGTGATGGCGAGGACGTAGGGCGATGGAGTTCGCGGCGAGCGCGTTGACCGCCATGGCGTCGGCGGCGGGATCGGTCGGGGCGAGCGGTGTGGCGTCGGCCGCGACCGCCGGCGCCTCTGCCCTGACCTCCGCCTCCTCGGCGCTCGCCCCGCTGACCTCGGCGGGGTCCGTCGTCGGCAGCATCCTGTCGGGCTCGGCGAGCCTCCTGCAGATGTCGCAGCTCCGGCAGGCCGGGCGCGAGAAGGAGCTCTCGCTCAACCTGCAGGCGGCCGACACCGTGAACGACATCGCCCGCGAGAACCTGCAGCAGCAGGACCGCTCGACGAGCCTGCGCCAGGCGCTCTTGCAGACGATCGGCGAGCGCGATGCCGCCTATGCCGCCTCCGGCGTCGACCTCACCTTCGGCACGCCGGCCGTTGCCCGCGAGCAGTCCGTGACCCAGGCCGAGCAGGCGCTCACCATGGAGAGTGCCACGGCGACGTCCCGCGTCGCCCGCCTCAACGAGCGGGCCGGCAACCTGCGCCTGATGGCCCGGAGCGCCCGCCGGTCGGCCGACACCATGGCCGACCTGACCGGCCTGCAGGCCGCCGGCAACCTCCTGCGGCGGGGCTGAGATGGCGAACAAGCGGGGCAGCAACGTACAGGTCGACAACCCGCGGCTTCGGGGCACCGTCGACGTCGGCAACGCCGCGGTGCCGCGGGGCGACGGCTCCGATGCGGCCACCGTCGCGGCCGGCTTCGGCGGGCTGGCACGGGAAGCCGGCGAGTGGGCGGACAAGGCCGCCAAGATCGAGGGCAAGCGAGAGGGCGAGATCGCCGGCATGGACCCGGCCTGGCGCCCGTCCGGCTCGACTACGATCCGCGGCGCCGCCGCCGACGAGGCCGGGCAGACGAGCTACTTCAACAACCTCGACGCCAAGTTGCGCACGTCCATGACGGACCTGTTCCAGCAGCATCAGAACGACCCGGCCGCCCTGAAATCCGCGCTCGACGGCCTCAAGGCGTCGATGACGGACCCGGCAAAGGGCGACGTCTTCCCGGAGATCGCGTCGAGCTTCAACGCCTCTTTCGAGCGCCTGCGCCTGCCGTTCCAGATCAAGGCCCTCGACAATTTCCAGGCGCAGCAGCGCGACCAGGCGCGGGCCTCGGCGGTGCTCGCGACGAGCGCCGGCGAGACGGTGCGCGAGCAGGCGATCCGCGCGGCGCCGACCAACCCGGCGACGCGCCAGGCCGTCGAGGCGACGCTCGTCGAGGACGATCATCGCGACCAGGCGCTCGTGAAATCCGAAGCCCTGACCGCCGAGCAGGCAGCCGGCCGCGCCCTCAAGCGGCGCCGCGACGCGGAAGTCACCGTCGTCGACGCGACCGCCAACGGGCTGACCCGGCCGGAGGCGGTCGCGAACTACCGGCAGCAGCTCCGCAAGGAGTTCACGGACGGCCGGACGAAGCTCGACGCGGACGGGTATGAGCGCGCCGACGCGCTCCTCGAGCAGCGGGAGCAGAAGCTCCGCGCGAAGGGCGTGTCCGACCGCGCCCAGGTCTCCGGTCTGATGGACAAGATCGTGCGCCAGAGCGCGGACGGCATCCCGTCCTCGCCGGAGGAGATGGCCGCGGTCCGCCAACGCGCCGCGGGGATCCCCGATGGGCAGCGCCTCACCGAGGATTTCGACAAGAAGCTGCTCCTCGTGAGCGTCATCAAGGCGAAGCCGCCGGCCGAGCTCGACGCCATGGCCGACGAGATCACCGCCCGTGCTCGGACCGACAAGCGCGGCCTCACCACCGAGGAGGGCGAGCGCATCGAGCTCCTGCGCGACCTGTCGAGCAAGAAGCGCAACGCGCTGGCGACCGACCCGCTGGAGCACGCCAGGCGGCAGGGGCTCGTCGAGGCGAACCCGCTCGTCATCCCGACGCAGGACACGGGCGCTGCCGTCGCCGGGCAGATGGTGCCCCGGATCGCGGCGGGGCGCGCGGCGCAACAGGTGCAGGGCGGGGCGGTCCGCTACCTGACCAACGACGACAAGGCGATGCTCAAGACGGTGGCGGACGCCGGCGGCGATCGGGCGCTCGAGACGGTGCGCGGCATCGTCGCCGGCGCCGGGCCGGACGCCCCGGCGATCCTGCGCGAGGTCGGCGGCGACATGCCGGAGCTCGCCAAGGTCGGCGACCTCCTCGTCAACGGCGCCGTCGGCGCCGACCGCAGCGCCCGCGAGATCACCAGGGCCCTCGAGCTGCGCAACGTGAAGGACGCGAAGCTGCCCGCCGTCCCGAAGGACGCGGCCAACCTGATGCGAACCGAGTTCGGCGATGCCTACCTGAACAGCCCCACAGCCCAGGCGCAGGTGATGGCGGGCGCCAAGGCCATCTATGAGGCCAGAGCGTTCGGCAAGATCACCGACCCCAACTCGAGCGAAGCCCGCGAGCTCTACGGCGAGGCCCTGCGCGCGGCCGCCGGCGCCGGCAAGCAGGGCGATGTCACCTATGGCGGCGTGGCGAGCTACCGGCCCGGCTACCTCTGGAACTACAAGGTCGCGATCCCGCCGAACGTCCGCGCCGACCGGTTCCGCGACGTGATGGGCGCGATCCGCGACGAGGACCTCGGCGGCGCGACGGACCCGAACGGCAAGCCCATCAGCGCCCGCGACGTGCGCGGCGCGATCCCGGTGCGGGTGCGCGGCGGCTATGCATTCTCGCTCGACGATCCCAAGGAACCCAATCCGCGGTTCCTCGGCCGGCCGGGCGCGCCGCTCGTGCTCGACATCGACGGCATGTCCTCGACCCTGCGGCAGCGCGTCCCCGGCGCCTATCTCGGGGGCGATCGGTGAGCTCGATCTTCGACGAGCCCCTCGCGGCCGGGCTCGGCGCCAACGCGATCAGCTTCGCGCGGGCCGACGCCTTCGACGGCCGCAGCATGGCCGAGGCACTGGCGAGCGCCCCCGATCCGGACGGCGCCCTGGCCTCCGAGGGCCTGGCCCGCAGCGACGTCTACGAGAACCCCGGCGCCTACGCGCGCCTGGCGCGGAAGGCCTACGACCAGGTGCTCACGTCGGAGCTCACGACGTCCCGCCAGATCGTGCAGGAACGCAGCTATGACGGGTTGATCGCCGCCGTCGAGCGGGTGTCCGGCGTCCGCCTGGCGAACCCGCTCCGGGGCGGCTACGCCGACGAGGCCCTGCGCGATCCGGGGTACAGCATCGACCCCATCACCCTGCAGGACAACGCGCCCGATCGGCAGCGCGCCATCTTCGAGGGCAAGCTCGACGAGCTCGCGCGGAGCGACCCGCGGGTGAGCGACGCGCTGGCAGACGCCCGCATCGACTTCGCGCCGGCGATGATCGCCCGCCGCTCGCAAGAGGACTACGAAGCGGCGCAGGCCGACGCGCCCTCGGGCGTCGGCTCGATCGCGGCGACGATCGCCGGCGGCGCCCCGGCCATGCTGCGCGATCCCGTCAACGTGCTCGGCCTGCTCGTCACCGGCGGCGAGAGCGCGGCCGCGTCGGTCCTCGGTCGGCTCCTGAGCACGGTCGGTCGCGAGGCGGCGGTCAACGCCGGCCTGACGGCGGTCGCCCAGCCCTTCGTTCAAGGGAACCGGGCCGAGCTCGGCCTCTCCTCCGGCGTCGAGGAGGGCCTCAAGAACGTGGCCATGGCGGCGGCGGTGGGCGGGGCCTTCGGCGGCGTCTTCGGCGGCGCCCGCGAGATGCTGCGCGGCGTGCCCGGCCCGGAGGGCGGCGTCATCCTGCACGCGGTCGGCTCCGAGATGTCCGACGTGGCCGCCGTCGCCGGCGCCCCGGCGGTGCTGCGGGAGACGTCGAACGGCCGGCGGGCCTTCAGCGAGGCGGTGGCCTACGCCGAGGCACCCTACACCGCGCCGCCGCCCGAGCTCGTGCTCGCCCTGCCGCCGGCTCGCGCCGACCGCCTGCGCGTCACCAGCGAGGAGCTGCCGGCCGTCGCCGGCGCCGTCGAGACGGTCGACGGCAAGCCCGCCACCTTCGGTCGCTTCGACGCCCGCGAGCTGCAGACCGACGCGGCCGCGTTCCAGTACAAGGGCGGCGGCGATATCGAGGGTGTGACGGACCGCCTGCGCTCCGTGTCGCAGTGGGACCCGCTCGCCTCCGGCAAGGTGCTGGTCTTCGAGGCGACGGACGGCACCCGCTACGTCGCGGACGGCCACCAGCGCCTCGGCCTGGCGAAGCGCCTGGCGGCCGAGAACCCCGAAGCCCGCGTCAACCTCGACGGGTTCCTGATGCGAGAGGCGGACGGCTGGACCCGCGAGGACGTGCGGGCGCTCGCCGCCAAAAAGAACATGCAGGAGGGCAGCGGCGACGCGATCGACGCGGCCCGCGTGCTCCGCGACCGGCCGGACCTGGCGGACGGCTCCCTGCCGACGACGGCGCCGATGATGCGCCAGGCGCTCGCCCTGGCGCGGCTGTCCGACACCGCCTGGGGCATGACGGTGAACGGCCTCGTCCCGGCGAGCCACGCGGCCGCGGTCGGCGCCATGGTGGCCGACCCGCTCCGGCACGCGTCCGTCCTGTCCCTGCTCGGCAAGGCGCAGCCGGAGACCGACCGGGCCGCGCGGCTCCTCATCGGCGAGGCGCTCGAGGCCGGGTTCACGGCCGAGCATCAGATCGACCTGTTCGGCGCCGCCGACGCCACCCGCTCGCTGATGGCCGAGCGGGTCGCTGTGCTCGACACCGCCCTGTCGCAGCTCCGCAAGGACAAGCGCCTGTTCGGGACGCTCTCCGGCTCGGCCGACGCGATCGAGAGCGCCGGCAACGTGCTCGCCCGCGGCACCAACGAGGCCCGGGCCGACCTGGCGGGCCGCCTCGAGGACATCCTCACCCGGATCGCCCGGCGCACCGGCCCAGTGTCCGACGCCCTCAACCGGCTGGCGGCGCGGAACGCCGCCGGCGAGGCCCGGCCGAAACTCGGCCGCGAGTTCCTGGAGGAGGTACAGGGCATCATCGACCGGCGCGGCTTGGTCGGTCTGCTCGCCGACCCGGAGCTGCGTCCCGCCCGCGTCGTCGAGCCCGGCACGCCAGAGGCGGTCAGGGCGGCCGAGAGCCTGCCGCCGGCATCAGACAGCCCACAACGCGCTCCCGCCCGTCCTGAGCCGGATTTGGCCCAGGAAACGCCCGTCCGCGCGATCGGCAGCGTCATGGAGCTGCGGGCCGGGCAGGCCGGGCGCAGCGTCGAGGACGTGCACGCGCGGGCGACGGCCTTCCAGCCTGAGCTTGCGACCGCAGGCGGCGAGATCGCCGAGGAGACGGGCGCCCGGTTCATGAACCCCGGCGTCAAGCAGATCGAGACGGCGCGGGAGAAGATCGCTCGGAAGGGCTACCGGGACGCCTCGTCGCTCACGGACCTGGCGCGCGGCGGCTTTGCCGTCGACACGCCGGCGCAGGCCGATGCGGTGGTGGCTTCGCTGGGGCGGCGCTTCGACATCCTCGACGAAGGATGGAAGACGTCCGAGGGCGGCTACGTCGACCGAAAGGTGCTCGTGCGCGCGCCGGACGGGACGGTGGCGGAAATCCAGATCGCTGCCGCGGCGATGTGGAAAGCGAAGAAAAGCGGGGGGCAGGAACTCTACAACGCCTGGCGCAGCGCCGGCCCCGATGTCGACAACGAGCCGCTCAAGGCTCGGTCTGTCGCGCTCTACTCGGCGGCGATGGAAGGGGCGGACGCATCCTGGAAGAGCGTCGGCGGGATCACCAGCGGGCCGAACACGGGCTCGAACGTGGCGCGCCAGACCGGCTCGGCCATGACGGACCCGGTGAAGAACACGTCCCGATCGTCGACCTTGCTCCAAGAGCCGCCCGGCTCGAGCACGGCGAACGCCTTGCCGGCCGAGACGTCGAGCAGGGCGGGACGCCAATCCCAGTTGATGAACGATGCCACGGGAGCCTCCGAGCCGAATATGGCGGCTGGCGCCCGCGAAGGCAACGCGCCGCCGCCGGCGACCGCCGTGCAGGGTGAACCGTCCCTGTTCGACGCCGTGCCGCTCGGAACCCGCGAGGATGGTGGTGACGCGCGGATGCTGACCCGCGAGGCCGCCCTCGGCGAGGCTGATCGCGGCGACCTGTTCGGTGATCTTGTAGACGCTTGCAAGGGGTAGATGATGGCCGTCGCCTATCACACGTGCGCCGATCCTCGCGGCTCTGGTGGCACGCTCGATGTGGAATTCGAGATCGAACACTACGGTTCGCCTGCCAGGACATTCTGCCTTCCAGAGGATAGTGAGCCAGGCGAGCCGCCCGAAATATCTCTGATCTCGGTTCGCGCTGATGATGATTTAGATATCATTGATCTCCTCACAGACGACGAGCGCAATAAGATCGAACATGAAATCATCGAAGATTACGACTTCGATCAAGACGACGACTATTAGAAGGTTGGCGAGGGACCATGGCCTTCCGTGACTGCCTCATCTCCGCGGTCGATCAGGGCGCGCTGTCGCGCGAGGAGGCGGCCGAGCTGCAGGCGCGCTTCGACGAGCAGTTCGCTCAGGCGCGGCTGTCGCTGGGCGACGACGCGGCGGCCGCGGCCGCCAAGGACGCGCTCGCCGCCGAGCTGCGCTACGAGGCCGCCGAGACGCGGCGGCGCGTCCTGCTGCAGGACGGCGCCCGAGCGCGGAACGCGGAGTACCTGCAGGGCTACCGCGACGCGAAGGGCCGGCCGGACATCTTCTCGGCCGCCCTCAACCTCCTCGAGCATTACGGCTATGCCGGCACCAGCTCCGTCGCCGGCCGCGCGAAGGCGATCACGTCTCTTGCGCACGGCGCCATGGCCGACGTGCTCTCGACCTTCCGGAGGGACTTCGCCACCGGCGCCCGACGCAACCGGCCGATGGTCGACGACGTGGTGCGCGGCCTGTTCGGCGAGGAGACGACGCCGGAAGCGAAGGCGCTGTCGGGCGCGATCGGCGAGACCTTCGAGCTGCTGCGGCAGCGGTTCAACGCCGCCGGCGGCGCGATCGGCAAGCTCGAGAAATGGGGCCTGCCGCAGGGGCACGACGCCGCGGCACTCCTCCAGGCCGGCCGCGAGCCGTGGAAGGATTTCGTGCGGCCGCTCCTCGACCGCGAGCGGATGCGCGATCCTCTCAGCGGCGGCACCATGACGGAGGCTCGCCTCGAGGCGAGCCTCGACCACGTGTTCGACACCATCACCACGGACGGATGGGCGCACCGTGCGCCGACGATGCAGGCGCGGGGCCGCGGCTCGCTCGCCTCGCAGCGGGCGGACCATCGTTTCCTCGTCTTCAAGGACGCCGACGCCTGGCTGTCCTACGACCGTGAGTTCGGGCACGGCGACCCGATCCGCAGCGTCTTCGAGCACGTGAACGGCATGTCGGCCGACATCGCCACCATGGAAATCCTCGGCCCGAACCCCGGCGCCATGGTGGAGTGGATGAAGCAGGTGGTGACGGCCGAGGCGGCGAAGGCCGTCGCCGGCAAGCCGTCGCTCTACAACGCCGGCGCGAAGACGGCCGAGGGCATCGCCGAGAAGCTCAACTACCTCGGCTATCGCATCGACAGCGTGTACCAGTACGTGCGCGGCCGCCAGGTCGTGTCGAGCGCCGTCGCGGCCGGCTTCGGCGACGTCCGGAACGTGCTCACATCCGCCGTGCTCGGGTCCGCATCGATCACGGCGGCCGCGACCGATCCGTTCATCGACGCCGCCGCCCGCTTCCTCTCCGGCCTGCCCATGGGCGGCGCTCTCGGCGCGGTGCTCCACACCGGCCGCCGCGGCACGCGCGAGGAGGCGGTGCGCTCCGGCATCCTCCTCGACGACTTCGTGCACATCATGCAGGACGAGGCCCGTTGGGCGGGCACGCTCGGCGGCCGGGAGTGGTCCCGCTGGCTCGCCGACCGGACTGTCACGTGGTCCGGCCTGGCGCCGATGACGCAGGCGAGGAAACACGTCTTCGCCCGCGAGTTCGAGGCGACGCTCGCCGACCAGGCCGGCCGCCGCTTCGACGAGCTGCCGCGACCGCTGCGGGACACGATGGCCGGCTACGGCATCGACGCCACGGACTGGGACGTGATGCGCTCGGTGGAGATGCACCGGCCGAAGCCGGGAAGCGCCGGCTTCCTGCGCCCGATCGACGTCGCCGGCTTGGCGGACGCGCCTGCCCTGCCGAAGGTGCAGCAGCTCCTCGGCATCGACGCCACGGATCAGGCGCTCGCCCGCGACCAGGCCGCCGCCGGCGCCCGGCGCGTGGCCGAGAAGTACCTCGAGATGATCCTCGGCCAGACCGAGCGCGCCGTTCCCGAGGGCACCGTGCGGGCGAAATCCGTCGTCGGCGGGGCCGCGCCTCGCGGCACGGCCGCGGGCGAGCTCCTGCAGGGCGTGCTGCAGTTCAAGACGTTCAGCCTCTCCTTCACGACGCTGCAGCTCGAGGCGATCATGCGCGAGGTCGGCGTCTCGAAGCCGCGCGGGGCTGCCTATGCCGGCGGCCTGGCGCTCGGCCTCACGATCGCCGGCGCCCTCGCGATCCAGTTGAAGGCCATCGCCAACGGGAAGGACCCGCAGCCGATGGACGATCCCCGGTTCTGGATACAGGCGCTCGGCACCGGCGGCGGTTTCGGCATCATGGGCGACTACATGTTCGCCGACGTGAACCGGCTCGGGCAGTCGCTCGGAGAGCAGATCGCCGGGCCGACCATCGGCGCGGGCTCCGACGCCCTCAAGTTGACGATCGGCAACGCGCAGGAGCTCGTACAGGGCAAGCCGACGCACGCCGGGCGCGAGGTCGTCGGCGCGATCGGCCGCTACACGCCGGTGCTATCGAGCTTGTGGCCGATCCGGGCCGCCTACCGCCGCGTGTTCCTCGACCAGTTGCAATACCTGCTCGACCCGGAAGCCTCGAAGAATTTCAGCGAGCAGCAGAGCCGGTTGCGGCGAGAGACCGGACAGGAGATGTTCTGGGAGCCCGGCGACCTGGCGCCCCGCCGCGGCCCGCGCCTCGAGCGCGCACTCCACCGTTAGCCCCGCTTAACAGGGGTCGCACGCCCCGATCCTGCAGGCCCGACACCCGCGGCCGGCAGGACCATGAGCACGCTGTACCCGATCCCGCGCCAGGCGCGCCGGCAGGACTTCGTGGCGGCGGCTGGGCAGACTGCGTTCCAGCCGAACACGTTCAAGGTCTACTCGCCGCTCGACCTGCGCGTGCGCATCAAGGGCGTCTCCGGCCGCTTCCTGACGGTGGCGGCGGGCTTCACCGTCGCCCTGCTCGGCCCGGCGCCGAGCTTTCCGGTCGTGACCTTCACCACGCCGAGGGCCGCCGGCGACGTCGTGCGGATCGAGGGGGCGCGCACGCCGGAGCGCGAGACTGACGTCACCTTCGGAGGCGTGATCCGCGCCGCCAACCTCGAGGCCGAGCTCGATAAGGTCGCGGTGTTCGGCCAAGAGGTCCGCCGCGACTTCACGGACGTGGCCGACGCGCTCGACGCCGTAGACGAGGCCGTCGAGCTCATCGCGGGCGGCACGTCGGCGGCGGGCCAGGCCGTCGCGGCCGCGGCCGCGGCCAAGGCCGGCGCCGAGGCGGCCCGCGACGCGGCCGTGTCCTCGCGGGATGCTGCGGCCGGGTCAGCCGGCGGCGCGGCTGGGTCGGCCTCGGCGGCAGGCACAGCGCGCACGGCGGCCGAGGCAGCTCGTGACGCCGCCAGCTCGTTCAAGGATGCGGCGGCGGCCGCGGCGACCAGCGCCGTCACGGCCCGCTCGGGGGCCGATAGCGCTAACGCTGCCGCACAGAGCGCCAATGCTGCCGCGCAGGGCGCTAACACGGCCGCGCAGACCGCACGGGGGCAGGCTGAGGCGGCGCGGGACACCGCGACCCAACAGTCGACGAACGCCGGCAACAGCGCCAGCGCGGCCAACACGGCCCGCAGCCAGGCCGAGAGCGCGCGCGACCAGGCGCAGGCCGCGATGAGCAGCAAGGCGGACCGCGCCAACCCAACGCTCACCGGCATCGCGACGGCGCCGTTGTTTCGAGGGTACGGCGGAGGCGGGATCGGTTTCGTCGATGTGGTGACAGGCGAGGCCGATCGCACCGGCTTCATCGATTTCCGCGATCTGTACGGAAACCGCGTCGGGCTCGTCGGATACGGCCACGCCATAACAAAGCAAATCTCGCTCTACACCGGGCAGGCCGGCGGCTTCTTCAACTTCGTTACAGAGAACGGAGCATTAGGACCGCGCGTCAACGGCAACGAAATCTGGCACGCTGGCAACTTCACGCCCGGTTCGACCGGCGCAACATCCATTCTCTACATCGACACCTATGCGCCTCCCTACAATGTTCGGGCGAACGGCTCGGACATGGCCCCCGCGATCCAGGCAGCGCTGAACGCCGCCGCCGGAATGATCGACGGGCGCGGCTTCGGTGCCGGCTGTGTCGTGCTGCCTCAAGGGGTCATCACCGTTCGCGACACCCTGAATATCGGCTCGTGCGTCAGGCTGATGGGGCAGGGCCGACAGAACACGATGCTGCAGATGGCGGCCGACCGGCAGGACCGAGCGATCATCTCCGTCGGCGACACGATCCTCAGCGGCGTCTCAGACCTGGGGGTGCGGTTCGACGGCGGTCTGCCAGGGATCGAGGCGGCCCGCGGCTTCCTTATTCAGGGCAACTGGGGCAGCTATCGCAACATCAGCGCATGGAATACGGCGGTTGCTTATGCCGTCATCGGCGGAAACAACAACTTGTTTCACCAGTTCTACGCGGCGAGCTATAGCCTGATCGGCCTTCTCAATCAGGGCACTGACACGGTGCAGCAAGACGGTAGTTACCGGGGCGCGATCGATAATTTTTGGGTTCAGGGGCGCCTCGAATGTCCGAACGTGCCGGGCTACGCGCAGTACGGAACGATCCGGCTCATCAATAACTGCGAGGGGCTGAACCTCGATCACATCTCATGCCTGGGCGGCGAGTGGGGCATTATCGCCGACGCGACGACGAACACGCACGGCCGTCGCCCTCAGTACATGACGATCACCAACTCGATGATCGACAGTACCCATCGCGGCAGCAAGCTCGACAAGTGCTCGCAGTCGCGGTTCTCGAACATCTGGTTCTGCGGAGCGGGCGCGCAAACGGGCAACAACCCCGAGGCCGGTGCCTATCCCGGCCTCGATATCGGCGTCGACTGCTTCGACATCTCGGTCGAGGGCGGCTGGTTCAACCAGAACTCAGGGCAGGGCGCCATCGTCAGGCCGGGCGCGAGCGACTGCCGGTTCAACGGCGTCAGCTTCACGACGGCCGGCATTCGAGGCAACCCGATCGGGCTCGACATCGCCGGGACGAATTGTGTCGTCGTCGCCTGCATCTTCAAGAAGGCAACGCCCGGCCACGCGCAAGGAAACATGACGCACAGCGTCGTCCTGCGAAACACCGCGACCACCAACCTGCTCGTCGGCAACATGTCGATGGGGGGACTGCTCTATGACAACCAGAACCCAGGCGGCGGAAACCAGTCGCAGTCGAATATTGGCATGTGAATATCTGAGACGAGGAGACACCATGACTTATCCCGCCATCCCCGCGCCGGCTCGCAGGCTCCTCGGCTTCATCGGCCACACCGAGGCGCCGCGGGGCTACGACACCATCTACGGCAACAACCAGAGCAAGCTGCCGAAGCCGCTCACGTCGATGACCTTCGATGAGGTCGTGGCGGCCGGGCCGAGCTGGACGAAAGCCTACGGCAGCTCGGCCGCCGGCTTCTACCAGTTCATGCGCAACACCCTCGACGCCCCGCGCACCCTCGAGGACATCAAGGGCGAGATGGGGTTGAGCGGCCGCGAGCGCTTCGATCCCGCCCTGCAGGACGCCATGGGCTTCCACCTGCTCGAGCGTCGCGGCTACAGCCGGTTCATGGCGGGACGCCTGAGCGTGACGGCCTTCGGCCTGAACCTCGCGAAGGAATGGGCGAGCTTCCCAGTGCTGCGCGCCTGCAAGGGGCAGCACCGCAAGGTCGAGCGCGGGCAAAGCTACTACGCCGGCGACGGGCAGAACCACGCCCTCGTCACGCCGGAGGCTATCGAGGCGCTGCTCACCGAGATCAGGCCGGCCGGCGCGAGCCAGGCCGAGGCCGCGCCGGTGCCGGCAGCGGTCGCGCCCGTCGAGGCACCGCAGCTCGTGCAGCCCGCCGGCCCGCCGGCCGCCGGCTTCCTCGGCCGGCTCAGATCCCTATTCGGGCGCTCGCAGCCGGCGGCCGCGGCGGTGCCGGTGGCCTCGCCGACGAAGGGCGACCCGACTGTCTACCGCGTGCAGGAGCGGCTGCGGCAGCTCAACTACTACCGCGTCGGCCGGCTCGACGGCGTGGACAGCATCGAGTTCCGCGACGCGGTGGCGGCCGCCCGCAAGGATAACGGGCTCGGCGACGGCGGCTTGGACAGCGCCTTCCTGACCGGCCTCTACAGCTTCGGGCAGCGGCCCGTCTCGGCGAGCCGCGGCGCGATGAAGCTGCCGGAGGCGATCCGCTACCGGCCGGAGGTCATGGCGCCCAACGTCACGGTCGGCGCCACCGGCCTCGCGGGCCTGTTCGCCAGCGTGGCCGGCGGCGCCGGCGTCTTCGACAAGGCCGGCGCCACGGTCGACCGCTTCAACGGCTATCTCGACACGGCCGACGCCTGGGCCACGAAGGGCGCGAGCGTCGCCGCGTTCGTCGGGGCGCACTGGCCCTGGCTCGTCGGCGCCCTCTGCGCCGTCCTCGTCTGGAAGGCGATCGTGGGCCTGGCGGACGGCATCGCCAAGATCAGGGCGGCGGTCTTCTGATGGTCGACCGCAACGGCCATTCGGCCGCCTACCCCGATCGGGCGATCGAGTGGCTGTTCACGGCGCTGATGCTGGCCTGGGGCGGTTGGCTCCTCATGCCCTGGGACACGTTCAAGAGCCCGCAATACGCGCTCCTCGCGGCGATCGCCGGCGAGAGCGTGTGGGGCGCCTGGTCGGTCAGCATCGGCCTGATCCGGGCGGCGGCGCTCTACGTGAACGGCGCGCACCGGCGGACGCCGGCGATCCGGGCGTTCTGCGCCATGCTCGGGTTCGTGTGGTGGCTGGTGCTGGCCTACCTGTTCCTGACCATGCCGGGCGCGCCGCCTTTCGCGGGCTTTAGCTGGTATCCCGTTCTCATGGTCTTCGAGGTCATGTGCATCTGGCGGTCGGCCGCGGACGGCTACCATTCTCGGGCCTTCACACGGCGAGCTGCGAACGCACGATGAGCGTCACGGCCGAGCAGGCGATCAGCGCGATCGTGACGCTCATCGGGAGCGGCGGCCTGGTGGCGATCGTCACCGCCTTCCTTGCCTACAAACAGGAGGCGGCGAAGGGACGCCGCGGCGATCCGGACGGGCGTGTGGTCGCCATGCAGGTGGCCGGGGCGCCCTGCCTGACGCAGAGCAAGGAATTCGAGCTGCTGGCCAACACCATGTCGGCGCTGAGCATCGAGGTCGCGGAGAACAACCGGCTGCTGCGCGCTCAGGCCGAGCGCGTCGAGTTCGAGCATGAGCTCGAGGACCGGGCGACGATGGAGCTGATGCGTCGGTTCGTCCGCGAGCACGGCGCGCCGATGGTCGACCGGCCAGGCGGCCCGCTTAACCGCCGGCGGGGCGATGTAGAGTGACCCTGCGGCCCCCCAAGGCGGCGTTTCCTCCCACTGGCCCGGCGTCCCTCGCCGGGCCATTTTCGTGCGACCCTCGGCGCAGTTGTTCCGTGCGACGATCGCATGAGATCGCCGGCATATCGCACGGCGCCGTGCGCTAAGTTGCTGTAAAGATTGGATTTCGGGATAACTCATTGTCATCAGCCGCGGTCGTCGGCTCACCGGACCTGGACCGTCGCCTCCGGCGCCTCCCTCTAGGGCGCTCGGGCACGAGACAGCTTCGGCCGGACCGCGGTTCGGCAATGGAAGGGCCGCCCAATGGGGCGGCCCTTCGGCTTTTCTCCCAAGGTCTTCGAGACCCAAGTCTCCCGATCCGGCCCGGCGCCCGGTCGATGCCGGCGCGCTCTTTTCCGAATCCAGGATCGTTTGCGGAAGCGCGCTCAGCGCTTCTGGAAGAGGGGCTGGGCCAGCGCCTCGGCCCGGGCCTGCCAGAGGTCGCGCTCCTCGCGGATCTCGGCCAGCGCCTGCATCTCGGACTCGACGTGGCGGCGCAGGTCGCGCAGCTCGTCGGCGAGCATCGCCTGGATCTCGGCGTAGCGCTCGCCCTCGATGCGCAGCTGCGCCTTGAGCAGCATGTTCTCGGCCATCAGCTCGGTGATGTCGGGGTCGCGGGCGGCCTCGGCGGCGGGCGCCGCGACCGTCTCCGGCGCGGTCTCGACGAGGCGGGGCGCCCAGCCCCCCCGATCCGGCTCCCCGCGCTCCTGCACGGGCTCCTCGGCCGCGGAGACGGCCTGGGCGCGGATGGCGGCGAGCCAGTCCCGCAGGGGTGCGGTGGCCGGACGGCCGCCGGCCTCGTGATGGGTGGCGTGGCGGGCAGGTTCGGCCATCGGTGAAGATTTCCTCTCGGTCGTCCTCATCCCATCAGATCATGCTTAACGAAGGGTAAATCTTAACGCCCACCCGCCGTCCCGGATCGGCCGGGTTTGACTTCCCCGTCCGGCCCGCTTATGGCCCGTTCCCCGATCCGACGCCCGGCGTCGACACGAAGCCGACCGGCCCGAGAGGCTGGAGGCCAACGCCCGACAGCGCGTGCGCGCCCTCGGGCGTGCTTCGCGTTGGCGGCACGGCTTTTCCGGATCGCCGACGCGAAACCGAAGGACGCCGTGACAGCCGAGACCCGGACCAGAGACGCCCCGGCGCTGCGCATCGAGGATGCCGTGAACACGCATTGCCCCTGGTCGGGCAAGCCGATCGCGGCCGACGCGCTGACGCTCTACAACGGCGCCGTGGTCGGCTTCTGCGATCCGGCGTGCCGGGACCGGTTCGCGCGGGCCGTCGACGCCTTCGAGGACGCGCTCAGGGCGCGCCGCGTCGAGAACGCCGGGCTCCACCAGTGAGCCGCACCTCTCCAGTCGGGACGCTCTGAGCATGTTCGAGGGCTTGTCCGACCGCCTGTCCGGCATCCTTTCCGGGCTGACGCGCCGCGGCGCGCTGACCGAGGCCGACGTCACCGCCGCCATGCGCGAGGTGCGCCGCGCGCTGCTGGAAGCCGACGTGGCGCTGGAGGTGGTGCGCGGCTTCGTCGACCGGGTCCGGGAGAAGGCCGTCGGCGCGACCGTGCTGAAATCGGTCACGCCGGGGCAGATGGTCGTCAAGATCGTCAACGACGAGCTCGTGGCGATGCTCGGCGCCGAGGCCGAGGTGATCGACCTCAACGCGCCCGCCCCCGTCGCCATCCTGATGGTCGGCCTCCAGGGCTCGGGCAAGACCACCACCACCGCCAAGATCGCCCGGCGCCTGTCGGGCCGCGAGAAGCGCCGGGTGCTGCTCGCCTCCCTCGACACCCGCCGCCCGGCGGCGATGGAGCAGCTCGCGGTCCTCGCCAAGCAGGTCGAGGTCGAGAGCCTGCCGATCGTCGCCGGCCAGTCGGCGGTGCAGATCGCGAGGCGGGCCATGGACGCGGCCCGGCTCGGCGGCTTCGACGTGGTGATGCTCGACACCGCCGGCCGCACCACGGTCGACGAGAGCCTCATGAACGAGGCCGCCGAGGTGAAGGCGGCCACCAAGCCCCACGAGGTGCTGCTGGTCGCCGACGCGCTCACCGGCCAGGACGCGGTCAACACGGCGCGGGCCTTCGACGAGCGCCTCGGCGTCACCGGCATCGTGCTCACCCGCATGGACGGCGATTCCCGCGGCGGCGCGGCGCTCTCCATGCGCGCCGTCACGGGCAAGCCGATCAAGCTCGTCGGCGTCGGCGAGAAGGTCGACGCGCTGGAGGAGTTCCATCCCGCCCGCGTCGCCAACCGCATCCTCGGCATGGGCGACATCGTCTCGCTCGTCGAGAAGGCGGCGGAGACGATCGATCAGGAACAGGCCCTTCGCACCGCCGAGAAGATGCGGAAGGGCAAGTTCGATCTCGAAGACCTGTCCATGCAGCTCGGCCAGATGGAGAAGATGGGCGGCATCGGCGGCCTCATGGGCATGCTGCCGGGCATGGGCCAGATCAAGAAGCAGGTCGAGGGCGCCAACCTCGACGAGCGGATGTTCAAGCGCCAGCGGGCGATCATCTCCTCGATGACGCCGGGGGAGCGCAGGAACCCCGACCTCCTCAAGAACTCCCGCAAGAAGCGCATCGCGGCAGGCGCCGGCGTCAAGGTCGAGGAGATCAACAAGCTCCTCAAGATGCACCGGACCATGGCCGACATGATGAAGGCGATGGGCTCGGGCAAGCGCGGCATCGGACAGGCACTGGGCTCGATGTTCGGGCTCGGCGGCGGGGGCATGCCGGGCATGGGAGGGGGGATGGGCGGCGGCATGCCGGGCCTGCCGCCGGGGATGCCCGAGCCGAGCCCGGAGCAGATCGCGGCGCTGGAGAAGCAGTTCGGCGGCAAGCTTCCGCCGATGCCGCCGGGCCTCGGCGGCGGCATGCCGAAGATGCCGGGCCTGCCGGGCCTGGGCGGCGCCAAACTGCCGGGCCTCGGCGGCTTCCTGCCGGGCAAGAAGAAGTGACGATCCTGTCCGCGCAGGGGGTCGACCCCGAACTGGCGGGCCTGCGCGAGAGCATCGACAACTTCGATGCCGCGCTGATCCATCTGCTCGCCGAGCGTTTCCGCTGCACGCAGCGGGTCGGCGAGCTGAAGGCCCGCAAGGGCCTGCCTCCCTCCGATCCGGGCCGGGAGGCGCGTCAGGTCAAACGCCTGAGAAACCTCGCGGTCGAGGCCAAGCTCGACCCCGATTTCGCCGAGAAGTTCCTCGCCTTCGTGGTCAAGGAAGTCATTCGGCACCACCGGACGATCGCCGAAAGCGTCGATCAGAACGCCGATCTCATTCAAAGCACCGAAAGGAAAGACTGATGTCCCTCAAGATCCGCCTCACCCGCGGCGGCGCCAAGAAGCGCCCCTACTACCGCATCGTCGTCGCCGACGCCCGCGCCCCCCGCGACGGCCGCTTCATCGAGAAGGTCGGCGCCTACGACCCGATGAAGGCCAAGGACGATCCGGCCCGCGTGGTGCTCGACAACGAGAAGATCGCCTCCTGGCTGCAGAAGGGCGCCCAGCCGACCGACCGCGTCCTGCGCTTCCTCGACGCCGCCGGCCTCGCCAAGCGCCCGGCCCGCAACAACCCGAAGAAGGCCGAGCCCGGCGAGAAGGCCAAGGAGCGGGCCGAGAAGCGGGCCGAGAAGGCCGCCGCGCCCGCCGAGGACGCCGCCGCCTGAGGCGCGCAGGATGACCCGCCGTCCCCCCGGCTCTTCCCTCCGCGGGGACGGCGCTCGCCGTCCGCGTCCGTCCGGCCGCCTGAGCGGCGAGGCCGAGACCTCGGCCCGCCGCCCGCCACCCGCCGCCCCCGAGCCGCCGCAAGCGGCCCCGGAAGGCTCCGGCCTCGTGCTGCTCGGCGAGTTCGGCCGGGCGCAGGGGCTAGCCGGCGAGGTCCGCCTCAAGTCCTACACCGCGGACCCGAAGGGGATCGCGGGCTACGGCCCCCTCGTCGCGACCGACGGGCGGCTCTTCGAGATCGCGTCCCTGCGGCAGGCCCCGGGCGGGGCGCCCGACATCCTCGTCGCGCGGGTGAAGGGCGTGGCGAGCCGCGAGGCCGCCGAGGCGCTCAACCGCATCGCCCTCCACGTGCATCGCGAAAGGCTCGGCGCGCCCGAGGACGAGGACGAGTTCCTGGCGACCGACCTCGTCGGGCTCGCCGTCTTCGATCCGCAGGGCCGCGAGATCGGCCGCCTGCGCGGCGTCGAGAACTATGGCGGCGGCGATCTTCTCGAGATCGTTCCGCTCGCTGGCGGCGCCAGCGCGCTCCTGCCCTTCACCAAGGCCTTCGTGCCGAGCCTCGACGTGGCCGGCGGCCGCATCACCGTCGACGCGCCGGACGATCTTTTCGATCCGCCGGGCCCGCGCCCCAAGGACGAGCCGGCCTGAAGGACCGTCTCATATCGTTTCCGGTTGCTTGGCTCGGTCGGCGCTTCTCCTCCCCGCAAGGGGGAGGAGAGAAGGCGCAGCGCCGAGCCGAGCAACCGGAAACCGATCAGGCCGCGTGCCGCCGGCTCCGGCCGGCGATCCCGGCCGAGGCCGTCACGACGCAGCCGATGGCGAGCCACTGAAGCGCTGTCAGGCGCTCGCCGAGAAGGGTGAGCGCGCAGAGCGCGGCCACCGCCGGCTCCAGGCTCATCAGGACGCTGAAGACCTGCCGGTCGAGGCGGCCGAGGGCGAACATCTCCAGCGAGTAGGGCAGCGCGCTCGACAGCACCGCCACCGCGAGCCCCAGGGCGAGGACGGCCGGCGACAGCAGCGCCTGGCCCGCCTGGACGAGGCCGAAGGGCAGCGTCACCAGGGCGGCGACGCTCATCCCGAGAGAGACGGCGAGCCCGCCATCGATGCGCGCCGCCCGCTGCCCGAACAGGATGTAGAGCGCCCAGCACAGGCCGGCGGCGAGCGCCAGGGCGATCCCGGCAGGATCGAGCGCCGTCCCGCCGTCGAGGGGCAGCAGCAGGCCGAGCCCCAGCACCGCGAGCCCGATGAAGGCGAAGTCCGCGGCACGGCGGGACGCCGCGATGGCGAGGCCGAGGGGGCCGACGAACTCCACCGCCACCGCGATCCCGAGGGGGATCGTGCGCAGCGACAGGTAGAACAGCAGGTTCATCGCCCCGAGCGCCGCCCCGTAGAGGGCGATGGCGCCGATGTCCCGCAGGGTGGCGGAGCGCCGCCAGGGCCGCCAGATCGCGGCGAGGATGAGCGCCGAGAAGCCGACGCGCAGCGCCGTCACGCCGGTCGCCCCGACGAGGGGAAACAGCGACTTGGCGAGCGAGGCCCCGGCCTGGATCGAGACCATGCCGGCGACGAGCGCCGCCACCGGCAGCAGGGCCGAGGGCGGCGCTCCGGCCGGGCCGGGCTTCACAGCACGAAGCGGCTGAGGTCGGCGTTGGCGGCGAGGTTAGCGACGCGCTCGCGCACGTAGGCCGCGTCGATCGCGATGCGCTCGCCGGAGCGGTCGGTGGCGGTGAAGGAGATCTCGTCGATGACCCGCTCCAGCACCGTCTGGAGGCGGCGGGCGCCGATGTTCTCCACCGAGCCGTTCACGTCCACGGCGACGCGGGCGAGCGCGTCGACGGCGTCCTCGCTGAAGACCAGCTCCACGCCCTCCGTCTCCATCAGCGCGGTCGTCTGCTTGAGCAGGCTCGCCTCGGTGGCGGTGAGAATCTGCTTGAAGTCCTCCACCGTAAGCGGTTGCAGCTCCACGCGGATCGGCAGGCGGCCCTGCAGCTCCGGCAGCAGGTCGGAGGGCTTCGAGACGTGGAAGGCGCCCGACGCGATGAACAGGATGTGGTCGGTCTTCACCGGCCCGTGCTTCGTCGCCACCGTCGTGCCCTCGATGAGGGGCAGGAGGTCGCGCTGCACGCCCTCGCGGGAGACGTCGGCGCCGGAGCGACTCTCGCGGGCGCAGATCTTGTCGATCTCGTCGAGGAAGACGATGCCGTTGTCCTCGACCTCGCGGATCGCCTCCTGCACCAGCGCGTCGGAATCGACGAGCTTGTCGGATTCCTCGGCCAGGAGCGGCGCGTAGGCGTCGGCGACGGTCATGCGGCGGGGCTTGCCCTTAGCCCCGGCAAACGCCTTGCCGAGCATGTCGCCGAGGTTGATCGCACCCATCGAGGCACCGGGCATGCCGGGGATCTCGAACATCGGCAGGCCCTGGGGCTGGCCGCCGGAGAGCTCGATCTCGACCTCCTTGTCGTCGAGCTGGCTGTCGCGGAGCTTCTTGCGGAAGCTCTCCCGGGTGGCCTGGCTGGCGGTGGGGCCGACGAGGGCGTCGAGGATGCGCGCCTCGGCCGCGGCCTCCGCCTTCGCCTGCACGGACTTGCGCTTCTCCTCGCGCACGAGGCCGATGCCGACCTCCACGAGGTCGCGCACGATCTGCTCGACGTCGCGGCCGACATAGCCGACCTCGGTGAACTTCGTGGCCTCGACCTTGAGGAAGGGCGCCCCGGCGAGCCGCGCGAGGCGGCGCGCGATCTCGGTCTTGCCGCAGCCGGTCGGGCCGATCATCAGGATGTTCTTCGGCGCCACCTCCTCGCGCAGCGGCCCTTTCAGCTGCTGGCGCCGCCAGCGGTTGCGCAGCGCGATGGCGACGGCACGCTTGGCGTCGCCCTGGCCGACGATGAAGCGGTCGAGCTCGGAGACGATCTCGCGGGGTGAGAAGGTGGTCATGTCAGGCCGTCTCCAGGCTCTCGATGACGAGGTTGCCGTTGGTGTAGACGCAGATCTCGGCGGCGATGCCCATGGCGCGGCGCACGATCGCCTCGGCGTCGAGGTCGGTGTCCTCGAGCGCGCGGGCGGCGGCGAGGGCGTAGTTGCCGCCCGAGCCGATCGCCATGACGCCGCCCTCCGGCTCCAGCACGTCGCCCGACCCAGAGAGCAGCAGCCCGACCTCCCGGTCGGCCACCAGCATCATCGCCTCCAGGCGCCGCAGGTAGCGGTCGGTGCGCCAGTCCTTGGTGAGCTCGACGCAGGCGCGGGTGAGCTGGCCGGGATACTGCTCCAGCCGCGCCTCCAGGCGCTCGAACAGGGTGAAGGCGTCCGCCGTCGCGCCCGCGAAGCCGCCGATCACCGCGCCCATGGCGAGCCGCCGGACCTTGCGGGCGTTGCCCTTCACGATGGTCTGGCCGAGGCTGACCTGCCCGTCGCCGCCGACGACGACGCGGCCGCCCTTGCGCACCATCAGGATCGTCGTCGCGTGCATGCTCGGGGGGGCGTGGGGCTCGGTCAACGCGGTCTCCGTGGATGAAGATCGCCCGGAGGTAAGCGTCGCCGGCCGGAAATGCCAACGCCTCCGGGCAGCGCGCGCAAGGCGTGAGCCGGCGCATATTTTTTATCCACCCCCTTGACGCGGGGGGCCCTTCGGGTGCGAACCCCCCGCGAAACCATCGAAGCCCCGGGACACACGCCATGACCGCCTCCCCGTCGCCGCTGTCGGACCTCTCGCAGGAGGCCCTCTCCGACCTGCGCCGTTCGCTCCGCGAGGAGTACGAGGCGCTGAAAGGCCGTGGCCTCAAGCTCGACATGACCCGCGGCAAGCCCGCCCCCGAGCAGCTCGACCTCGCCGCCGAGATGCTGGCGCTTCCGGGCAACCGCGACACCACCGCCGAGGACGGCACGGACGCGCGCAACTACGGCAACCTCCAGGGTCTCTCGGAGACCCGCGCGCTGTTCGCGCCGGTGCTCGGCGCGCCGGCCGACCAGGTGGTCGTCGCCAACAACTCCAGCCTCGCGCTGATGCACGACACGCTCGTCTATGCGCTGCTCAAGGGCGTGCCCGGCGGCAAGGGCCCGTGGTCGAAGGATACCGACATCGCCTTCCTTTGCCCGGTGCCGGGCTACGATCGCCACTTCACCCTCTGCGAGGGCTTCGGCATCCGCATGATCCCGATCGAGATGACCGGGGAGGGGCCGGACATGGACGCGGTCGAGGCCGCCGTCGCCGACCCGGCGGTGAAGGGAATATGGTGCGTGCCCCAGTACTCGAACCCGAGCGGGGAGACCTACAGCGAGGCGACCGTGAAGCGGCTTGCCGCGATGAAGACCGCCGCCCCGGACTTCCGGCTGATGTGGGACAACGCCTACGTCGTCCACCATCTCACGGACTCGCGCCCGCAGCTCGCCAATATCCTCGACGCCTGCGCGGAGGCGGGCCACCCGGACCGGGCCATCGTCTTCGCCTCGACCTCGAAGGTGACGATCGCCGGCGCGGGCCTCGCGCTGCTCGCCTCCTCGCCCGCCAACGTGCGCTGGTACCTCGCCCAGGCCGGGCGCCGCAGCATCGGGCCGGACAAGCTCAACCAGCTCCGCCACGTGCGCTTCCTGCGCGATGCCGCCGGCATCGATGCGCACATGGACCAGCACCGGGCGCTGATCGGCCCGAAGTTCGCCGCGGTGGAGCAGGCCTTCTCCGCCCGTCTCGACGGCCGGGACGTCGCCCGCTGGAGTCGGCCCGAGGGCGGCTACTTCGTCACCCTCGACGTCACCGACGGCACCGCGGGGCAAGTCGTAAGTCTCGCCAAGGAGGCCGGCATCGCGCTGACGCCGGCCGGGGCCACCCACCCCTACGGCCGCGACCCCCACGACCGGACGCTACGCATCGCGCCGACTTTCCCGAAGCTCGAGGAGGTTCGGCTGGCCGCCGAGGGCGTGGCGCTGTGCACGCTGCTCGCCGCCGTCGAGAAGCGCATCGGGGCCTGAGCGACCGATCGGACCGGCGCAGGCTACACCACCACGGTGATCGCCTGCGCCGCCCGTGTCAGGCCGGTGTAGAGCCAGCGGGCGCGGTGCTCGCGGAAGGCGTAGGACTCGTCGAAAAGGACCACCCGGTCCCATTGCGAGCCCTGCGCCTTGTGGACGGTGAGCGCGTAGCCGTAGGTGAACTCGTCGGTCTCCCGGCGTAGATATGCGGGGATCTCCTCCTCCGAGCCCTCGATCACCGCGCGCAGCACCTTGATGTCGGTGGGACGGCGGCGCAGCGCCGGGTCGTCCTCAGGGACCACGTCGAGGCGGACCGTGTCCGGACGCGGGGCCGCGCGAAGCGCATGGACCGTCCAGGTCGAGCCGTTGAGCAGGCCCTTGGTACGGTCGTTCCTGAGGCACACGAGCTTCTCGCCCACCGCCGGCATCGGGTCGGTCTGGCCTCGAAGCGCGCGAAGCCGCCCGTTGTAGAGCCGGCGGGTCTTGTTCAGGCCGACGAGCACCTGGTCGGCGTCGAGCACGAGATTCGGGTCGATCGTGCGGCGCGAGACCACGCGGCTCTCGCCGTACTCCCCGAGCGACAGGCGGCCGCCCTCGCGCACGGTCATCGCCATGCGCACGATCGGGTCGTCGGCGGCCTGGCGGTGCACGTCGGTGAGCATCACGTCGGGCTCGGCCTCGGTGAAGAAGCCACCGCCCCGCACGGGCGGGAGCTGGGCGGGGTCGCCGAGCACCAGCACCGGCTTGCCGAAGGAGAGGAGATCGTTGCCGAGGTCGGAATCGACCATCGAGCACTCGTCGATGACGATGAGGTCGGCCTTCGCCGCCGGGCCGGAGCGGTTGAGGGTGAAGCTCGGGCCGCCCTCGTCGCCCTCCTTGGTCCGGTAGATCAGGGCGTGGATGGTCGAGGCGTCGTGGCAGCCCTTCTGGCGCATCACGGAGGCCGCCTTGCCGGTGAAGGCGCCGAACACCACCGTGCCGTCGACGTCGTCGGCGATGCGGCGGGCAAGCGTCGTCTTGCCGGTGCCGGCATAGCCGAACAGCCGGAACACCTGCGGCTCGCCGTCCCTGATCCAATCGGCGATGGCTTTGAGCGCCGCGTCCTGCTGCGGCGCGAATCGTGTCGGGACCGCCTCGCTCACGGCCAGCGCACGGTGGGCGGTAGCGAGGACAGGATCGAGGCGACGTTGCCGCCGGTCTTCAGGCCGAAGATGGTGCCGCGGTCGTAGAGCAGGTTGAACTCCACGTAGCGCCCGCGCCGCACCTGCTGCTCCCACCGGTCGGCCTCGGTCCAGGGGGTGGCGAGGTTGGCGCGCACGATGGCCGGATAGGCCTCGAGGAAGGCGAGGCCGACGTCGCGGGTGAAGGCGAGGTCGGCCTGGGGCGCGCCCGTCCAGTGGTAGTCGTAGAAGATGCCGCCGATGCCGCGGGGCTCGTCCCGGTGCGCGAGGTGGAAGTACTCGTCGCACCACTCCTTGTAGCGGGCGTAGTCGGCGGCGGGCGCGTGCGCCTCGCAGGCCCGGCGCAGCGCCCCGTGGAAGACCTGCGTGTCGGGATCGGCCTGCGTCCGGCGCCGGTCGAGCACGGGGGTGAGGTCGGCCCCGCCCCCGAACCACGCCTTCGTCGTGACGACGAAGCGGGTGTTCATGTGCACCGTCGGCACGTTCGGGTTCCAGGGGTGGGCGATGAGCGAGATGCCGGTGGCGAAGAAGCGGGGGTCCTCCATCGCGCCGGGCATCTGGGCGCGGAACTCGGGCGCGAACTCCCCGTGCACCGTCGAGATGTGGACGCCGGCCTTCTCGAAGACGCGGCCCTTGAGCATCCCCATCTCGCCGCCGCCGCCCGGCGCGCCGGTATGGTCGGTTCGCACCCAGGGCGTCCTTACGAAGGTGCCGGGCTCAGGTGGCGCGTCGGCGTCGAAGGGGCCATCGGCCTCCCGCTCGATCGCCTCGAGGGCGCCCGTGATGCGGTCGCGCAGCGTCCGGAACCAGGCGGCGGCCTCGCCCTTCAGGGCGGCGAGGTCGCCGGGGTCCGGCGCCGGGGCGGCGTTCAGGGCGGATCGGCGGTCGGCCTTCGCATCGCTCATGGGAAGGCTTTTCCACCCCGGCGCCGATCCGTCAATTTGGGATCGGGTTCGGGCGGGGCGCCCGCTCAGGTGTCGGTCTGGCGAATCGCCTCGCCGACGATCATCGCCGCCGCCACCGCGACGTTGAGGGAGCGCATCCCGGTCCGCATCGGCACGCGCACGCGGGCCTCGGCCGCCGCGTGGACCGCCTCCGGCACGCCGGCCGATTCCCGGCCGACCATCACGCAGTCGCCGTCGCGGAACGCGAACCCCGTATAGGGCAGGGCCCCGGCGGTGGTGGCGAGCACCAGCCGGTGCCCGGCCTCCCGCCGCCAGGCGTCGAAGGCGCTCCAGGAGACGTGCCGCCGGACCTCCACGGCGTCGAGATAGTCGAGCCCGGAGCGGCGCAGGTGCCGGTCGGACACGTCGAAGCCCGCCGGCTCGATGAGGTCGACGGCGAGCCCCAGGCAGGCCGCCATGCGCAGCATCGTGCCCGTGTTCTGGGGGATGTCGGGCTGGTAGAGGGCGAGGCGGAGCACGGTCGGAGTGGGAGGCCTGGGCGCGGGTCTGGGTTGCCGGCGCGGCATCGCGCGCCGCTTGGCTTGCGGTCAAGGAGACTTACATCAGGGTCTCCCCCGATCGGACCCCTCATGTTCCTCGACTGGCTCGAGCGCCGCATCGACCCGTTCGCGCCCTTCGACGAGGAGCGCATGCCGCCGAAGACCGTGCTCGGCTTCGCGGCCTTCTACCTGCGCCCGATCCGCGGGCCGCTCCTGGCGCTGCTCGCCATCGCCATCGTCGCGGGCGGGCTCGAAGCCTCGCTCTACCTCGTGATGCGCTGGTTCATCGACCTCCTCGGCAGCGCCGACCGGGCGACGATCCTCGGCGACCACGCCGGCGAGATCGCGGCTGCGGCTTTCCTCGTGCTCGTGGCGCGCCCGGTCTCGATCTGGCTGCACGAGGCGCTCTCGAACCAGCTCGTGGTGCCCCAATCCACGAGCCAGATCCGCTGGCGCACGCATCTCTACACGCTCGGCCACTCGCTCTCGTACTTCCAGGCGGACTTCGCCGGGCGGCTCGCCAACCGGGTCGTCCAGGCGGGGCCGGCGGTGCGCGAGCTCGCCGTCACCTTCATCGACACGCTACTCTACGTGGCGATCTACGCGATCACCGCGATCGGCTTGTTCTCGTCGATCTCGCCCTGGCTGGCGCTGCCGGTGGTGGTCTGGGTGGCGCTCTACGCCTGGCTCACCGTCTGGTTCGTGCCCCGCGCCCGCGAGCGCTCCCACGCCACCGCCGACACCCGCTCGACGCTGATCGGGCGGATCGTGGACAGCTACACCAACATCCTCACCGTCAAGCTCTTCGCCCGCACGCAGGAGGAGCGCGCGGCCGTGCGCGGGGCGATGGACGTCCACACCCGCGCCTACCTGCACCAGTTCCGCCTCGTCACCCTGACGACGAGCCTGCTCGGCATCCTCAACAGCCTGCTGCTGGTCTCGACCGCCGCCGCCTGCCTGATGCTCTGGCGGGCCGAGAGCCTCTCCACCGGCGAGGCCGCGGCCGGGCTCGCCCTAGTGCTGCGCCTCATCGCCATGTCGGGCTGGGTGATGCAGACCGTGCGCGGCGTCTTCGAGAATGTCGGCGTCATCCAGGAGAGCATGCAGACGATCTCCCGGCCCCACGCCATCACCGATGCGCCGGGCGCCGTGCCGCTGAAGGTCACCCGCGGCGAGATCCGCTTCGAGGGCGTCGACTTCCACTACGGGCGCGGCGACGCCAGCGTGATCGAGGGGCTGAACCTGCGCATCGCGCCCGGGGAGAAGGTCGGGCTCGTCGGCGTCAGCGGCGCGGGCAAGACCACGATCACCTCGCTGCTGCTCCGCCTCCACGATCTCGAGGGCGGGCGCATCCTCGTCGACGGGCAGGACATCGCCGGCGTCACCCAGGATTCGCTGCGCGGCGCCATCGCCATGGTCTCGCAGGACACCTCGCTCCTGCACCGCTCGATCCGCGACAACATCGCCTACGGGCGGCCCGAGGCCCGCGAGGCGGAGATCGAGGAGGCCGCCCGCCTCGCCCATGCCGACGCCTTCATCCGCGGCCTCGTCGACCACAAGGGCCGGCGGGGCTACGAGGCGCAGGTCGGCGAGCGGGGCGTCAAGCTCTCCGGCGGCCAGCGCCAGCGCATCGCCATCGCCCGCGTGCTCCTCAAGGACGCGCCGATCCTGATCCTCGACGAGGCGACCTCCGCCCTCGATTCGGAGGTCGAGGCGGCGATCCAAGAGAGCCTCGACACGCTGATGCAGGGCAAGACCGTGCTCGCCATCGCCCACCGCCTCTCGACCATCGCCGCCCTCGACCGGCTGGTGGTGATCGACCGGGGGCGGATCGTCGAGGAGGGCACCCACGCCTCGCTCGTTTCGAAGGGCGGGCTCTACGCGCGGCTCTGGACGCGGCAGTCCGGCGGCTTCCTCGGCGACGGTGTCGACGAGCGGGAGCGAAAGCGTCGGAATTCCGACGCCTTGTCCGGCTAGACACCCCTCACGATCAGGCCGCCGCGCGGCCCCGGACCCTGTTTTTCGAGTTTGATGTCATGACGGCATATCCGCTCGCGGCCACCGCCGCGCGGGGACGGCCCCCCTATCCCCATCCCGTGGCGCGGGAGCTGCGGGCGACGCTCGCGCTCTCGGGGCCTCTCGTCCTCACCAACCTCGCCCAGCACGGGCTCGTCGCCGCCGACGTGGTGATGCTCGGCCGCATGGGCGCGACTCCGCTCGCGGCGGCGACGCTGGCGTCGAGCCTCTACTTCATCCTGTTCATTGGCGGCATCGGCCTGACCTCGGCGGTCGCTCCGCTGATCGCGGGCGCTCTCGGCCGGAACGCCGCCGACCGGGACGAGCCCCGCCGCCTCGTGCGCGCCGGATTCTTCGCGGCGAGCCTCGTCTGCGCGCCGCTGATGCTCGGCCTCTGGCACACCGGGGCGCTGCTCGCGGCGATCGGGGAGCCGGCCGAGCTCGCCGCGCTCGCCGGCGCCTACATGCGCACCCTGCAATGGGCGATGTGGCCGGCGCTGCTGTTCATGGTCCTGCGCGGCGCGCTCTCGGCGCTCGGGCGGCCGGGCTGGGCGCTGGCGGCGAGCCTCGCGGCGCTGCCCGTCAACGTCGCGCTGGGCCTCGTCCTCGCCTTCGATCCCGGCCCCTTCGGACTGGGTCTCGGCCTCGGCCCGGCGGGGATCGGCATCGCCACGACCTGCGCGGCCGCCTTCAGCCTGGCGGTGGTCTGCGGCATCGTGCTCGTCGACCCGCGCCTGCGCCGCTACCGGCTGCTGCACGGGTTCTGGCGGCTCGATCCGGCGCGCCTCGCGGCGGTGCTGCGGCTCGGCGCGCCGATGGCCGCGACCGGCCTCGCCGAGGCCGGGCTGTTCGAGGCGGCGGCGCTCGGCATGGGCCTGTTCGGGGCGGGACAGCTCGCCGCCCATGCGGTGGCGATCCAGATCGCGGCGATCTGCTTCATGGTGCCGAACGGCATCGCCCAGGCCGCGACCGTGCGGGTCGGCCTCGCCTTCGGCGCGCGGGACGGGGAGGGGATCCGGCGGGCCGGACGGGTGGCGCTCGGCCTCGCCTTCGGCTTCATGAGCCTGTGCGCGCTCGTGCAGCTCAGCGTCCCGGAGCGCCTGATCGGCCTGTTCATCGACCTCTCGGCGCCGGGCAACGCGGCGGTCGCGCCCTACGCGGTCGGCTTCGTGGGGTTGGCTGCTCTGTTCGCGGTGGCCGACGGCGTGCAGTCGGTGACGCTCGGGATGCTGCGCGGCCTCCAGGACGCGCGGGTGCCGATGCTGATCGCGGTCGGCGGCTACTGGGGCATCGGCGTGCCGGCGGGCGCGGCCCTGGCCTGGTGGGTCGGCCTCCAGGGCTACGGGATCTGGATCGGCTTCTGCGCCGGGCTGTTCGTGGTCGCCGTGCTGCTCGTCGCCCGCTGGCGGCACCTCGCCGCCCGGCGAGCACGGCCGCAGGTCTCGCATCCCGTCGAGAGCCCGCCGTCAGGCCGCTGATCGGGCCGGCGGAGAGGGGGCTCTTCGACGCCTTCCGGCGGACATGGCAGGCCTTCGTCGGACCGCGCGGGACATCCGGCGGCGGTCGCGCGAGGGCGGCGGCCGTCTGTCAGGGCCGCGCGCCCCGTGCCGGGAGGCCTCGATCATCCGGCAGCAGGGTTCCTCCGGAACCTCCGCGCGCCCGAGCGGAGCCGCCGCGTAAAGAGGCCGCAGCCGTCCGTCCGGGGGTGGCCGGCCACGGCCGCGCGGCGCCTTCCGCCGTCCCGATGCATCTTTGATACAGGGGTGCGCCGGGGCTCCGGCTCGGCTTGACTTCCGGCGGCGCGACGACGCATTGCACAGTTTAGAATAATGATGCTTCGGTCCTGAGCGCGGACCGACGCCCTCCGGACGCCACCGGGTAAGGCAGCGCCCTCCCGAGACGTCCGCCTGAATGGAGTTCTCGACCTTGGCGAACCCCTCCGCCACGCCCTCCACAGCCGGCGACGCATCCCTTCACGACGGCTCCCGCCGCGACTTCCTGTTCCTCGCCACCGGGGCCGGCCTCGCCGTCGGCGCCGGCGCCGTGGCTTGGCCGCTCGTCGCCTCGATGGCCCCCGACGCGGCGGTGATCGCCGCCGGCGCCCCGATCGAGGTCGATCTCGCCCCGATCCAGGAGGGCCAGATCATCAACGTGTTCTGGCGCGGCAAGCTGATCTTCGTGCGCAACCGCTCCGAGAAGGAGGTCAAGGAGGCCGACGCGGTCAAGATGAGCGAGCTCATCGACCCGCAGGCCGACTCGGCGCGCGTCAAGAAGGGCCACGAGAAGTGGCTCGTCGTCTACGGCAACTGCACCCATCTCGGCTGCGTGCCGATCGGTCATTCGGGCCCCTACGACGGCTGGTTCTGCCCCTGCCACGGCTCGCTCTACGACACGTCCGGCCGCGTCCGCCGCGGCCCCGCCCCCACGAACCTTCCCGTGCCTCCCTACGCCTTCCAGTCGGACACCAAGATCCGCATCGGCGAGGAAGGACCCAAGGAAGGCAAGGCCGCGGCCTGAGGAACGAGAGGAAGCGGATCACGCCCATGAGCGCACACGGCAACACCTACGTGCCCAAGAGCCGCCTCGCCAAATGGTTCGAGAGCCGGCTGCCGATCGCCGGGCTCGTGCACTCGTCCTTCATCGCCTACCCGGTGCCGCGCAACCTAAACTATTTCTGGACCTTCGGCGCCATCCTCTCGGCGATGCTCGGCGTCCAGATCATCACCGGCGTCTGGCTCGCCATGCACTACGAGCCCTCCGCCGCGGGGGCCTTCAACTCCGTCGAGCACATCATGCGCGACGTGAACTACGGCTGGCTGCTGCGCTACGCCCACGCCAACGGCGCCTCGATGTTCTTCGTGGCCGTTTACGTGCACATCTTCCGGGCGCTCTACTACGGGTCCTACAAGGCCCCCCGCGAGGTGCTCTACATCCTCGGCGTCGTCATCTACCTCCTGATGATGGCCACCGCCTTCCTCGGCTACACCCTGCCGTGGGGCCAGATGAGCTTCTGGGGCGCCACCGTCATCACCAACATCCTGGCGGCGATCCCGGTGGTCGGCGACACCATCCAGAGCCTGCTCTGGGGCGGCTACTCGGTCGGCAACCCGACGGTGAACCGCTTCTTCTCGCTGCACTACCTGCTGCCATGGATGATCGCCGGCGTCGTCGTGCTGCACGTCTGGGCGCTGCACGTGACCGGGCAGAACAACCCCGCCGGCATCCCGATCAAGTCGGGCAAGGACGCGGTGCCCTTCACCCCCTACGCGACGGTCAAGGACGTGTTCGCCACCGTGGCGTTCATGATCCTGTTCGCGTGGTTCATCTTCTTCCAGCCGAACTATCTCGGCCACGCCGACAACTACGTCCCCGCCAACCCCGCCGTGACCCCGGCCCACATCGTGCCCGAGTGGTACTTCCTGCCGTTCTACGCGATCCTGCGGGCGGTTCCTGACAAGCTCGGCGGCGTCATCCTGATGTTCGGCGCGGTGATGATCCTGGCGCTCGCGCCGTGGCTCGACACCTCGCGGATCCGATCCTGCAACTACCGGCCGATCTACCGGCAGTTCTTCTGGGTGTTCTTCGCGGTGTGCATCATCCTCGGCTGGCTCGGCGCCAAGCCCCCCGAGGGCGGCTACGTCATCGCGGCGCGGGTCTGCACCTTCTACTACTTCGCCCACTTCCTGATCGTGATGCCGCTCGTCGGCCTGTTCGAGACCCCGAAGGCCCTGCCGGGCTCGATCCTCGAGAGCGTCACCGGTCCGGGCAAGCAGGTGAGCGGGTCCGGCGTGCCCGCCGGCGCGGCAGCCGCGCCGTCGACCAAGGGCTGAGGGCAGGGAAGACCAGCATGACCATCTCCCTGTCCATCCTCGCCCGCCGCGCGGGCCCGCTTCTGGCGGCCTCGCTCCTGGCGCTCTCGCTCGGCACCGCCGCCTCCGGCGCGGCGGAGGCCCCGCAGCCGCCCCGCCAGAAGTGGAGCTTCGCGGGCGCCCTCGGCACCTTCGACCAGGCCCAGCTCCAGCGGGGCTTCCAGGTCTACAAGGAGGTCTGCTCCGCCTGCCACAGCATGACGCTGGTGCGCTTCCGCAACCTCGCGGAGCCGGGCGGCCCGGGCTACTCGGCCAATCAGGTCAAGGCGCTGGCAGCGACCTACCAGGTCAAGGACGGCCCGAACGATTCCGGCGAGATGTTCGAGCGGCCCGGCCGCCCGGCCGATGCCTTCCCGGCGCCGTTCCCCAACGACAAGGCGGCGGCCGCCGCCAACGGCGGCAAGGCGCCGCCGGACTTCTCGGTGCTCGCCAAGGCCCGCACCTACGAGCGCGGCTTCCCCTGGTTCGTCACCGACGTGATGCCCTTCGTCGGCTACTCGGAGCAGGGGGTCGACTACATCCACGCCCTGCTGGTCGGCTACGAGGAGGCGCCCAAGGGCATGGATGTGCCGGAAGGGACCCATTACAACAAGTACTACCCCGGCCACCTCATCGCGATGCCCAATCCCATCAGCGACGGGCAGGTGACCTACCCGAAGACCGACAAGGGCGAGCCGGTCGTGCCGGAGACGGTCGACCAGTACGCCAAGGACGTGGCGGCCTTCATGGCCTGGGCGGCCGAGCCGCACATGGTCGCCCGCAAGGCGCTCGGCTTCCGGGTGATCCTGTTCCTGATCGTGCTCAGCGCGCTGCTCTACTACGTGAAGAAGCGCATCTGGGCGGATGTCGGCGGCGAGGTCCACGGCCTCCAGCCGGAGCTGCACAAGGCGTACTGACGGCCCGCGCGAGGGTCGCAGACGCATCGGACGGGCCCCTCGCGGGCCCGTTTCCGTTCCGGCGCCGGGGCACTGTTGCCGCGATGCCGCCGCGCGCGGGCCCGCGCATGCTAACCATCCGCCCGGAGGGGCGCGGAGGCAGGCCTCGCCGGGGCCGACGGCTCCGGTCCCGGGCCGGCAGCACAGGGAGACGACTGCATGGCGAAAGCGGTGCTCGGCGTGATGGGCGGGTCCGGGGTCTACGACCTGCCGGGCCTCGAGGACATTCGCGAGGAGAGGATCGAATCGCCCTGGGGCGAGCCCTCCGACGCCCTGCGCATCGGCCGGATCGGCGATACGCCGGTGGTGTTCCTGGCCCGGCACGGGCGGGGCCACCGCTTCTCGCCGTCCGGCATCAACTACCGGGCGAACATCGACGTTCTGAAGCGGGCGGGCGTCACCGACCTCGTCGCGCTCTCCGCCTGCGGCTCGTTCCGGGCGGAGCTGCATCCGGGCCTGTTCGTACTCGTCGACCAGTTCGTCGACCGGACCCATGCCCGCGCCTCCTCGTTCTTCGGGAACGGTTGCGTCGCCCACGTCTCTCTGGCCCATCCGGTCGGGCCGGGCCTGCAGAAGCGCATCGCCGCGGCGGCGGAGGCCGAGGGGATCGTGGTGCAGCGGGGCGGCACCTATGTCTGCATGGAAGGCCCGCAGTTCTCGACCTTCGCCGAGTCGGCCTTCCACAAGGCGCAGGGCTTCGACGTGATCGGCATGACCAACATGCCCGAGGCCAAGCTCGCCCGCGAGGCCGAGATCACCTATGCCACCATCGCCATGGTCACGGACTTCGACTGCTGGCACCCTGGCCACGACGCCGTCGACGTCGCCTCGGTGATCGCGGTGGCCCGCGCCAACGCCGACCGGGCCGCCCGGCTCGTGGCACGCCTCGCCCGCGACTTCCCCGCCGAGCGCGAGGACTGCCCCGCGGGCTCGCACCGGGCGCTCGACGGCGCCATCATGACCGCCCCCGCCCAGCGCGACCCAGCGCTGCTCGCCAAGCTCGACGCGGTGGCCGGCCGCGTCCTGAACGGATAGAGCATCGTCCGCCGAAGTGGCTTCCGGTTCGGCGCCAGACAATGCGGCTCAACACAAGCGCGGCTCGCTTTCGGCGATCGCCGGATCAGCGAAAGCGATCCGCGCGGGCATTCATCATTCGCGCGGGCAAACCCTTTTCCGCGCGGGTGTTTCCGGACTAGAAGGCGGCCTTTCCCGGACGAGCCCGAGCATGCGATCCGCCAGCATCAGCCGCCGCACGGCGGAGACCGACGTCAGCGTGACGGTCGCCCTCGACGGCACCGGCTGCGCCGCCGTGTCGACGGGGGTCGGCTTTCTCGACCACATGCTGGAGCTCCTGGCCCGCCACGCGCTGTTCGACATTGAGGCGAAGGTGACGGGCGATTTGCATGTCGACCAGCACCACACCACCGAGGATACCGGCATCGCGCTCGGCCAGGCCTTCCTGAAGGCGCTCGGCGAGAAGCGGGGCATCGGCCGCTACGCCGACATTCACCTGCCCATGGACGAGGCGCTGACGCGGGTCGCCGTCGACGTCTCGGGCCGGCCGTTCCTGGTGTTCCGCACCCGCTTCCCCACCGAGAAGATCGGCGCCTTCGACAGCGAGCTCGTGCGCGAGTGGTTCCAGGCCTTCGCTATGAACGCCGGGCTGACGCTCCACGTCGAGACCCTCTACGGCGACAACTCCCACCACATCGCCGAGAGCTGCTTCAAGGGACTGGCGCGGGCGTTGCGGCAGGCGGTGGCGGTGGATCCCCGCGAGGACGGGCGCGTGCCCTCCACGAAGGGGTCGCTCTGAAGCACGCGCTCCGCCCGCCGCGGGCGAGCGCCAGAAGGGAGACGGCGATGCGCAGCTACACCTTCCATCCGCCGGCGGACGCGCGGCCCGGCGAGCCGCACGGCCTGGAGCGGGCGGTCCTGGTGCCGGACGGCTTCTCCTGGACGGCCTTCGTCTTTGGCGCGCTCTGGTTCCTCTATCACCGGCTCTGGATCGCGGCGCTCGTCGTCATCGCCGGGCTGGCGGCTGCGCTCGTCGCCGGATGGCTGCTCGGCCTCGCGCCGGGGGCGATCACCGTCGTGCTGCTGCTGCTGCACCTGCTCATCGGGCTCGAGGCGTCGAGCCTGCGCCGCTGGACGCTCCAGCGCTCCGGGCGGCCGGCCCGCGACGCCTTCCTGGCCGCCAACGCCACCGAGGCCGAGATGAAGGCGCTCGCCCGCTGGCTCGATCCGGACCGGACGCCCCCGGTCCCCGTCGCGCCCCCCGGCGCCACGGCGCGGGCGGCGGGACCGATCGTCGGCCTCTACCCGTTCGGCGAGGGCGGCCGGTGAGGGCTCCCGCGAGGAACGGATCGGAGAGACTGTGAGCGAGCGCGTCGCGATCATCGACTACGGCTCGGGCAACCTGCACTCGGCGGCCAAGGCCTTCGAGCGGGCCGCCCGCGAGGCCGGGCTCGACGGCACCTCGATCCGCGTGACCGGCGATCCGGCCGAGGTCGCCGCCGCCGACCGGATCGTGCTGCCGGGCGTCGGCGCCTATGCCGACTGCCGCGCCGGCCTCGATGCCGTGCCCGGCATGGTCGAGGCCATGACCGAGGCGGCGATCGGCAAGCGCCGTCCCTTCCTCGGCATCTGCGTCGGCATGCAGCTCATGGCGAGCCGCGGCCTCGAATACGCGGTCACGCCGGGCCTGGGCTGGATCCCCGGCGACGTCGGCCCGATCCGCCCGGACGATCCGGCCCTCAAGATCCCGCACATGGGCTGGAACACGCTCGTCCGCGCCCGCCCGCACCCGCTGCTCAAGGGCATCCCGGAGGGGCTGCACGCCTACTTCGTGCACAGCTACGCGCTCTCGCCCGAGCGGCCGGAGGACGTGGTGGCTGAGGCCGACTATGGCGGCGCCGTCACCGCCATGGTCGCCCGCGACAACCTCGCCGGCACCCAGTTCCACCCGGAGAAGAGCCAGCATCTCGGCCTCGCGCTGATCGCGAACTTCCTACGCTGGCGCCCCTGATCCACCGAACCCGAAGAGTCTCCCGCGTGATCCTGTTTCCGGCGATCGATCTCAAGGAGGGCCGCTGCGTCCGTCTCGTCCAGGGCGACATGGCCCAGGCCGTGGTCTTCAACGACGACCCGGCCGCGCAGGCGCAGAGCTTCGCGGAGCAGGGCTTCCCCTGGCTGCACGTCGTCGACCTCGACGGCGCCTTCGCCGGGGCGCCGATGAACGCGGGCGCTGTCGAGGCGATCCTCCGCCGGGTGCGCCTTCCGGTGCAGCTCGGCGGCGGCGTGCGCGACATGCGCACCCTGGAGGGCTGGCTCGAGAAGGGCGTCGCGCGGGTCATCATCGGCACCGCGGCGGTGCGCGACCCCGCCTTCGTGCGCGAGGCCGCGCGTCTGCATCCCGGCCGGGTGGCGGTGGGCATCGACGCCAAGGATGGGCGCGTGGCGGTGGAGGGTTGGGCGCAGACCTCCAGCATGACGGCCGAAGAGCTCGGCCGCCGCTTCGAGGACGCGGGCGTCGCCGCGATCATCTACACGGACATCGCCCGCGACGGCATCCTCAAGGGCCTCAACATCGAGATGACGCTGGCGCTGGCGCAAGCCGTCGGCATCCCCGTCATCGCGTCGGGCGGCCTCGCCTCGATCGAGGACGTGCACCGCCTGCTCCAGCCGGACTGCGCGCTGCTCGCCGGCGCCATCACCGGCCGCGCCCTCTACGACGGCCGCATCGACCCCGCCGAGGCGCTCGCCGCCATCGCCCGGGCGAAGGGCGGCGCCCCGACTGCCGGAAGCTGATCCGTGCTCAAGACCCGCATCATTCCCTGCCTCGACGTCAAGGACGGGCGCGTCGTCAAGGGCGTGCAGTTCCTCGAGCTGCGCGACGCCGGCGATCCGGTCGAATCCGCCAAGGCCTACGACGCGGCCGGCGCCGACGAGCTCTGCTTTCTCGACATCACCGCGAGCCACGAGGCCCGCGGCACGCTCCTCGACGTGGTGAGCCGGACGGCGGAGGCCTGCTTCATGCCGCTCACCGTCGGCGGCGGCGTGCGCACGGTGTCGGACGTCCGCCAGCTCCTGCTCGCAGGCGCGGACAAGGTCGGCATCAACACGGCCGCCGTGAAGAACCCCGATCTCGTGGCGGCGGCGGCGGAGAAGTTCGGGGACCAGTGCATCGTCGTGGCGATCGACGCCAAGCGCGTCTCGGTGGCCGGCGAGGAACCCCGCTGGGAGATCTTCACCCATGGCGGGCGCAGCCCCACCGGGATCGATGCCGTGGAGTTCGCCCGACTCGTGGCGGGCAAGGGCGCGGGCGAGCTTCTCGTCACCTCGATGGACAAGGACGGCACCCGCTCGGGCTACGACCTCGCGCTGACGCGGGCGATCGCCGACGCGGTGCCGGTGCCGGTGATCGCCTCCGGCGGCGTCGGCGGCCTCGACGACCTTGTCGCGGGCGTGCGCGAGGGCGGCGCCAGCGCCGTGCTCGCCGCCTCGATCTTCCATTTCGGCGAGGCGAGCGTCGGGCAGGCCAAGGCCCACATGGCCCGTGCCGGGCTCTCCATGCGGCTCGATCCGTGCTGAAAGCCCCGCAATCCACGGGCTCGGGGCGGGTTTTCAAGGCCGCTGCGGATCGCACGGGATTGTCAGGGCGGCGCCTTGCCGGGTAGCCGGCTTTGACGCAGGCTCGGATCGGAGAACTGTCTCCCGTGCCTGCCCCGCCGGACCGATGAACCATCCCCGATGACGGACTTCACCCTCCAAGACCTCGAGGCCCTCGTCGCCGAGCGCGCGGCGGCTCCCGTCGAGACCTCCTACACGGCGAAGCTCCTCGCGGGCGGGCCGGGGAAGGCCGCCAAGAAACTCGGCGAGGAGGCGGTGGAGGCGGCCATCGCCGCCGTCGAGGGGGATCGCGCCGGCCTCGTCTCGGAGGCGGCCGACGTGCTCTACCACCTCCTCGTGGTGCTGAAGGCCGGCGGCGTCGGCCTCGACGAGGTGATGGCGGAACTCGCCCGCCGCACCGCGCAGAGCGGGCTCGCCGAGAAGGCCGCGAGGCGCCACACGTGACGGGCCTCGACGATGCGGCGCCGGTCGCCGGCCCGCTGCCGGAGCCCGATCCGGGGCCCGGCCAGGACCCGGTGACGGGGCAGGGGCCGGAGCGGCTCTCGCCCTACCGCCTGTTCCGCCGGGAGGAATGGGCGCAGCTGCGCGCCGACACGCCCCTGACGCTGACCGCCGGGGACATCGAGCGCCTGCAATCCCTCAACGACCCGATCTCGGTCGAGGAGGTGGTGGCGATCTACCTGCCGCTCTCGCGCCTGCTCTCCCTCTACGTCGCGGCGACGCAGGGGCTGTTCAAGGCGACGCAGCGCTTCCTGCTCGCCGAGCGCGAGGCCAAGGTCCCCTACATCATCGGGCTCGCGGGCTCGGTGGCGGTCGGCAAGTCGACCACGGGGCGGGTCCTCGCCGCGCTGCTCGCCCGCTGGCCGAACACCCCGAAGGTCGACCTCATCACCACGGACGGCTTCCTGCTGCCGAACGCGGAGCTCGCCCGCCACGACGCCATGGACCGCAAGGGCTTCCCTGAGAGCTACGACACCGCGGCCCTGCTGCGCTTCCTCCACGACATCAAGGCGGGCCACAAGCGGGTGGCGGCGCCCGTCTACTCCCACCTCGTCTACGACCGGGTGCCCGGCGAGGAGCGGGTGGTGGAGAGCCCCGACATCCTGATCGTCGAGGGCCTCAACGTGCTCCAGCCCGCGCGGCTGCCGCGGGACGGCACCGCCATTCCCTTCGTCTCGGACTTCTTCGACTTCTCGATCTACCTCGACGGGCACGAGGACGACCTGCACCGCTGGTACGTGACGCGCTTCATGAAGCTGCGCCAGACCGCCTTCCGCGACCCGCGCTCCTACTTCCGCAAGTACGCCGAGATCGGCGAGGCGGAGGCGCTTGAGGTCGCCGACCGGCTCTGGAGCACGATCAACCTGCCGAACCTGCGCGAGAACATCCTGCCGACCCGCCAGCGCGCCAGCCTGATCCTCGCCAAGGGCGCCAGCCACCGCATCGAGAGCGTGGCGCTGCGGCGGCTGTGAGGCCTCAGGCGAAGGGAAAGACCGCCTCCGCCACGTAGGGCCCGCCGCCCGTCGAGGCGCGGGCGGAGAAGAGCACCACCTCCCGCGCCGTGAAGCGCACGGGCGCCAGCGCCGTCCCCGAGAGAAACATCGCCACGTCCTCGGGGCGGGCGGAGCGGTTCAGCCGGGCGAGCGTCACGTGGGGCGTGAACCTGCGCCGCTCCGGCTCTGCGCCGGCCCGGCGGGCGAGGCGCTCCTGCTCGGCCTGGAGGTCGAGGAGGTCGGGACTCGCCGCCACGGCCGCGAAGACCGCGCGCGGCCGATCGCCGCCGAAGCTCGCGAGCCCGTCGAGGGTAATCTCGACGGGCGGACGGGGGCGGGCCTCGGCCAGCGCCGCGCAGAGATCCTCGGCGAGATCGAGCGAGACGTCGCCGAGGAAGCGCAGGGTGACGTGGTAGTCGCCCGGCTCGATCCAGCGGGCGCCGGGCAGGCCGCCCCGGTGCAGCGCGAGCGTCTGCCCGATGGCCTCCGGGACGGCGAGCGCCGTGAACAGCCGGGGCACTTGAGCTACCGCTCCGCCCCCTGGAGGCGCCTCAAGAAAATCTCGACGGTCGGCAGGATGCCGGCGACGATGCCCTCGACGCCCTTGGCGTTCGGGTGCAGCCGGTCGGGCAGGGCGAGGGAGGCCTCGCCGGCGACGCCCTCCAGGAAGAACGGGTAGAGCACGAGCCCGTAGCGCTCCGCGAGGGTCGGGTAGATCGCGTCGAACTTCGCCACGTAGTCCGGCCCGAGATTGGCCGAGGCGCGCATCCCGGCGAGCAGCACCGGGATGCCGCGGGCCTTGAGCCGCGAAACGATGGTGTCGAGGGCCTTCCGCGGCACCTCCGGGTCTGTGCCACGCAGCATGTCGTTGGCGCCGAGCTCCAGGATCACCCCGTCCGTGCCCTCGGGCACCGACCAGTCGAGCCGGTCGAGGCCGCCGGTGGTGGTGTCGCCGGAGACGCCCGCGTTGGCGATCGAGACGTCGTAGCCCTTGGCGCGCAACGTGCGCTCCAGCACAGCGGGGAAGGCCGCCGCCGCGGGAAGCTGGTAGCCCGCCGTCAGGCTGTCGCCGAGCGCCACCAGCTTCAGAGGCCGGCCCTTCTCGTCGGCGGTTGCGGCGCCCGCCGCCGCTGCGGCAAAGAGAGCCATCAGCGCGACCAGAAGCCCGAGAACGCCCCGATGGCGGCCGCCGGCTTGGCGGCCCATATCGCCCGCACCCCTCCCGTCGCGGCGCCCCGCGAGCCTCGCATCCATCCGCCGCAGCATCGAAGATCGGTCTCCAACTCTCGTGAACCCCATGCCCGTCCCCGCGCACAGATCGGTCCCCGCGTGACCGCCGGCAACCCCGCCATCGCCCTCTCCGGGATCGAGCTGAGCCTCGGCCGGGGCGCGGCCCGCGTCCACGTCCTGCGCGGCGTCTCCCTGGAGGTCGGGCGCGGGGAGGCGGTCGGCCTCGTCGGCCCCTCGGGCTCGGGCAAGTCGACGCTGCTCATGGTTATGGCCGGGCTGGAGCGGCCGGATTCCGGATCGATCCGGGTCGAGGGCACCGATCTCGGCGGCCTCGACGAGGACGCGCTCGCCCGCTTCCGGGGCCGGCGCATCGGCATCGTCTTCCAGGCCTTCCACCTCGTTCCGACCATGACGGCGCTGGAGAACGTCGCGCTCCCTCTCGAGCTCGCCGACCGGGCGGACGCCCACGAACGGGCCGCCGAGGAGCTGCGCGCGGTCGGCCTCGGGGAGCGGCTGCACCACTACCCCGCCCAGCTCTCCGGCGGCGAGCAGCAGCGGGTCGCCATCGCCCGGGCCATCGCGCCCGATCCGGCGATCCTGGTGGCGGACGAGCCCACCGGCAACCTCGACGAGGCGACGGGGGCCGGCATCGTCGACCTGCTCTTCGCCCTCAAGCGCGACCGGGGCGCCACCCTGGTCCTCGTCACCCACGATCCCGGCCTCGCCCGGCTCTGCGACCGCACCGTGCGGGTACGCGCAGGGCGGATCGAGGCCGGAATCCCGGCCTGAGGCACGGCGATGCACGGAACCCTCGGGACGCCCGAGGCGCGGCGCCAGCCGCCGCGCCGGAGCCCCCTGCCGCTCACCTTGCGCCTCGCGCTGCGCGAGTTGCGCGGCGGGCTCTCGGGCTTCGTCGTGTTCCTGTTCTGCATCGCGCTCGGCGTCGCCGCGATCGCCGGGGTCGCCTCGGTGTCGCGCTCGCTCACCGACGGGCTCGGCCGCGAGGGCCGGCGCATCCTCGGGGGCGATCTCAGCTACAGCCTCATCAACCGGCAGGCGACCGAGGCCGAGCGCGCGGCGCTCGCGGCGGAAGGCCCCGTCTCCGTGGTCGCGTCCCTGCGGGCCATGGCGGTGGCCGGCGACGGCGCGGCGGCGCTGGTCGAGCTGAAGGCGGTGGACGGGACCTATCCCGCCGCAGGCCCCCTCGTCACAGATCCGGCCGCCCCGCTCCCCGATCTCCTCGCCCGGCGCGACGCAACCTTCGGCGCCGTCGCCGACCCGGCACTGCTGGCGCGCCTCGGCCTCAAGGCCGGCGACCGGGTGAGCCTCGCCGGCACGCCGGTCGAGATTCGCGCCACCCTCGTCTCGGAGCCCGACCGCATCGCCAACGGCATCGGCTTCGGCCCGCGCCTCCTCGTCTCGCAAGAGGCGCTCGACGCCACCGGGCTGGTGCGGCCGGGCAGCCTCAACCGCTGGAGCTACCGCCTCCAGAAGCCCGGCGCCACCGACGCAGAGCTCGCCGAGAGCGCCGCACGCATCGCCAAGGCGGTGCCGGAGGCGGGTTGGGAGATGCGCGCGCGCTCCGACGCCGACCCGCGCTTCGCCAAGAGCATCGAGCGCTTCACGCAGTTCCTCACCCTCGTCGGGCTGACCGCGCTGATCGTCGGCGGCGTCGGCGTGGCCAATGCCGTCCACGCCTTCGTCGAGCGCAAGCGCGGCTCCATCGCCACCTACAAGAGCGTCGGCGCGCCGGGCTCGGCGGTGGTGAACCTCTACCTGACCCAGGTGATGCTCATCGCCGGCATCGGCACGGGGATCGGTCTGGCGGTCGGCGCCGCGATCCCCTTCGCCATCGACGCGCTGTTCGCCGCGCAGCTGCCTCTGCCCCTGGAGCCGCGGCTGGCCGCGGGCGAGCTGGCGCTGGCCGCCGCCTACGGGCTCCTCACCGCGCTCGCCTTCGCGGTGACGCCGCTCGGGCGCGCCCACGACATCCCGGTCTCAGGGCTCTTCCGCGACCGGGTCGAGCCGGCGGGGCGCGGGGTGCGCTGGCGCTACCGCATCGTCCTAGTGCTGGCGCTCGCCGCGCTCGCAGGGCTCGCCGTCGCCACCGCCTTCGACCGGCGGGTGGCGCTGATCTTCATCGCCGCCGCCGGTCTCGCCTTCGGGGCGCTGCGCCTCGTCGGCCTCGGGCTGATGGCGCTGGCAAAGCGCCTGCCGCACCCGAAGCGGGCGGCCCCGCGCATGGCGCTCGCCAACCTCCACCGCCCCGGCGCGCTGACGCCCTCCGTGGTGCTCTCCCTCGGCCTCGGCGTGACGCTTCTCGTCGCCTTGAGCCTCATCGACGCCAACGTCCGCCGCGCCCTGACGGGGACGCTGCCGGCCTCGGCGCCGAACCTGTTCTTCCTCGACATCCCGGCGAGCGAGGCGGAGGGCTTCCACGCCTTCCTCGGCGGGCAGGCTCCTACCGGCCGCATCGAGCGCGTGCCGATGATGCGCGGGCGGATCGTGGCCCTCAACGGCACGCCTGCCGAGCGCATCCGCCCGCCGGAGGACGCCGCCTGGGTGCTCGACGGCGACCGGGGCATCACCTACGCCGCCGACATGCCGGAGGGCTCGACCCTCGTCGAGGGACGCTGGTGGGGCGCGGACGAGCGCGAGTCCCTCGTCTCCTTCGACGCGGAGCTCGCCGCCAAGCTCGAGCTCAAGATCGGCGACGCCGTCACCGTCAACGTGCTCGGCCGCCCCATCACGGCGCGCATCGCCAACCTGCGCAAGGTCGAGTGGCGCTCGCTCGGCATCAACTTCGTGATGGTATTCTCGCCGGCCACCTTCCGGGGGGCGCCGCACTCGGACCTGGCCACCCTGACGCTCCCCGGCGGCACCGATCCCGCCGCCGAGGCCGCGATCCTGCGCGCGACCGCCAAGACCTACCCCTCCGTGACCGGCGTGCGGGTGCGCGAGGCACTGGAGGCGGTGAGCGATCTCGTCGGGCGCCTCGTCACCGCGATCCGCGGCGCCAGCGCGGTCGCGGTGCTGGCGAGCCTGCTGGTGCTCGCCGGTGCGGTGGCCGCCGGGCACCGGGCCCGGCTCTACGACGCCGTGGTGCTGAAGGTGCTCGGGGCCGACCGCCGCCGCCTGCTCTCGGCCTACGCCCTGGAGTACCTCGCGCTGGGGCTCGTCACCGCGGCCTTCGGGCTCCTGGCCGGCGGGCTCGCCGGCTGGGTGATCGTCACGCGGGTGATGCGCCTGCCCTTCACCCTCGACCTGTCGGGCGCGCTTCTCGCGGCCGGGCTCGCGGTGCTGCTCGCGGTCGCGGCAGGGCTCGCCGGGACTTGGCGGATCCTCGGGCAGAAGCCGGCTCCCTACCTGCGCCAGTTCTGATCGTTCGGGCTCCGAGTCGTCGCGAAGGCTTTAACCGGTCTAAAGCGGCGGGCGCCGCGATCCCGAACCTGGAGACGAGCCTTACGTAAGGTTACCCGCGTTTAATCCTCGCTCGCCCCGAGAAAAACATTGCGGTTCGACCTCGAAAAGCGGCCCTGCGCAAGCGTCACGGGTCTTGCTTGGAATGCAGCGAGGCAACATATTCCGCGCTGAGGCATCGGGTGTGAACGGTGCCAGAGACCCCGCGCGAGCCTCCGGCCCTCCGGCCGGGCGCTCACCCGAAGGGAATCGTTCAAGGGACACCATTCATGGCATTCGACAACAGCCCCTTCCGGTACGGCGCCCAGGCCCCCGGATACGCCGGCAGCCAGGTCGAGGTCGACCAGGGCCTGCGGGCGTTCATGCTGGGCGTCTACAACAACATGGTCGTCGGGCTCGGCATCTCGGGCCTGGTGGCGCTCGGCCTCAACATGGCCGCGACCGCCCAGACGGCGACGGGCAAGCTCGCCCTGACGCCGTTCGGGCAGATGCTCTACACGAGCCCGCTGAAGTGGGTGCTGATGCTGGCCCCCCTGGCCTTCATCTTCATCTTCACGATGCGGATGGACCGGATGTCGGCCTCGGCCGCGCGGCTGACCTTCTTCGCCTTCGCGGCGGTGATGGGCGCCTCGATGTCGACGCTGCTTCTGGTGTTCACCGGCGCCAGCGTGGTGCGGGTGTTCTTCATCACCGCGGCCACCTTCGGCGCGTTGAGCCTCTACGGCTACACGACGAAGCGCAGCCTCTCGGGGATGGGCTCGTTCCTGATCATGGGCCTGATCGGCATCATCATCGCCTCGATCGTGAACATCTTCCTGGCCTCGAGCGCGCTGCAGTTCGCGATCTCGGTGCTCGGCGTCCTGATCTTCGCGGGGCTGACCGCCTACGACACGCAGAAGCTCAAGGAGATGTTCCTCTACTCCGGCGCCGATGCCGAGGGTGCGGCCAAGCTCTCCGTGAACGGTGCGCTGACGCTGTACCTCGACTTCATCAACATGTTCCAGTTCCTGCTGACCCTCCTCGGCGACCGCCGCTAGAGCCAGCACCAGACCCGGAACGAGAGAGCCCCGGCGGGAGACCGCCGGGGCTTTTTCCTTGGCGCGGGGCCGTGGCGGGCGGCCTCACACCGCCCGCAGGGGCTTCTCCAGCACGCCGAGCACGCGGGCGAGGTCGCTGCCGCGCTTCATCACCAGCCCGGTCGCGGCGACTACCGCGTAGGCGCCCTGGCGGCGGGCGAGCTTCGGATCCTTCTCGATCCGGTAGAGCGGCACCTCGGAGCTGCGCCGGTAGATCGAGAACACCGCCTTGTCCCGGCGGAAGTCGAGGGCATAGTCCCGCCACTCGCCCTCGGCGACCATTCGGCCGTAGAGGTTGAAGATCGTGCGCAACTCGTTGCGGTCGAACGCGACCTGCGGGGGCGGGGCGGAGGCGCTGCGGGGGCCGGGGAAGGGGACCACCGACGCCGCGGCGGCGGGCTCGCTCTGTCGGGGCTCGGCGCTCGACCGCTCGCTCATCGGCTCTCCATCCGGAATGCTTCGCTGGCTCGATGATGGGGCCCGCCGCCCCGGGCCGCAAGGCGCCGTGCCGTGGCGCAGGGGATACGGGCCAGAGAAAAAACATCACGAAATCGCCGCGATCGCGCCTTTTCCGAGCCGCGTTGCCTCCCTACATCACCTCGTGAACCTCGCCGGCCCGTGCCCGGACGTTCGCCCGAAACCCGAGCTCCCCAGCCCTCGGACGCGCGACCGGTCTCCACGGATGGCACTCCAGAGGTTTCGAGACCCAAGGACTTCAAAGGCCACCCTCACGGGTGGCCTTTTTTTCGCGCGGCTTTTCCCGGCGCCGCCGTTCTTTCCGGCGGCCGCACCGGCTATTCTCCTCGGCCGCCGCCGGCTCCCGGCGCGTGTCCCGAGACCCCGCGCCGACCCGTGCCCCATTTCGACGACGGCTTCCGCCGCACGCTCGCCGATCTCTTCGCCTGGCGGCGGGACGTGCGCCGCTTCCGCACCGATCCGGTGCCCGAGGAGGCGTTCCTGGCCTGCCTCGATCTCGCCCGGCTCAGCCCCTCCGTGGGCAACAGCCAGCCCTGGCGCTTCGTGCGGGTCTCCGACCCCGCGCGCAGGGCCGCCATCGTCGGCAGCTTCGAGCGCTGCAACGACGCGGCCGCGGAGCGCTACGCGGACGAGCGGGCCGCGCTCTATCGCAGCCTCAAGCTCGCGGGGCTCAGGGAGGCGCCTGTCCACCTCGCCGTGTTCTGCGACGAGACCACGGAGGCGGGCCTCGGCCTCGGCCGGGCGACCATGCCGGAGATGCTGCGCTACTCGGTGGTCGGCGCGGTGCAGACCTTCTGGCTCGCCGCCCGCGCGCGGGGGCTCGGGGTCGGCTGGGTCTCGATCCTCGACCCCTGCGACGTCACCGCGAGCCTCGACGTGCCCGCCTCCTGGCGGCTCGTCGCCTATCTCTGCGTCGGCTATCCGCAGGAGGAGCACCTCGACCCCGAGCTCGTCCGCCACGGCTGGCAGGAGGCCGACCCGGCCGCCGCCGCGCTCCTGGAGCGCTGAGCGCATGCATCAAGGTTAGCGGGTCGCGAAGACTGATCCGCCCATTCGCGGGACTGCGTTCCCGCGTCCTTGATCGCGTTTTCCGGTAACCGTGCATCGCCCGCCCAGTCGTTTCGCCCGTCAACCGGAACGACAAGCTTCGATCCCGATTGTCGTGCCGCGTAAGGTCACGCTTTCAGGGACATCTCCGATGAACGGGCAGAAGGGGTTGCGGGGTGCGGCGCTCGCCGGCGCGATGCTGGCGGGCTTGAGCCTGGGTTCGACGGCGCCGGCCGCGGCGCGCGAGGTGGTGGCGTTCTCCGACGGGCTTTCGCCGGGCTCGGTGGTCATCCGCATCTCGGAGCGGCGCCTCTACCTCGTCAACGGGGACGGCACCGCGATCCGCTACCCCGTGGCGGTGGGCAAGCCGGGCAAGCAGTGGGTCGGCACCACCCGCATCGACGGCAAGTACGTCGCCCCGGCCTGGTCCCCGCCCCGCGAGGTCAAGCGCGACAACCCGCGCCTGCCCGATCTCATCGCCGGCGGCTCGCCGAGCAACCCCATGGGCGCGGCGGCGATGACGCTCGCCGGGGGCGAGTACGCCATCCACGGCACCAACCGGCCGAGCTCTGTCGGCACCTACGCCTCCTACGGCTGCGTGCGCATGTACAACCAGGACGTGGTCGACCTCTACCAGCGGGTCTCGGTCGGCGCCGAGGTCTACATGGTGCGCTGACGGGAACGGTCCCGCGCCTCTCCGGGCCTGAACGGCCGCCCGCGCCCATGCGCGGGGTCCCTTGCCCCGATCCCGTCGGGGCGAGGGCGCGCGGGGCTCAGAAGTCGACGGCGAGGCCCTTCACCTCCCAGTCCTCGTAGCGCACCGGCTCCAGGCCGCCCCGGCCGAGCCGCTCGCCGCCGGCCACGATCGCCGCCGCGCGGGCATCGATGGCGGCCCGCCGCTCGGCGGCCTCGGCGAGCGCCCGCTGCGCCGCCGGGCTGAGCGGGCGCGGGGGAGCGGAGTCATCCTGCCCCGTGGCAGGCGCCGACGGGACATGCGTTGCAGGATCTTGCATCGGCGGGCCTCCGGTGGGAGGGCGGGAGCGGCGCGTTCGGCGCCTTCGGGATCAGGGACATGGCATCGATGGCCTCAGGCCGCAACGCGCGGTCGCCCGGTGGCCGCAAGGCCAGGGCACGGATTCCGGAGCCGGTTCCGGAGATCGTGGACGAGCCGGTCGCGGGCCTGGCGCCCCGCCGGGCCGCCCTCGAGGCGGTGGCGGAGCTGCTCGGACAGGGCCGGGCGCTGGCCCTCGACGACGCCCTCGCGGGGGCCGGGGCCCGCGCCGGCGTCGCCGGTCCGGACGCGGCGCTGGCGCGGGCCATCGCCACGGCGACCTTCCGGCGCCTCGGCTTCCTGAAGGCCGCGCTCGCCGCCCGCCTCGCCGAGGGGCTTCCGGAGGACGAGCCGCGCTTCCTGGCGCTTCTCGCCACCGGCGCAGCGCAGATCCTCGACCTCTCGGTGCCCGACCACGCCGCCGTCGACCTCGCCGTGCGCCTCGCCAAGGCGGAGCCGCGCCTGCGCCACCGCGCCGGCCTCGTGAACGCGGTGCTGCGCCGCATCGCCCGCGAGGCGGAGGAGATCCGCGCCGCAGAGACGAACCCGCTCGCCGACAACACGCCGGATTGGCTCCGCCAGCGCTGGATCGCGGCCTACGGCCGGGAGAGCGCGGAGAGAATCGCCCGCGCCCATCTCTCGGGCGCGGCCATCGACATCACCGTGCCGGCAGGCGCCGACCGCTGGGCCGACATGCTCGCGGCGGTGCTGCTGCCGACCGGATCGCTGCGCCTGTCCGACACCCGCACCCCGGTCGCCGAGCTGCCGGGCTTCGTCGAGGGGGCGTGGTGGGTGCAGGACGCCGCCGCCGCCATCCCGGCCCGCCTGCTGCACGTCAGGCCGAACGAGCGCGTCGCCGACCTCTGCGCGGCACCCGGCGGCAAGACCGCCCAGCTCGCCGCGGCCGGGGCCGCGGTGACGGCCGTCGACCGCTCGGGCCCCCGCCTGCGGCGCCTGTCGGAGAATCTCGGCCGTCTGTCGCTGGAGGCGAAGATCGTCGTCGCCGACGCCCTCGACCTCGACGAGCCCCCCTTCGACGCCGTGCTCCTCGATGCGCCCTGCTCGGCGACCGGCACCATCCGCCGCCACCCGGACGTGGCCTGGACGAAGTCCGAGGCCGATATCGGCCGTCTCGTCGCGCTCCAGGAGCGGCTCCTCGACAAGGCCGCCGATCTGCTCAAGCCGGGCGGGCGGCTCGTCTACTGCACCTGCTCCCTGGAGCGGGAGGAGGGGGAAGAACAGGTCGCCCGCTTCCTCGACCGGCACCCGGACTTCGCCCTCGACCCGGTGCGGCCCGACGAGATCGGCGGCCTCTCGGGCCTGATCGACGCGGCCGGCCACCTGCGGACCCTGCCCTCGGGGGAGCCCGCCATGGACGGATTCTTCGCGAGCCGGCTCCTGAAGCGGGCCTGACCGCCGCCCCGAGGCCGTTTCCCGATGCTTAACGGCCGGTTAAGAGGCTCGCTCTAGCTTCACGAGGAGGGGAGGCGGCCTGCGACCGGCCCGTCCCGCGGGGAGAGGGCGTGCGCTGGGGTCCGGATCGCTGGACGATGTATCGGCTCCTCGGCCGCGAGATCGCGCGCGCCGTGCGCCGTGCCGCGGCCCGGGCCAGCGCGGCGCCGGACATCCTCGCCCGCGCCCGCGTGACCGGGCTCGCCATCGCTCCCCACGACCTGCGCACCTCCGACGCCACCTTCGCCGACGACATCTACGCCGGGCTCTTCGTCTTCGCCGGCCGCTCGCTCGCCGTGCAGGGCCGCTCGCCCTTCGACTACGCGGCGCCCTCGCCGGAATGGGCCGAAGCACTCTACGGCTTCGGCTGGCTGCGCCACCTGCGCGCCGCCGACACCCCGCTGGCGCGGGCCAACGCCCGCGCCTTCGTGGCCGACTTCATGGCCGGACGCGGCGATCCCGTGCTCGCGGGCGCGACCTCGGTGACGGCCCGGCGCCTGATCTCCTTCCTCAGCCAGTCGCCGCTGGTGCTGGAGGGGGCCGACCACGCCTTCTACCAGGCCTTCCTGCGCCTGATCCGGCGCACCGCCCGCGACCTCGAGCGGGCCCTGCGGCAGGGCGTTCTCCCCCAGGCGCGCCTCGAGGCGGCGGTGGCGCTCTGCTACGCGGGGCTGTGCTGCGAGGGCCTCCAGCCGATCCTGCGGCGCGCCACACGCATCCTCTCGCGGGAGCTCGACCGGCAGGTCATGCCCGATGGCGGCCACCGCAGCCGCGACCCGCGCTTCGCCATGGAGCTCGCCCTCGACCTCCTGCCGCTGCGCCAGAGCTTCCTCAGCCGCCGGGTCGATCCGCCGGAGGCCCTGCTGCGGGCGATCGACCGGATGCTGCCGCTGTTGCGGCTCCTGCGCCATGCCGACGCCTCGCTCAGCCACTTCAACGGCATGGGCGCCACCGCCGCCGACCATCTCGCGACGCTGCTCGTCTACGACGGCACCATGGCGCGCCCGCTCACCCACGCGCCGCATTCGGGCTACGAGCGGCTCGAGGGCGGCCGCGTGGTGCTCGTCGCCGATGTCGGCTACGCGCCGCCCCTTCTCCAGTCGGCGAAGGCCGGGGCCGGCTGCCTCTCCTTCGAGATGTCGAGCGGGCCGCAGCGGATCGTCGTGAACTGCGGCCTGCCCGAGAGCGGCGAGGAGCTGCGCCGGCTCGCCCGCACCACCGCCGCCCACTCCACCGCCACCGTCGCCAACGTCTCCTCCTGCCGCTTCCTCTCCGGCGGCGGCTGGTGGGGGGAGCGCCGGGCCGTCGCCTGGCTGGGCAAGCGCCTCGGGCCCGTGGTGCTGCGCGGTCCCTCGACGGTGAAGGCGGTGCGCTCGCAGATCCCCGGCACCGAGATCCTGGCGGCGAGCCACGACGGCTACGCCCGCGACTACGGCATCGTCCACGAGCGTCGCTGGCGCCTCGCGACCGCGGAGGGACGGCTCGAGGGCGAGGACGTGTTCCTGCGCGAGGGCGGCGGTCTCAACCGGCCCCGCGACGTCGCCGTGCGCTTCCATCTCCACCCGACCGTGCGCCTGCGCGAGGAGCATCTCGGCTCCGTCGACCTGGCGCTGCCGCTCGGCGAGGTCTGGCGCTTCCGGGCCGAGGGCGCGGCGGTGAGCATCGAGGAGAGCGCCTACTTCGCCGGCCTCACCGGCCCGAGGCGCACGGAGCAGATCGTGCTCCACGTGCGCGTCGACGGCCCGACCGAGCTGCGCTGGTCCTTCACCCGCCTCGACGCCCAGGCGGCGGGCGCCTGAGGCCGCCGCTGGCCGGGCCGGGGCCGTTCGTGTTACCGGCGCGGAGACGCGCCCCCCGCGCCCCGACCACGGGCCGGGCGCGCGAACGGACAGGGTTTCCAGAGGCTTCGATGTCCCACGACTCGGTGCGGATCACCCGCGCGCTGCTCTCCGTCTCCGACAAGACCGGGCTCGTCGATTTCGCGCGGGCGCTCGTCGGCCACGGCGTCGAGCTGGTCTCGACGGGCGGCACCTACCGGGCGCTCTCCGAGGCGGGGCTGCCCGTGCGCGAGGTCGCCGAGCTGACGGGCTTTCCCGAGATGATGGACGGGCGGGTGAAGACCCTGCACCCGGCGGTGCACGGGGGCCTTCTCGCCGTGCGCGACAACCCCGAGCATCAGGCGGCGCTCGCCGCCCACGGCATCGGCGCCATCGACCTCCTCGTGGTCAACCTCTACCCGTTCGAGGAGACGCTCGCGAAGGGCGGGGCCTACGACGACTGCGTCGAGAACATCGACGTCGGCGGCCCGGCGATGATCCGCGCGGCGGCCAAGAACCACGCGGACGTCGCCGTCGTCACCGAGGCCGGCGCCTATGCAGGGCTCCTCGCCGAGCTGACCGAGACCGGCGGCTCGCTCGGCGCGGCGACGCGCCGGCGCCTGGCGCAGGCCGCCTTCGCCCGCACCGCCGCCTATGACGGGGCCATCGCCGCCTGGCTCGCCACGCAGGTGGGGGAGGGCGAGCGGAGCTTCTTCAGCGCCGGCGGGCGCCTCGCGCAAGGGCTGCGCTACGGCGAGAACCCGCACCAGGCGGCGGCCTTCTACCGCTCCGCCGGGGCCGTGCGGCCCGGCGTCGCCAGCGCCCGGCAGGTGCAGGGCAAGGAACTCTCCTACAACAACCTCAACGACACCGACGCCGCCTACGAGTGCGTGGCCGAGTTCGACCCGGACCGCGCGGCGGCGGTCGTCATCGTCAAGCACGCCAACCCCTGCGGCGTGGCGGAGGGCGCAAGCCTCGCGGAGGCCTACGAGCGGGCGCTCGCCTGCGACCCGACCTCGGCCTTCGGCGGCATCGTCGCCCTGAACCGCACCCTCGACGCGGAGGCCGCCCGGCGCATCGTCGAGATCTTCACCGAGGTGATCATCGCCCCCGACGCCACGGAGGAGGCGGCGGCGATCGTCCGCGCGAAGAAGAACCTGCGGCTGCTGCTCGCCGGAGGCCTGCCCGATCCGCGCGCGCCCGGAGAGACCGTGAAGAGCCTCGCCGGCGGGCTCCTCGTGCAGGCGCGCGACGCGATGAGCGTCGACGACATGCCGCTCACCGTGGTGACGAAGCGGCCGCCGAGCGAGCGGGAATACGCGGATCTGCGCTTCGCCTACCGGGTCGCCAAGCACGTCAAGTCGAACGCCATCGTCTACGCCCGCGAGGGCGCCACGGTGGGGATCGGCGCTGGGCAGATGTCGCGGGTCGATTCCGCCCGCATCGCCGCCTGGAAGGCCGGGGAGGGGGCCGCCCGCCTCGGGCTGGCGGAGAGCCTCGCCAAGGGCTCCGTCGTCGCCTCGGACGCGTTCTTCCCTTTCGCCGACGGGCTGCTCACCGCCGCGGAGGCCGGCGCCACCGCCGTGATCCAGCCCGGCGGCTCGATGCGCGACGCGGAGGTAATCGCCGCCGCCGACGCGGCCGGCCTCGCCATGGTCTTCACCGGCCACCGCCACTTCCGGCACTGAGCGCGCTTTCACAGCGAGCGCCGGTACCACGACGACGGCGGATATCCGCCGTTCCGGACAAGAAAAAGAGAGCGGAATGACATCGGAACGACGCAGCGCCGGCCCTCTCGCCGATCTGCTCGACGTGCTCCGGCCGAAGCGGACGCCTCGAGCCACCAAGCGCGAGATGCGCGCCTTTCTGAGTGCTTTGACGGCGGCTGGACTGTTCGACGGCGCCTGGTACCTGAGGCGTTACGGCGATGTCGCGGGTACGGATCTCGATCCCCTTGCGCACTTCCTGCACTTCGGGCGCTTCGAGAAGCGCTCGCCGGGACCCGACTTCGACGCCGCTTGGTACGCGGCGCATTACGGCGATGCGATCGGCGGGATCGACCCGACCGCGCATTACCTCATGGTCGGTAAGCCTCAGGGTCTCCACCCTCTGCCGCGCCACCTGCGCCCCGGCCGCCGGGTCTACGCGCGCTCGCCCCAGGCGCTCGCCGCCGAGCGGGAGCGCCCGAGGACGCAGACCCGCGGCATCCTGATCCGCACCTATCACGCCGACGCGTTCCGGCTTTACTTCGCGCTCCGCTCGATCGGGAAGCACTGCACCGGCTTCGACAGCCTCGTCGTCGTCTGCCAGCCCTCCTCGGAATGGGCCATCGCGCCGGTGGTAGCCTGCTTCGACTTCGCGCGGCTCGTGCTCTGCGAGCCCTACGCGAACGACTACATCGGCCAGCAGATCACCAAGCTGATGTCCCACACCTTCGTCGCCGAGGACGTCATCTTCCACGTCGACAGCGACTGCATCTTCTTCGAGCCGACCGACCTGTCCCGCTACATGGACGGCGACGTGCCGCTGCTCTTCCATCGCAGCTACGACTCGCTCTACCGCCGGTTCGTCGCGATCCCCTGGCAGGAGGTGACCTCGCGCTTCATGCTCCGCCAGGTCGACCACGAGTTCATGTGCGGCTTCCCCTTCGCCTACCCGCGGGCGCTCTACGAGGACCTCCACGCCTGGTTCGTCGCCACGCACGGCTTCGACTACGGGGCGATCGAGGGGCATCTGCTGCAGAAGGACGCCTTCTCCGAGTTCAACCTTCTCGGCGCGTTCAGCTTCCAGGCCGGGCGGCGCTACAACACGCCGGTCTCGTTTGAGGAGACCGGGTTCGACTTCCGGATGCACCAGTACTGCCGGGTCAGCGACCGAAACGACCGCTCGATCTCGCCGCAGGAACTCGCGGAGCTCGAGAGCCTCACGGAGTACGATCCCGGCTGAGGGCGGCCCGCGGGACGAAGCCCGGGCGCGTCCCGAAAAGAAGTGCCGCCGCCCGGTGGGGCGGCGGCATGGGAGAGTTCGAGGGCGGCCCGCCGGGTCGGCGGGCCGCGCATCGTCGGATCAGTGACGCGCCGGCGGGACGCCGTCGATGTCGGCGAAGATGTCCCGGTCCTTGGTCTCCGGCACGAAGAACAGGCCGACCAGCACGGTCATGACGGCGATCGCGATCGGGTACCAGAGGCCGTAGTAGATGTCGCCCGTGGCGGCCACCATCGCGAAGGCGGTGGCCGGCAGCAGGCCGCCGAACCAGCCGTTGCCGATATGGTAGGGCAGCGACATGCCGGAGTAGCGGATCCGGGTCGGGAACAGCTCCACCAGCGCGGCGGCGATCGGGCCGTAGACCATCGTCACGAAGAGGACGAGGACGAACAGCAGCCCGATGATGGAGGCGGTCTGGGCGCGGAAGATGTCGAAGGGGTTCGACATCTTCACGATGCCCGGATCGCCCGCCTTGGGGTAGCCGGCCGCCTGGAGCACCGGGTTCGCCGCCTTGCCGAGATCGGCCGACGAAAGGCCGTCCGTCACCGGGATCTCGGTGTCGTTGACCTTGATCCGCACCGGTTGGCCCGTCGGGGCGGCCTCGGTGGTGTACTTCACCGACGACTTGGCGAGGAAGTCGCGGGCGAGGTCGCAGGGCGCGGTGAACTTGCGCGTGCCGACCGGATTGAACAGGTCGCCACACTGCTTGGGATCGGCGATCACCGAGACCTTCACGGTCTGGATGGCCTTCTCGAGGTTCGGGTTGGCAATGGCAGTGATGTGGTGGAAGATCGTGAAGTAGCTCACTGCCGCGATCGCGCAGCCGGCCAGGATGATCGGCTTGCGGCCGATCTTGTCAGAGAGCCAGCCGAAGAACACGAAGAAGCCGGTGCCGAACACGAGCGACCAGGCGATGAGCAGGTTCGAGGTGTAGCCGTCGACCTTCAGGATCGATTGCAGGAAGAACAGCGCGTAGAACTGGCCGGTGTACCAGACGACGCCCTGGCCGGCGGTGAGGCCGAGCAGCGCGACGAGCGCGATCTTGGCGTTGCGCCACTCGCCGAAGGCCTCCTTCAGCGGCGCCTTTGAGGTCTGGCCCTCTTCCTTCATCTTCTTGAAGGCGGGGGACTCGGAGAGCTGCAGACGGATCCAGACGGAGATGCCGAGCAGCACCACCGAGACCAGGAACGGAATGCGCCAGCCCCACTCGCGGAAGGCCTCCTCGCCCGTGATGGTGCGGGTCGCGAGGATGACGATCAGGGAGAGGAACAGCCCGAGGGTCGCCGTCGTCTGGATCCAGCTCGTGTAGAAGCCGCGCCGCCCGTTCGGAGCGTGCTCGGCCACGTAGGTCGCCGCGCCTCCGTACTCGCCGCCGAGCGCCAGGCCCTGGAGCAGGCGCAGGATGATCAGGATGATCGGGGCGGCGATGCCGATGCTCGTGGCGCTGGGCAGGATGCCGACGATGAAGGTCGACACGCCCATGAGCAGGATCGTGACGAGGAAGGTGTACTTGCGGCCGACGAGGTCGCCGATGCGGCCGAACACCAGGGCCCCGAACGGGCGCACGATGAAGCCCGCGGCGAAGGCGAGCAGCGCGAAGATGTTGCGCGTCGCCTCGTCGTAGAGCGGCTTGCCGTCGGGGCCGAGAACGTTGAAGAACTGCGCGCCGATGATCGCGGCGAGCGAGCCGTAGAGATAGAAGTCGTACCACTCGAACACGGTGCCGAGCGACGAGGCGAAGATGACGCGCTTCTCAGCCTTCGTCATCGGTCTCGTCGCGTCCCCCGCCCGCGGAACTGCGGTGCCTACGGCCATTGTCGGTTTCCTCCTCGAGAACGCGTGCGTACCGGTCCCTCTGGCGGGGATTCCGGCTTGGGGCCGCAGGGCCCGCGCCCGCAGGGCTCTTCGCGGCCGAGCGGATTTCGCAACGCTAGCCTGCACGGCCGCGCCGCCCAAGAGAGCGGCCGTGCAGGTTCACGCATTCGTAAGAGTTTGTAACAGTTTTGCGCGGCCCGGTCCGGTCCGGGCCGCATCTTCGCCGGCTCAGCGAGGGCGGTTCTGGCGGTTCTCGATGAGGTCGTCGACGACGAGCGGCTCGGCCAGCGTCGAGGTGTCGCCGAGCGAGCCGAAATCGTCCTCGGCGATCTTGCGCAGGATGCGGCGCATGATCTTGCCCGAGCGGGTCTTCGGCAGGCCCGGCGCGAACTGGATCAGGTCCGGCGAGGCGATCGGTCCGATGTCCCGGCGGACCCAGGCGACGAGCTCCTTGCGGAGCGCGTCGTCGCCCTCCTCGCCCTGGTTGAGGGTGACATAGGCGTAGATGCCCTGTCCCTTGAGGTCGTGGGGGTAGCCCACCACGGCGGCCTCGGCGACCTTCGGATGCGCGACGAGGGAGGACTCGACCTCCGCCGTGCCCATGCGATGGCCCGAGACGTTGATGACGTCGTCGACGCGGCCCGTGATCCAGTAGTAGCCGTCGCCGTCCCGCCGGCAGCCGTCGCCGGTGAAGTACTTGCCCTTGTAGGTCGAGAAGTAGGTCTGCTCGAAGCGCTCGTGGTCGCCGTAGACGGTGCGCATCTGCCCCGGCCAGGAATCGGCGAGACAGAGATTGCCCTCGCAGGCGCCCTCCAGGACCTTGCCCTCGGCGTCCACCACCTCCGGCGTCACGCCGAAGAACGGCCGCGTGGCGGAGCCCGGCTTCAGGGCCGTGGCGCCGGGGAGCGGCGTGATCAGGATGCCGCCGGTCTCCGTCTGCCACCAGGTGTCGACGATCGGGCAGCGGCCGTCGCCGACGACCCGGTAGTACCACTCCCAGGCCTCCGGGTTGATCGGCTCGCCGACGGAGCCGAGCACCCTCAAGGACGCGCGGGAGGTCTTCTTCACCGGGCCCTCGCCGCCGCCCATCAGCGAGCGGATCGCGGTCGGCGCCGTGTAGAAGATGTTGACCTGATGCTTGTCGACCACTTCCCAGAACCGGGCGTTCGACGGGTAGGTCGGGATGCCCTCGAACATCAGCGTCGTGGCGCCGTTGGCGAGCGGCCCGTAGACGATGTAGCTGTGGCCCGTGACCCAGCCGACATCGGCGGTGCACCAGTACACGTCGCCCTCGTGGTAGTCGAACACGTACTCGTGCGTCATCGCGGCGTAGACGAGGTAGCCGCCGGTGGTGTGGACCACGCCCTTCGGCTGCCCGGTCGAGCCCGAGGTGTAGAGGATGAAGAGCGGGTGCTCGGCCTCGACCGCCTCGGCGGGGCAGTCGTCGGTCACCTGCTCGGCGGCCTCGTGGTAGTAGACGTCGCGACCGGGCTCCATCGGCACGGCGGTGCCGGTGCGGCGCACCACCACGACGTGGTCGACGGCGTCCTTGTCGAGCCGGGCGATGGCGGCGTCGACATTGGCCTTGAGCGGCACCTTGCGGCCCCCGCGCAGGCCCTCGTCGGCGGTGATGACGAGCTTCGACTCGCAGCCCTTGATGCGGCCGGCAAGCGAGTCCGGCGAGAAGCCGCCGAACACGATCGAGTGGATGGCGCCGAGCCGGGCGCAGGCCAGCATCGCGTAGGCGGCCTCGGGGATCATCGGCAGGTAGATCGTCACCCGGTCGCCCTTGCCGACGCCGCGGTTGCGCAGGACGTTGGCCATCCGGCAGACCTGGGCGTGCAGCTCCCGGTAGCTGATGTGCTTCGACTCGCCCGGGTCGTCACCCTCCCAGATGATCGCCGTCTGGTCGCCCCGGGTCTCGAGGTGGCGGTCGATGCAGTTGTGGGCGACGTTGGTGGTGCCGTCCTCAAACCACCTGATCGAGATGTTGCCCGGCTCGAAGCTGGTGTTCTTCACCCGCGTGTAGGGCTTCATCCAGTCGATGCGCTTGCCCTGCTCGGCCCAGAACGCCTCCGGGTCGGCGACGGAGGCTGCGTACATCTTCCGATATCCGGCGTCGTCGATATGCGCCCGCTGGCGCCACGCGTCCTGGACCTCGACCCGCTTCTCGTCCATCGCATCTCTTCCCTGCACGGCGCCCGATCGTTCCGCGGGAGGCCCCTCGCCCCCGCGCCTGCCCGGCGTCCCTGAACCTTCGGCGCCGGCCCTCCGGCCGCCGCGACGCTCCCCGCACCGGCCGGAACCGGGAGGCGAGCACCATACCCCGGCAGCTAGGCGCCCGGTTTCGCGGCTGTCAAGCGAGGCGAAAGTACACGTCCGCCGGCCGCAAGGCACGGAAATCGATACCGAAATGCCGCCGGGCGCGGATTATACGCCGACCCGCGCGCGATCCGATCGCACGCGGGGATGACAAGCCTTCGGGATTGTCTCGCGCCGGGCGGCGATGGGCGTCAGGCGCTCATCGCCCTCGGCAGCGGGAACAGGATCTCGACGAGCGTGCCCTCGCCGCGGCGACTGGTGAGACGGAAGCGGCCGCGGTTCGCCTCGACGAGGGCCTTCATCAGCGACAGGCCCATCGCCGCGCCCGGCGTCTCGCGGCCGGACGCGGCCGGGCGGGGGGCGAAGGGCGACATCAGCGCGGCGATCTCCGCCTCGCCGAGCCCCTCGCCGGTGTCGCGGATGCGCAGGGTGACCTCGCCGCGCTCGGAGAGGGTCGTCGAGACGATCACCTGCCCCCCGGCCCCGGTGTCGCGGATCGCCGCGGCGAGGAGGCCGAGGACGCTCCGGCGCAGGGCGCTGCCGTCGGCCATGAGCAGGGGCAGGTCCTCGGAGAAGCTCGTGCGCAGCACCACCCGGCCGCGGGCGGCGTAGGGCTGGAGCGCGGCGACGCAGCCGGCGACGAGGTCGTTGAGGGCGAGCGGCCCGGCGGCGAGGTCCCGGCGTCCGGCCTCGATCCGGGCGAGCTCCTCGAGCTCGTCGATCAGCACGAGAAGCTCCTCGCCCGAGGCCCGGATGTCGCGCAGGGCCTCCCGGTAGCTGTCCGATCCGAGGGGGCCGTCGCCCTCGGCGAGGATCATCCCGGCCGAGCCGAGGATGCCCTGCACCGGCGGACGCACGCCCTCGCGCAGGCGCGTCACGTAATCGGCGCGGGCTCCGGCGAGGCGGGCCTCATCATGGGCTGCCGAGGAGGCGCCCGCTTCGGCCCGGCGCAGGAGCAGGATGCGGCGGCCATCCGCCCGCGGCGACGTCAGGACGAGGCTGACCGTCGGGCTCTCCGGCGGCTCCGAGCCCGCGAGCCGCGCCTCGCGGGCTCCGGTGCCCGGCGCCTCGACCAGGGCCCGCACCGCACCGCGGTCGGCGGGCTCGAACAGGTCGGGCAGGCCGGTGCCGACGAGCTCGCGGGCCTCCCCGCGGAACAGCAATGCCGCGGCCCGGTTCAGCGAGAGCAGGCGGCCGGCGCGGTCGAGGGTCGCCACCGCCTCGGCCACCGCGTCGAGGGCGGCCTCCGCGTCGCTTGCCCGCGCCGCGCGGACCGTGTCGGCGAGTCCCCGCGCGGCCTCGCGGGGACCGGCCTCGCCGGCCGGCCGCACCAACAGGCAGTCCGCCGGCTCGCCGGGCCACGGGAGCGGCGCGCTCTCGACCGTGACGTCGAGGAGCCCCGCGTGCCGCGTCGCCATCGGCACGGGATGGAGGCCGGGGCCGAGCTCGCCGCGCCGGCCGAGGGGCGACAGGCCGAACAGGCGCTCCAGCGGGGTCTCGCCGGGGCGATTCGGGTCCGCCTCCCGCAGCGCGGCGAGATCGTCGTGGCCGGACAGGGCGAGGAAGCGGCGGTTGGCGTGGAGGATGCGCCCGTCCCGGCAGACGAGGAGCGCCGCCGGCACGCCCTCGAGGAGCGCGGCCGCGGCGGACTCGGCCCCGCGGGGGCCGGGAAAGGGCGTGATCCGGGCCGCCGTCGGGTCGGTCTCCTCGGCGCGGGCCGTCTCGATCGCGTCGTCGCCGGCAAAGCGCGCCCGCAGGGCGCGGGCGATCTCGTGGAAGGCATCGTGCTCGTTGAGGGAGAGCGGCTGAGACTCGGCCTCCTCCGGGCCGAGGGCCGGCGCGGGTTCGACGGGCTCCCCGTTGCCCGGTTCCGCGCTCTCCGGAACGATCTCCGTCGCCGGCTCCTCCGCCAGGGGCGCGACCGCGCGCACCAGCCCGAAGCCGGCAAAGCCCGCGAAGGGCCGGCCGGCCCGGGCGAGGGGGACGCCGGAGAGCGCGACCGTGAGCCGGCGCCCGGCCGCCTCGAGGGCCAGGATGGCGGGCAGGGCGCGGAAGGTCGCGGTGCCGGCGAGCGCCGCGAGCAGCGCATCGGCCTCGCGCAGGGTTCCCTCCGCCGCCAGCGCCTGCCAGCTCCGGCCGCCGAGGAGGCGCGCGAAGGGGCCATCGCCCGAGAGGCGGCCGGCGGCGTCGCCGCGCCAGACGAAGCGCTCGCCGGGAGCCGGCAACGGGGGCAGGGGTTCGGCGACCGGCTCCGGCGCGGGTGGAGACTCCGACGCAACAGCGGGGGCGGGCGCCTCTTCGGGCGCGGGCGGCGCGGGAGCGGGCACGGGCGGTGCCGTCCCGGCCACCCGCCGGCGCGGCAGGGGCGCGGCGGGCGCGAGCAGCAGCACCGGCGCCTCCGCGGCGTCCCGGCCTCGGGCGACGAGGCAGGCGGCGGGCGCTGCGATGCGGCGGGGATCGAGGCGCAGGCGGGCGAGGAGGAACCCGTCCTCCGGCGGGCGCAGCCGGCCGATCTCGGCGGCGAGGCCGGCCGCGGCCCCGGCGAGGGCGGCCGCGGCGGGCGAGGCGAGGCGCACGCGCGCACCGTCTCCCGAGAGCACCAGGAAGGGCGCATCCGGCGCGGTCGCGGCGGCCAGGCGCGGATCGGCCGCCCAGGCCGCGAGCGCGGGGGCGAGGGACGACCTCTCGGCCTGCTGGCTCTCCGGCGCCGGGGCGCCGGACGCGTCGCTGGTCATGGGCAACCGTGGATTGACGGACAAGATGACGGGGCTGGACGAGTATAGGGCGAATGCCCGGAGGGGCTGGACACTTCAAGCAGGCGTCACACGTTTACCCACCGTCAACCTTAATACACCGGGCGCGGGGTGGCTTCGCCGCGCGAATCTGCTATTGTGCAGTGCACAAAGCGAATCGGCCCCACGACCCGCGCCAAGCGGGCTCGGCCCAGACACGGAAGGAGACACGACGTGAGCATCAATCCCCCGAACTACGAGATTCCGACCGAGATGCGCGACTTCGCGGAGAAGAGCGTCGAGCAGGCCCGCAAGGCGTTCGACAGCTTCATCGGCGCGGCCCGCCGCACCTCCGACACCGTCCAGGGCTCGGCCGAGACCGCCCGCAACAACGCCCGCGACGCCTCGGCCCGCGGCTTCGAGTTCGCCGAGCAGAACGTCAACGCCGCCTTCGATCTCGCCCAGAAGCTGGTGCGCTCGAAGGACGTGCAGGAGGCGCTGCAGCATCAGGCCGAGTTCGTCCGCAGCCAGTTCGCGGCGATCCAGTCGCAGGCCAAGGAGTTCGGCGGCCTCGCGCAGTCGGCCTTCCAGGAGGGTGCCGAGCGGGCCAAGAGCGCCTTCCAGGAAGGCGCCGAGAACGCCCGCAAGGCCGCCGAGGCCGGTGCCGACGCTGCCCGCCAGGCCGGCCAGGACGCGCAGGCCGCCGCCCAGGCCGCGGCCCGCAAGGCCACGCCGAACACCTGATCCTCGAAGTCCTCCGTCTCGGAGGATCACGTTCCGGCCCGTCCCGCTTCCTCAGCGGGGCGGGCCGTCTCGTTTTCGCCGCCATTGCCGGGGATGGCCGGGATCAGGCCCCGCACGGTCGCGGGCGCGGGCCGCCTGCGGAGGAAGACCGAGATGCGCTCACTCACGCGCGGCCTGACGGCCGCGACGGCCCTCACCCTGGCCCTCGGGATCGCCGGGGCGGGTGAGGCGACCGCCCAGTACTACGATTATGGCCGCCCCCCGCCGCCGGATGGCTACTACGACGCCCCGGTGCGCCGCCCGCCGCCGCCGCGCGGCCGCCCGGTCGGCTACAATTGCGAGGCCGTCCAGTACGGCATCAGCGGCGCGCAGCCCTATTCCTGTCCCCTGCCGGGTGCCCGCCCCCTCGGGGCGCGCTGCTTCTGCGACATGCCGATCGCCTCGTTCAGCAGCCCGCAGACGGCGGCCGGGCACGTGGTGCCGTAAGGCCCCACCGCATCATCCAAACGCGAAAGAGCCCCGCGACCTCGGTCGCGGGGCTCTTTCGTTCCGATCGGTGCGGTCGCCTCAGTTCAGGACGACGACCTTGGCGCCGACCTTCACGCGCTCGTAGAGGTCGGTCACGTCCTCGTTGGTCATGCGGATGCAGCCGGAGGAGACCGCCTGGCCGATGGTGTCCGGCTCGTTGGAGCCGTGGATGCGGTACTCGGTCGAGCCAATATACATGGCGCGGGCGCCGAGCGGGTTCTCGATGCCGCCGGCCATGTAGCGAGGCAGGTCAGGGCGGCGGGCGAGCATCGCGGCCGGGGGCGTCCAGGACGGCCACTCGCGCTTGGCGGTGACGGTCTTGACGCCCGACCAGGTGAAGCCCGGCCGGCCGACGCCGACGCCGTAGCGGATCGCCTCGCCGTTCGGCAGCACGTAGTAGAGCCGGCGCTCGGCCGTCACCACGACGATGGTGCCCGGCTTGTAGTTGCCGTTGAAGGCGACGATCTCCCGGGGGATCGGCTGGACCTGCGCCTGGGGCGCGGCCTGCACGCCCTGGCCGTAACCGGGGGCGTAGCCGGGGCTCGGCGTGCCCTGGTAGCCGTAGGGCTGGGACTGCTCGGCGTAGTAGTCCTCGGCATCCGAGCCGAAGGGATCGTAGGCAGAGACCGCGAAAGCGGGTGTGGCGGCGAGAGTGCAGAGCCCGGCGAAGCCGGCAACGGCGCTGGCGAGGGTCTTCATGGCTGACCTACCTGTGCAATAACCTTTGCCATACAAGCGTGAGCGTGGCGTCCCGGTTCCGGTGGAAGCCGACGATTTCGCTGGCGATGGCGAATACATAGAACAGCCACGCTTGGCCGCGGTGCGGGGACGCACCGGATCGCGCCGTCCGTCGCCTCAGGGCAGGAGAGGGGGCGGCTCGGTGGCCGCCCGCTCGGCCTCGACCAGCACGTCCGCCGGCCGCCAGGGCTTGGCGATGAACACGGCGTTGTCCGGCAGCGCCGGACGGCCGGCGTAGCGGCCCGAGGTCACGACGAGCCGCGCCTGCGGCCACAGGGTCGCGACGGCGTGGGCGAGCTGGAGCCCGTCCATCTCGCCGGCGAGCCGCACGTCGGCGAAGACGAGGACGACGTCGTTACCCCGCGCCTGGAGCACGCCGAGGGCCGCCTCGGCGCTGTCGCAGGTCACGGGCTCCAGCTCGGTCTCGGAGAGGAGGCTCTCGGCAAGCGCGCGCAGGTCGGCGTCGTCCTCGACCACGAGGGCGAGGCGGGTCCCGGTCGGCGCGGCGCGGGCGCAGCCTTCGCCGGCTGCGGGCGATGCACCCTGCTGGCGGACCCGGTGCACGAGGCCGGCGAGATGCTCGGGCAGGCCCTCGGAGATGAGCGAATCGTAGAAGGAGGCCAGCGTCTCGCCGATCTGGTCGAGGGGGATGCCGGGCGTCAGGGTCTCGGAGCGCGCGGGCCGGAGCGCGCGCTCGTCATCCGGTCCTCCGTCCCGACGCGACTGGTTCACAGGGCTGCCTCTTCGCTGCGCCACCGGCGCCGGGCGCAAGCGCGCCGCGGCTCCGGGGCGTGATGGATGCCCTGTGAAAAGTCGTGAGGCGGCGCTCAGTTGCGGCGGCGGGGCCGATTTGCGCCCGCCCCCCTTGCCGGAAGGAGGCGGGAACGGGATTACGCCGGGTCCCGCCGCGTCACTCGGCGCCGGCCTCGGCATAGGCGAGCATGCCGGAGACGGTGCGCACGTCGCGGTAGCGCTCGCCGCGGGTGCTCATCATCGCCTCGAACTTCCCGTGGACCTCGGCGACGGAGAGGCTGACGGGCTTCTTGCGGCGGCCGTGGCCGGCAGCGAAGAAGATCGCGCGGTTCGCCCGCGCCGGCCCCGGCAGGAGCTGGGCGGCGGCGGCCTTGGGCTTGTCGGCGACCTTGGTCAGGAAGCCCTCGGCGTCGTCGGGGCCGAGGAAGTGGGCGAGGTAGACCTCGCCGAGGCTCAGCTCGCGGCCGATGCGCAGCGCGATGCGGGCGGCGTCGCGCTTGAGCATCTCGCCGGCCATCAGCGCCGAGAGGTAGGGGTCGCGGCGCAGTTCGAGGATGCGAGCGCGCTCCGCAGGGTCGGCCACGACCGGCCGGTCGTTGGCGTCGGCGGTGACGAGGGCGGCGTCCTGGGCGAGGCCGTACTTGGCGCCGAAGTCGCGCACCACGCCGAGCCAGGTGCGCTCGATGAACTGGAACAGTCCGGTCGCCGAGGAGGTCTTGGCCTGGACCTCGGTCTTAAAGCTCGATTCCTTGTCGGCCACCGCCATCAGCAGCACCGGATCGGTCTGCACGGCCTGAGCGGCGCGCACGATCTTCTGCACGAGGTGGCGCCGGATCTTCATCGGGCCGAACTCGAGGATGTCGTTGGGGTCGCCGAGCGCGCTCTCGGAGAGCAGGTAGTCGTAGGAGACCCGGTCGACGGCGTTGGAGCCGAGATCGGTGTCGAGATCGTGGACCGGGGAGAAGGCGGCGGCCGCCTTCAGCACGGGCGCGGGCGCCTCGGGGGCGGGCAGCGCGGCGGTGCGCAGGCGCGGCGCCGGCATGGCGACCTCGGTCGCGGCATGGGCGGCGGGCACCGCCTTCTCGAGGCCGATCCGGGCGAGGTCGGTGCCGGAGCCGAGCAGGACGGCGCTGACGCCGCCGGCGATGAGGACGACCGAGAGGAACGAGCGGGCGAGCGCCGGGCGGCTGCCATGGTCGCGGGCGACCGAGGAGGACGCGGCGATGACGTCGCGGTCCGAACCGGCGCGGCGCGGAGCGGAGGCAGACCTCAGAGTTCCGATACGGCGGCCCTGCATCGCGGTGTGTGTCTCCTGCGGGCGTCCTGGACGACGCTTTTAAGGATTCCCGTTTTCCCGGCGCTTGTGGCGGCAAAACGGCCACGGTCGTGTCTTCCTGTGGCATCGGATGCCGAAACTGCGGCGGCGTGACTTTCAGGCCACAATCCGGCCCGCCGACGGCCCCGGACGCAGCCGCGCCCGCGGGAAGTTCACCCCGAGGCGGGCGGCCTGGTGGTCGAGCCCCTCGCGGCCCATGAGCGGGCTGTAGAAGGGGTCGCCCTCCGCCAGCAGCGCCGCCCAGCGCTCCCGGAACAGGGCGGTGTCGGCGGGATGCTTCAGATCGCCCGCCCGGCGCGTCGCCGATTCGCGATGCAGGAGAACGCTCTGGGCGTCGTTGAGGACGGACAGGCCCGCCTCGCGGATGCGCAGGCAGAGGTCGGTGTCGTTGAAGCCGACGGCGAAGCGCGCGTCGAAGCCGCCGACCCGCTCGAACACCTCCGAGCGCAGCATCAGGCAGGCGGCGGTGACGGCGGAATAGTCGCGGGTGGCGACGAGCCCGCCGAGCGGTCCCGGCCGTCGCGCGCCCGACCTGTCCCGGAAGGGCACGAACTTGTGGGCATGCTCGGCCGGGCCGTTAACACCGGCGAGCACGCCCGAATGCTGCACCGTGCCGCCGGGGTAGAGCAGGGTGGCGCCGACCGCGCCGACCTCGGGCCGGCCGGCGAGCGCGCGCATCCGCTCCAGCCAGCCGGGCTCCCGCGCCTCGATGTCGTTGTTGGCGAAGAGCAGGAAGGGCGGCAGCTCGCCGGGCCGCGCCCGCGCGTGGGCGACGGCCGCGTTGTTGATCGCGGCGTAGTTGAAGGGACCCTCCACCCGCAGCACCGCGACGCCCGGCGGCGGGGCGGCGAGCCAGGCCCGCGTCGCCGGGTCCTGCGAGAGATGGTCGACGACGAGGATGTCGAGATCGTCCGGGCGCGCCGTGGCGCGCAGCGACTCGATGCAGGGCCGGAGCAGGTCGAGGCGGTCGCGGGTCGGGATCACCGCGAGCACCCGGCCGCCCGGATCGGGAAAGTCGGCACGGTAATAGTTGAACAGGCCGGTCGCCGACGCCTTCGCGCCGGGGCTGAGCCTCGCGAGGTGGCGGTCGAGGGCGACCACCGTCGCCGCCTCGACGCGCTCGGCCATGCGGTGTCCGGTGCTGCTCTCGTGGGTGCGCCAGCGGTAGAGGATCGCCGGCACGTGGGCGATTCTTTCCGCACGCTCAGCCACCCGGAGGACGAAATCGACGTCGCCGGAGATGTCCATGCCCTCGTCCCAGCCGCCGACCGCCCGGGCGAGCCCCGCCTCCACGCAGACCGGATGCACGAAGTAGGGGTGGCAGAGATAGTAGTCCCAGGACCAGGCCGGCCGCAGCTGCGGGCGGATCAGCTGCGACAGGTCGGGGCCGGTGAGCACCTCGTCGGCGTAGACGAGCCCGGCGCCGAGCCCCCTCACCGGCCCCGCCGCGCGCAGCAGGTGGAACACCGCGTCGGGCTCGAGCGCGTCGTCGTGGTCGAGGAAGGCGATGTGGGTGCCGGCGGCCGCCGCGATCCCCCGGTTCACGCTCCTGGCGATGCCGAGATTGGTCTCGTTGCGCAGGCATCGGATGCGGGGGTCGCGGGCGGCGTAGTCGGCGAGAACCGCGCGGGTCTCCGGGTTCGCCGAGGCATCGTCGACGCAGACCAGCTCCCAGGCCGGGCACCATTGGGCGAGGACGCTGTCGAGACACTCCCGCAGCCAGTCCGGCGGCGTGTCGTGGACGGGCACGACGAGGCTCAAGACCCGCCCCGCGACGGCGCGAGCGAGGCGCCGGGCGAGCCACGCGCGGAAGGCGCCCCGAACCCGGTCGCCTCGTGCGAGCCGGCGCTGCCAGTCGGCGCCGAGACGCTCGGTGCGAGGCGAGCCGGACAGCTCCCAGTTCGATCCGGCGAGCCGGGCGCGGACCTCGACGGCGCCCCGCGCGAAGAGGTCGGGGGGCAGTTCGGCGAAGAAGCCGGCGCGGCCGTCCCCGTAGCCCGCCGCCGCCACGTCCTCCCGGGGCAGCTCCGCCCGCACCCGCCGCAGCACGCGACCATCGACGAGGAACTCGACGGTCGGGGGATGACCGGGCCGGAGCGGATCCCAGGCCCAGCCCGTGGCGACGCCCCCCTGCAACCCGTCGAGGGCGCCGACGAAGGGTCCCTTGCGGGCCGCCGCCGCGCCCGGCAGCCGGGAGACGAGGAGGCGCAGGCCGCGCCGGAGCCCCCGCCAGGGGGCGAGGGGAGAGGGAAGCCGGGGGCGCGGCTGCGTCACTCGATCTGTCTCGGCACGACGCGGGATGCGTCGCGGCGGCCTTACAGGCTCCGCGCGGCCGGGGCGAGCGGGCAGGACGGCTCAGGAGTGCGGGAGCGCCTGCGGTCGGCGACGCGCGCCGCCGGGCGGCAGGCGATTCTCAGCGGCCGCGGCCCGTGCCGGTGCCGGTCTTGAGATGCAGGAAGCTGCGCTCGCCGGTCGCAGCCTCGGCCACGTGCTCGATCGAGGCGAGGAGCTCGCCGACGGAGCGCGGCGCGGCGAGCCGGCCCTGCGCCCGGCCGTCCACCGCCCGCGCGGTGACGGCGCCGGCAGCGATCTGCGCCTCGGAGAGCCGGTCGAAATCCCTGTGCCGCTTCATGAGCCTCTCCCGCGGGGCGAGACCTGCCCGTGCGGCGAGACTTGGCGGGGCATGGTTGACGAAAGGTTAACGAGACAGGCTCGTCCCGACGGTCTCGCGGGAACCGCCGGACACGACGCAGGCGGATACAGCCCGGATCAGCTCTTCGAGGCCGAGGAGGTCAGCGGCGGGGTCTGCTGGTGCTGCACGACACGCCACTTGTCGTGCTCCAGGCGGCGGTAGGTCGAGGTGCAGTGCGCCTCGTAGGTCTCGCCGTCGCGCGACGCCTTGGCGTGGTAGGCGATGACGATCAGGCCCTCCTGGGGCCGGGCGATCCGGCCCTTGGCGATCTCGACCTCGGACCAGCGCGGGGTGTCCGCGACGGCTTCGATCGCCTGCGACCCGCTCAGTACGAAGGGCGGCTGCGGCAGCACCATCAGGCATTCCTCGTCGACGAGCGCGCGGTAGTGGTCCGCCCCGCCGGTCCAGAGGCTCTTCTCGAAGGACCACACGCGATCATCGTCCATGGCTCGGCCTCGGCTCGTCCGTCGTCTCGGGAGGTGAGCGGAGAATCGATCAGCGGGACGATCGTTCCCCCAGCGGCGAGCGGTCGAGCCCGTCGAGCAGGTCCTGCGGATCACGGTAGATCGCGATGCAGCCGGCGGCGCTGAGATCGGCCTCGGGGAAGCCGCCGCAGAGCATGCCGATCGTGGCGAGCCCCGCCTTGCCCGCGGCCTGCGCGTCGTAGGGCGTGTCGCCGATCGCCACGATGGCGTCCTTGCCGATCGGCGCGAGCTTCCTCAGCGCCGCCTCGAAGATGTCTGGGTGCGGCTTCGAGCGCTCGGCGTCGTCCGCGGAGGTGGCGACGTCCACGAGGTCGCCGATGCCGAGGATCTCCTGATAATGCTCGACCTCGTCGCGCTTGCCGGAGGAGGCCAGCGCGATCGTGAGACCGGCCGCGCGGATGTGCTCGAACAGGGCGCGCACGCCGGGGAACGGCTTCACGTGAGGAAGGTATTCGCGCTTGAACAGGCCGGAGCGGTAGGCCTCGATGGTCTTCCCCTCCCGCTCGACGCGCTCGGGCGGGAGGAACACCGGCATCAGCTCGTCGCCGCCCTTGCCGATCTGGCGGCGGACAACGTCGAAATCCGTCTCCACGCCGAAATGCGCGAAGGCCTCGACCCAGGCCCGCGCGTGCAGGCCGACGCTGTCGAGGAGCGTGCCGTCGATGTCGAAGATCACTGCGCGCACGAGAGCCCCTCCGGGACGAGGAGCCGCCCGAGAATGGGGAGATAGCGGGCGCGGCCAGGCCGACCGCCGAGGCGGGCCGCGGCGCAACGCCGCTCGGCGGCGATCACGGTCCGCGTCGTTCCAGTTCGGAGGAGGCGATCGTCTCGAACGGCATGCCGCCTACCGGCCCGGATCGTCCGAGCGGCTCGGCCGTGAGAGGAGGATCGACAGGAATGGTACCACCGCCCCGGCTCGAACGGGGGACCCCCAGATCCACAATCTGGTTGCGGGGGCGGCCCACGATTGACAACCTCGGGCTTTGCTCCCCAGAACGTACAGCGGAAACTAGGGGTACAACCAGACGCCGGAGACCACGTCGGCCCACGCCCGACCACGAGTTTCGTCTGATTGCACCCCCGCTGCACCCCCGGGGACGAGGTCTGAATGGCGCGCCGTGCGCTCACCGAGAACGTGGTCAAGCTGACGCGCCAGGCCGTCACCGACGCTCGCGTGGAGCCGGGGCAGGGCGAACGCACGGTCTGGGACGCGGAGGTCCGCGGGCTCGGCCTGCGCGTGCGTGCCTCGGGCTCGAAGACGTGGGTGATCCGCCCGCCCGAACGCGGCGG
>NZ_BPQR01000026.1 GCF_022179345.1 Methylobacterium jeotgali | reverse complement strand
CGAGCAGCCCCTCGATCCGCGTCTCGCCGATGGCGAGCAGGCCGAGGATCATCGCCCGGTGCGAGATCGACTTGTCGCCCGGCGGACGCGAGGCCCCGCGCAGGGGGTTGCCCGGCGCGGCGGTGAGGGGGGACGGGGCGGAATCGTGCGACACGTCGATGGGGCTCTCGCGGTTCGTTCCCGAAGCGGGATCATTGCGGCGCGGTTAGCATGGGTCCCGTGCGCCGTCATCCCGGCGCAGCCGCGGTCACGATCCCGGCAGGGGACGAGCCCGCCGCATGGACGGGAGCCGCGCCCGGCCTAGCTGCGCGGTCCGGTGCCGCCTTCGAGACGAGCCATGCCCCCGTTCCACCTCACCCGCCGGTCGGCGCTCGCGACGCTCGCCGGCGGTCTCCTGATACCTTGGCCTGCGCGGAGCGCGCAGCGGCCCTGGCGCATCCTCTTCAACGACGACGCCACCGACGTGCCGGACACCCGCTCGCCCTACAACCGGCCGGGCGATGCCTACGGTGCGGCGATGATCGACGCGGCCGTGGACGAGGCGGTGCGGGCGGGCATCACCGACTACGTGATCCAGCCCGGCACCGGCTGGGTGCCGTGGTGGACGAGCACCGTCTACCCGGCCGCCGAGCACCACCGCTGGTTCACGCAAACCTTCGGCGAGCCCCCCGGCAACGCCGACCGCTACGTCATGGACGGCGGCGACCCGCTCGCCGATTACGTCTCCTCCTGCGCGAAGCGGCGGATCCCGCTCACCGTGTCGCTGCGCCTCAACGATGCCCACGCCATCCTGCTCTCGGGGCTGAGCCCCGACGAGTATAAGGCCCGCCGTAAGGACCCGAAGCTGCCGGAGTGGATGCGCGGCAGCCTGCGCTCGGTCTCCCGCATCCACATGGAGCACCCGGAATGGCGTCGGAACCCCGGCGCCCAGGACTACGCCGACCCGAAGCGGCTCTTCGAGCACCTCTGGGACTGGGGCCGCCCGGAGCCGGTGGCCGAGCGGCTCAGGCTGTTTGGCGAGGTGGCGCGCAACTACCGGATGGCCGGGCTCGAGCTCGACTTCATGCGCTTCCCGTTCTTCTTCACCGACGCGACGCCGCTGCCGCGCCGGCGGGAGATCATGACCCGCTTCGTTGCGGGGATGCGCGCCGCGCTCGACGAGGGCGTCAACGCGGGCAAGCGCCCGGAGCTGACGGTGCGCCTGCCCGGCAAGATGCGCGCCTGGCCCGATCTCGGCCTCGACGCGGGGGCGCTGCGGGGAGCCGGCGTCTCCCGCTTCACCATCTCCTCGCACACCTTCACGAGCCAGGACGTCGATTTCGGCCCGATCCGCGCCGCCGGCGGCGGGGCGGCGCTCACCCTGGAGCTCGGTCAGGGCAAGAGCTTCCGGCAGGTCACGAGCGTGCCCTACGCGGACGGGGTGATGAAGGTGGACCGGGCCGACATGCTGCCGGTGGTAGCGCTCGCAGCCCAGCACGGCTTCGATTCGGTCTCGCTGTTCAACTTCGTCTACTGGCGCCGCTACGTGAATCAATCGAAGGCGCCCTCGCCCGCCGACGAGCCGCCCTGGGCCTGGGTGCGGGATCTGCGGCCGGAGCGGGCGGCGGCGGAGCCCGCCCAGTGCTGGTATCTCGGCACCGGCTACGACATGGGCATGCCGGGCCTGGAGCTGCCAGCCGCGCTCCAGACGGGCCGAAGCCTCGCGCTGCGCATCGAGACCGTGCGCCCCGCCTCCGGCTGGCAGGAGGGGGCGAAGCTCCGCTACGTGGTGAGCGGCGCCGGCCGCCCCGACGCGCCGGGGGCCGCCTACGCGCTGCGGCTCAACGGCGAGCCTCTGGCGCCCGCCAACGACACGGGCGTGCCCGGCGTCGACCAGGACCCTGGCCTGCCCTACCGGGCCTGCGCCGTCCCGATCCGGGCGCTGCGCGACGGCGCCAACGCCCTCGACATCGCCCAGACCGCCGGCCCGCCGAGCCGGCTCTTCCTCGTCGAGATCCACACCCGCACGGCGTGACGCGAAACGCGAAGAAAGCGCGAGAAAAGGGGTTGAGTCCCGGCCCGGCGCCGACTATAGAACCGCCCTCGCCGCCGGCCCACGGGCCTCCGGCGAACGGGGCGGAACCCTACCAGACCGCCGCGCATGAGTGGGGCCTTAGCTCAGCTGGGAGAGCGCTTCCATGGCATGGAAGAGGTCATCGGTTCGATCCCGTTAGGCTCCACCATTCTCTCCCTCGTCTCTTCACCGAACGCCCCCTCGCCCGCTCGACCTTTGCCTGCAGAGGGCTTATCGCAGCGCGGAACGGGGGGTTGCCGCGCATGACGCGCCGCATCCTGGCTGTGGCGACGGTCATGCTCCTCACGAACACGGCGGCACAGGCGGAGACACGGGCGATGGCGCCGGAGACGAGCGCCAAGGCGGCTGCGGACAGGGCTGCGCAAACGACGGAGACCGCCGGCGCGGCGATCGAGCGCCTGAGCGCCCGCCTCGCCGGGGCCCCGAGCGCCACCGCCGTGCTGGAAGCCTGGTGCGCCGAGCGCGGCATGGCCGCCGAGGCGCGGCTCGTGGCCCAGCGGGTGCCGGGCATCGTCAAGCCGATCGCGCCGGCCCAGCGGGCGCGGCTCGCCATCGGCCTGGAGGAGCCGGTCGCCTACCGGCGGGTGCGGCTCTCCTGCGGTGCCTACGTGCTCTCCGAGGCGGACAACTGGTACGTCCCCTCCCGCCTGACGCCGGAGATGAACGCCGTGCTGGCGACCACCGACGCCCCGTTCGGGCGGGTGGTGCGGCCGCTCGCCCCGCGCCGTCAGAACCTCTCGCACCGCCGCCTCTGGACCGGCGCACCGGAGGAGAGCCCGGGCTTCGACGCGCCGGTCCTCGCCCTCGACGCGGTGCTCTCGACCGCCGAGGGCGTGCCCTTCTGCGAGGTCGCCGAGACCTACAAGGGCGCCGTCCTCGCCCGCGGCAGCCGCTGAGCCCCGCGCGACGCCGGGGACACGCCCACTGAGACAGCCGGCACCCCTACGTCATTGGTCGCGCAGCACGTTTCCGGAAACCCGAATTCCCCTTTCCCCCGCCATGTTCTAAGCCGGGCCGGCAGGCCGCGCGCGACGATGCGGCCCTCGGGAGGAACCCTCGATGCTCAAACCCCGTGTCCTTGCGGCCGCGGCGCTCGCCGCGCTCATCGCCACGCTTCCCGCCGCCGCGCAGAAGGGCGCGGACGCCTCCGGGCTGTGGCTGACCCAGACGGGCGATTCGAAGGTGCGGCTCTCCCGCTGCGGCGCGGGCTATTGCGGGGTCATCGCCAGCACCTCGGGCAAGGGCATCGACGAGCACAACCCCGATCCGGCGCTCCGCGGCCGCAGCGTCGTCGGCGTGCAGATCGTCAACGCGCCGACGGCGAGCGGCGAGGGCTACGAGGGCACGCTCTACAACCCCAAGGACGGCAAGACCTATTCCGGCTCGCTCAAGATCACCGGCCCCGGCACCATCGAGGTCGCCGGCTGCGTGATGGGCGTGTTCTGCAAGCGCCAGACCTGGAAGAAGGTGAACTGAGGCTCCGGCCTCAGCGCCCGGCCTCGCCGATCAGAAACTCCACCCGCCGGTTGCGCTGGCGCCCGGCGGGATCGTCCGATCCGTCGGCCTGCGCGTTCGGCGCGACGGGGCGCGCCTCGCCGAGGCCCCGCGTCGACATCCGGGCCGCCGCGACCTTGAGGCGGAGGAGATGGGTCCGCACCGTCGCATCCGGCCCGACCGTGACCGACTTCACCAGGATCGTCACCCCGGCCGGCACGCTAACCTGCGCCTCCGGCGTCGGCACGACCCGCGGCGCGGGCTCCTGGGCAGGGGCGCCGGAGGCCGGCGCGGCGAGGGACAGGCCCGGGAGCGCGGCGGCGAGGCGCAGCTTCAAATCGTGTCGTCTGCGCGGATGCGGGATCGCCTCAGGCGGCGGCTTCGAGGGCCTGGACGATGGCGTCGAGGGCGGCCTGGCCGCCGGCGCCGTTCGGGCCGCCGGCCTGGGCGAGGTCGCGGCGGCCGCCGCCGCCCTTGCCGCCGAGATGCTCGGCGCCGGCCCGGACCAGCGCGACCGCGTCGTGGCGGCCCGTGAGATCCTCGGTGACGCCGACGACGAGGCCGGCCTTGCCGTCCGGCGCGACGCCGACGATGGCGACGATGCCGGAGCCGAGGCGGGTCTTGCCCTCGTCGGCGAGGCTCTTGAGGTCGCGCATCTCGACGCCCTCGACGACGCGGGCCATCAGCTTGACGCCGGCGATCTCGCGGGGCGCGTCGGCGCCTCCGCCGCTGCCGCCGCCGCCCATGGCGAGCTTGCGGCGGGCATCGGCAAGCTCGCGCTCCAGGCGGCGTCGGTCCTCGATCAGACCCGACAGCCGCTCGGGGACCTCGGCGACGGGCGCCTTGAGGAGGCCGGCGAGGGACTGAAGCGTCCGGCTCTCCTCGGCGCGATGGCGGCGGGCGGCGTTGGCGGTGAGCGCCTCGATGCGGCGCACGCCCGCCGCCACCGCGCTCTCGCCGACGACGGAGATGACGCCGATGTCGCCGGTGCGCTGCGCGTGGGTGCCGCCGCAGAGCTCGATGGAGAAGTTCGGCAGGCGCCCGCCCTCGGCCTCGACGCCCTCATCGTCCACGGGCCGGCCCATGGAGACGACGCGGACCTCGTCGCCGTACTTCTCGCCGAAGAGCGCGCGGGCACCGGACTCGATCGCCTCGTCCACGGCCATCAGCTTGGTGACGACCGGCGCGTTCTGGAGAAGCACCGCGTTGGCGATCTCCTCGACGCGGCGCAGCTCGGCCTCCTCGATCGGCTTCGGATGGCTGAAATCGAAGCGCAGGCGTTCGGCCGAGACTAGGGAGCCCTTCTGGGCGACGTGGTCGCCGAGCACCTGCCGCAGGGCCTCGTGCAGGAGATGCGTCGCCGAGTGGTTGGCGCGGATGGCGCTGCGGCGGGCGTGATCCACCTTCAGCTCGACCGCCTGGCCCGACGCGAGGCGCCCCTCGTCCACGGTGACGTGGTGCACGAAGAGGTCGCCGAGCTTCTTCTCGGTGCCCGTCACCCGCGCCTTCAGGCCCGGGCCTGAGAGCGTGCCGGTATCGCCGACCTGACCGCCGGACTCGGCGTAGAAGGGCGTCTGGTTGAAGAGGGCGAGGCCGCTCTGGCCGGCCTCGAGCGCGGCGGTCTCGGCGCCCTCCCGCAGGCAAGCCACCGCGATGCCCTCGGCGCTCTCGGTCTCGTAGCCCAGGAACTCGGTGGCGCCGAGGCGCTCGCGCAGGCCGAACCAGACCGTCTCGGTCGCCGCCTCGCCGGAACCGGTCCAGGCCGCGCGGGCGGCTTGGCGCTGGCGCTCCATGGCTGCGTCGAAGGCCGCCGTGTCGACGCCGATGCCGCGGGACTTCAGCGCGTCCTGCGTCAAGTCGAGGGGAAATCCGTAGGTGTCGTAGAGCGTGAAGGCGGTCTCGCCGGAGAGGTTCTGGCCGGAGGACAGATCGCGGGTCTCGGATTCGAGGATTGAGAGGCCGCGCTCCAGGGTGCGGCGGAAGCGCGTCTCCTCGAGGCGCAGCGTCTCCGAGATCAGGCTTTCGGCCCGCCCGAGCTCGGGATAGGCCTGACCCATCTCGCGCACCAGCGTCGGCACGAGGCGGTACATGGTCGGCTCGCGGGCGCCGAGAAGCTCGAGGTGGCGCATGGCGCGGCGCATGATCCGCCGGAGCACGTAGCCGCGGCCCTCGTTCGAGGGCAGCACGCCGTCCGCGACCAGGAAGGCGGTGGAGCGCAGGTGGTCGGACACGACCTTGTAGGAGGCGGCGCTCGCCGGCTCCGGCGCCTTGCCCACGGCATGGGCGACGGCGTCGATGAGGCTGCGGAACAGGTCGGTCTCGTAGATCGTCGGGACGCCCTGGAGGATCGAGGCCATGCGCTCGAGCCCCATCCCGGTGTCGATCGAGGGACGCGGCAGCGGCTGCCGGTTGCCGGGCTGGATCTGCTCGTACTGCATGAAGACGAGGTTCCAGAACTCCAGGAACCGGTCGCCGTCCTCGTCCGGCGAGCCGGGAGGTCCTCCGGCGAACGCCTCCCCACGGTCGATGAAGATCTCCGAGCAGGGGCCGCAGGGGCCGGTGTCGCCCATCTGCCAGAAATTGTCGGAGGTGCCGATGCGGATGATCTTCTCGTCAGAGAAGCCGGCGATGCGCCGCCAGAGGCCCGCCGCCTCCTCGTCGTCCGCGTAGACGGTGACGAGGAGCTTGTCCCTCTGGAGGCCGAACTCCTTGATGATCAGGTTCCAGGCCAGCTCGATCGCCTCGGCCTTGAAGTAGTCGCCAAAGGAGAAGTTGCCGAGCATCTCGAAGAAGGTCAGGTGCCGGGCGGTGTAGCCGACGTTGTCGAGGTCGTTGTGCTTGCCGCCGGCGCGGACGGATTTCTGCGCGGTGGTGGCGCGGCTGTAGGGGCGCCGCTCGACGCCGGTGAAGACGTTCTTGAACTGCACCATGCCGGCGTTCGTGAACATCAGCGTCGGGTCGTTCTTCGGCACGAGCGAGGAGGACGGCACCGGCGTGTGGCCGGCGGCCGCGAAGTAGTCGAGAAAGGTCGACCGGATCTCGTTGACGCCGCTCATCGCATCGACTCTGTCATCGTCCCGCGGCCCGTCGGGCCGGATCGCCGGCCCGGCCGAACGGCCGAGCCCTGCCTGTTCCGCCCTCTTAAGGAGCGCGGCGGCGCAAGTCACGAGCGGCGTGCCGACCCCGGCGCGCCGTTTCCCGCCCTTTCGATCACGGAGACACCCTGCATGCCCGTCGAGATCAGACTGCTCGCCTGGTCCTGCCTGCTCGGCCTCGTCCACATCCTCGCGGCGGCCTATGGCGGCCTGAACCAGCGGGGCGGCTTCCCGTGGGCGGCGGGCAACCGCGAGGGGCCGACGCCGGAGGTGACGGGGGCGGCCGCCCGGCTGGAGCGGGCCTCGAAGAACTTCCTCGAGACCTTCCCGATCTTCGCGGCCCTCGTCCTCGCCTGCGCCGTGACCGGCCGGCACAACACCGCCGTCGTGTACGGGGCCTATCTCTATTTCTTCGCGCGGCTCGTCTACCTGCCGGTCTACGGCTTCGGCATCCCAAAGGTGCGCTCCGCCGTCTGGTGCGTGTCGCTTCTCGGCATCCTGCTGGTGTTCTGGGGCCTGTTCATCAAGATCCTGCCCTACTCGGCCTGACCCGGCGCGAAGAAGCCGCCGCGAGGGTTCGCGGCGGCTTCTGCTTTCTCACGCTTCGGGGATCTTCAGGCCTCGCCCTCGTCGAGGTCGTCCTCGGTGGGCTTGGCGTTCTCCAGGATGCGCTCGGCGACGATGCCGGAGTTCTGGCGGATCGCCCCCTCGATCTTCGCCGCGATGTCGGGATTGTCCCGCAGGAAGCCCTTGGCGTTCTCGCGGCCCTGGCCGAGGCGCTGGCTCGAATGGGAGAACCAGGCGCCGGACTTCTCAACGATGCCGGCCTTGACGCCGAGGTCGATCAGCTCGCCGACCTTCGACACGCCCTCGCCGAACATGATGTCGAACTCGACCTGCTTGAAGGGCGGCGCGACCTTGTTCTTGACGACCTTGACGCGGACCTGGTTGCCGATGGCCTCGTCCCGGTCCTTGATCGTCGAGATGCGGCGGATGTCGAGCCGCACCGAGGCGTAGAACTTCAGCGCGTTGCCGCCGGTCGTCGTCTCCGGGCTGCCGTACATGACGCCGATCTTCATGCGGATCTGGTTGATGAAGATCACCATGCACTTCGAGCGCGAGATCGAGCCGGTGAGCTTGCGCAGGGCCTGGCTCATCAGGCGCGCCTGAAGGCCGGGCTGGCTATCGCCCATCTCGCCCTCGATCTCGGCCCGCGGCGTCAGGGCGGCGACCGAATCGACCACGAGCACGTCGATGGCGCCGGAGCGCACCAGGGTGTCGGTGATCTCCAGCGCCTGCTCGCCGGTGTCGGGCTGCGAGATCAACAGGTCGTCGAGGTTGACGCCGAGCTTGCGCGCGTAGACCGGGTCGAGGGCGTGCTCCGCGTCCACGAAGGCGCAGACGCCGCCCTTCTTCTGGGCCTCGGCGATGGTGTGGAGGGCGAGCGTCGTCTTGCCCGACGATTCCGGCCCGTAGATCTCGATGACGCGCCCGCGCGGCAGGCCACCGACGCCCAGCGCGATGTCGAGGCCGAGCGAGCCCGTGGAGACCGTCTCGACCTCGGCGACCTTGTCGCTCTTGCCGAGCCGCATGATCGAGCCCTTGCCGAAGGCCCGCTCGATCTGGGACAGCGCCGCGTCGATTGCCTTCGACTTGTCCTTGTCCATGCCGGGAAAATCCACCACTTTCGCTGCGCTCTGGGCCATAGGCACGCATCCTTATGCATGGTGCGGACGCCGTTCTCAATGCGCCGCCGATGGCCATTCTGTACTCTTTTTGTTCTCATCGAGCAAGGAGGGCGCAGACGATTTCCACGCCCTTTCCTCACTCCGACATGGTCTGCTTCACGGTCTCGACGAGCTGCTTGAGGCTGAAGGGCTTGGGCAGGAAGTTGAAGGTCTCGCCTTCGGGCAGGTTCTTGCGGAAGGCGTCCTCGGCGTAGCCGGACACGAAGATGACCTTCAGGGTCGGCTGGTGCTTGCGGATCTCGCGGAGCAGGGTCGGGCCGTCCATCTCCGGCATCACCACGTCCGAGACCACGAGGTCGATCGTGTGCTCGCCCTCGCTGACGATCCTCAGGGCCTCGATGCCGGAGGCCGCCTCCAGCACCGTGTAGCCGCGGGCGGAGAGCGCGCGGCTGTTGACCGCGCGGACCGGGTCCTCGTCCTCGACGAGCAGGATGGTGCCCTGGCCGGTGTGGTCGGCGGCGGGCCTGCGCTTGGCCGGCGCCGCCGTAAGCGCCTCCGTGCCGGCGGGCGGCAGGCCAGGAACGGTCTCGCGAGGAGCCTCCGCCTCGAGCTCCTCGGCGGTCGGCACGTGGCGGGGCAGGTAGATGCGGAAGGCGGTGCCCTCACCGACCTGGGAGCGCACGTCGACGGTGCCGCCGCTCTGCTTGACGATCCCGAACACGGTCGAGAGGCCGAGCCCGGTGCCCTTGCCGATCTCCTTCGTCGTGAAGAACGGCTCGAAGATCTTCTCCATGATCTCGGGCGGGATGCCCTCGCCGGTGTCGCGCACCTCGATGAGCACGTGGTCGCCCTTCGGGGCGCCGTCGCGGGTCTCCGGACCGGCGTCGGGGCCAGCATCGGGCACGTTGACGGTGCGGATCAGAAGGCGTCCGCCGCCGGGCATGGCGTCGCGGGCGTTGACCGCGAGGTTCACAATCACCTGCTCGAACTGGTTCACGTCGGCCTTCACGGGCCAGACCTCGCGGCCGTGCTTGAGCTCCAGGTCGACGCGCTCGCCGAGCAGGCGCTTGAGCAGCAGCGTCAGCTCCGAGAGCGCCTCGCCGACGTTCATCACCTCCGGCCGCAGGGTCTGGCGGCGCGAGAAGGCGAGGAGCTGGCGCACCAGGCCCGCCGCCCGGTTCGCGTTCTGCTTGATCTGCATGATGTCCTGGAAGGCGGGGTCGGACGCCTTGCGGCCCGCGAGCAGCAGGTCGGAGTAGCCGATGATCGCCTGGAGGACGTTGTTGAAGTCGTGGGCGATGCCGCCGGCGAGCTGGCCGACGGTGTCCATCTTCTGGGTCTGCGCGATCTGCTGCTCGAGCTGGCGCTGGGCGGTGGTGTCGAGGGCGTAGAGGATGATGCGCTCCCCGTCCCCCTCGCCGCCGCCGGCCGCGGGCCCCTCGCCGCCGGCCGGGCTCAGCCAGACGCGGGCGGTGCGGTTGCCGGGCCCTTCGAGATAGACTTCCAGGGGCTGCGTCTCGCCGATGCCGCCGGCGGCCCGCGCCAGCGCAGCCTCCAGGGCCGGGCGGTCGCGCTCGACCACGGCCTCGCCCATGACGGGCACGGGCGACATCTCCGGCGCGGCCCCGTCGATGGCCTGGCGCGGCATGGTGCCGAACAGGCGCCCGAAGGAGACGTTGGCGCGCGCAATGCGCCCGGCCCCGTCGAGGGTGGCGATGGCGATGGGCGAGCTGTTGAGGAAGCGGGCCAGCCGCACCTCGGCCGCCCGCTGCGGCTCGTCGAAATCGGCGCCCGCCGAGCGGTTGATCACGAAGGTCCGCGAGGGGCCGGGCCTGCCGTCGTTGCCGAAGGCGACCCGGTGATAGAACCGCACCGGCAGGGAGTGCCCGTTGCGGCGACGCAGGTCGAGGTCGTAGCGGTCGGTGCGGACCTCGCCCGGCGAGCCCGCCGCCGAGACGATGTGCTCGACGCCCGGCGCGATCTCGGCGAGCGGCGGCCCGCCGGGGCCGACGGTGGCGAGGTCGTAGCCGAGCCAGGAGGCGAGCGTCGCGTTCATGTAGACGATCGAGCCGTCCGGATCGATCGAGAGGAAGCCCGCCGGCGCGTGGTCGAGATAGTCGATCGCGTGCTGGAGCTCCTGGAAGACGTTCTCCTGGCGCTCGCGCTCGTGGGTGATGTCGTCGACGGTCCAGAGGGTCGCCGGCCGGCGCGGCCGGGCGAGCGGGCGCACGGAGATGCGGTACCAGGCGAAGTCCCGCTCGGGCCGGCCGCCGGGCGGCGGCGACATCCGCACCTCCTCGGTGTGGCTGCGCCCGTCGCGCGCTCCCTGCGCGAGCCGGTAGATCGCCTCCGAGACCTCCGGCGAGCCGACGAAGATGCGCTCCACCGGCCGCAGGTTCGTGAAGGTGTCGCCGCCGGCGATGCCGAGATAGGCCTCGTTGGCGTAGATCAGGCGGCCGCCTTCCTCCATCACCACCGCCGCCTCGGGGGCGGCGTCCACGATCGCCTTGGTGATGTCGTCGCGGGCACCCTGGCCGCTGAGCTGGATCGCGCCGATGGCGAGCGCGAACAGGAAGAACACGCCGGCCATGGCGAGCAGCGCCAGCAGCCAGACGATGATCGTCTGAGCCTGCTCGCTCGCCACGAAGGACAGCCCGACCGCCGCCCCGACGAGGAGCCCCGCCAGGATCAGGAGCAGCCCGACGCGGCCCGGCCGCTCCGAGCGGTCGATCGAGCCCGAGACGGGACCCGCTTGTCCCATGAGATCAGCCATCTGGCCCGTTCCACCACCGGGCGCCGAGGGGCGCCGCGATCATCCTGTTCGACCTTCGCCCATAACGCGGAAGCAAGGGTGGATAAACCGTGCCTTCGCCGCGCCCTCCGACGGCTTTCCCCGTCTCACACCGGCGCGGGTACCGTCATGCGGCCCGGCGGCGCATGCGCATCACGAAGCCGATCACCTCGGCGACCGCCTTGTAGTGCTCCGGCGGGATCGGCTCGTCGATGTCGACGGTGGCGTGGAGCGCGCGGGCGAGCGGCGGGTTCTCCAGCACCGGCACGTCGTGGTTGGCGGCGATGGCGCGGATGCGCAGCGCCAGGGAGTCGACGCCCTTGGCGACGCAGATCGGTGCCTCCATGCCCGCCTCGTAGCGCAGGGCCACCGCATAGTGGGTCGGGTTGGTGACGATGACGGTGGCGGTCGGCACCGCGGCCATCATGCGCTTCCGCACCCGCGAGGCGCGGATCTGCTTCATGCGGCCCTTCACCTCGGGGCTGCCCTCGCTCTCCTTGTGCTCCTGCTTCATCTCCTCCTTCGACATGCGCAGGCGCTTGCGCCAGGTGTGGCGCTGGTAGAACGCGTCGGCGAGCGTGATGACGAGGAAGATCGCGAGCACGCCGCCCATCAGCTTCACGGCGATGCCGAGGACCGCGGGCAGGCAGGCGGCGAGGTCGAGCCGGGCGAAGACCTCGAGCCGGTCGCGGTCGTTCCAGAGGATGGTGCCGACGACGACGCCGACGATGCCGACCTTGGCGAGCCCCTTGCCGAACTGGACGAAGGCCTGCGGCCCGAGCAGGCGCTTGGCGCCGGCCATGGGCGAGACCCGCTCGAACTTGAGGCCGAGCGACTGGGCCGAGAACACGATCGGGTGCTGGAGGAGGCCCGCGGCGATCGCGGCGACGATCGAGAGCCCGGCGGGAATGGCGAGCGCCTTCATCCAGACGATCCCGGCGCGCAGGCCCGCGTCCTGGAAGCCGCGGGCGTCGGCGGGAACGTCGTGGAGATGGGCGAGGAAGCCGCGCAGGCTCGCCGTCATCGCCTGCGAGATCGGCCCGGCGGCGAGCAGCAGCCCCAGGGTGAAGGCCCCGAGGATCAGGAAGGTGTTGATCTCGACGGAGTTGGCGACGTCGCCGCGCTCGATCGCCTGATCGAGCCGCCGCTGTGTCGGCTCCTCGGTCTTGTCCTCGTCGTCGGTCCCCTCGGCCATCGCTCAGGCCTCCAGGCTCAGCGGCCGGCGAACTCCGCGAGGTACCGGCCGATGTCGTCGAGGAAGACGCTCATCAGCACGCCGAGCGAGCCGGCGAGGATCAGCATGCCGATCAGGATCGAGGCCGGCATGCCGAGGAAGAACACCTGGAACTGCGGCATCAGCCGGGAGAGCACCCCGAGGCCGAGGTTGAACAGGATGCCGAAGGCGATGAAGGGCGCGGCGATCTGCACGGCGAGGCTGAAGCCCCGGGCGACCGCCCTGAGCGCCAGCATCGCCGCCTCGCCCATGCCCGGCGCGCCGCTCGGCGGCAGCACCTGATAGCTGTGCGCGATGGCGTCGAGGGCGAGATGGTGCAGGTCGGTGACGAGGATCAGCGTCGTGCCGAGCAGGACCAGGAAGTTGCCGATCGCCGCCTGCTGCCCGCCCATCGTCGGATCGACGGTCATCGCGTAGGACAGGCCGAGGTTCTGCGAGATGATGAGCCCCGCCGTCTGGAGCGCGGCGAGCAGCATCCGCACCGTGAGCCCCAGCATCAGCCCGATCAGCGTCTCCCCGAACAGGAGCGCGACGAGCGCCGGCGAGCCCGGCCCCGCGCCCGATACCGGCAGCAGCGGGCGCACCATCGGGAACAGCACCAGCGAGACGAGCAGCGCGAAGGCGAGGCGCAGGCGCGCCGAGACGAGCTGCTCGCCGAGCCCCGGCATCAGCATGATCAGCGTGCCCACCCGCGCGAAGGTGAGCAGGTAGGCCGCCGCGATCTCCGGCAGCAGCAGGTTCATGCCGCCTCATAGCAGCCTCAGCCGCCGGCCGCGATGCGGGCGGCGATGCGGGTCATGTAGCCGGCGAGCGCGTCGCCCATGAAGGGCATCGTGATGAGGAGTGTGGCGAAGACGGCGACGATCTTGGGCACGTAGATCAGCGTCTGCTCCTGCACCTGCGTGAGGGCCTGGAGCAGCGAGACCGCGAGCCCGATGACGAGGGCGACGATCATCATCGGCCCCGAGACCTTGAGGAACACGAAGATGCCGTCGCGGGCGACGTCGAGGATGGCGAGGCCGGTCATCGGCTGGATGTCCTGTAAAGCGCGGGATCGAGCGGGGGCGTGGACGGCTCAGATCTGCATCCGCATGATCTCCTCGTAGGCGGAGATCATGCGGTCGCGCACGGCGACGAGGGTCTGGAGGGCGGTCTCGCTCTCGGCGACCGCGGTGACGACGTCGACCACGTTGGCCTTGCCGGCGGCGACGGAGAGCGCCTGCTGGTCGGCCTTGCGGCCGGCGTCGCCCACGTTCTCCAGGGCCGAGCCGAGGAGCGAGGAGAACCCGTCGCCGGCGCCCTGCGTGGCCTGGACGCGGGCGGGGGGCTTCACGCCGCCGCCGACCCCCTGGATGGCGGCGTAGGCGCCCGCCGCGAAGCTGCTCGAAGCCATGGCGGCGCTCCTACTTCAGGATCTCGAGGGTGCGGGAGATCATCTTGCGCGTAGTGCTGATCATGTTGAGGTTCGCCTCGTAGGAGCGCTGGGCCTCGCGCATGTCCATGTTCTCGATCAGCGAGTTGACGTTCGGCATCAGCACCTCGCCCTTGGCGTTGGCGGCGGGGTTGCCGGGGTCGTACTTCGTGCGGAAGGCCGAGGGATCGCGGCGCACGCGGCCGGTCCCGACCAGCGTCGCGCCGGTCTCGGCGTCGAAATGCTGGCTGAAGGTCGGGATCTTGCGCCGGTAGGGCTCGGCGTTCGGACCGGAGGGGGCCGAGTCCGCGTTGGCGATGTTCTCGGCGATGACGCGCATGCGCCCGGACTGGGCCTTGAGCCCGGACACGGCGATGGAGAGGGACTTCATGAACTCCATGGCGGGCGCTCCGTCTCGCTAGGTCCGGTCAGCGCTTGCCGACGGCGATCTTCAGGGCGTCGAGGCTCTTCTGGTAGAGCGAGGCCGCGAGCTGGTAGTCCGCCTGGTTGTCGCCGGCCTTCATCATCTCTTCCTCGAGATTGACGCCGTTGCCGCTCGGGCGGACCTCGAAGCCCTTCGCACGGCGGGTCTCGCCGACCGGCGCCTCGGCGCCCGCCGGGACGATGTGGCCGGCCTCCGTGGCGGCCATGCCGACGCCGCCCTGTCCGGAGACCGCGCCGGTCGCCCGGTCGAAGCGGGGCGCGACGAGGTCGCGGGGCTTGAAGCCCGGCAGGTCGGCATTGGCCACGTTCTCGGCGATGACCTTCTGGCGCGCCTGATGCCACTGCATCCGGGTGCGCAGCATGCCGAGGATGGGCAGATCGGTGACGGCCACGGCGGGCGTCCTTGCACGGGGCCGTGGAGGGCATCGCCGCGGCCGGCAAAATCTGCCGGGTCCATGGTTAACGCGCCGTTAAGACCGCCAAAAACGGGGATTTCGCGGGATCGCGTTAACGAAGTCTTAAGCTTGATCGCCCGGCCCGCGACGGCCGTGGTAATGTCTCCTCGCGGGTTGTGTGGGGGTCGCGCCCCGGTAGCGAGAGACGACGGCCTTGTCTTCGTTCTTCGGCTCGGACGGTTCCTTCGTCCTCCAGTTCCTCGTCATCTTCCTCGTGATCCTCGGCGTGCTGACAGCCGGCGTGCTCGTCGTCCGGCGCCTGGGTGGAGGCGGCAACCGCGCCGTGCGGGCCGGGCAGCGCAGCCGCCAGCCGCGGCTCGGCATCGTCGACGTGTACGAGCTCGACCGGCAGCGGCAGCTCATCCTGCTGCGGCGGGACAACGTGGAGCATCTGCTTCTCGTCGGCGGGCCGAACGACGTGGTGATCGAGCGCAACATCCAGCGCGGCCAGCGCCTGCCGAGCGAGACGGTGCTGCGGGAGGACGTGGCCGAGCCGGTGCGCGCTCCGGAGCACGCCGAGATCGAAGCCCGCCGGCCGGAGCCGCCGCCGTTCGAGGAGCCGGGGCTGCCCTCCCCGCGCCGGTCCGAGGCCGAGTTCCTGCCCCCGCCCGTCGAGGTCGCGGTGCCGGCCGAGCCGGCGCCCTGGACCGTGCCCGCGCAGCCTGCGGCCGCGCATGAGCCGGCGGAGGCGCCGGAGCCGGCCATACCCGCCGGCAGCGTCCGTCAGGAGGCCGCCCGCCGCATGCTGCGCCGCTCGACACCGCCCCTGGTGAACCCGCGCCCCGACGTCGCCTCCGAGCGGGTCCGCGCCGAGCCGTCCTTCCTGGATGCCCCCACGCCGCCGGCGCAGCAGGACGAGGTATCCCCGGCGCCGCCGATCTCGGCGCCCGGGCGGCGCAACGTCGACGCGGCGATCCTGTCGGACATGGCGCGCCAGCTCGAGGTCGCCCTGCGCCGCCCCGCCTCGGCCGTGACGCCGCCGCCCGCCTCCCGCGTGCCCGCCGAGCCGGCACCGCCCGAGGCCCCCGCCCCGACGCCGGCAGCCCCGGCCGCGATCGATCCGATGGCGGCCGCCATGGCCGCCACCGCAGCGCCGGAGAGCGCGCAGCCCCAGACTTCCGCTTCGAAGCCGGAGGCCAAGGCACAGCCGACGCCGTCCGCGCCGCTGGCCGTCGAGAAGAAGCCGGAGCCCGCGCGCGGGCCGGTGGAGCCCAGGACCGAAACGAAGTCCGCAGCGAAGCCCGAGGCCAAGATCGAGGCCAAGGTCGAACCCAAGTCGGATCTGCCGACGGCGAAGCCGCCGGAACCGCAGGAGAAGGCCGCCGAGCCCGTGTCTCCGGCGACCGCGCCGGCCGCCGAGACGCCCGTTCAACCGGCTCCGAAGCCGGTCGCGCCGGAGCCCAAGCCGCCCGTCCCCGAGACGGCGCCCAGGGAACCTGCCCCCAAGGAGCCTGCGAAGGCACCGAACCCCTTCTCGGTGGAGGAGATCGAGGCCGAGTTCGCGCGGCTGCTCGGCCGGCCCCTCGACAAGCGCGGCTAGACCTCGGCGCGGGCGGTCTCCGGCATCAGCACCACCGCGACGAGGCTCGCCGCGGCGGCCGCCGCGAGGTAGGCGCCGACCCAGGCGATCCCGCCCCACTCCGTCAGCCGCTGAGCGAGGTAGGGCGCGGCCGACGCGCCGAGGATGCCCGCGAGGTTGTAGGTTACGGAGGCGCCCGTGTAGCGCACCCGCGTCGGGAACAGCTCCGGCAGGAGAGCGCCCATCGGCCCGAACAGCCAGCCCATGGCGAAGAGCCCGAGGCACAGGAAGCCGAGCACGAGCGGCGTCCGGCCGGAGCCGAGCATCGGCCCGAGCAGGAGGCCCAGCGCCAGCGTCGCGGCGAGCCCCGCGATCAGCACGGGGCGGCGTCCGAAACGGTCCGCCGCCGCCCCGGAGAGCGGGATGGCGAGCGCCAGGAAGCAGACGGCGACGCACTCGAACAGCAGGAAGGTCGAGGGGGCGTAACCGAGCGTCCCCGTGCCGTAGCCGAGGGCGAAGACGGTGCAGAGGTAGAAGGTCGCGTAGCAGGCGATCATCGCCAGCGTCCCGAGCACGGTGGCGCGCAGGTGGCGGCCGAAAATGACGGCGAGCGGCACCCGCTCCGGCGCCTCCCGCGCCAGGGCGGCGGCGAAGAGCGGCGTCTCGGTCAGCCGCAGGCGCACGTAGAGCCCGACGCCGACGAGCGCCGCCGAGGCGAGGAACGGGACGCGCCAGCCCCAGGCGGAAAAGCTCGCCTCGTCGAGCCCAAGGCGTAGGCCGAGGAAGCAGAGGTTCGCGGCGAGGAACCCCGCCGGCGCGCCGAGCTGCGGGAAGATGCCGTACCAGGCCCGCCGCCCCGGCGGGGCGTTCTCGACGGCCAGCAGCGCCGCCCCGCCCCACTCGCCGCCGAACCCGAGGCCCTGCCCGAAGCGCAGCACGCAGAGCATCGCCGGCGCCAGCCAGCCCGCCTGCGCATAGGTCGGCAGGCAGCCGATCAGCACCGTCGAGACGCCCATGATCATCAGGGAGGCGACGAGCGTCGCCTTGCGCCCGACCCGGTCGCCGAAATGCCCGAAGGCCGCCGCCCCGATCGGACGCGCGAAGAAGGCGATGGCGAAGGTCGCGAAGGCGGAGAGCGTCTGCACCCCCGGCGCGCCGGGCGGGAAGAAGGCCGGGCCGATCACCAGCGCCGCGGCGGTGGCGTAGACGTAGAGGTCGTAGAACTCGATCGCCGTGCCGACGAAGCTCGCCGCGAGGATGCGTCGCGCCGAGGCGGGCGCGGGGACGGCAGGTGCGGAAGCGGTCGGTCGAGCGGTCATGCAGCGGCTGATACGGCGACCCGGGCGGATTGCCCATCCGCGACCGCCCGACGGCGTCATCCCGACCGTTCTGCTGAAATTTTAGGCGTGCCTGCCTCGCGCGCAGAGGGGGCCGACGACCGCTGCGGGAGACTGTGCCCCTCCGTGGAGGCTGGCATGGATCGTGCTCAACCCACTTGTCCGTCAATGGCGACGGGCCGCCTCCGCCGGCAACGCCGCCGAGCGAGCCGTATCGCGAGCCCCCGGACGGGCTGGCGTCATGGCGTGCGCGCCCGCGCGGAGGCCGAACCTCTTGCTGACGGGATCAGGCTTCGATGCGGAACGGTGAGTCGACCACGCGGCGGACGCTCCTCAAGGGGACGGCGGCGGCCCTGACGCTCACGACGGCGGCGCGCCTCGCGCTGCCGGGCGGCGCCTTCGCGCAAGGGAGCGGGCCGGAGGTGAAGGGGGCCAAGCTCGGCTTCATTGCGCTCACCGACGCGGCGCCGCTGTTCGTGGCCAAGGAGAAGGGCCTCTTCGCCAAGTACGGCATGCCCGACGTCGAGGTGATGAAGCAGGCGAGTTGGGGCACCACCCGCGACAATCTCGTGCTCGGCTCCGAGGGCAACGGCATCGACGGCGCCCACATCCTGACGCCGATGCCGTACCTCATCAGCGCCGGCAAGGTGACGCAGAACAACGTCCCGACGCCGATGTATATCCTCGGCCGCCTGAACCTGAACGGCCAGTGCATCTCGGTGGCCAAGGAGTACGCGCCCGACAAGGTCACCGTCGACGCCAAGTCCTTCAAGGCGGCCATCGAACGCAAGAAGGCCTCCGGCAAGACGGTGAAGGCGGCGATGACCTTCCCAGCCAGCAACCACGACCTCTGGATCCGCTACTGGCTCGCCGCCGCCGGCATCGACCCGGACAAGGACATGGAGACGATCGTCGTGCCGCCGCCGCAGATGGTGGCGAACATGAAGGTCGGCACCATGGACTGCTTCTGCGTCTGCGAACCCTGGCACGCACAGCTCATCAATCAGGGCATCGGCTACACGGCGCTGACCACGGGCGAGCTCTGGAACAACCACCCCGAGAAGTCCTTCGCGCTCCGCGCCGCCTGGGTCGACAAGTACCCGAACGCCGCCAAGGCGCTGCTGCTCGCGGTGATGGAAGCCCAGCAGTGGTGCGACAAGCCGGAGAACCGCGACGAGCTCGCCGGCATCGTGGCCAAGCGCCAGTGGATCAACGTGCCCGTCGCCGACGTGACGGACCGGATGAAGGGCCGCTTCGACTACGGCGACGGCCGCGTCGTCGAGAACAGCCCGCACATCATGAAGTTCTGGGCCGACAACGCCGCCTATCCCTACCAGAGCCACGACCTCTGGTTCCTCACCGAGGGGATGCGCTGGGGCAAGTTCGAGCCGACCACCGACACCAAGGCGCTCATCGGCAAGGTCAACCGCGAGGACCTCTGGCGCGAGGCCGCCAAGACGCTCGGCGTCTCGAGCGTGCCGACCTCCACCTCCCGCGGCAAGGAGACGATGTTCGACGGCAAGGTCTTCGACCCCGCCGATCCGGCCGCCTACCTCGCCAGCCTCGGCATCAAGAGGATCGCGTGATGGCCGCCAGTCCCGCCGCCACCCTCGGCACCGCCCGCAGCGAAGCCGCCGCCAAGCCGGCCCGCGCCCCGCTCGTCACCATGGCCCGGATCAGGGGCGTCCTTGCCCGGATCGTTCCCCCGGTCGTGGTCCTCGCCCTGTTCCTGCTGTTCTGGGAGCTTGCCTGCAACCGGCCGGGCGCCGGCCTGCCCGCCCCTTCGCGGGTGCTGACCGACGCCTGGGACGTCATCGCCAACCCGTTCTTCGACAACGGCGGCACCGACAAGGGGCTGTTCTGGCACATCCTGGCGAGCCTGAAGCGCGTGGCGGTGGGCTTCGCCATCGCCACCGTGGTCGGCATCCTGCTCGGCACCCTCGTCGGGCAGTCGGAATGGGCGATGCGCGGCCTCGACCCGATCTTCCAGGTGCTGCGCACGATCCCGCCGCTCGCCTGGCTGCCGCTGTCGCTCGCCGCCTTCCGCGACGGCCAGCCCTCGGCGATCTTCGTGATCTTCATCACCTCGGTCTGGCCGATCATCATCAACACCGCAGTCGGCATCCGCAACATCCCGCAGGACTACCGCAACGTCGCCGCGGTGGTGCGGCTGAACCCGATCGAGTTCTTCTGGAAGATCATGCTGCCGTCGGCCGCGCCCTACATCTTCACCGGGCTGCGCATCGGCGTAGGCCTGTCCTGGCTCGCGATCGTCGCGGCGGAGATGCTGATCGGCGGCGTCGGCATCGGGTTCTTCATCTGGGACGCCTGGAACTCCTCGCACATCTCCGAGATCATCGTCGCGCTCGTCTATGTCGGCGCGATCGGCTTCCTCCTCGACCGCGTGGTGGCCGGCCTCGGCCGCCTCGTCACCCGCGGCACCAGCGCAGCCTGAGGGAGAGCATCATGACGGCATCCCCCGCCCATCTCGACCTCTCGCAGGTCGGCATCAGCTTCACCCGCGGCGGCCGCACCAGCGAGGTGCTGCGGGACGTGAACCTCAAGATATCGAAGGGCGAGTTCGTCTCGATCATCGGCCATTCGGGCTGCGGCAAGTCGACGGTCCTCAACATCGTCGCCGGGCTGCTTAAGGCCTCGACCGGCGCCGTCCTCCTCGACGGCAAGGAGGTGTCGAGCCCCGGCCCGGAGCGGGCAGTGGTGTTCCAGAACCACTCGCTGCTGCCCTGGCTGACGGTGCGCGAGAACGTGGCGCTCGCCGTCGACAAGGTGCTCGCCGGCAAGAAGAGCCGCGCGGAGCGCGCCGCCTGGATCGAGCACAACCTCGCGCTCGTGAACATGATGCACGCCGCCGACAAGCGCCCGCACGAGATCTCCGGCGGCATGAAGCAGCGCGTCGGCATCGCCCGGGCGCTCGCCATGGAGCCGACAGTGCTGCTCATGGACGAGCCGTTCGGGGCGCTCGACGCGCTGACCCGCGCCCATCTCCAGGATCAGCTCATGGAGATCCAGGTGCGGCTGCGGAACACCGTCATCATGATCACCCACGACGTGGACGAGGCCGTGCTGCTCTCCGACCGCATCGTGATGATGACGAACGGGCCCGCCGCGACCATCGGCGAGATCCTGCCGGTGCCGCTCGCCCGGCCGCGCAAGCGCCTGGAGCTCGTCGAGGACCCGACCTACACCCATTGCCGGGCGGAGGTGCTGGAGTTCCTCTACGCCCGCCACGCGCATCCGGCCGTGGCGGCCTGACCGGGTTCGCGTCCGCTCAGTCGGTGAGCGGGCGCGCCTCCTCCGGCAGCATGATCGGGATGCCGTCGCGGATCGGATAGGCGAGCTTGGCCTGGCGGCTGATCAGCTCCTGGCGATCGGCGTCGTATTCCAGCGTCGCCTTGGTCAGGGGACAGACCAGGATCTCGAGGAGCTTCGGGTCGACGCGGGTCGCCTCGACGGGGCGGTTGGTCTCGTCTGACATCTCTCTCAGCTCCCGGTCACTGAAGGGTCGGCTCGGAGCCCGAGCCGCCGCCGCGCACCAACTCCATTTCGGTGACCGCGATCAAGACCTCCGCGCGGGTCTTGAGGTCCATCGCCTCCAGCATCGCCTGCTTCTCGCGGACGCCGAAGGGGCTCATCATGCACAGCGCGTTGACGAGGGCCTCGTTCGGGGCCTCGTCGATGCCGGCCCAGTCGACCTTCAGCTCGTTCGAATCGACGAACTTGCGCAGGGCGTCGAGCACGCCCTCGCGGTCCACGGCCTCCTCGCCGGCCCGCGCCTCGAAATCGGTCGGGAAGGCGTCATAGGAGACTTGGCAGCGGCGATAGGCGGTCGTCGTCGCCAGCTCGCTCTCGATGCGAAAGCGGGCGACTCCGGTGAGCTGGATGAGGTAGCGTCCGTCGCCCGTCTCCGCGAACTGGGTCAGGCGGCCGGCGCAACCGACCCGGTAAAGCTTCGGCGCCATCGGCGCGCCGCCGCCCTCGGCGTCCGGCTGGATCATGCCGATGATGCGGTCGCCCCGCAGCGCGTCGTCCACCATGGCGAGGTAGCGCGGCTCGAAGATGTTGAGCGGCATCTGCCCCCGCGGCAGCAGCAGGGCGCCGGGCAGCGGGAACACGGGGATCACTGCCGGGCAGTCGGCCGGGCCCTTGTAGCCCGCATGCGTGCTCATGATGCCTCCCTCGGGGCGCGCTCCGTCAGGAGAACAGGAGCGTCGAGAGCTTGCGCCGTCCGCGGATCGCGGCCGGGTCCATCGGTCCCCAGGCCTCGAAGAACTGAAGGAGCTGCTTGCGCGCGCCGTCCTCGTTCCAGGTCCGGTCGCGGCGCACGATCTCGACGAGCTGGTCGACGGCCGCGTCCCGCTCGTTGCGGGCATTGAAGCCGAGCGCCAGATCGAACCGGGCCTGATGCGCGTCCGGGTTGCGGTCGACCTCCGCCTGGAGGGCGCCGAGATCGCCGAGGGAGGCTGCCTGCTCGGCAAGCTCCAGCGCGGCGCGCACGCCGGCCAGCACCGGATCGTTAGCCTTCGCCTCCGGCACCATGGCCAGCACCTGCCGTGCGTTCTCGATCTCGCCGGCATCGAGCTGGATCTTGGCGAGGCCGGCGAGCGCCGCGACGTTGTCGGGCTCCTGGCCGAGCACGGCGGCGTAGATCTCCGAGGCGCCGGGCAGGTCGCCCTCGCCGACGAGGCGGGCGGCCTCCTCCATCAGCGTGTCGATCTGGCTCGGGCCCGAGGGGCCGGCGAGGCGCTCGACGAAGGCCTTCACCTGCGATTCCGGCTGCGCGCCCATGAAGGCATCGATGGGCTGGCCGCGATCGAAGGCGACGACGGCCGGGATCGACTGGATGCCGAGCTGGCCTGCGATCGAGGGATGCTCGTCGATGTTCATCTTGACGAGGGCGACCGCGCCGCCCGTCGCGGCCACGGCCTTCTCGATGACCGGGGCGAGCTGCTTGCAGGGCCCGCACCAGGGCGCCCAGAAATCGACCAGCACCGGGCGCTTCATCGATTCGGCGATCACGTCCTGGCGGAAGCTCGCGGTGGTGACGTCCTTCACCGCCTCGGGAGCGCCTGCCGGCGAGCCGGATACGCTGGCTTCGTTGAGCATGTTGTCCTCGCGGGCGCGGGGCCGTTCTTCACAGGCCGCGTTCGGGCCGGTCCGGGCACCGGCCCAGAGCCTGCGTAACATGGTACCGTCGGCCGGTCCTGACCAGCCCGGCGGCGAAGCTTGGCCGGACCTCGAACTTCAGGGGGACGTCGCCCCCGTTGCCGGCTTCGCGGCGGTGTTGAAGCTTCCCGCGTAGAGCTTGCCGTCGGGGCTCTTCGCCTCGCAGAGGATGCCGGTGCGGCCGGGCTCGGGCGTGGTGAAGCGGCAGGCTCCGATGGCGAGCGCCGTGGTCTGGGCGACGCCCTCACCGGTGCGGCTGCCGGTGACGACGAGGTTGATCGGCTGGAGCGGATCGGTCTCCTCGGTGCGCTCCTGCTGGAAGCCGTTGCCGGAGAAGCTGAGGCTGCGCCCGTCCTTCGTCGTGAAGTCGAAGCTCGTGCGGTTGCGCGAGACCAGGTTCGAGAGGGTCCCGTCGCAGGCCGCGCCGGCATCCTGGTCGGCGATGACCAGCCGCTCGCAGGTTCCCTGGAGCTTGACGGCCGTCTGCGCCCCGGCGGGGCCGGCGAGCGGAAGCGACGCGCAGAGGAGGACGATGGCGAAGACGGTCGGGCGCATGGGCTCGATCTAAGGCGCGCCTGCGCTGCGTCGAGGGCACGGTTGCGTCACCGTCGTGGCGCCGGTCTTGCGGAGATCGGCGGCCGCGGTAAGCGTGACGACCTGAGAGATGCGAACGCTGCACCCGCGGCGGCGTTGTCGAGACCGCAGACCGGATTCGGAAACAGGACCCGAGAGATGGCCATCGCGCTGAGCATCCCCCTCGCCGAGGCGGCGCTGTTCACGGCCGGCTGCGCCCTCATCCATGCCAGACGCCAGCGGCCCCACCAGACGACCCTGGTGCTGATGGGCCTCGCCGCCCTGCTCGTGGCCGCGCTGGCGATCACGGCGGTGCCGCCGAACTATGCGGCGATGGATCTCGACCGTGCCGCCGAGGACCTGCGCATCGGCAACGTCACGGAGTAGTCAGCCCGGCGCGCGCCGGGCCGCCTCGACGCTGTAGTCGTCCCGCGGCAGCCGCGCCAGGAAGCGCTCGGCGAGCTCGAAAAGCAGGATGTCCGGCCGCACGCGCTCGATGTAGTCCCAGTCGAGATTGGCCGACCAGACGAAGTGCACCTCCGCGAAGCTCTCCGCCAGCAGGCCGGTGAGCAGGATCGGCGTGAAATGCGCGTAGGAATCGCCGAACAGCACCACCCGGCGCGGATCGGCGCCGGGCGACGCGTTGCGGTAGACGACGTGGGCGCCGACATGGAGCGCCTCGGCGCGGCCCTCCGCCTCGTAGGCCGCCACCAGCGCCCCGGAATGGACGCGCACCGCGTCGCGCTGGAGGTCCCAGTGGGCGACGGTCTCCAGCGGCCGGCCCGGCACCTTGCCGCCGAGATCCATCAGGCGCTCCGCCTCGAAGCGCGGGCGCTCCGCGAGGTCCGGCGGCGGCACCGCCGCGAGCGCCCGCATGATCTGCGTATAGGCGAGGTAGCAGCCGTCGAGCGTCCAGTGGGTGTCCGTCCTCAGGTAGAGGGGCGGCCCCGCGTGGCGGGCGGCCCGGAAGGGCCCGAGCAGGTCGAGATAGGCCGGCGCGCGGGCGAGCCGCCGGGCGAGCCGGCGCGTCGAGGCGCGGGCGGGATCGTAGGGAAGGTCGACCGTCAGGTCCTCGTAGACCGAGAGCTTCTCGGGCACGATCACGTGCAGGCAGCGGATGCCGGAGCGGGCCGCCCGCCGGCCCCGCGCCTCGATCAGCCGCGCCCAGGCGCGCAGGTGCCACCAGCGGCGCAGGCCCCCACCGTACTGGTCCATGACGCGGTTGCTCCCTCCCGTCAGGAAGAGCCACCCGTCCCGGCCGGCATGGACCGTGCCCCAGCGCTTGCGCCATCCGATCATCGCCGGGCTCTGTAGAGCATTTCCGGGCACGGCTGGAACTCGGCCGTTCGGGCGCCATCTTTCCCGGCGCACCATGGCCGACACCGCACCCCCTCCGCTTCCCGAGGCGCCGCCCCTGATCCTGACCCTGGAGATGGATTCCGGGACCTTCGCGCGCTTCGATGCCCTGCGGCAGCGGCATTTCCCGGCCGCCCGCAACCACATCCCCGCCCACGCGACCCTGTTCCATTACCTGCCCGGCGAGGACGAGCGCGGCATCCTGGAGGCCGGCAGCGCCCTGGCGCGGGCCGAGGCGCCCCCGGAGGTGGCGGTGACGGGCGTCCGCTTCACCGGGCGCGGCGTCGCCTACGTCCTCGAGAGCCCGGCGCTGGCGGCGCTGCGGGGGCGCATCGCCGGCCTGTTCGCGGGGCGGCTGACGGCGCAGGACGCGCAGGGCTGGCGCCCGCACGTCACGGTCCAGAACAAGGTCGATCCGGCCGAGGCCCGCGCGCTTCACGCGGCCCTGCAGGCGGAGTTCGTGCCGTTCCGCTTCACGGCGCCGGCCCTGCTGCTCTGGCGCTACCTCGGCGGGCCCTGGGAGCCGCGCGGGCGCCTGCGATTCGGGGAGAACCGCTGATGGACGCCCACTCACGCCTCAGCAGGCTGCCGGGCCACGCACTCGCCGGGCACGCCGCCGGAGCCTGGCGCCGCCTGCGGCTCAACGAGATCGGCCCGCTGGCGGCGCTGCTCGTCGCGAGCACCCTCGGCTACGGCTTCTTCTACCTGGCCGACGAGGTCGGCGAGGGCTCGACGGCGGCGCTCGACCGCAAGATCCTCGTCGCCCTGCGCAATCCCGCCGACCTCTCCGATCCGATCGGGCCGCCCTGGCTCGAGGAGACGATGCGCGACATCACCGGGCTCGGCAGCGTCTTCACCATCGTCTTCCTGACGGTGTCGGTCGCCGCCTACCTGATTCTCTCCGGCCGCCAGCGGATCGGATGGTTCGTGATCGCGGCGGTCGGCGGCGGCGAGATCGTCTCGACGCTTCTCAAGGGCTTCTACGCCCGCCCGCGGCCCGACCTCGTGCCCCACGGCATGGAAGTGTTCACCGCGAGCTTCCCGAGCGGCCACGCCATGATGTCGGCGGTGGCCTACCTGACCCTGGCGATCCTGCTCGCGCGCATCGACCCGTCGCGGAGGGTGAAGGCGCTGGCGCTCACCATCGGCGTGGCCATGACGCTGCTGGTCGGGGCGAGCCGGATCTATCTCGGCGTCCACTGGCCGAGCGACGTCGTCGCCGGCTGGTGCATGGGGGCGGCCTGGGCGTCGCTGTGCTGGTTCGTGGCCCTTCAGCTCCAGCGCAAGGGCGAGGTCGAGGCGCCGGACCCGCCCCCGTAGGTCGAGCGGCCGGGCGGCATCGCGCCTCAGGAACGCCATCGATGCCGGTGGCGTTCGCCAGGGACGATCCCCTCCCGAAACGCTCCCGCGAGGCTGCCGATGCCGGACAACGACTCACGCGACGACACCGCCCTCTCACGGCGCCGGCTGCTGCGGGCCGGCGGCGCCGGCCTGACGGGGGCGGCGATCGCGATGGCGAGCCGGGGTGCCGCCGCACAGGGCGGACCGCCCGGCCCCGCCGTGCCCGCCGATACCGGCGCCGTGCAGGGCGGCCGCGTGGTCTTCCCGAACTGGCGCGGCGAGGGCGACCGTCCGCCGCCGCCCCCGCCGGCGCCGCTGCCGCCCGGGAAGCGGGTCGGGATCTGCGTCGTCGGCCTCGGCCGCCTGAGCCTCGAGGAGATCCTGCCGGCGCTCGGACAATCGAAGCGGGCGCGGCTCGCGGCGGTGATGTCGGGAAGCCCCGAGAAGGCAAGGCTCGTGGCCGCCCAGCATGGGCTGCCCGAGGACGCGGTCTACGGATACGGAGACTGGGAACGGCTGAAGTCGGATGGAAGGGTGCGGGCGGTCTACGTCGTCACGCCGAACGCCCTTCATCACCGGGACGTGCTCGCGGCCGCCAAGGCCGGCAAGCACGTGCTCTGCGAGAAGCCGATGGCGGTCTCCTCCGCCGAGGCGCGGGAGATGGTCGCCGCCTGCCGCGAGGCGGGCGTGAAGCTCATGATCGCCTATCGCTGCCAGTACGAGCCCTACAACCGCGCTCTCGCCGGCCTCGTCCGCTCCGGCACGATGGGCAAGGCGCGCTTCGTCCAGGCGGTCAACGGCCAGACCTCCGGGCTGCCGGAGCAGTGGCGGCTGCGCAAGGCGCTCGCCGGCGGCGGCGCGCTCCCCGATATCGGGCTCTACTGCCTCAACGGCATCCGCGCGCTCACCGGCGAGGAGCCGGTCTCCGTGCAAGCGCACGTCACCTCGCCGGAGGGCGACCCGAAGTTCCGCGAGGTCGAGGAGAGCGTCACCTTCTCCCTGCGCTTCCCCTCCGGCCTCGTGGCGCAGTGCCTGACGAGCTACGGCATCCACGAGGCCCGCCGCATGAGCGTCCATACGCCCGCGGCGGACATCGTGCTGGAGAATGCCTTCGCCTACGAGGGCCAGCGGCTCTACGTCCGCCACCGGGACGGCAAGGCGGTGTCGAGCGACGAGCGGGTGCTCGGCGCCAAAAACCAGTTCGCCCTGGAGATCGACCATTTCGCCCGCTGCGTGATCGAGGACATCCGCCCGCGCACGCCCGGCGAGGAAGGCCTTCAGGATCAGGTGCTGATGGAGGCGATCTACGAGGCCGCCCGCACGGGCCAGCCGGTTGAGGTCGGGCCGCCGCAAGGACTCGGACGCGGGCTCGACGTCACGCGGGGGCCGGAGCCGGAGGAGGCGGCCTGAGCCCCTCGCCCCCTCCCACGAGCCGGCTCCCCACAAGCCAGCTCCCGTGAATGCGAAGAGGCGGCGCCCGCGATGCGGACGCCGCCTCTTTCGTTCTCGGAGAACCCTCCCGGCGGACCCGAGACCGGGCGCCGGGAGAGAGGCTCGGCTCAGTGGCCGCCGCCGGTCGCCATGGTCTGGCCGTTGGAGGCGTGGTGCTTGATCAGCATCGGCCGGAGCACCGTGACCGCCAGCATCGCCGCGAAGATGTCCATCGCCGCCACCGTGTAGAGCACGCTCGACCAAGTGCCGGTCGCCTGCATCAGCAGGTTGCCGATCGGGACGAGCAGGGCGGCGATACCCTTGGCGCAGTAGAGCACGCCGTAGATCTTGCCGATGTGCTTGGAGCCGAAGGTGTCGGCGGCCGTGGCGGAGAAGAGCGAGTAGACCTCGCCCCAGGCCAGGAACACGATGCCCGACAGGATCACGAAGGCCCAGGGGTTATGACCGAAGGTGCCGAGCGCGATGATGCCGATACCCTCCATCGTGAAGGCGATGAACATCGTCTTCTCGCGGCCGATCTTGTCGGAGATCCAGCCGAAGAGGGGGCGGGAGATGCCGTTCAGGATGCGGTCGAGCATCAGAGCGAAGGGCAGCGCCGCCATGGCGAAGAAGTACAGGTTGACCTTGAAGTTCTTCACGCCGAGGTCCTCGGCGATGACGCCGAGCTGGGCCACCGCCATGAGACCGCCGGTCACCGTGCAGGTGAACATCAGCAGCATCACGTAGAAGACCTTCGTGTTGAGGGCCTCCTTGAGGGTGTAGTCGCGGCGGGACTGGAGAACGGTGCTCGAGAACTTGACCTCGTCCTTGCCCGGGGCGCGCATGCCGATGGCGGCGAGCAGGATCACCGCGCCCTGGATCAGGCCGAAGGTGAAGAACGCCTGCTGGTAGCCGCTGGTGGCGATGGTGTTGGCGATCGGGAGGATGGTGAGGGCCGAGCCCGCGCCATAGCCGCCGGCCGTGAGGCCCACCGCCAGACCGCGACGATCAGGGAACCACTTGAGGGCGTTGTTGACGCAGCAGGCGTAGACGCAGCCGACGCCGATGCCGCCCGCGATGGCGCCGAGGTAGAAGCCCGAGAGCGAGCCGGCGTAGGAGTTGATGATCCAGGCGAGGCCGGTCATCAGGCCGCCGAACATGACGACCTTGTTCGGGCCGTACCGGTCGATGAAGTAGCCCGCGACGGGCGTGAGCCAAGTCTGCGAGATGACGAAGATCGTGAAGGCGAGCTGGATCGCGGCGCGCTCCCAGCCGAACGTCTTCTGAATTTCGGGGACGAAAAGCGTCCAGGCGTATTGGATGTTCGCGGCGGCGACCATGCAGACGACGCCGAGGCCGAGCTGTACCCAGCGGCCAGACGAAGTTGTGGCGTCCGCTCGAGCGGCGGTTACTGTTGTCACGGGCGTCTCCTCTGCCTCCGCGAAGGCGTACGGCATATCCTGGGCCGGTCCCTTGTTTGGACTTCACCCAAATGAACGCTCGCCGCCGCCGACTTTTGCGTCAGCAGATGGAAAGGCGAGCTAATATATTATTCGTTCTGAGGTTCCCATTGGCAATCGGAATATTTTTAGTCTCCCGCACGAATGTGAGGGATTAAAGCCCGGCTGCCGCCCGTTTACGCACGTTTCGAAGCTTCTCGCAGAACTTCGCCGTCCCGGCGCCAATGGCCGGATGCCCGGAAGTGCGAGCGCTGGAGGCGGTCGCGACGACGACCTCTCACTCCGCAGCAGGCAGCTTCATCGCCATCAGGCGCGCCATCCGCGGCCGCGCCGGCGCGGCGTGGACGGGCGCATCACCGATCCGCCGGCGCCCGTCGAGGATCGCGCCCTGCGCCGCGTCGATCGAGAGAATCAGCGCGCTCAGGGTGCGGTTGTCGAGGCTCCGCTCGCGGGCGTAGCGCACCACGTCGGCGACGAGGGCGTCGGTCTCCTGCGCGAGCGCATCGAGCTCGGCCTTCGTGGTCGCCGCCCGGATCTCCCGCATCAACTCGATCAGCCGGTCGAGAACCACGTCGATCCGCTGACGCCGCTGCCGGGCCAGCCTCTGCCCAACCCAGGCGACGCCGGAGCCGATGGTGCCGCCGAAGAAGGCGAGCAGGTAGATGTAATCCTCGTAGCGGTCGAGGAACGTCTGCTGCTCGCGCTCGAAATAGTCGACGGCGCCCGGATGATTCGGGAGCCGGGCGGAGGTCGCCGCGACGGTGGTGTCGAACTCAGGCGCCTTCATCAGCTTGGCGATCGGCGCCGCCGAGGCGAGCTTCGAGCGCCACTCGAACAGGTGCTGCGTGACCGAGGCCACGGTGACGCGGCTCACCTGCCCCCGCGCCATCAGGCGATAGGAGGCGCCCATGGTCTTCACGTCCTCCTCGGGACGCTTCGGCCGGCCGCCGAAGGTGCCGGCGGGGATCGTCACGACCTGAAGCTCCGGCAGCCGCTGCAGGATGGCGTCGCCGTCCGGCACCGCGACGAGGCTCGCCTTGCGATCCGGCGCGCCGGCCTCGACGGCGCGCACCATGCTCGCGGCGGCCTTCGAAGCGGGGCTCGCGATCACCGCCACCGCGTCGACGCGCTTCTCGGCGATGGCCGCCGTGACCTCCGAGGGCTGGAGCGGCACCAGGGTCACGGGACTGGCGCCCGCCGGCCGGTCCGGAGCCGTCTCGCCCGCGGAGGCGGCGAGATCGTAGAAGCCCAGCAGGTTGGTGATGAAGGCCGCGTCGGCGGAGTGGCGCTCGACCACGCCGAGGCGCTTGCGGGCGAGGTCGGAGAAGCCGTCGATGTCGCTGGCATCGGGCGTCGCGATCACCAGGGCCTCGTCGTGGAGGATGGCGATGGTCAGGCCGTTCTCGGGCATCAGCACGTCCGGCCGCACGACCGCGAGGTCGGCCTTGCCGGACTGGAGCGCGGCGGCGCTGTCGCGCACGTCGTCGTAGTGGACGAGCTTGAGCCTCACGTCCTCCCGCGCCCGGCTCAGGGCCTTGGCATAGGCCTCAAGGAGGCCGGCCTCCGGGCCGTCGCGAGGCCCGACGGCGACGGTCAGGACCGTGGGCCGCGACAGGTAGACGACCGCCGCCGCGCTCGCGGCGAGCGCCAGGGCGAGCACGATCAGGAGCCAGTCCCGTCTCACCAAGATCCCCGGCGGCGCATCCCGGCGTCTCCCGCGTGGAGCCATTGCCATGACGAATTTATGGGCGGAAAACCTGGCCCAATCGTGAAGAACCGGTGATGCGCGAAAATGTTGCAGGTCCCGGACCGGCACGGGTGCCGGGTCCGGTCACGGCCGCCTATCTCGAGCGGGCGGCACTCCACTATCTCGAGCGCTACAGCGCCTCTTCGGAGATGCTGCGGCGGACATTGACGCGGCGCGTCCTCAAGCGGGCGCGGGCGCGCGGCGAGGAGGCTGACGCCTTCGACGGGATGATCGAGGCCGTCGTGCGCAAGGCCGTCGAGGGCGGCCTCGTGGACGATGCCCGCTTCGCCGCCGCCCGCCTCGCCACCCTGCGGCGGCGAGGCACCTCTCGCCGGGGTGTGGCCGCGAAGCTCGCTGCCAAGGGCGTGGCGCCGGAGGTGATCGAGGGCGCGCTCCAAGCGGAGGAGAGCGAGGCGTCCGCCGAAGACACCGGCACCGCCGAGCTCGCCGCCGCCCATGCCCTGGCCCGCCGCCGCCGGCTCGGTCCCTACCGCCTGCCGGAGAAGCGGGCCGAGCACCGGGAGCGCGACCTCGCCGCCATGGCCCGCGCCGGCTTCCGCTACGGCCTCGCCCGCACCGTCATCGACGCGGAGGAGTAAAGCGACGCTCAGAGGTGGCGTGGCGATCGGCCGCTGGCGACGCTTCAGCGGCTCCGCTTGCCTTCGCCCCCGAAAAAATGTTCCTGTTTCGTTCGATGGACGAGGCGCTCTCAAAGAAGCTGCGCATCCTGGCGGATGCGGCGAAGTACGACGCCTCCTGCGCGTCCTCCGGCGCGCCCAAGCGCAGCGCCGGGAAGGACGGGCTCGGCTCGACCACGGGCGCCGGCATCTGCCACGCCTACACGCCGGACGGGCGCTGCGTCTCGCTCCTGAAGCTCCTGCTGACGAACTGGTGCCTGTTCGACTGCGCCTACTGCATCAACCGGCGCTCCTCGAACGTGCGGCGTGCGCGCTTCACGGTCGAGGAGGTCGTGACCCTCACGGTCGAGTTCTACAAGCGCAACTACATCGAGGGGCTGTTCCTCTCCTCGGGCATCATCCGCTCCCCCGACCACACCATGGAGCTGCTGACGCGGGTGGCGAAGTCGCTTCGCCGCGATCACGGCTTCCGCGGCTACATCCATCTCAAGTCGATCCCCGAGGCGAGCCCCTGGCTGATCGAGGAGGCGGGGCTCTACGCCGACCGGCTCTCGATCAACATCGAGCTGCCCACGGAGGAGAGCCTGGAGCGCCTCGCGCCGGAGAAGGACGGCGCCTCGATCCAAGGCGCGATGGCGCAGATCGGCGAGCGCATCCTCGAGGCCAAGGCCGAGAAGCGACGGTTCTCGCCGGCCGGACAGTCGACGCAGGTGATCGTCGGGGCGGACGCCACGACGGATACGTCCCTGATCGCCCGCAGCGCGCATCTCTACGATTCGGTCGGGCTGAAGCGGGTCTATTACTCGGCCTTCAGCCCGATTCCCGAGGGCTCCGCGATCCTGCCGCCGAAGCCCCCGCCGCTCGCCCGCGAGCATCGCCTGTATCAGGCGGACTGGCTGCTCCGGTACTATTCCTTCTCGGCGGCCGAGGTCGCGGACGCGGCCGAGGACGGCATGCTGCCCCTCGACGTCGACCCGAAGCTCGCCTGGGCGCTTCGCCACCGCGAGAGGTTTCCCGTCGACGTGAACCGGGCCGACCGGGAGATGCTCCTGCGGGTCCCCGGCCTCGGGGCGCGGGCGGTCGACCGCATCGTCGCGGCGCGCCGGCACACGAGCCTGCGCCTGGAGGATGTCGGCCGCCTGACCTCGGCCTTGAAGCGGGCCCGGCCTTTCCTCGTCGCCGCCGACCACCGGCCGACCCACCTGACCGATCGGCTCGATCTCCGGGCGCGGCTCGCCGAGCCGGTGCAGCAGCTGACGCTGTTCTGATGGGTGCGCCCGCCGAGACCGCCGCGAGGCCCATGGTCCAGAGCGTCGCCCTGGCGCCGGGCGCCGATCTCGCCGGCTTCCGAAGCGCGGCCCGCCGCCTCGTCGGCGCAGGCGTCCCACCGGAGCGGATCGCCTGGACGGTGGCCGGCGCGCCGGAGCTGTTCGGAGCCGCCGAAGCGCTCGCCGAAGCTCCGCCGCTGATCCTGCCGAAGGCGGCGACCGAGACGATCGGGCTCGCCGCGCAGCACCGGGATCCGGAACGTTACGCCCTGCTCTACGCCCTGATCTGGCGGCTGACACACGGCGAGCGCGGCCTGATGGAGGTCGCGAGCGACCCGCTCGTCCATCGCCTCTGGCTGATGCGCAAGGCCGTGGGGCGCGACCTCCACAAGATGCACGCCTTTCTTCGGTTCCGGCGAGTCCAGGACACGGGAACGGAGCGCTTCGCCGCGTGGTTCGAGCCGGAGCACCACATCCTCGTCGCGGCGGCGGGCTTCTTCGTGGACCGCTTCCGCTCGCTGCGCTGGTCGATCCTGACGCCCGACGGCTCCGCGCGCTGGGACGGGAACAGCCTGAGCTTCGGACCGCCCGGCCGCCGGGAGGACGTGCCGGAGGGCGACGGCTTCGAGGCCGGCTGGCGGGACTACTACGAGAGCACCTTCAACCCGGCCCGCACCAACCTGAGGGCCATGCGGGCCGAGATGCCGCGCAAGTACTGGCACAACATGCCCGAGACGCTCGCCATTCCCGCCCTCGTCCGGGCGGCGGCGGGCCGCACCGTCGAGATGATCGAGAGGAGCCCCGCGATGCCCGCAAAGCGCGAACCCGCCAAGGCCGTCGCCGCCATGTTCGACGACGAGCCGAAGAGCCTCGAGGCGCTGAACGCGATCATCCGCAAGGCCGAGCCCCTGGTGCCCGGCGCCACCCAGGCCGTCCTCGGCGAGGGCCCGGTCGGCGCGACGCTGGCCTTCGTCGGCGAGCAGCCCGGCGACCAGGAGGATCTGAAGGGCCGCCCCTTCGTCGGCCCGGCGGGGATGCTCTTCACCCGCGCCGCGGAGGAGGCCGGCATCGACCGCGGGGAGGCCTATGTCACGAATGCGGTGAAGCACTTCAAGTTCACCCTGCGTGGCAAGCGGCGGATCCACGAGAAGCCGACCGCCGGCGAGGTCAGCCACTACCGCTGGTGGCTCGACAAGGAGCTGGAGCTCGTGGGGCCGAAGCTGGTCGTGGCGCTCGGCGCGACCGCCGTCCTGGCGCTCACCGGCAAGCAGATCCCGATCACCCGCGCCCGCGGTCCCTTCCGGTTCGACCGGCAGGGCAACCGCTTCCACGGCTACATCACCGTCCACCCCTCCTACCTGCTGCGCCTGCCGGACGAGGCGAAGGCGGAGGCCTACGCGGCCTTCGTCGGGGATCTGCGCCGGATCGCCGAGCTCGGGGCCGAGCTGGCGGCGTAGCGCGCACCGCCCGCGCCCGGTAGAGAGAGGGCCCCGCCTACGAAACGGTCGCGTCGATGAACAAGAAGAAGACTGACGAGGCCGCCGGAGCGCCGGTCGGCGCCGGCGACCGGGTGATCCTCGTCGACGGCTCGTCCTTCATCTTCCGGGCCTTCTTCCAGTCGATGAACACCAAGGACGGGGACAAGTACAACTTCCGCCCCTCCGACGGCATGCCCACCGGCGCCGTGCGCCTGTTCTGCACCAAGATCGCCCAGTTCGTGCAGGAGGGCGCGGCCGGGGTGCGGCCGAGCCATCTCGGCATCGTCTTCGACAAGTCCGAGGGCTCGTTCCGCAAGGAGATGTTCCCGGACTACAAGGGCCACCGCCCCGACGCGCCGGAGGACCTGAAGAAGCAGATGCCGTTGATGCGCGAGGCGGTGCGCGCCTTCGGCCTGCACGCGGTGGAGCTGGAGCGCTACGAGGCCGACGACCTCATCGCCACCTACGCGAGGCAGGCCGAGGCGCGGGGTGCCGAGGTCATCATCGTCTCCTCCGACAAGGACCTGATGCAGCTCGTCGGCGAGCGCATCCGCTTCTACGATTTCGAGTCCGGCGCCAAGGGCAAGCCCGGCTACCGCCCCGAGCGCAACCTCGACCGGGACGCCATCGTGGCGAAATGGGAGGGTCTTCAGCCCGACCAGATCGGCGACGCCCTGGCGCTGATCGGCGACACCTCCGACAACGTGCCCGGCGTCCCCGGCATCGGTCTCAAGACGGCGGCCGCCCTGATCAAGGAGTTCGGCAGCCTCGAAGGGCTGCTGGAGCGGGCGGGCGAGATCAAGCAACCGAAGCGCCGGGAGACGCTGCTCGCCAACATCGACCAGGCCCGCCTCTCCCGCCGGCTCGTGGCGCTGGAGGAGGCGGTGCCGGTGCCGGTGCCCCTCGACGATTTGCGCCTGCCGGAGCCCGACCCGGAGCGGCTCGTCGGCTTCCTCAAGGCGATGGAGTTCAACACGCTGACCCGGCGCATCGCGGCGATGCTGCATGTCGACCCGGAGGCGGTGAAGCCGACCGCGGCCCTCCTGCCCGGCGCCAAGGCCCACGGATACGCCAACGCGCAGGGCGGCAGCGACGCCGTGCCCTTCTTCGACGACACCGTCCCTCCGGACCCGGAAGCCGCCGCCGGTGGCTTCGACCGGGCCGAGGGCGAGGGCCCGGACGTCGACCCCTTCGCCGATCTCGGCCTGCCCGACGCGGCGGCCAAACCCCGCGGACCCGCCGAGCCCGGCCCTGGCAACCTCGTGGCGGTGCGTGCCGCCGAGAGCGTGAAGCCCTTCGACACGGCGGCCTACGAGACGGTCCTGACGAAGGACCAGCTCGCCGCCTGGGTCGCGGAGGCGACGGAGGCCGGCATCGTCGCCGTCGACACCGAGACGGATGCGCTGGATGCCCACCGCGCCGGGCTCGTCGGCGTCTCGCTGGCGACCGCGCCGGGGCGGGCCTGCTACATCCCTCTCGAGCACGTGGAGCCGGAGGAGGCCGGGACCGATCTGTTCGGGGCCAGCGGCAAGGACGCCACCTACCGGCGCGTCGAGAAGCAGCTGAAGGCGTCCGAGGCCATTGCGCTCCTCAAGCCGCTGCTGGAGAACCCCGGCGTCCTCAAGATCGGGCAGAACCTCAAGTACGACTGGGTCGTGCTCGCCCGCCACGGCATCGAGGTCGCGCCCTTCGACGACACGATGCTGATCTCCTACGTGCTCGACGCCGGCAAGGGCGGGCACGGCATGGACGAGCTCGCCCGGCGCCATCTCGGCCACCAGCCCATCACCTTCTCCGACGTGACCGGCACGGGGCGGGCCAAGATCACCTTCGAGAAGGTGCCGCTGGACAAGGCCACCGCCTACGCCGCCGAGGACGCGGACGTGACGCTGCGGCTCTGGCGGATGATGAAGCCGCGCCTCGTCGCCGAGCGGCGCGTCGCCGTCTACGAGACCTTGGAGCGGCCGCTCCTGCCGATCATCGCCCGGATGGAGATGGCGGGCATCCGCGTCGACCCCGGCATGCTCGGCGAGCTGTCGAGCCGGTTCGCACAGAGCCTCGTGCGCCTGGAGGAGGAGATCCAGGAGGACGCGGGAGAGAAATTCTCGGTCGGCTCGCCCAAGCAGATCGGCGACATCCTGTTCGGCAAGATGGGCCTGCCCGGCGCCAAGAAGACGCCCTCGGGCCAGTGGGCGACGCCCGCGACGCTCCTCGAAGAGCTGGCGCAGGCCGGCCACGAGCTGCCGAAGAAGATTCTCGAGTACCGCCAGCTCTCCAAGCTGAAATCGACTTACACGGACTCGCTCCAGGAGCACGCGGACCGGGAGACGAAGCGCGTCCACACCTCGTTCTCGCTCGCCGCCACCACCACGGGCCGGCTCTCCTCCTCCGAGCCGAACCTCCAGAACATCCCCGTGCGCACGCAGGAGGGCCGCCAGATCCGCAGGGCCTTCGTGGCCGCGCCGGGCAACCGGCTGATCTCGGCGGATTACAGTCAGATCGAGCTGCGCATCCTCGCCCACATGGCCGACATCCCGCAGCTGCGCCAAGCCTTCGAGGACGGCGTCGACATCCACGCGGCCACCGCCTCCGCGATGTTCGGCGTGCCGCTCGCGGAGATGACGCCGGACCTGCGGCGGCGGGCGAAGACCATCAACTTCGGCATCATCTACGGCATCTCGGCCTTCGGCCTCGCCGACCGGCTCGGCATCCCGCAGGGCGAGGCGGCGGCCTTCATCAAGCAGTATTTCGAGCGATTCCCCGGCATCCGCGACTACATCGAGGGCACGAAGAAGCTCTGCCGCGACAAGGGCTACGTGACGACGCTGTTCGGGCGCGTCTGCCACTACCCGCAGATCCGCTCGAACAACCCGAGCGAGCGCGCCGCCGTTGAGCGGCAGGCCATCAACGCCCCGATCCAGGGCACCGCCGCCGACATCATCCGCCGCGCCATGGCCCGGATGGAGGGCGCGCTGGAAGCCGAGAAGCTGCCGGTGCGGATGCTCCTCCAGGTCCACGACGAGCTCGTCTTCGAAGCCCCCGAGGATCAGGTCGAGAGGGCGCTCCCCGTCATCTCACGGGTGATGGAGGAGGCCCCCTCCCCCGGCATCACGCTGCGCGTGCCGCTCGCCGTCGAGGCGCGGGCGGCGGAAAACTGGGAGGAGGCGCATTGAGGGCGAATGACCCCGACGACGACCGCCTCACCCGCGTTGAGACCCGCCTCACAGAACAGGAGGCGGTGATCGAGGACCTCAACGCGGCGCTCACCAAGCAGTGGGCGGTGATCGACCGCCTCACCCGGCAGGTGGCGGCGCTGCGCGAGCAGGTCGAGGAGGCCGCCGACCGTGCGGGCGGCGGAGGGCCGGAGCGGCCGCCGCCGCACTACTGAGCGGCGGGGCTCAGAACGCCGCCTGGCTCACGAACTTGGTGACGAGGTAGGCGTCGAGGGCCTCGGTGCCGCCCTCGCTGCCGTAGCCGGAATCCTTGACGCCGCCGAAGGGTGTTTCCGGCAGCGCGAGGCCGTGGTGGTTGATGCCGAGCATCCCCGTCTCGACGCGCTCGGCCACAAGCGCGGCCCGCTCCGCCGAGCGGGTATAGGCGTAGGCCGCGAGACCGTAGGGCAGGCGGTTCGCCTCGGTCAGCGCATCCTCGTCGCGCGAGAAGCGCTGGATGGCGGCGACCGGGCCGAAGGGCTCCTCGTTCATGAGGCGGGCGCTGAGCGGCACCTCGGTGAAGACGGTCGGCTCGAAGAAGTTGCCCCGGTTGCCGATGCGCTTGCCGCCGGTGCGCAGCGTCGCGCCCTGCGCCTCGGCGTCGGCGACGAGGGCCTCCATCGCCTCGATGCGCCGGCCGTGCACGAGCGGCCCCATGGTGGTGGCCTCGTCGAGCCCGTCGCCGACCTTCAGCCCTTTCGCCAGGGTCGTGAAGCCGTCGACGAAGCGGTCGAAGACGGAGTCGTGGACGAGGAAGCGGGTCGGGGCCACGCAGACCTGCCCGGCGTTGCGGAACTTGGCGCCGCCGAGAATCTTCACGGCCTTCTCGACGTCGGCATCCTCGAACACGATCGCCGGGGCGTGGCCGCCGAGCTCCATCGTCACCCGCTTCATGTGGCGGCCGGCGAGCGCCGCGAGCTCCTTGCCGACGGCAGTGGAGCCCGTGAACGAGATCTTCCGGATGACCGGGTGCGGGATCAGGTAGCCCGAGATCGCCGCCGGGTCGCCGTAGACGAGGGAGAGCACGTCCCCGGGCACGCCCGCGTCGAGGAAGGCCCGCACCAGCGCCGCGCAGGAGGCCGGCGTGTCCTCCGGCCCCTTCAGGACGACGGAGCAGCCGGTGCAGAGCGCCGCGGAAATTTTGCGCACCGCCTGGTTGATCGGGAAGTTCCAGGGCGTGAAGCAGGCGACCGGCCCCACGGGCTCGCGCAGGACGAATTGCATTACGCCCTCGCCGCGGGCGGGGATCACCCGTCCGTAGGCGCGCCGCCCCTCCTCCGCGAACCATTCGATGATCTCGGCGGCGACATGCGTCTCGATGCCGGATTCGTTCAGCGGCTTGCCCTGCTCCAGGGTCATCAGCCGGGCGATGTCGGCGTTGCGCTCGCGCAGCAGCGTGGCCGCCTTGCGCATGATCTTGGAACGGTCGTTCGGGGAAACGCGCCGCCACTGCGCGAAGCCGCGCTCGGCGGCCTCCAGCGCCCGGTCGAGATCGGCGCGGGTCGCCACCGCGAGGCGGCCGATCTCCTCGCCGGTGGCGGGGTTGAGGATCGGCAGGGTCTGGCCCTCGCCGCCTCCGGTCCAGGCTCCGGCGATGTGAAGATCGACGTTCGGATACATCGGCCCATGTCCCTGCCCGGCCCCGAGGGCCGTCGCGGCGGACATCTGTACCGGGAGGCGGTCCCGGCAAGCGGGCCGCGCGAATGCCCGCCCCGCGTTCGCCTCAGGCCGCGATGCGCTGGCCCTGGCCGAGCCCCTTGCGGGCGCCGTCGGCGGGGGCGATGAGCACCGCCCGCTCGCCGCGGCGGGCCTGGAGCGTGCCGCCCTTCGGCACCACCTGCCAGCCGTCGCGACAGCCGTCGATGGGCTCGGAGACCACGACGATGCCGGCCTCGTCCTCGCGGTAGTAGAGGCTCGGCGGGCGCCCGTCGCAGGCCCAGCGATAGGCCGTGAGCGTGTCGCCGTCCGTGAGCAGCGCCGTGAAGCGAAGGGGCTCGGCGATGCCGGCGGCCTTCATCAGGTCGCGCACGGTGCCGAGGGTGCCGGCCATGGCGCGGACGGGATCGGAGACCAATCCGTTGGCGATGGCGAGCAGGAAGATCGCCTCGGAATCGGTGGTGCCCCGGCGGCTGTCATAGAGCGAATCCGGGATCAGCGCCTCGATGCGGCGCTTGATGCGGTGGTAGCCGCCGATCTGGCCGTTATGCATGAACATGTGCCGCCCATGGACGAAGGGGTGGCAGTTCAGCCGCGCGGTGGCGGTGCCCGTCGACGCGCGCACATGGGCGAAGAAGGTCCGCGCCCGCACCTGACGGCAGAGGTTGACGAGGTTCTCGTCCGACCAGGCCGGGGAGATATCCCGGTAGATGCCGGGCTCCTCGCGCTCGCCGTACCAGCCGATGCCGAAGCCGTCGCCGTTCGTCTCGGTCTTGCCCTCGTCGGCGTGGAGCGACTGGTGCACCAGCGAGTGCTTCGGGGCGCAGACGAGGTCGGAGAGAAAGACCGGCTCACCGCTATAGGCCAGGAAGCGGCACATGCTGGGAAACGGGCTCCTGCGGACCTGCGGGCATCCTCATGGTACGGCCAAGCAAGTCGCGGTCCAGGACTGCGGGCCGTCATCGTGCTTTAACATTCCGGCGCGGGCGGTGAACAGATCGTTAAGCGCCGGCCGCTCCGCCGATGCTGGAGAAGGATGTCGCAAAAAAGTTCCGCCGGGCGGGACCGATTCTCCCCGGCCGCCGTTGACGCAGAGTGCGCCGTGTCAGTCCGACCGCGTACTTTCCCCGTGTCGGTCAGGCCTTTCGCCGCTCGTGCCGGCCACCGCGTCCCGCGTTCGCGTTCCCATCCCGTCCGATCAGAAGGAGGCCCTATGGGACAAGCCATGTCCGACGCCCGCATCGCGCTCGTCGTCGAGGACGATCCCGCCGTGCGCGATCTCGCCACTGCCGTGCTCGAGGAGACCGACCTCGACGTCATCGCCTGCGAGACCGCCGAAGCCGCGATCTCCGTGCTCGAGCAGCCGGATCTTCAGGTGGCGCTTCTCTTCGCCGACGTGCGGCTGCCGGGCCCCATGGACGGGCTCGCGCTCGCTCGGACGGTGGGTCGGCGCTGGCCGGAGACCCGCGTGATCGTCACCTCGGGCGCCGACGCCTCGCGCAGCATGGAGATGCCGGAGCAGGCCCGGTTCATGCGCAAGCCCTGGCGCCCCCTCGACGTGCTCGTCGAGGCCGAGAAGGCGACCCTGCGCCAAGCGGCCTGACATGCGAAGACCCGCATCGCCGTCGCGGTGCGGGTCTCGATGATCGATTCGGACGTCCCACCCGGCGAAAGGCCGGGCGCGGACTCAGGAAGCAGGGGCCTGCGGAGCGGCGGCCGGAGCACCCTGGCTCGGCGCGGCGGACGGGAAGCCCGGACGACGGGGACCGCCGGCGCCGAAACGGGGCTTCGGCTTCGGAGCGGCGATCAGGCCCTCACGGATCGCGGTCTTGCGGGCCTGCTTGCGGGCGCGGCGCACGGCTTCAGCCTTCTCGCGGGCCTTACGGACGGAGGGCTTCTCGTAGGCCTTCCGCTGCTTCATCTCACGGAAGATGCCCTCGCGCTGCATCTTCTTCTTGAGGACGCGGAGCGCCTGATCGACGTTGTTGTCGCGAACCAGTACCTGCAACGGAGTTGATCCTCAAAAACGGTCCCTGCCGGGATCCTCTGTATCCTGCGCGTGCCCGGGCCACGCCGATCCGCATCGCCCTCGGGCAATGCACCGAACCGGCAAACGCCCCTGGCCCGGAGGCTCCGGGAGGGACATGGCCGGACGGAAGCGAATCGGCGCATGGCGATGCACCTTGAAGGCGCTTCTACACCATGCGGAGGCGACTTCCAACCGGGCGCAGCTCAGTCGTTGGACTGAATGAAGTTGCGCACGATCGGATAGGTCTGCGTCTCCCACCGCCGGCCCGAGAACACGCCGTAATGGCCGACGCCGGCCTGGAGGTGATGATGCTTCATGTGCGGGGCGAGGCCCGCGCAGAGGTCGTGGGCGGCCATGGTCTGCCCGACCGCGCAGATGTCGTCGCGCTCGCCCTCGACAGTCAGCAACGCTGTGCGGCGGATGGCGCGGGTGTCGATGCGCTCGCCTCGGTAGAGCAGTTCGTTGCGGGCGAGGTCGTAGTCCTGGAACACCGTCTTGACGGTCTCGAGGTAGAACTCCGCCGGAAGATCGAGCACGGCGAGATACTCGTCGTAGAAGCTCTCGATCGCCGCCGCCCGCTCCTCCTCGCCGGCGGCGAAGTGCCAGAACAGGTCCGTATGGCCCTGGATGTGGCGCTTGGCGTTCATCGACATGAAGGCCGAGACCTGCACGAAGCCGGGATAGACCCGGCGGCCGGCGCCCGCGTGCCGGCGCGGCACCGTGGCGATGAGGTTCTCCTCGAACCACTCGATCGGCTTCGAGACCGCGAGCGCGTTCACCGCGGTGGGGCTGATGCGGCAATCTACCGGCCCGGCCATCAGCGTCATGCTGCGGGGGGCGGCGGGATCGTTGCGGGCGGCCATCACGGCAGCAGCGGCCAGCGCCTGCACCGCGGGCTGGCAGACGGCCACGACATGGGCGCCCTCGCCCATCTCCCGCAGGAAGCCGATGATGTGATCGACGTAGTCGTCGAAGCCGAAGCGGCCCGCCGAGAGCGGCACGTCGCGGGCGTTGTGCCAATCCGTGATGTGGACGTCATGATCGGGCAGCAAAGTGCGCACCGTACCGCGCAGGAGCGTCGCGAAGTGGCCCGACATCGGCGCCACCAGCAGCACCTTGGGCTGCGGGGTCGCGACGTCCTTGGAAAAGCGCAGCAGCGTCCCGAAGGGCGTCGCCGTGACGACCTCCTCCGTCACCGGCACCTCGCGGTTGCCGACCGTGACGCTGTCGATGCCGTAGGCAGGCCGGGTGAAGGTCAGGCCCGCGCGCATCATCATGCGGGCGCCGGCCGTCCACCAGCTGAGCGCCTCGCCGTATCCGAGGGCCGTCCAGGGCGCCAGCGCCCGGTGCAGGTTCCGTCCCCAGGCCCGTGTCTGCTGGGCGATGTCGGACTGGATGTCGAACGCCTCGTAGAGCATCGGGCGGGCACTCGCGCGCCGGCCGTCCGCGAGAAGCGGCCGGAGGGCTGGGGGGCGGGGCAGCCACGCCTGAGTGCGCTGCATGAACATCGGGGGATGGTCCGCCACCCCGCGGCGCCCTGCAACAGGTCAAAAGTACATGGTCGGGGATTGTGTTGTGGATGCATCACCTCCCACGGCAATCGCGCGTGAAACGGGCTTCTCTCCGCCCCCCTAAGCCCCTCCCGGCACGGGTTTTGGATCGGTCCGGCCGAAACACGGGGAGGATCAGGCGCGATGTCGACGGCGGTGCTCACGATCTCGAGCCGGAACTACTCGTCCTGGTCCCTGCGCGGCTGGCTCCTCTGCCGGATGGCGGGGCTTTCCTTCGAGACTCGGGTTCTTACCGGGAGCGACGCCGCCTCGCGGGCGGAGCTGCTGCACCTCTCGCCCTCCTTCCTGGTACCGCGCCTGTTGCACGAGGGCGTGAGCGTGTGGGACGTGCTCGCCATCGCCGGCTACCTGCACGAGATCGTCCCCGAAGCGGGGCTGCTTCCGGCCGACGCCGCCGCCCGCGCCCATTGCCGCTCCATCGCCGGCGAGATGCATGGCGGCTTCATCAACCTGCGCTCGGCGTTGCCGATGAACCTGCGCGCCCGCCATCCGGGCTTCCGCGTCTTCAACGGCGCCCAGGGCGATATCGACCGCATCCTGACGATCGTCTCGGAGTGCCTGTCCCGCCATGGCGGGCCCTACCTGTTCGGCAAGGCAGGGCTCCGTGCCGAACAGGTAGGGCCC
>NZ_BPQR01000025.1 GCF_022179345.1 Methylobacterium jeotgali | reverse complement strand
CGAGGGCGAGGCGCTCGCGCTGCTCTCGGCGGCCAAGTCCCGCTACGGCTACCCCTGATCTTTCAGGATCGCGCCGAGATAGTCCTGCACGAAGCCGGGCATCCGCTCCGCATCGATGTCCGACCGGGTGCGGGCGACGAGGAAGCCGTCGAGCTCCGGCTCGGCCTCGGCGAGGCGGTGACGCTCCATGCGTGCCACGAGCGCATCCGCGTCCTCGCGGAAGCGCACCGGCCGCAGGAAGGCGAGGTAGCCCTCGCCGCGCAGGAGCACCCAGGATTCCGGCGCGCCCTCCGGCACCGAGAGACCCGTCTCCTCGGCGAGCTCGCGCGCGGCGCTCTCGGCGAGCGCCACCCGGTCGCCGCTCACGTCGGCCCGGTCCGGCGTGCCGCAGGGGAAGTAGACCCGGCCGGCGTTGGCGGTGTGGCGGCCCATGCGCCCGAGCACCACGCCGCCGCATCGGCCGACCGGGGCGATCGCTGCGAAGGCGTTGGCGACGCTGCCGTCCGGCGCGCCCCAGTCCCGGAAGGCGAGCAAGGCCGAGAAGCGTGCCTCGAACAAGGCCACCGTGGCGGCCCCGTCCGCGACCTCGCAGCCGCAGGCGAGCAGCACGATCCCGTCGAACAGCCCCGGCCGCTCGGCGCGCCGGCGGGCCCAGTGCGCGGCGATGGCCGCGGCGTTGGCCTCTGCCCACGCCCACCGATGAGGGACGAGGCGGCCGTGGATGCGGCTGAGACGGGTTCGGGCGTAGCCCGAGACCGGCTCAGGCAACGAGCGCGCCCTCGCTGACGACCACGGCCGCCCCGCCGATCTCGGCGGAGTCGAGGGCGCCTGCGCGGATCGTGACCTGGAGGTCGATCTCGCTCGGGCGCCCGAACGCGACGCCCTGGCGGAGGGTCACGTCGTGATCGCCCTCGCCGAGCCGCTCGAACTGCATCAGCACCCCGGCGAAGGCCGCCGCCGCGGAGCCCGTCGCCGGGTCCTCGGGGATGCCGAGACGCGGCGCGAACATCCGCGCCTGGAAGCGCAGCCCGAGCCCCTCCGGATCGAAGGCGTAGACGTAGAGGGCCTCCTCGCCCAAGGCGCCGAGGTCGAGACGGATCGCATCGAGGCGCTCGACGGAGGCGACGGGCACGAAGGTGAAGGGCACGCCGGCCGCGTGCCGGCTCGTCCCGTGGAGGCCGAAGCCGATGTCGGCGGGCTCGAGGCCGAGGGCGGGCGCGATCTGCGCCGCCTCGGGACCGGGGCCGAGATACTCGGGCAGAACCGGCAGCTTGAAGCGCGCGCGGCCCCCGCCCTCGCCCGTCTCGACCACGCAGGAGACGGTGCCGATCTCCTCCTCCAGGCCGAAGGCAACGGCATCGGCCTTGCGCGCGCGGGCGTCCTCCAGGGCGAGCAGCACCGCCGCGCCGACGGTCGGGTGACCGGCGAAGGGCAGCTCGCGGGCGGGGGTGAAGATGCGCAGCCGGGCGCGGTGGCGCGTCTCCGCGGGCGGAAGCACGAACACCGTCTCGGACAGGTTGAACTCGCGGGCGATCCGCTGCATCGCCGCCCCGTCGAGGCCCTGCGCGTCCAGCACCACGGCGAGCGGGTTTCCGGCGTAGGGCGTCTGCGTGAACACGTCGAGCGTTACGAAGCGGCGGCGCGTCATGAAGACTCCGGAGACTTCGGCGAGGATCGGCCTGCCCCTGCGCAAGCGCGAAGGCGGGCCCGCCTGTTGATAGGCCGCCCGCCTTCCCACCCGCAAGCCGGACGACCCGGCAGGATCCGCCTCCGGCGAGGGCGGAAACCCTCGCCGGGAGCATCCGTCCTCAGAAGCGCAGGGTGAGGTTGCCCTTCACCGCGTGGTCCTGGGCCCGGTCGCCGGCCTGGCCGCGATAGGCCACGCCGAGCGTCGCGTTCGGCGCGACCCGCAGGTCGAGGCCCGCCTCCGCCACGAGGGCGTCGCGGTCGATCGGCAGGCCGGCCGAGAGGAAGGACGGGCCGGTGCCGAAGGAGAGCAGCGCGGTGGGCACCACGTCGCCGAAGGCGCGGCGGTAGCCGACGAGCCCGTGCGCCGAGAGCGGGAGGTTCCAGAGGTCGAGGGCCGTCTGCGCCCGCACGCCGACGGTGGCGGTGCCGATCTCATAGTCGCGGGCGAAGCCGACCAGCGCCGCCGCACCGCCGGTCTCGACGAAGCGGTCGCGGCCGACCGAGACGTAGGCGCCGCCGACGAAGGGCTCGATGTAGGAGAGCGCGGTGCTGCGCGGGGCCACCGGGTCCTTGGAGATCACCGCCACCGGGGCGGCCTCGCCGAGGAAGAAGCGGTACCCGAGCTCGCCGAAGCCCTGGACCGTCGAGCCGCCGACCCGCGCCTGGGGCGATCCGGCAAAGCCCGCGAAGGCGACCGAGCGCCGGGTGCGCGTGCTGTCGTCGGAGTAGACCGCGCCGAGGCGCACCGAGACCGGCCCGCTCTCGTAGCCGCCGTAGACGCCGCCGAAACCGCTCTCGATCGTCGCCGACTGGAGCCGGCCGGCGGTGTCGAGGCTGGCAGTGCTGTAGCCGCCGGCCACGCCGAGCTTGAAGCCGCTCTCGAGGCGCACGTCCGCGCCGATCACGAAGCCGGAGATCTGGCGGGTCAGGCCGGCGGCGTTGCCGTCGGTGCGGGCGTCGCCGAAGCTGCCGAAGCCCTGGCCCCAGAGGCCGAACACCCGCGGGTCGAGGATGCGGGCAGGCACGCTCGCCACCGGTGCGGTCCGGCCGGGAAGGTCGGCGGTGTAGGCGGCGGGCAGGCGGCCGAGGTCGAGGCCGTCGGCCACGCCCGGCGTGCCGCCCCAGCGCAGACGGTCGAGGATGGCCTCGCGGACGAAGAAGGCCGTGGTGAACGCCGTCGCCGCGCTGCTGGCGTGGACGTCGCCGGCCAGCGCCTGGAAGGCGGTGCGCGCCTCGGCCGCGGTGAGGCCGACCGTGCTCTGGAAGGCCGCCGTGCCGGCGCCGCCCGCCTGGATTGCGTCGGCGACGCCCGCCTGGTTGCGGTTGGCCGCCACCGCCGAGAAGGCGATGTCGTTGCGGGTCAGGTTGAGGTCGACCTCGTTGGCCGCGTAGGTCAGGCTCGGGGTCAGGAAGGCGAGATCCGAGGTGACGCCGGCGAACTGGCCAGTGACGCCGCCAGCGGCGGTCAGGATCGCGTAGCGGGTGCGCGGGTCGTAGGTCCCGGCGGCCGGGCTCGCCTGCACGGTGCCGCCCGCGAGCGTCGCGGTGCCCGTCGCCGCGATCCGGTCGGACTGGCCGGCGGCGGTGGCGTCAACCCGGAAGGTGGAGCCCGCCGCGAAGGCGACGTTGCCGGCGACGCTCAAGGTGGCGATGCCGCCGGTGACGGCGCCGGGCGCCGCCGTGCCGCCCGAGAGCACGGTGAGGCCCGCGACGCTGCCGGAGCCGCCGAGCACGCCGCCGCTGCCGACGGTCGCCGCGACCGTGACCCGGTCGGCGGCGTCAAGGACCAGCGTGCCGGTGACGTTGCCGAAGTAGCCGGCCGCCGAGAACAGGTCGAGGCGGCTCCAGTAGCTCAGCGGCGTGCCGTAGAAGGCCTCGAGGGCGTTCGTCTGCGTGTTGACGAGGATCTGGTTGATGGTGCTCGTCTGGAGCTGGCCGTTGATGCCGCCGTTCGGGGCGAGCGTGCGGGCGGCCGCCGTCGAGCCGCCGTAGACGGCCGCGAGCAGGATCGAGGCGTCCGGGCCGTTGGCGGGGGCCGCCTCGCGGGGGGCCTGGGCGAAGCTCAGGGTCGGCAGGCCGTAGGTCAGGCGCTGCTGGTAGAGCGCTTGGTTGGCGGCGGTCGGCAGGTAGGGATTGTTGGTCGTGTTGGCGGCCGAGACCGAGCAGGCCGCGACCGTGTCGCCGCATTGCTGCGCGAGGTAGCCCTGGATCTGCGTCGAGGCCTGCGTGAACAGAGCCGGCAGGTTCACGGCCGTGCCGGTGGTGGAGGCGTTGCCGATGTAGAGCGGGTTGGTGAAGGCCTGCGCGAGGTCGTAGCTCGCCAGCGCCCGCGAGGCGATGATGTCGAGGGGATAGTGCACGCCGAGCCGGATGCGGCTGTCCCCGTACTCGGCGGCGCGCGCCACCATGCTCTGGAACTGGGTCGGGACCAGCATCGCCAGGAGGATGCCGTCGGTGAAGGCGTAGGTGGTGTGCCCGCTCGGGAAGGACGGGTTGGTCGCGAGCCCGTTCAGCGCCGTCGGATCGAAGGTGTTGAAGCGGTTCGGGGCGACCTGCACCGGCCGCGAGGAGCCGTAGACGTCCTGGCCCGCCTGCGTGTTCCGCACGCCGTAGGCGAGGTCGTAGACGCTGTCGGTGGTGTTGGGCAGGCCGTTGAAGGTCGGCAGGGTGTAGCCGGCCGGCGCCACCGCCGGGACGGGGACGTAGCCGGGCGGGGTCGTCGACGGGTTCGTGGCGGCGCCGTTGGCGAAGTAGTTCTTGGCGACGCCGAGATTGGCGCCCGTGAAGTTGTAGGCGCTCGCGAGAAGCTGCACGACGCTGCCGAGGGGGCCGGCGGTGCCCGAGGCCGAGCCGGCGACGTAGATCTGGCCGAGCTGCGTGCCGAGCCCGCCGACCGGCTGGACCGGGACGATGCCGTTGATCGCGGTCTGCGCCGGCAGGCCGCCAGCGAGGTTGGCGCCGGCGCCGTAGACGCCGAGCCCGACCGAGGCGAGGTTGTTGGTGGCCGAGCCGAGCAGGTTCTTGTCGCTGATCGCGAGGCTCTGGCGGGTCCGGTCGGCGCCGTTGTTGAGCGCGACGGTCTGGTCGAGGTTGAGCTGGAGGGCCGTCCGGCCCGCGGCGGTCGCGTTCAGGCTCAGGAACGGCGAGAGCAGGTTGAGGACGTTGACGTCCGAGGCCGTGGTGTTGGCGGTCTGTGCCGCCGCGGGCAGGCCCGTAAGGGCCGTGGCGGCGACTGCCAGAGCGAGTGCCGAGACGCTGGATCGATGGTGCATCGTGCTCTCCCCGAGTCGGAGCGGCCGACTGTCGAGCGACACATCCAGCAAGCTTTCGGCGAAGTATATGTCATAATCCAGTCATAATTTACTTCCGGATTTACGTTGCTTGCAAGACACATTTAGCCAGTTCACGTTCGGAACGAATTATATTTGCTCAGACACAACTTCGTGAGGACAGTCGATTTTGGGTCACGTCTGCGTGATCGCTCCGCACGAAGTCCGCCTGCGCGGCTCGATGCCCCGTCCGCCGCGCGGTGGGTCGAAACGAAAAACGGCCCGCCGCGGCGGAGCCGGGCGGACCGAAGTCTTGGAAACGCGGGCGTCGTAGTCGGACGATGCGACAGGGGCGTGACGATCCGGGCTCAGCGGCGTCCCTGGCCGATGCGGACATAGGTGCGCACCGGTCCGAGATCTGTGTCGGCGCGGGTGTCGATGGCGAAGCGGCCGCTGACGCCGGGCGCCGTCTCGAGGCCGCCACGGCCCGGGCGCAGGTCGAGGTTGCCGGCGGCGCGTCCCGACAGGCGGAAGCAGGTGCGGCTGCCGGGCGCGCGCACGAAGCCGGGTCCCTGCGTCGGGCAGGGCAGGAGCGTCTCGGCCGCAGCGGGGCGCGGCCGCTCGCCCGCGGCGACGCCCGTCGCGCTCAGCAGGCCGAGGAGAAGTCCCAGTATCATCCGCATCGTTCCGGCCGCCCTCGAAGCTGTCGCGGCGCCAGGGTAGGCCGGGGCTCCGCCGCCGGGCAAGCGCTCAGCCGAGGTAGTTGGCGAGCGTCAGCTTCGAGAGGGTGGCGGTGATCTGGTAGCTCGCCTGGAGGCGGGTCTGCACGGCGAGGAGCTTGGCGGCCACCTCCTCGGTCGTGGCGTTCTCGACCTTGTCGACGGCCCCGTCGAGCGTTGTGCGGGTCGCCTTGTTGTAGGCGGTGGCGTTCGAGAGCGCGCTCGAGGCGAGGCTGAACTCGCCGGTGATGTCGTTGAGGCCCGGCGAACCCGTCGTCGCCGTCTGGAGGAGGCTGGCGGAGCGGTCGGCGAGCGCGTTGAAGCGGGTCTTGCCGGTGCTGCCGGTCGGATCGGCGATGCCTTCCACCGCCATCGCCGCGATGCCGGCGAGCGCCGTGCGGATCGCGGTCTCGTTGGCGGCGGCGCCGATCGAGAGATCGTTGCCGGCCCCGATCCGCACGGTGGTGGTGGCCCGGGCGTCGGCGCTGTCGGCGTCGCCCTGGTACCAGATCACGGTGCGCCCCTGCGGGCTCTGCGCGTAGTAAGGGTTGCCGGAGCCATCGGTGAGGATGCGCCTCGGCTCCTGGCCGGCCTTGGTGGTGCCGTTGAAGAAATCCGCCGAGGCTCGGGCCGTCGAACTGGCCGAGAGCGTCGCGGAGGCCGCCGTCGTCACCGCGGTGCCGAGCGCCGCCGAGAGGTTGCGCGCCGTCTCGGCCGCGTCGGCGCCGATCTGGAAGACGCCCGTATCGCCGGCGGAGACCGTCTTGCGGGCAGCGAGCGTCACCGTCGTCGTGGTGCCGTCGTGCATGCCGAGCGTCACCGTGAGGCTGTCGCCCTCGCTGGGCTGGGCGGAGAGCCCGATCTGGTAGGAGGCCGGCGCCCCGCCCGAGAAGGTCGCCACGAGCGCCGGCGGATTGCCGCTCTGCACGCCGGCCACGGTGCCCGGCGCGACGAGGTTCTTGAGCGCGAGGCTCGCGGCCGCGCCGTCGGTGGTGACGGGGAAGCTGTCGGCGGCGGACGCGGCGGCCCCGGAGCGCACGGTGAGGTCGAGGGTCTTCTGGCTGCCGTCCGGCTGGTTGACGGTGACCCGGAAGCTCTGGCCCTCGGCCGGGGCGTGGTCGAGGGTGACGTTCGGCGGCACCGAGGTCCCGGTCTGGGTGATCGTGAAGGCGGCGCTCGTCGCCGTCGGCGTCGAGGGGATCGTGAAGCCGAAATTGGCGCGGGTCCGTCCGGTCGGGTCGCTCGCCGCGCTCTCCTCGCCGAGCGAGAAGCTCGTGGCGCCGGTCGCCGGCGTCCCGATCGAGAGGCGGCCGTTGCCGGATCCGAGATCGGCGGCCTTCTGCTCGGAGACGAGCTTGGCGAGCCCGTCGAGCCCCTTGCCCGCATCGCCGTTGAGGATGGTGCCCACGTCTTGGACGGGCTGCACGTCGGTCGCCCGGCCGCTGAACAGGTACTGGCCGGCGACGCTCTGGTTGAGGGCGTCGATCACCGCGCCGAGGTTGTTCCTGGCGAGCTGCGAGCTCGCCGTGGCGTTCGAGTTGTTGACGAGGCTGTTGCTCAGGCTCGAGCGGAGCGTGCTCGTGAGGGTCGTGACCTGCTGGAGGCTCGCCGCGGTCAGGTTGACGCGGGTCGTCGCCGTGCCGATCGCGGAATCGTAGCCGTCGAGCGCCGCGAGGGCCGCATGGGCGCTGAGGCTGGTGGTGCGCCCGGCGCCGAGGCCGCCATAGGTCTCGGCGGTGCGCCCGGTCGCGAGCTGCGTCGTCAGCCCTTCGAGCTGGCTCTTCAGGTTCAGCAGGTTCTGCGTGCTGCGCAGCGTGTTGTAGCTGCCGGCGGCGAAGTTCGTGATCGTCGTCATCGCCTCAGATCCGCAGCAGGGTGTCGAGCATGTCGCGGGCGGCCGTAAGGACGCGCGCGTTGGCCGTGTAGGCGGTCTGCAGCTCGATGAGCCGCGACATCTCCTCGTCGATGTTCACGCCCGCGCTCGACGAGAAGCGGCTCTGGGCGGTGGCGAGCGCCACGCTCTGGCCCTCGTCGAGGCTCTTGGCGGAGGCCGCCGCCGCGCCCTGGGCCGCGATCAGGTCCTGCGCGAAATCCACGACGCTCGTCCGGTAGGGCGCCGAGATGCCGCCGAGCCCGCTCGCCGCGGAGAAGGTCTGCTGGGCCGTGGTGAGGGCGTCGTAGACGAACTGGGGACGCGTCGAGACGGGCGTCGTGCTCGAGGCGCTCGTGGCGGTGAGCGCGGTGCTGTTCGAGACGAGGGCCGGGTTGATCTGGAGGCGCTGGGCGAGGCCGGTGATCTGGGCGCCGTTGTCGAGGGAGCCGGTGACGAGGGCGTTGCCGGAGCCGTCCGTGAAGAGCGGGATCTGCGGGTAGGCGGTGGTGAGGTCGCTGGCGGAGGTCGGCACGGTGATGGCCGCGCTCGCCCCCTTCACGGTCCAGCCGGGATTTCCGGTGAAGGTCACGCTCGCGCCGGTGCCGGTGGCGCCGAGGCTCGGCACGGAAGCCGCGCCCGAGGCCGTCAGCCGCGTCGAGAGGGCGGTGAGCGCCTGCGCGATCTTGGCGACGTAGGTCGAGGGGCCGCCCGAGATGTCGAAGGTCTGGGCGAGGCCGGCCGAATCGGTGGTGAGCGCCGGATCGACCCCGGCGGTCGGGTTCGCCGAGGCGATCAGCGTGACGTTGCGGAGGGAGCCGTCCGGGCCGCTCACGGGGATGGTGATCGCGTTGCCGGCCTGGATGCCGGAGAGGTCGATCTGCGTGCCGGCGCCGTTCGGCGTGCCGGTCACGCTCTTGTCCGTGAGGGAGCGGGCGAGGCCGGAGGCGAGGTCGTCGAGCTGGCGCTGGGCCTGGGGCAGGACCGTGTCGCGCAGCTCCAGCTCGGCCGCCATGGTGCCCGAGCGCAGCACGCCGGGCTCGCCGAGATCGATGGTGCTGCCGCCCGGCATCTGCGCCAGGATGGTGCCGACGCTGCGCTTGGCCGGATCGGTCGAGTAGCTGGACGAGGCGTTCAGCGTGCCGCGCCCGTCGAAGCTGAGGACCGCCGCCCGGCCGCGGTCGACGAGGGTGATGCCGGAGCCGGTCATCACCGACATGGTGCCGTCCTGCTGCTCGATCGTCTGCACGTCGAAGTAGCCGGAGAGCTCGTTGATCTTCTGGTCGCGCTGGTCGAGCAGGTCGGCGCGGGAGGCGTCGTCGCTGGTGCTGCCGATCTTGACGTTGAGATCGGCGATCGAGCCGAGGAGGTTGCTCGCCGCCGCGGTCTCGTTGCCGAGGCGGCTCTCCGCGGCGCTGCGCAGCGACTGGACGTTGCCGGCGATGCTGCCGATGCGCGCGGCGAGCGCCGAGGCGCTGTTGAGCACCACGGTGCGCGCGGTCGACAGCGTCGGGTTGCTGGCGAGGTTCTGGAGGGAGCCGGTGAAGCTGTTCAGGAGCCCGTCGAGGGCGGTCGAGGAGCCCGGCGTGCCGTAGAGCGTGTCGAGCTGCGAGACGACGTCGGCCTTGGTCGAGGTGTAGGCGGCGCCCGCCGTCTCCAGGCGGAGCTGCTTGAGGGCGGCGGCGTCGAAGCTGCGGGCGATGGCGCCCGTGGCGACGCCGGCGTTGCCGATGCCCGCCGAGACGCTGGTGAGGGTGCGCTTGACGTAGCCGGCCGTGCCGGCGTTCGCGACGTTCTGCGAGACGATGCCGATGGCGGCCTGCGTCGCCTTCAGGCCGGCATTGGCCGTGCTCAGCGCGTTCAGCGACATGGCGCGGGTCTCCGTCGGGGCGCCTCAGATCTCGTTCGCTCAGCGGATGACGTTGAGGAGGTCCGACATCATCGACTGCGCCGTCGACATGACGCGCGTGTTCGCAGAGTAGGCCTGCTGGGTTACGATCATCTTAGAGAATTCGCCGGCAATGTCGGTGTTGGACTGCTCGACGTTGCCGCCCACCACCGTGGCGCCGTTGAGGCCCACCAGCGCCGCCCCGGAATCGTTGGTCTGGCTGTAGTTGCCGCCCGATTCCGCCTTCAGCCCGTCCGGGTTCGTGAAGCGGGCGATGCCCACATTGGCGACCGCGAGCGTCGAGCCGTTCGAGTATGTGCCCATGATCTTGCCGTCGGTCGACACCGACAGGCTGTTGAGCGTGCCCGCCGCGTAGCCGTCCTGCTTCAGGGTGTTGGTGGTCACGCTGCCCGAGGCCGAGGCGTATTGGGTCAGCGCGCCCTTGCCCAGGTTGAGCGCGATGGTCCCGACATTGGTGCCGTCGACGGTGAGCGAGGGGATCGTCGCTGTGGCGACGCCCGTCGTCGCGCTGACGGCGGGCGAGGTGAGCTGGCCCGCGGCGTTGAAGGCGAAGGCGGTGCCGGTGTTGGTCCAGGCGCTCGAGGAGCCGACCACGCTGCTGTTGGCGGCGTAGTACAGGTTCCACACCGCCGGCTGCGTGGGGGAGGTGTAGTCCTGCACCTTCGCCCAGCGGGTCGAGACCGAGATCGGCGCGCCGCTCTCCGTGTAGGCGGTGAGCGAGGGGCCGACGATGCTGTGGTCGACGAAGTCGGAGGCGGCGGTCGAGGCGACCGTGAGGCCGCTCACGGTCTGGGTGGTGTCGGTCGTGGTGGCGCCGGTCGCCGTGTAGAGCGACGACCCGCCGGCCTGCGAGGTCGCCGTCGTCGGCGTGCGCGGCAGGTTGGCGCCGTAGGTGATGCTGGTCGTCTGCCGGGCCGGCAGCGTCGCCCCGTCGACGACGATCGGGCCGGAGCTCTTCACCTGTCCCGTTACGGGGTCGAGGTTGTCGCCGGTCAGGTAGCTGCCGGCGCCGTTGACGAGGAAGCCCGAGGCGTCGCGGGTGAAGTCGCCGCGGCGGGTGTAGACGGTGGTGCCCGAGAAGGTCGGCTGGCCGTTGGTGTCGCCGGTGCGGGTCTGCACGGTGAAGAAGCCGGACCCGTTCAGCGCCATGTTGGTCGGCACGCTGGTGGCGGTGATGTTGCCCTGGATGGTGTTGGTGAGCTGGGACTGAGCGAGCACCGTGCCGGCGACCTCGTGGCGCGGCGTCTGCTCGGCGATCAGGTCCACGAAGCTCGTGTCGATGCGCTTGTAGCCAGTGGTCTGGGAGTTCGCGATGTTCCCGGAGATGTTGTCGATGGCGTAGGACTGCGCCTTCAGCCCCGTGACCGCCGTCTGAAGCGCGGTGAAGATGTCCATGGCAATCGGCTCCGGGCCCGACAGGGGCTCGGGCCGGTGCCGCAACCGCCGTGCCAGCGCCAACCCACTGATTTCATTGACGGCGCGAGCGCGCTCCCGGCAGAATCCGCCGCGGCGTCCCGGCCCCGCTCGGCAGCTTCTGCCGGGGGCGGGGCGCGTTTACGGCCCGTTATGTCCGCGGGCGCTATCGTCCGGCCCGCGCCGATGCGGAAGCGGACACGACCATGCGTGCCAAGCGGACGACCCTGGTCCACCTGATCTACTTCTCCCGACTGGCCCTGTCGTCGGAGCCGCAGCTGCGCGCGAGCCAGCTCGGGGACATCACGCGCCAGGCGCAGAAGAAGAACGAGTTCTCGGTCATCACCAGCCTGATGATGGTCGAGCAGAACTTCGCCGCCCAGGTGATCGAGGGCGAGCGCCAGCAGATCCAGGACACGTTCGGGCGCATCGCCGAGGATCCGCGCCACCGCGACGTGCAGATCTGCGAGTGGCGCGAGATCGCCAAGCGCGAGTTCGTGAACTCCTTCACGATCGTGGCGCGCACCCCGGCCAGCGAGGCCTCCTTCAACAAGGCCAACCTGCTGCCGAGCCTCCAGCGCGGGACGCCGAAGGCCGCCGCGATCCATGCCCTCGCCGTGGCGCTCCAGTCGGAAGCCATGTCGAAGCAGGGCATCGACCATCTCTTCGTCTGACCGCGACCGCTGAGCAGAGCCGCATCGCGCCATGAGCGACACGCCCCCCATCCTCGTCGTGGACGATCAGGAGAAGCTCCTGAAGCTCGTCGTGATGCTCATGAACCGCCTCGGCTTCCCCGAGGTCGAGGGGGTCTCGACGGCCGCGGACGCTCTCGACCGCCTGCGCGAGCGCCGCTACGCGCTGGTCATCTCCGACCTCGAGATGGAGCCGATGGACGGGATCGGGCTCCTGCGCGAGATCCGCGCCGACGACGCCCTGATGAACACGCCCTTCATCCTGACCGAGTCGTCCTTCACCTTCGAGGACATCAACCTCGCCCACCAGGCCGGCGCCGACGCCTTCATCCTCAAGCCGTTCGACATGAACGTGCTCAAGGCCAAGCTGAAGCAGGTGCTCAACCGCAAGCCGCGCAAGCGCGAGGCGCCGCTCGCCACCGAGTCGACGCTGAGCATCGACTTCCCGATGCTGGGGAAGTTCTGAGGCGGCCTTACCCCGCCCGCTTCTGATAGTCCTTCACGTCGGTGAAGCGCACGTCCGGCCAGCGCTCCTCCTCGTAGCGGAGCGAGAAGGCGGTGGTCGCCATGAAGACCGGCGCACCGTCGAGGTCGCTCGCCATCGAGGAGCCGTGCGCCTCCGCGAACCTGTCGACCTCGCCGGGCTTGTCCGACTCGATCCAGCGGCAGACGGAGAAGCGGGTGGCGTCGTAGTCGACCGGCAGGCCGTACTCGGCCTGGAGCCGCTCCTTCAGCACGTCGAGCTGAAGCGCGCCGACGACGCCGACGATGGCTTGGCTTCCATCCTGGGGCACGAAGACCTGGACCACGCCCTCCTCGCCCATCTGCTGGAGGGCCTCGCGCAGCTTCTTGGCCTTCATGGCGTCGGTGAGCTTCACCCGGCGCATGATCTCGGGGGCGAAGCTCGGCACGCCCCGGAACACGATCTCCTCGCCTTCCGTCAGCGTGTCGCCGATGCGCAGCGTGCCGTGGTTGGGGATGCCGACGACGTCTCCCGCGTAGGCCTCGTCGGCGATGGCCCGGTCCTGGGCGAAGAAGAACTGCGGCGCCGAGAGCGAGATCGGCTTGCCCGTGCGGACGAGCTTCGCCTTCATGCCCCTGTTCAGCTTTCCGGAACAGACGCGCATGAAGGCGATGCGGTCCCGGTGGTTCGGGTCCATGTTCGCCTGGATCTTGAAGACGAAGCCCGTCATCTTCGGCTCCGTCGGCTCGATGGTGCGCTTGTCGGCGTCCTGGCCCCGGGGCGGAGGCGCGACGCGGGCGAGCCCGTCGATGAGATCGCGCACCCCGAAGTTGCGCAGCGCCGAGCCGAAGAACACAGGCGTCAGGTGGCCCTCGCGGAAGGCGTCGAGGTCGAAGGTCTTCAGGCCGCCTTCCGCCAGCTCGACCTCGTCGCGCCAGGCCTGCGCCGCGCCATCCTCGGTGAGCAGCGTGTCGAAGAGCGGGTCCGCGATCCCGGAGACGGGGATGGTGCCGGCATCGTCCGCGGCGTCGAGGCGGCGCACCCGGTTGCCGCCGAGCTCGTAGGTGCCGGCGAAGTTGCGCCCGAGCCCGATCGGCCAGGTGACGGGGGCGACGTCCAGCGCCAGCGTCTTCTCGATCTCGTCGAGGAGCTCGAACGGGTCGCGGGCCTCCCGGTCGAGCTTGTTCACGAAGGTGACGATCGGGATGTCGCGGAGCCGACAGACCTCGAACAGCTTGCGCGTCCGCGCCTCGATGCCCTTCGCCGCGTCGATCACCATGACCGCCGAGTCGACGGCGGTGAGCGTCCGGTAGGTGTCCTCGGAGAAGTCCTCGTGGCCCGGCGTGTCGAGCAGGTTGAAGACGCAGTCCCCGTACTCGAAGGTCATCACCGAGGTGACGACCGAGATGCCGCGCTCCTTCTCGATGCCCATCCAGTCGGAGCGGGTCGAGACGCGGTTGCGCTTGGCCTTGACCTCGCCGGCGAGCTGGATGGCGCCCCCGAACAGCAAGAGCTTCTCGGTGAGCGTGGTCTTGCCCGCATCCGGGTGCGAGATGATCGCGAAGGTGCGCCGGCGCGCCACCGGATCGGCGGGCCGCGTGCTGCTCTCGGTCTTGGTTTCGGTCTGCATCAGCATGGCGGGCACCGGCCGCCGGTCGGGCGGCCTCTCCGGGCGTCGGGCGAGGGCGGGTGGCGTCGGTCTTTAAGCGCTCCGCCGCGGGGACGCAAAAGCCGCCCGCGGCGGCACGGCGAGAGAGTCAGCCCCGCCCGACATAGGGCATGCCCGTCGCCATCACGCTCATCGAGAGCACGTTGGCCGAGAGCGGCAGCCCGGCCATGTAGACGACGGCGTCGGCGACGTGGCGGGCGTCCATAATCGCCTCACGGCGCATCGAGCCGTCCGCCTGCCGGGCGCCCTCCCCTTCCGCGAATTTCCGGGTCATCTCCGTCTCGGCGTTGCCGATGTCGATCTGCCCACAGGCGATGTCGAAGGGGCGCCCGTCGAGCGCGGTCGCGCGGGTGAGCCCCGTCACCGCGTGCTTGGTCGCCGTGTAGGGCGCCGAGCCCGGCCGCGGCACGTGGGCCGAGAGCGAGCCGTTGTTGATGATCCGCCCGCCCCGCGGCGTCTGCGCCTTCATCATGCAGAAGGCCGCGCGGGTGCACAGGAATAGGCCGGTGAGGTTGGTGTCGAGGCTGCGTCGCCAGTCCTCGAGCGTGACCGCGTCGATGGACGCCGCCGGCGTGAACACGCCGGCGTTGTTGAAGAGCACGTCGAGCCGCCCGAACGCCCGGCCGGTCTCGGCGAACAGCGCCTCCACGGAGCCCTCGTCGGTCACGTCCGCCGGCAGTGCCAGGGCGGACGGGCCGATCTCGCCGGCCAGGCGCTCCAGGGGCTCGGCCCGGCGGCCCGCCAGGACGACGCGAAAGCCGGCGCCCGCCAATCCCAGCGCCACTGCCCGGCCGATGCCGGAGCCGGCTCCCGTCACGATCGCGACCCGCATCGATGCCTCCCGCCGAGCCCCGGTCTGCGTCGGCCGGGACGGGGATGCAAGCCGCGCCCGCGCGGTTGCGCCGCCCCCTGCGCCCGTCTAGACACCACCCGACGTTGGGGCGTCGCCAAGTGGTAAGGCAGCGGTTTTTGGTACCGCCATTCCCAGGTTCGAATCCTGGCGCCCCAGCCAATCCGCTTTAAACCTCGCTCTGCGAATACCGAGCGCTGATTGCGAAGCTCTCCGCGACTTCCCGAGTCGTGACGAGTAGGCGTGTGCTGTAGCCGGGCCTCCGGCGGGGTGCTCCGGCGACGAGGCTGCTGAGCGGCTCGCCCGTCTGCCGCGAGAGCCTGATGCCGTCCATCGTGGGTATGATGGCGCCGCGCGGGCTCTCGGTGCCGGGCGGCACGACGAGCGTTCGATCCGCCGCGGGTTGGCGCACACCGGCGGAGAGGTGCCGGATGAACGGAGGAGTCGACACCCTCTAGGGTTCGGCTGGGAGCCGGCGCCATATCCGCCGCTCCCCGCACGTCGGCACTCGCCGGCCGTGCGGCGGTCGGATCGCTCGCGGCGGCCCCCGACGCGACCGGCGCGGATCGGCGCCGCCGAGGCCGACGACGCGGGAGCTTCCGGTCAGCCGAGTTTCACGGAATGATGTGCGCTGGAGTGGGGAGTGTCCGATCGTCATGCAGCGTGTGACCCTGACCCTGGACGACGACCTGCTCAGCGCGGTCGACGCGCTGGCCGAGCACCGCGGCTACGCCAGTCGCTCCGAGGCCGTCCGCGATCTCCTGCGCAGCGGTCTCGGCCATGAGGACGGAGCGGTCGACGGCGACGCCTACGCCGCGCTGACCTACGTCTTCGATCACCACAAGCGCGACCTCGCCAAGCGCCTGCTTCAAGCCCAGCACGATCATCACGACTTGGCCGTTGCCGCCATGCACGTGCATCTCGATCACGAGACCTGCCTGGAGACCGTGGTGCTCCATGGCCCCCGCCGGGACCTGATCGCGCTCTCGCATGCCATCATCTCGCAGCGCGGCGTCCGCCACGGCGCTCTGCAGATCATCCCGGGCACCAACGAGGGCGGCGTGATGAACAAGGCACAGGACGAGGGCTACTGATCCAATTGCCTACGCATTGGGCGCGTAAGCGATTCTTTGAGCTTGTTCATACTCGATGGTCTGGCCTTGTACGGGTCGGCGAAACTCCGGCCGGTCCCGTCATGCTCTCGATCCGCGTTCTCGCGTCAGCGATCCTCCTCACCGCCGCTGTCCCGCCGGCTCGGGCTCTCGATCCGGCTGCCGTTGCGCTGGACGAGCTGGAAGTCGGTGGCGGCGGGGGCGGTTCGGCCGGCGTGTCGACGATCGCGGGTCCCGCCACGGGCCTGAGGACGGCCCTCTCGCCCTCCGTCGCGGCCCTGCCCGCCAGCACCACCGTGCTCGGCGCGGCCGAGATCGCCCGGCTGCCGGTGCAGAGCTACGGCGACCTGTTCCGGCCCATCGCCGGCTTCGACGTCTCGAACTACGGGCAGGGCGGCGTCGGCTACGGCATCGCTCTGCGCGGCTTCAGCGACGCCGAGCACGGCCGCGACGTGGCGGTGTTCGTCGACGGCGTGCCGATCAACGAGGTCTCCTCGATCCATACGCCGAACTACGTCGACCTCAACCCGCTGATCCCGGAGACGATCCGCTCGATCGGCATCGTGCGCGGCCCCTTCTCCGTCGAGGCGGGCGACGCCGGGCTCGGCGGCGCGATCTTCATCGAGACGAAGCGCGCCGAGCCGCTCTCCACGGTGGGCGTCTCGGGCGGCTCCTTCGAGACCCTGCGCGGGCTCGCGACCTTCAGCCAGGTTGGTCCCGGCCTCCAGCCCTTCCTCGCCTATGAGGGATACGGACAGGGCGGCTACCGGCAGAACGGCGACCTCGGCCGCTACAACGCCTTCAACAAGGTCACGATCCCCCTCGACACCGGCTCCAGCCTGTCGGTGCGCGTGCAGATGTACGGGACGAGCTTCGGCCAGCCCGGCTACCTGGAGCGCGACCTCGTGCGCGCCGGCCTCGTCTCGCCGCGGGCGGCCACCAATGTCACCGACGGCGGCGGCAAGACCCTTCAGACGGTCGTCGCCAACTACCTTAGCGGGCCGCCGGAGGACGAACTCTCGGCCCTGCTCTACGCCAGCCACGACCAGACGAGCCGCTTCTCGGATTTCGGCGGCGGCCAGCGGGGGCAGGTGCAGGAGCGCGCGACCGTCGGCGGGCGCCTGCGCCGGGTCTGGACGACGAACCTCTTCGATGTCCTGCCGACGCAGGTTCTCGCCGGCGCGGACTGGCGCAGCGACGCCCTCGACGTGATCACGGGCCCTTCCGTGGCCCGCGGCTTCACCGGGCGGAGCCTCGACCTCGACATCCTCCAGCACGACCTCGGGGCCTACGCGCAGGTGCAGGTGAAGCCCACCCCCTGGCTGAAGCTGACCGGCGGCGCCCGCGCCGATCAGTTCCTCTACGACGTGCGCAACGCCCTCGACCCGGCCCTCTCGCCGGCGGTCAGTCCTCACATCGTCTCGCCGAAGGGCGGGGCGGCGCTGACGCCCTTCGACTGGCTGGAGCTGTTCGCCAACTACGGCCAGGGCTTCCGCAGCCCGTCCGCCTCCAGCGAGCTCGTCGGCAACCCGCGCCTGACGCCCTTCAGCGTCGAGAGCACGGAGGGCGGCGGGCGCCTGATCTTCGACCGGGTGAGCCTGCTCGGCACGGTGTTCTTCACCGACATCTCCAACGAGGTCTTCCAGGCCGCGCCGGGATTGCCGGTGCAGAACCTTGGTAGATCGCGCCGGGACGGGTTCGAGATCGAAGGCAAGCTTCTCGCCTGGCGCGACGGGCTCGACCGGGTGTCCCTCTTCGCCAGCACCTCCGCGGTCTCGGCGCGGCTTCTGAACGGCGCCACGTCGATCTTCGTGCCCAACGTGCCGGCATCCCTCGCCACGGTCGGGGCCGAGTTCGATCTCGGCGAGCCGGTCACGCCGTTCGGGCCCGGCCGCGTCACGGGGGCGGCCTACCTGTCCTATATCGGCGCCAAGCCGCTGACGGAGGACGGCCTGTTGCGCTCGAGGCCCTATACCCGGGTCAGCGGCCGCCTCGCCTACGTGCACGCGAGCGGCTGGACGACCTACGGGCAGGCGACGTGGTATCCCGGCGATCGGACCAGCGAGAGCATCTTCAACTTCGGCCCGACGCTTGCTGCGGCGGCCTCCGACATCTTCACGAGCCCGCAGCCGCGCCTGACGCTGCTCGCGGGCGTCACCTACGGTTTCGCAACGGGAGCATCCGCACCATGAGACACGCCCTCCTTCTCGCCGCCGCGACCCTGGCGCTCTCGGGGACGGCCCGCGCCCACGACATCTGGCTGAGCCCGGGCCAGGGCGTGGTGCATCTGCATTACGGCCACCCGAACGAGCCGGAGACGGCGAGCGCCGACAAGCTGATGAGCCTGACCGCCTACGCGCCGGGCGGATCGGTGACGCTCGCCGCCAAGCCCGGCCCCGGCGGCGCGCTCGACGCGGCCTACCAGGGCGATGCCCTCGTCGTCGCCGCCTACGACAACGGCTACTGGGTGCGCCTCGCCGACGGCAGCTACCGCAACGCCAGCAAGCGGATGCTGCCGCAGGCGGACAAGAGCCTGTGGTCGGTGAAGTTCGCCAAGGCCGCGCTCGGCCCCTCCGCGCCCTGGGACCGGGTGATCGGCCAGACGCTAGAGATCGTGCCCCTGGAGGCGCCGGCCGCGGCCTCGGGCAAGATCCGGGTGCGGGTGCTGTTCGAGGGCCGCCCCCTCGCGGGGGCCAGCGTCGTCGCGACCGACGGCGTGAACTTCAAGACCGAGGCGGACCAGGCCCGGACCGCGACCGACACGGACGGCATCGCCGAGGTGCCCCTCAGGACCGCCGGTCCCCAGGTGCTCGGCGTCGGCCACAGCGTCCGCCCCTCGCAGACGCCGGCGCTTGCGGATGCGGACTCCTACACGGCCACCTTCGCCTTCACGGTCGCCGACCCGAAGACGAACTGAGCCGGACACGGCGGCGCTACTTGCGCCGCCGGCCGGGCTCGCAACCGCTCAAGGCGCGGAAGGCGGTGCGGAACACCGCCTCCAGCCCCGCCGAGAGATGCCCGCCATCTATGGCGAGAAGGCGCAGGCCGAGCCCGGCGCCGTTGGGCAGCGGGCTCGCCCCCGCGAAGCAGCCGGCCGCGTCGGCCTCCGCTTGGAAAAAAGGGATCGCGGGCAGCGCCTCCGGCGGGCCGATCAAGACCATGGTTCCGTAGGCGCGATGGGGCCCGAGCGGCGAGGCCTCCGCGGCGAAGGCGGCGCCGTCGATCAGGCCGCGCTCCTGGACGAGGATGCGGCCGGCAGGGTCCGCGATCCTGAGATTGAGGCTCAGGCGGTCGAAGGGGCGGTCCTGTCCGGCCGGGTCGTGGCAGGCGACGCTCTCGGTGACGATGGCGCGGGCGCCGGGCTCGGCGACGATCTCGGTGTGCAAGGCGAGATGCGCGCCGGGAAACAGGATCAGCGGGTCCGGATTGAAGGCCAGGAAGGCGTCGGCCGCGATCCGGAGCGCCGTGTCCTGCCGCGACGCCGCCGCCCCGCCGCGATGCACGACGGTGCCGGCCTGGGTGGTGACGTGGGCGCGCGCTCCGGCCCGCGCCTCGACGGCGAGGCCCAGATGGTCGGCCGCGTAGAGCCCGCCCGAGGCCGATTGCAGGTAGAGCGTGGCAAGGTCCGGTCCGTCCGGGTGCATCCGGAAGGCGCGGGTGACGTGGAACGGGTAGGGCACGTGCTGGCGCGACAGCACGGTGCCCCCGCCGCCCCGGACGAAGACGAGGCGCGCCTCGGCGCGGCGGCCCGGCGCCGAGGCCGGCCCGACCGGGATCGGATCGCCGGCTTGCAGATGGTGCGGCTTCACGGGTCGCGGACGCGGGCTCAGGGCGCAAACAGCACGGCGCGCGCGATCGCGTCGGCGACCGCCTCGACGCCCGCGCCGGTGCGGGCGTTGGTGGCGATCACCGGCTTCTCGCCCCGCGCCCTACGGGCCTCGGCGAGCATGCCGTCGAGGTCGACGCCGACATGGGGGGCGAGGTCGGTCTTGTTGACGACGAGGAGGTCGCAGCGCAGCACGCCGGGTCCGCGCTTTCGCGGGATGTCGTCGCCGCCGGCGACGTCGATCACGAAGATCCACCAGTCCACGAGGTCGAGGGAGAAGGTCGAGGCGAGGTTGTCCCCGCCCGACTCGAACACGATGAGCTGGAGGCCGGGAAAGCGCGCCTCGAGGTCGTCGCCGGCGGCGATGTTGAGGGTCGGGTCCTCGCGGATCACCGTGTGCGGACAGGCGCCGGCCTCGACCGCCTCGACCCGGGCCGGGTCGATCAGGCCGGAGCGGCGCAGGCGCTCGGCGTCCTCCTTGGTCACGAGGTCGTTCGTCACCACGGCGAAGTCGATGCCGCGGGCCTGGAGGACCGGGATCAACCGTTCGATGAGCGCCGTCTTGCCGGAGCCGACGGGGCCGCCGATGCCGATCCGCGCCGCGGTGACCGGGGCCGGATCGGAGGCGGCGGGGAGGTGAGTGTGGCTGTGCGTGTGAGCGGTCATCGTCAGGCGATCATCGCAGCATGTAGCGCTGGGCGAGCGGCAGGGTGCGGGCGGGCTCGCAGGTGGCGAGCTGACCGTCCACGAAGACCTCGAAGGTCTGCGGGTCGACCCGGATCTCCGGGCAGGCGTCGTTCCAGAGCATGTCGGCCTTGGTGAGCGTGCGCGTCCCGCGGGCCGGCAGCAGGTGCTTGCGAAGGCCCAGGCTCTCCTTGAGCCCCCCCTCGATCGCTAGCGGATGGACGAAGCAGGCTGAGAGCCCCTGCTTGGCTAGCCCGAAGGCGCCCCATTGTGGGCGCATCAGCATCGGCTCGCAGGTCATCAGGGAGGCGGCGGAGTCGCCCATGGCGCCCCAGGCGATGAAGCCGCCCTTGATGACGAGCTCCGGCTTGATGCCGAAGAAGGCCGGGCGCCAGATCACGATGTCGGCCATCTTGCCGGGCTCCAGCGAGCCGATGTGGTCCTGGATGCCGAAGGTGCGCGCGGCGTTGATCGTGTACTTGGCGATGTAGCGCTTGATGCGGGCGTTGTCGCCGAAGCCGGGCCGCTCCTCGGGCAGGCTTCCCCGCTGGTCCTTCATCTTGGAGGCGAGCTGCCAGGTCCGGCAGATCACCTCGTGGATGCGGCCCATGCCCTGGCTGTCGGAGCCGAGCATCGAGATCGCGCCGATGTCGTGGAGCACGTCCTCGGCCGCGATGGTCTGGGCGCGGATGCGGCTCTCGGCGAAGGCCACGTCCTCGGGCAGCGCCGGGTTGAGGTGGTGGCACACCATCGTCATGTCGAGGTGCTCGTCGAAGGTGTTGACCGTGTAGGGATTGGTCGGGTTCGTCGACGAGGGCAGGCAGTGCGGGAGACCCGCCACGCGGATGATGTCCGGCGCGTGCCCGCCGCCGGCCCCCTCCGTGTGGTACATATGGATGGTGCGGCCTCCGATCGCGGCGAGCGTGTCCTCCACGAAGCCCGACTCGTTCAGCGTGTCGGTGTGGAGCTGGACCTGGAAGTCGTGCTCGTCGGCGAAGGCGAGGCAGGAATCGATCGCCGCCGGCATCGCCCCCCAGTCCTCGTGGATCTTGAGGCCCAGCACGCCGGTCTCGAGCTGTTCCTTGAGGGCTGCCGGCTTGTGGGTGTTGCCACGCCCGAGGAAGCCGAAATTGACCGGCCAAGCCTCCGACGCCTGGAGCATCTTGCCGGTGTTGAACGGCCCGCCGGAATCGATGCCCACCGTGATCGGTCCGAGGGAGCCCCCGAGCAGCGTGGTGATGCCCGAGGCGATGGCGTGGTCGGGCAGACCCGCGGAATCGAAGTGCACGTGCACGTCGATGGCGCCGGGGGTTGCGATGAGCCCCTCGCAGTCGCGCACCGTGGTGCCGGCCGAGACGATCAGGCGCGGGTCGACCCCGTCCATGATCGCCGGGTTGCCGGCCTTGCCGAGACCGACGATACGCCCGTCCTTGATGCCGAGGTCGCCCTTCACGATGCCGAGCACGGGATCGATGACGAGGACGTTGCAGAGCAGGAAGTCGAGGGCCCCCTGCGCGGCGGTGACGCCCGGCGCCATGCCGATGCCGTCGCGCAGGGTCTTTCCGCCGCCGTGCAGGCACTCGTCGCCGTAGACGGCGTGGTCGTGCTCGACCACCGCGATCAGCGAGGTGTCGGCGAGCCGCACGCCGTCGCCGGTGGTCGGGCCGTAGAGGGCGGCGTAGTCGCGCCGTGGAATCGTGACCATTTTCTTCGCGCTCCCCTCAGGCGCCCTTGAAGCCGCGGGCCCTGGCGCGGGCCAGGGCATCGGCGCGAGCGGCGTCGCTGTCGAGCTTGCCCTGCGTGAGATTGTTGAGGCCGGTGAGCTCTCGCGCGCCACCGAAGCCGACGAGGGTCACGGTCTTGCGCTGGCCGGGCTCGAAGCGCACCGCCGTGCCCGCCGGGATATCGAGGCGGTGGCCGAGCGCCTTGGCGCGATCGAAGTCGAGAGCTCGGTTGACCTCGAAGAAATGGTAGTGCGAGCCGATCTGCACCGGACGGTCGCCGGTGTTGACGACCTCGACGCTCACCCGCGGCCGGCCGGCGGCAAGCTCGATGTCGCCCTGCGCCGGCAGGATCGCGCCGGGTTGCAGGGTGTCGGGCTCGGCGCCCTCGGCGGGGCGGATCGGCTCGTGGACGGTGACGAGCTTGGTGCCGTCGGGAAAGACGCACTCGACCTGGAGGATATGCATCATCGCGCCGACGCCCGGCATCACGTCGGCGGTGGTCAGGATGGTCGAGCCCCAACCGATCAGGTCGGCCACCGAGCGCCCGTCGCGGGCGCCCTCCAGGATCTCGTCAGTGATGATCGCCACCGCCTCCGGATAGTTCAGCTTCAGCCCCCGCGCCCGGCGCTTCCGGGCGAGCTCGGCGGCGGTGAAGATCGTGAGCCGTTCGAGCTCCGTCGGCGTCAGCAGCATCGGTCGGATCTCTCAGTTGGCGAACAGGCGCAGCTCGGCCTGGGCTTGGCGCATGGCGGCGATCTCGATGAAGGGCGTGAGCCCGGTGAGCACGATCGCCCCGTCCTCCGGCTCCGGAACGGGACGCTCCAGATGCTCGGCGATCAGCGGCAACGCGCCCGAGAGCACCCGCTGCGCCTCGATCGCGCCGACCGCCCCGAGGCGGACCGCCGCCGAGGTGAGCCCGCTCGCGAACTGGTAGCCGGAGACGAGCGCCGCGCTCCGCTCCGGCAGCCCGAGCGCCCGCCACAGGGCGCCCTGCACGGTGGGCAGGTGGCCGAGCAGCCCACCTTCCCGCACCACACGGCGCAGGTCGGCCGCGCCCGGTGTGCCGAGACGGGCATGGGCGGCGAGCAGCGAGGCGCCGTTGCGGCGGCTGCCCGTCCGCATCGGCTCGGCCATCGAGGCGGCCTCGACCGCGGCGTCGATTGCCGCAAGGCGTCCGGCATCCCCGTCCGCGCGATGGGCGAGGATCAGGGCGACCCGGTCGGTCCCGGCCCAACGGAAAGCGAGGGCAGCGGCGACGGAGCGGGCGAGCGCCGCTTCGCCGAAGCCGGGATCGGCGGCGGCGAGGCCCTCGACGCCGTTCGAGAAGGCGAAGCTGCCGCTCGGAAAGGCAGCATCGGCCTGCTGGAGGGCGATCAGGTCGGCGAGCACTTCGTCAGGCCTCGCCCGGCGCGTCGTCGACGACGTCGTGGGCGAGACGCCCGTCGCCGGCGAGATCGCCGAGGCGGACGAGGTAGTCCTCGGCCGGAGCCTCCAAGGCGACGAGGAGGGCGCCGTCCGCGAAGCGGACGCGCCAATGCAGGTTGCCGGCGTGGTAGCCGAGCTCCAGCGCGTCAGGGAGGTTTTTCGCCCGCAGGCGCAGCCAGCGCACGGCGCCGACCCGGGCGACGATGGCCCGGTGGTCCTCCAGGACGAGGACGGCCCCGTCGAACAGGGTCTGATCCCGGGGCAGCGCCAGGGCGATCTCCTCCCCGCCCTCGGTGACCGCGCGCAGCCGGCGCCGGGCCGTGTCGGCGCTCGGCACCCGCAGGACATCCACCGCACCGTGATGCTCGAGGTGATGCAGGCGCTCGGCGAAGGCGGCATCGAGCCGGCTTCCCAGCACCCGTTGGATCACTCGCATCCGCCGATCCTCTCGACATTCCCCGCCCCGGTCCTCGGGGACTTCGCGTGATCTGGCCGGGCACAGGGTCGGCCCGAGGCCACTTTGGGCCGAGGAGCAGGATGCGCGCCGTTTGCGGCACTCTCAACCGCCGAGAGAAAACTATTTTCGCCTTGATAAACGGCATGGCGCTGCGCCGGCATCCCGGCGCGCGATGAACGGGCTCGTGCCGAGGCCGGCCCGGCTATCCATCGCCCCATCAGCCGAGGTCCTGGAGGTGGCGGGCGGCGATGATCGAGGCGGCGGTCCGGTTCTCGACGCCGAGCTTGGCGTAGATGCCCTCCAGGTGCTTGGTGATCGTGCGGGGGCTTAAGGAGAGAATCTCGCCGATATCCCGGTTCGCCTTGCCCCGGGAGAGCCAGAACAGCACGTCCGCCTCCCGCGCGGTGATCGGCAGGCGCTCGCGCAAGAGCTCGATGCCGGCGGCGGTGGCGTCCCGGGAGAGGCGCAAGAGCACCTCGTTGCCCGTTCGCCCGACGAAGCTGACCGTGTGGGCGGCGCCCGAGAGATCGGTGAGGGTGAAGGGCGGCGCCTGCGCGGCCTCCAGGCAACCCTTGAGCCAGGCGCGCCCGGCGGCGGGCAGGCCGTAGGCATCGCCCGCGCGAGGCGCGCAGGCGGCGAGCACCTGCGAGGCCTGGGGCGTCGCCCAGAGCACGGCGCCGGACGGGTCGACGGCGAACAGCGTGCGCCCGGTGGTGTCCAGCGCCGCCCGCAGGCTGCGCGCGGCCCGCGCGCCCGCCACATGGACGCGGATGCGGGCCAAGATCTCGTCGGGGGCGATCGGCTTCGTGACGTAATCGACGCCGCCGGCCTCGAGCCCCTGCACGATGTGCTCGGTCTCCGAGAGGCCGGTCATGAAGATCACGGGCACGCCCGCCACCGCCGGCTTCGCCTTGAGACGGCGGCAGGTCTCGAACCCGTCCATGCCGGGCATCATCGCGTCGAGCAGGATGATGTCGGGGGTGATCTCCTCGACGAGGGCGAGCGCCGCCTCGCCCGCCACCGCGACGAGGACCGTCGCGCCGGAGCGCTCGATCGCCTCGGTGAGGAAGCTCAGCGTGTCGGGGCTGTCGTCCACCACGAGCACGATGTCCCGCTGACCGGTCGGGCCGTCAGACATCGGCGGGCTCCCGGACCGACATGCGATCCGCGTCGGGCGGCGGCTCGCCGGCAGGCTCTGCGAGGGCGCTGTCGAGGGCGCGCATGTAGGCGGGCAGGTCGAAGGCCGCGACGAGCCTCCGAAGGCGTGCGGCGAAGGCACCCGCCTCCCCGCCGGCGATCTCCGCGAGCCGCGCCTCGATCGCCCTGACATGGCCGATGCGCCCGAGGCGGGCCAGTTCCTGAAGCACGGGCCGGGGCGGGAGCGCCTCCACCGGGGCCGCGGTGGGTCCGGCGGGCTCGGGCTGCGCCGCCTCGACCCAGGCGAGATCGAGGAGCCGGGTGACCCGGTCGAGGAAGTCGCGCAGGTCGAAGGGCTTGGCGATGATCGCGTCGTGGGGGGCGTCGGCGCCGGTCGCGGGGCTGATCTCGTGGACGTTGGCCGACATCATGGCGATGCGCACGGAGGGCGCGCGGTCGCGCAGGCGCCCGGCCACGGTCCATCCGCTCATGCCCGGCATGGCGATGTCGAGGAGGACGAGGTCCGGCGCCCCCGCCTCCAGCAGGGCGAGGCAGGCCGGGCCGTCCGGCGCCTCGGCGACCGTGATCCCGAGAGGCTCGAGGATGTCGCGCATCAGGGCGCGGTGGGCGGCATCGTCGTCGACGACCATCACGGAGCGCCGGCGGCCGGCGTAGCGGAGTGGCGCGGACGGGGCGCCGCTCTCGGCATCGGCCCGCGAGGCGGTCATGGAGGCCGGGACCGCCGCCGGCCGCGAGACGGAGGACAGCATCAGGCGGACCCGGAAGCGTGTGCCGCGCCCGACCTCGCTCTCCACGGTGATCTCCCCACCCATCACCTGCGCGAGGAGGCCGGCGATGGTGAGCCCGAGGCCGGTGCCCGGCGTGCTGCGGGCGGCGGCGATGGAGCCGCGCTCGAAGGGCTCGAAGATGCGCTGGAGGTCGTCGGGGCGGATGCCGAGGCCGGTATCGGTGATCGTGAAGACGGCGACCTGATTGCGGTAGGCGAGGTCGAGCCCGACCTCGCCCGAGGGCGTGAACTTGATCGCGTTCGAGAGGAGGTTGAGCAGGATCTGGCGCAGGCGCTTCTCGTCGGTGGCGACGATCAGCGGCAGGGTCTCGGGCCGGGTGAAGCGGAAGGCGAGGTCGGCGGCCTTCGCCTGGAGGCGGACCATATCGACGATCTGGTCGAGGAAGTCGGCGAGCCGGATCTCGTTGCGGTGGACCTGGAGGCGCCCGGCCTCCATGCGGGAGATGTCGAGAAGCCCGTCGATGAGCCCCGAGAGGTGCTGGGCGCTGCGGCGGATCACCTGAAGCCCGCGCCGCCGGGGCGCCGGAATCTCCGGGTCGCCCTCGAGGAGCTGGGCGTAGCCGAGCACGGCGTTCAAGGGCGTGCGCAGCTCGTGGCTGATGCCGACGACGTAGCGGCTCTTGGCGAGGTTGGCGGCCTCCGCGATCTCCTTGGCCTCCTGGAGCTTCGCGTCGGTGACCTTATGGGCCGCGATCTCGGCCTGGTAGAGCGCCGTCTGGCGCAGGGTCTCGGCCTGGGCGACCCGGCGGCTCTCCTGGGCGAGGACGAACAGCCAGGCGACGACCCCGAGAATCAGCACGAGGATGAAGAACACGCTGGTCAGCGCCGCCCGCAGGCTCTCCCGGTGCTCCGGGTGCTGCGCGCCGGCACCGGCGTGCACGATCCCGAGGATCAGCCCGACCACCCCGACGAGGCAGAACATCAGGGCGAGGTAGCGGCCGAGCGGCGCGCCGGCCCAGGCGGCGACGGGGGCGGGCACGAAGCGCCCGAGGCTCGCCTGCGCCTGAGCGTCGAGGCGCCCGTGGGGCTTGCACAGGTCTCCGCAGCGGGCGTCGAGGGAGCAGCAGAGCGAGCAGATCGGCCCGTCATAGGCGGGGCAATGGGCCATGTCCTCGCCCTCGAAGGACAGCTCGCAGACCCGGCAGCCGATCTCGCCGCAGCCCTCGCCATGCCCGTGCAGGGCGGCGGGCGGCCGCGCGATGTAGTAGCGCCCTCCCGTGCCCCAGGCGATCAGCGGCGCCGCACCGAACGCGGCGGCGAGCGCGAGAAGCGGCCCGAACGGAGCGAGCACCGTCCCAAGGAGACCGGCATAGGCGAGCCAGCCCGTCGCGAGACCGAGCGCCATGGCGCAAGTGCCCACGGGATTGACCGCGTAGAGATGGGCCCGCTTGAACTCGATGCCCGGCGGCGACAGGCCCAGCGGCTTGTTGACCGCGAGGTCCGAGGCCAGCGCCCCGACCCAGGCCGAGACCACCACCGCGTAGAGCGGCAGGGTGCTCTCCAGGGTCTTGTCGATGCCGAGCTCCATGAGAAGCAGCGCGATCGCGACGTTGAAGACGAGCCACACGACCCGGCCGGGATGGCTGTGGGTCAGCCGCGAGAAGAAGTTCGACCAGGCGATGGAGCCGGCATAGGCGTTCGTGAGGTTGATCTTGATCTGCGCCACGATGACGAGGGCGGCCATTAGCAGCAGCGCGCCCTGCGGCGAGGCGGTCACGTAGCCGAAGGCGACCGCGTACATGCGCGTCGGCTCGGCCGCCTGCGGCGCGGGGATGCCGTGGCCGAGCGCCAGCACCGCGAGGAAGGCGCCGAGCAGGATCTTGAGGAGGCCGGGCAGGATCCATCCTGCGCCGCCGGCGAGCACCGCCGACCACCAGCGCAGGTCGCCCGGGCTCCGGCGGGGCGGCACGAAGCGCAGGAAGTCGACCTGCTCGCCGACCTGGGCCAGCAGCGAGAGCAGCACCGCCGTGGCGAGACCGAAGCGTACGGGATCGAAGCCCACCGCCGCGCCGGGGCCGACGCCGGGGAAGGCGGTGAGCGTCTCCAGGGAGGCGGGCGCGTCCGCGCTCAGGGCGATGAAGACGAGGGGCAGGAGGTTCAGGGCGATCCAGACCGGCTGCGTCCAGATCTGGAAGCGGCTGATGAGCCGGATGCCGTAGACGACGAGCGGGATCACCGCGCCCGCGCAGACGATGTAGCCGAGCCAGAGCGGCAGGCCGAAGCAGAGCTGGAGCGCCAGCGCCATGATCGCCGCCTCGATGGCGAAGAACAGGAACGTGAAGCTCGCGTAGATGAGCGACGTGACCGTCGAGCCCAGATAGCCGAAGCCGGCCCCACGGGTGAGGAGATCCATGTCGATGCCGTAGCGGGCGGCGTAGACGGCGATTGGCGCGGCGGTGGCGAAGATCAGGGCGCCGACGAGGAGCACCGCGGCCAGCGTGTTGGTGAAGCCCACCGCCAGCACCAGGGTGCCCCCGATCGCCTCCAGCGCCAGGAACGAGATCGAGCCCAGCGCCGTCTGCGCGACAACGAACGGGCTCCAGCGGCGCGCCTTCTTGGCCGTGAAGCGCAGCGCGTAGTCCTCGAGCGTCTCGTCGGCCACGAAGCGGTTGTAGGCGCGCCGGATCGGGATGATGTGCTGGCGGCCGCTCATCGTGCCTGTGTCGTCGGTCCTGCGTGCGGCGGATGCGCGGCTTCGGTGCGCGCAAGGCGATGCAAGGGCCGTGCGAGGTCCGTCCCGCGCACCCGAAGGATCCATATCACGGGCATCGTGATCCGCCGACCCGGCACCGGCCATACGCAGAACGGCGTATATGCTGCGGCGCAAAGAGCGGCCTAGCCTGCATCCCGTCGATCCGCGGCCGCCTCCCAAGAGCCGCCGGACAACAGGGACCGGGGCTGGCAGAATGGCAAAGGATACACGGGATACCGAGACCGGCCTGGGCTCGCCCCTGCGGCGCAAGCTCCTGATGGGCCTCGCCGGCGTGCCGGCGCTGGCGATGATGCCGCGGGGCGCCTTCGCGGCTCCGCCGACCTCGGCGGTCAACACCACGGGGCTCGCCGTCACCGACACCGAGGTCACGGTCGGCATCCTGCACTCGGCCACCGGCACGATGGCGATCTCCGAGACCGGCTCGATCCAGGCGGAGAAGCTCGCCATCGAGCAGATCAACGCGGCCGGCGGCGTGCTCGGGCGCAAGATCAAGATCATCCAGGAGGACGGCGCCTCCGACTGGCCGACCTTCGCGGAGAAGGCCAAGAAGCTCCTCGTCAACGACAAGTGCGCCTCGGTGATGGGCTGCTGGACCTCCGCCTCCCGCAAGGCGGCGCTGCCGGTCTTCGAGCAGTACAACGGGCTCCTCTACTACCCGACCTTCTACGAGGGCCTGGAGCAGTCGAAGAACGTCATCTACACCGGCCAGGAGGCCACCCAGCAGATCCTCGAATCGCTGAACTGGGTCGCCAAGGAGAAGGGCGCGAAGTCGTTCTTCATGATTGGCTCGGACTACATCTGGCCGCGCACCTCGAACAAGATCGCTCGCAAGCACATCGAGAACGTGCTCAAGACCAAGGTCGTTGGAGAGGAATACTTCCCGCTCGGCCACACGCAGTTCAACTCGGTCATCAACAAGCTCAAGCTCACCAAGCCGGACGTGATCTTCACCGACGTGGTCGGCGGCTCGAACGTGGCCTTCTACAAGCAGCTCAAGGCGGCAGGCATCGACCTCTCGAAGCAGACGCTCCTGACGATCTCGGTCACCGAGGACGAGATCGACGGCATCGGCGGCGAGAACATCGCCGGCGCCTACTCGTGCATGAAGTACTTCCAGTCGCTCAAGAACCCGAACAACGAGAAGTTCGTCCCCGCCTTCAAGAAGATGTGGGGCGAGAAGACGGTCATCGGCGACGTGACCCAGGCCGCCTATCTCGGGCCGTTCCTGTGGAAGATGGCCGTCGAGAAGGCCGGCTCCTTCGACGTCGACAAGGTCGTCGCGGCCTCCCCCGGCCTCGAGTTCAAGGAGGCGCCGGAAGGCTACGTGAAGATCCACCCCAACCACCACCTCTGGTCGAAGACCCGCGTCGCCCGGGCCAAGACCGACGGGCAGTTCGAGGTCGTCTACGAGAGCCCCGAGCTCATCGAGCCGAACCCCTTCCCGAAGGGCTACCAGTAGTCGGTTCGCATCCGGCCCGGGCCTTGCGTGGCCCGGGCCGTCGCCGTCGCGGATGATCGCGACGGCACGACAGGCAGACGCGCGGCCCGGAGTTCGCGGCATGTTCGGTGACTATTCGATCGGCGATCTGAGCTCCATCTTCGTGATGCAGGGCTTCGCCGGGCTGATCCTGTTCTCCGTCTACGTCCTGATGGCGCTGGGGCTGGCGATCATCTTCGGGCAGATGGGCGTCATCAACATGGCCCACGGGGAGTTCATGATCCTCGGCGCCTACGTGACCTATCTCTGCTCGTCCTTCTTCCAGAGCCATCTCCCAAGCCTGTTCCCGATCTACTTCTTCGTGGCGATGGGGCTCGCCTTCCTGGCGTCCGGCGCCATGGGGATGCTCGTCGAGTGGGGGCTGATCCGCCACCTCTACAAGCGGCCGCTGGACACGCTGCTGGCCACCTGGGGCCTGTCGCTGATCCTGCAGCAGGCCTACCGGTCGATCTTCGGCCCCCGCGAGGTCGGCGTCGAGCTGCCGTCCTGGATGATGGGTTCCGTCCAGGTCACCGACACGATCGAGGTGCAGATCAACGGCCTGTTCGTGATGGGCGTCACCATCGTGATCACGCTCGGCGTCGCGGCCCTGATCTTCTATTCCCGCTTCGGCCAACAGATCCGTGCGGTGATGTCGAACCGCACCATGGCCGGCGCCGTCGGCATCGACACCGAGCGGGTCGACCGGCTCACCTTCGGCCTCGGCTGCGGCATCGCCGGCATCGCCGGCTCCGCCTTCACGATGATCGGCTCCACGGGGCCGACCTCGGGCCAGCTCTACATCGTCGACACCTTCCTGATCGTGGTCTTCGGCGGAGCCGCGAGCCTTCTTGGCACCATCGCCTCGGCCTTCTCGATCTCGCAGACCCAGTCGACGCTGGAGTTCTTCCTCTCCGGTTCCATGGCCAAGGTGCTCACGCTGCTGGCGGTCGTCGCCATCCTGATGCTGCGGCCCCAGGGCCTCTTCACCCTCAAGGTCCGGCGCTGAGGTCCCCCCGATGACGAACCCCGTCCAGACCCTCTCGAAATCCCTCACCGTGAACGACAACCCGTTCATGAAGCCGGTCGAGTGGCTGAGCCTCCTGCTGCTCGCCGGGGTAATCCTGGTGGTGCTGCCGCTGGCGCTCGACGCCTTCCGCCTCAACCTCGTCGGCAAGTACCTCACCTACGCCTTCGTGGCGCTGGGCCTCGTCATCTGCTGGGGCTACGCGGGCATCCTGTCGCTCGGCCAGGGCGTGTTCTTCGGCCTCGGCGGCTACTGCATGGCCATGTACCTGAAGCTCGAGGCCTCGAGCGTCGAGAACACCAAGATCCAGTCCACGCCGGGCATCCCCGACTTCATGGACTGGAACCAGATCACGGCGCTGCCCTGGTTCTGGACGCCGTTCAAGTCCCTGCCCCTGACCCTCCTCCTCGTGATCGCGGTGCCGGTGGCCTTCGCCTTCATCATCTCGGTGGCGATGTTCAAGCGCCGGGTCGGCGGCACCTACTTCGCCATCATCACCCAGGCCATCGCCGCGATCCTGACGATCCTCATCGTCGGCCAGCAGGGCTTCACCGGCGGCATCAACGGCATCACCGACCTGCGCACGCTGAACGGCTGGGACATCCGCACCGACCACGCGAAGTTCATCCTCTACTTCGTCAACGGCGGGCTGCTGATCGGCTGCATCCTGTTGGCGCAGTACGTGAAGAAGTCGAAGCTCGGGCGCATCCTCGTCGCCATGCGCGACAAGGAGGACCGGGTCCGCTTTTCCGGCTACTCGGTCGCCGGCTTCAAGGTCTTCGCCTTCTGCCTGGCGGCCGCCTTCGCGGCGATCGGCGGGGCGATGTTCACCCTCCAGGTCGGGTTCATGTCGCCCTCCTTCGTCGGCATCGTGCCCTCGATCGAGATGGTGATCTACGCCGCCGTCGGCGGGCGCCTGTCGCTCTTCGGCGCGGTCTGGGGAACGCTGCTCGTCAACTTCGCCAAGACGAGCTTCTCGGAGAGCTTCCCCGACCTCTGGCTGTTCGGCCTCGGCGCGCTGTTCATCGCCGTGGTGCTGGCCTTCCCCAACGGCCTCGCCGGCATCTGGCGGGAGCATATCGAGCCCCGCCTCACCCGCCGGGCGAAGTCCCTGCGCCCGCCCGAGCCCATCGCCGTGCCCCGTGGCGTCCCCCATGGCGCGCCCGCCGAGTGAGGATCTCATGAACGCGAGCATCCTCCCCGCCGCGCTGACCGGCGCCGAGCCCGCCCCGGCCCCCCAGCAGGACTTCCTGCTCGCGGTCGAGGGGCTGACCGTCTCCTTCGACGGCTTCAAGGCGGTCAACGACGTGTCCTTCTACGTCGACCCGGACGAGATCCGGGTGATCATCGGCCCGAACGGAGCCGGCAAGACCACGGTGCTCGACCTGATCTGCGGACGCACGAAGGCCAGCGCCGGCTCGATCAAGTATAAGGGCCAGGAGCTGACGAAGCTCTCCGAGAGCGCGATCGTGCAGGCGGGCGTCGGGCGCAAGTTCCAGACGCCCTCGATCTACGACGACCTCACGGTCTTCGAGAACCTGGAGATCTCCTTCCCGCGGGGCCGCTCGGTGTTCGGGGCGCTCACCTTCAAGCGCGACGCCGAGGTCCGCGACCGGATCGAGGAGATCGCGAGCCTGATCTTCCTCAAGGACCGCCTCCGCGAGCGGGCCGAGTTCCTCAGCCACGGCCAGAAGCAGTGGCTCGAGATCGGCATGCTGCTGATCCAGGACCCGGAGCTCCTGATGCTCGACGAGCCGGTGGCCGGCATGAGCGTCGGCGAGCGCATCAAGACGGCCGAGCTCCTCAACCAGATCATCAAGGGCCGCTCGGTGCTCGTCATCGAGCACGACATGAAGTTCGTCGAGGACATCGCCCACCGGGTCACCGTGCTCCACCAGGGCAAGGTGCTCTCCGAGGGCTCGATGGAGCGGGTGCAGAGCGACCCCCGCGTCATCGAAGTCTATCTCGGCCACTGAGGGGACCGACGCGATGCTCCAGACCCTCTCCGCCGCCCCGCTTCCGCCCGTCTCCGTCGCGGCCGAGACGATGCTCTCGGTCCGCGACCTCCACGCCGCCTACGGCCAGAGCGAGGTGCTGCACGGCATCGACCTCGACGTGGCGCCGGGCGAGATCGTCGCGGTGATGGGCCGCAACGGCATGGGCAAGACCACGCTCATGAAGACGCTCATGGGCGTCGTGCCGACGAAGTCCGGGACCATCACCGTCGACGGCACCGACGTCACGGCGATGAAGAGCCATGCCCGCGTCGCCAAGGGCCTCGCCTACGTGCCGCAGGGGCGGATGATCTTCTCGACCATGACGGTGCAGGAGAACATCGAGACGGGGCTCACCGTCACCGGCGCCCGCAAGGTGCCGCAAGACCTCTACACGATGTTCCCGGTGCTCCTCGAGATGAAGGGCCGGCGCGGCGGCAACCTGTCGGGCGGCCAGCAGCAGCAGCTCGCCATCGCCCGCGCGCTCGCCAGCAACCCAAAGGCGCTCCTCCTCGACGAGCCGACCGAGGGCATCCAGCCCTCGATCATCCGCGAGATGGGCCGCACCCTGAAGCGCATCCGCGACGAGCGCGGCCTCTCGATCGTCGTCTCCGAGCAGGTCTTGAGCTTCGCCATGGACGTCGCCGACCGCGTCCTCGTCATCGAGAACGGCGCCATCGTGCACGAGGCCCGGCGCGAGGACGTCGACGAGGCGCAGGTCGCCCGCTTCCTGTCCGTCTGAGGAGGACGCGCATGGCCGCTTACGAGGTCTTCGAGCTCGGCGACGTCGTCCTGCAGTCGAAGCAGACGATCCGCGGCGCGCAGCTCGCCTACAAGACCTACGGCACCCTCAACGCCTCGAAGGACAACGTCGTCGTCTACCCGTGCTGGTACTCCGGCACGCATCTCGAGAACGAATGGCTGATCGGGCCCGGCATGGCGCTCGATCCGGAGAAGTACTTCATCATCGTGCCGAACATGTTCGGCAACGGGCTGTCGAGCTCGCCGAGCAATACGCCCGCTCCGTACGACGGTCCGCGGTTCCCGAAGGTGACCGCCTACGACAACGTGGTGCAGCAGCACCGACTGGTCACGAAGCAGTTCGGGATCGAGCGGATCAGGCTGGTGACCGGCTGGTCGATGGGGGCGCTCCAGACCTTCCACTGGGGAGCGATCTTCCCCGACATGGTCGAGCGCATCCTGCCCTTCCAAGGGTCGGCCAAGTGCTCGCGGCACAACTTCGTCTTCCTGGAGGGCGTTAAGGCGGCGCTCCAGGCGGATGCCGCCTTCGCCGACGGGTTCTACACGGCCCAGCCCCAGAAGGGCCTGCGCGCCGCCGCCCGCGTCTATGCCGGCTGGGGCTTCTCGCAGACCTTCTACCGGGTCGAGGCCGACCTGAAGGCGATGGGCTACGCCTCGCTCGAGGACTTCCTGGTGGGCTTCTGGGAGGGCTGGCTGCTCTCGAAGGACGCCAACAACCTGCTCGCGATGCTCTGGACCTGGCAGAACGGCGACATCTCGAACAACGACCTCTACGGCGGCGACTTCGCGAAGGCGCTGGGCGCGATCAAGGCCAAGGCGCTCGTGATGCCGGCCTCGACCGACCTCTACTTCCCGCCGGAGGACAGCGCCATTGAGGTCTCCCACATGCCGAACGCGGAGTTGCGCGTGGTCGAGACCTATTGGGGCCACTTCGCCGGCGGCCCCGGCACCTCGCCGGGCGACATCGCGGTTCTGGACGCGGCCCTGAAGGAACTGCTCGCGCGCTGACTCACCGGCGCGCCGCGTCAGCGGCCCGCCCGAACCGGTCCGGCGCCCGGCGCGCCGGATGAACGAAGAGAACCGACGATCCGCGGGGGCGGCCGGAACCATGCCGGGCGCCCAACGGGGACGGCTGCCCGGACGATAGAGGAGCTCAGAAGGAAATGCCCGATACCCTCATCAAGGTCGACCTCACCCAGTCAGCCTACGACAACGACATGGTCCACAACCGCTGGCACCCGGATATCCCGATGGTCGCCACCGTGAAGCCGGGCTCGGACTTCATCGTCGAGACCTACGACTGGACCGGCGGCTTCATCAAGAACAACGACTCCGCCGACGACGTGCGCGACATCGACCTGTCGATCGTGCATTTCCTCTCCGGCCCGATCGGCGTCGAGGGCGCCGAGCCCGGCGACCTCCTCGTCGTCGACCTCCTCGACATCGGCGCCAAGCCCGAGTCGCAGTGGGGCTTCAACGGCTTCTTCTCGAAGAAGAACGGCGGCGGCTTCCTCGACGAGCACTTCCCGGAGGCCCAGAAGTCGATCTGGGACTTCGAGGGCATGTTCACGAAGTCGCGCCACGTTCCGGGCGTGCGCTTCCCCGGCCTGATCCATCCGGGCCTGATCGGCTGCCTGCCGGACCCGAAGATGCTCGAGACCTGGAACACCCGGGAGAAGGCGCTCTTCGACACCAATCCCGAGCGGGTGCCGGCGCTCGCGACCCTTCCCTTCGGGCCGACCGCCCACATGGGCCGGCTCAAGGGCGAGGCGAAGGAGACGGCGGCCGCGACGGGCGCGCGCACGGTGCCGGGGCGCGAGCACGGCGGCAACTGCGACATCAAGGATCTCTCGCGGGGCTCGAAGATCTACTTCCCCGTCTACGTGCCGGGCGCGGGCCTCTCCATGGGCGACCTGCACTTCAGCCAGGGCGACGGCGAGATCACCTTCTGCGGCGCCATCGAGATGGCGGGCTGGGTGCACCTCAAGGTCGACCTGATCAAGGGCGGCATGGCCAAGTACGGGATCAGGAACCCAATCTTCAAGCCGTCGCCGGTCACGCCGAAATACGACGACCATCTGATCTTCGAGGGCGTCTCGGTCGACGAGTACGGCAAGCAGCACTACCTCGACGTGACGGTCGCCTACCGCCAGGCCTGCCTCAACGCGATCGAGTACCTGAAGAAGTTCGGCTACTCCGGCGCCCAGGCCTACTCGATCCTCGGCACGGCGCCGGTCCAGGGCCACATCTCGGGCGTCGTCGACATCCCGAACGCCTGCGCGACCCTCTGGATCCCGACGGGCATCTTCGACTTCGACATCAACCCCTCCGCCGCGGGACCGATCAAGCATCTCGACGGCTCGATCCAGATGCCGCTCTCCCCCGACCTGTGAGCCCGCCGGCCCCGCCGCGGCCAGCGGCGGGGCATCGCCCCTTGCGCGAGAGTCCCCGATGCCCGTCTACGACTACGCCTGCGAGAGCTGCGGGCCCTTCACGGTGCTGCGGCCGATGTCGCAGTTCCGCGATCCTCACGACTGCCCGGACTGCGGGGCGGAATGCGCGCGCGCCTTCCTGACCGCCCCGAACCTGGCCTCCATGGATGCCGGACGCCGCAAGGCCTTCGCAGTGAACGAGCGCAGCGCCCATGCGCCTCGCCGGTCCGGCGGGCACGGCGCGGGCTGCGGGTGCTGCAATAATACAACAAAGAATGGCGCGAAGCCTGCACCGTTAGGCATGGCTAAGAGCTTCCCGGCCGCGAGACCGTGGATGATCAGCCACTGAATGCGTCAACTGCCTAGAAAACCGACGCTCATCGGTCCGGAAGAACCGAAAGCCGGCTGGGGAGTCCGGCGAACCGACAGAACACAATCTTGGGGACTCATGATGACACGAGTGAAACCTTCAGATGCGGATCGACCATCCGTCCTCGGCCGCGGACTGAGCGCTGCAGCCCTCTCCGCGCTCCTCGCGATGGGCTCGACGCAGGTCTCTGCCCAGGTTGCCTCTCCTGTCGGGCAGGAGGCGGGTCAGACGCAGCCGCGCACGGACCCGGCTCTGGCCGAGAAGCCCAAGGACCCGGTGCGCGTCGGGCCGCTGGCGCCCTGGGCCACCGAGATGGCGGCCCGCGGCCTGACCTTCGACATCAACATCTACGACTTCTACCAGGCCAACCCCTCGGCCGGCCTGCGCACCGGAGAGCAGTCGAACTCCGCCTACTTCGTGCTCTCCATGTCCGCCGACATGCAGAAGCTCGCCGGCATCACGGGCGGCTCGATCAACTTCACGCAGACCTTCTTCGGCCTCGTGCGCAACACCAACCTCGCCTCCGACATCGGTGACACCACGGTCGGCTACCAGCCGCCCTTCACGCCGAACAACAACCGCCTCTCGCTGCTCACCTGGCAGCAGAAGCTCATGGACGATCGGCTCGTCATCGAGGTCGGCCGCACGCACCCGGATCGATACTACGGCCTGCCGCCGTGCAACTCGATCAACTCCTGCTTCCAGGACCTGTTCTACTTCAACGCCGGCTTCACCTCGCCGCTCTTCGGCGTCTGGGGCGCCAACGTCGCCTACAAGACCTCGCCCACCACCTACATCCAGGCCGGCGCCTTCTCCGTGAACCCCGGCACCAACGCGCTGTCGGGCTATGATTTCGGCTACGAGCGCCTCGCGGGCGTCCTCGTCATGACCGAGATCGGCCGCAAGACCGACTACACGATCGAGGCTTATCCGGGCCGCGTCTCGCTCACCGGCTTCGTCAACACCGCCGACCACGACGACAACTTCAAGACCGTCTTCGGGACCTCCAAGGGCCTCAACCCCGCCGCTCCGGTGCTTCAGAAGAACGGCACCTCCGGCGTCGTGCTGACCGGCAAGCAGACCGTCTGGCGCGCCGATGGCGGCCTCGTCCCGAACGCCACGCCCACCGCGATCTCCTTCTACACCGGCACCGGCTACGCCTTCGACCCGACCATCCCGATCCGCTTCAACTCGTTCTTCGGCGTCCTCCTCGAGGCCCCCGACCAGAGCCGGCCCAACGACACCTTCGGCCTCAAGGTCAACTGGCAGCGCCTGAACGACAACTACACCCGGTTCCTGGCCGACGCGAACTTCATCTCCGGCGGCACCGGAGCCCCCTTCTCCCGCGACAAGCTCGTCTTCGAGGCTAACGCCCATATCGACCTCGGCAAGGGCGTCATCCTGGAGCCGGTGGTCCAGTACCTCGTCAACGGCAACTCCTTCTGGAACCCCTACACCGCACGCCGACCCAAGGACGGCGTCTACGGCGGATTCACCCTCGTCGTGCCGCTCGGAACCCTCCTCGGCCTCGCGCCGGGCTGACACCCTCGACACCGACGCGCCGCCCCAAAACAGGGCGGCGCGCCATCTTCCGGAACGCCAACGGAGACAAGTCCCATGATGCACGGCGACATCTCATCGAGTCACGACAGCGTCGGCGTGGCCGTCGTCAACTACAAGATGCCCCGCCTGCACACGAAGGCGGAAGTCATCGAGAACGCCAAGAAGATCGGCGACATGATCGTCGGCATGAAGGCAGGCCTGCCGGGCCTCGACCTGGTGATCTTCCCCGAATACTCGACCCACGGCATCATGTACGACGCGGCCGAGATGTACGAGACCGCCGCCAGCGTCCCCGGCGCGGAGACCGAGATTTTCGCCGACGCCTGCCGGAAAGCGAAAGTCTGGGGCGTGTTCTCGCTCACCGGCGAGCGCCACGAGGAGCACCCGCACAAGGCGCCCTACAACACCCTCATTCTGATGAACGACCAGGGCGAGATCGTGCAGAAGTACCGCAAGATCATGCCCTGGACCCCGATCGAGGGCTGGTACCCGGGCGACCGGACCTACGTCTCCAAGGGGCCGAAGGGCCTCATGATCAGCCTCATCATCTGCGACGACGGCAACTATCCCGAGATCTGGCGCGACTGCGCCATGCGCGGCGCCGAGCTCATCATCCGCTGCCAGGGCTACATGTACCCGGCCAAGGAGCAGCAGGTGCTGATCTCGAAGGCCATGGCATTCGCCAACAACACCTACGTGGCGGTGGCGAACGCCGCCGGCTTCGACGGCGTCTACAGCTATTTCGGCCACTCGGCGATCATCGGCTTCGACGGTCGCACGCTCGGCGAGTGCGGCGAGGAGGAGATGGGCATCCAGTACGCCGCCCTCTCGAAGTTCCTGATCCGCGACTTCCGCGCCAACGGCCAGTCGGAGAACCATCTCTTCAAGCTGCTCCACCGCGGCTACACGGGGATGATCAACTCCAAGGAGAACCGGCACGGGATGTCGGAATGCCCCTACGACTTCTACCGCCGCTGGATCGAGGACCCCGACGCCACCCGCGACGCCGTGCGGGCCATCACCCGCTCCAGCGTCGGCACCGAGGAGTGCCCGATCGAGGGCATCCCCTTCGTTGGCAAGGGAGAGGGGCCGCCGGACCCGCGCTGATCCCACGCATCGTCCGGCCCCGTGATTCCCTCTCCTCGAATGCCCCGGACGGCGTCCTCGTCCGGGGCGGCGCGCGGCAGCCCTCGCTTTGGCGCCACGAGCCGGTTGCCCCGCAGCCGACCCGGCGTCAGGAAGGGGCATGAGATCGGCGATGCAGGACTTTGCGGGCGAGGGACGGGGCCGCGCGCTGCTTCGCGCTCAATCCTGAGAGGCCGAGCCATCCACGTGCCCCGGCCGCCCTCCCTCGCCCCGCAGCGGCAGCGCTCTTGCGGGACCGTCGCGCTCCAGGCCGGCCCGGCCGGCGACGGCGGGCCGACGCGGGTGCGCGACCTCGCCGAATCCGGCCCCTCCCGCATCCGCTTCCCGAAGGTCGGGGGGGCGCTGGAAGGCATCCTCGTCAACACCGCCGGCGGCATCGCCTGCGGCGACGCCTTCTCGGTCGCCGCCCGGCTCGATCCGGGCGCCGACCTCGTCCTGACCACGGTCGCGGCAGAGAAGGTCTACTGCTCCGACGGCCCGGTCAGCGTGGTGCACAACGCCTTCACGGTCGGCGGCGGGGCGCATCTCGACTGGCTGCCGCAGGAGACGATCCTGTTCGACCGGTCGCGCCTGCACAGGCGTCTGGAGGCCGATCTCGCAGACGATGCCTCCCTGCTTCTCTGCGAGATCGTCGCCTTCGGCCGCGCCGCGCGGGGGGAGACCCTACGGGAGGCACTGTTCGAGGATGTCTGGCGGGTGCGCCGGGGGGGCCGTCTCGTCTACGCCGACACGGTGCGGCTCGACGGCGACGTCGCGGCCCTCCTCGCCCGGCCGGCGATCGGGGGCGGCGCGGGGGCGATGGGCACGATCCTCGACCTCTCGCCGGGGGCGGAAGCCCGGATCGAGGAGGCCCGCGCCCTGCTCGACGGGGCCGGCGGCGTCGAGGCAGGGGCCAGCGCCTGGAACGGACACCTCGCGGTACGCCTCCTCGGTCCCGAGATCGGCGCGCTGCGCCGGCTCGCCGCCCGTTTCCTCGAAGCCTATCGCCGGGCGCCGATGCCCCGCGTCTGGCAGACCTGACGGGTGGCGATTCCCGCCCCGCCGTGCATGATCCGCGTGATTTCGAGACCGGGACGCCGCCCTTGCTCCTCACCCCCCGCGAGAAAGACAAGCTCCTTATCGCCATGGCCGCGCAGGTGGCGCGCAACCGTCTGGCGCGGGGCGTGAAGCTCAACCATCCGGAGGCGGTGGCGCTGATCACCGACTTCGTGGTCGAGGGCGCCCGCGACGGACGCAGCGTCGCCGAGCTGATGCAGGCGGGGGCCCACGTGCTGACCGCCGATCAGGTGATGCCCGGCATCCCCGAGATGATCCACGACATCCAGGTCGAGGCGACCTTCCCCGACGGCACCAAGCTCGTCACCGTCCATCATCCGATCCGCGGCGCCCCCTCCGGCGACGTGCCGGGGCAGGTGACGACGCGGCCCGGCGAGATCGTCTTCAACGAAGGCGCCGAACGGGTCGTGATCGAGGTCGCCAACACCGGCGACCGGCCGATCCAGGTCGGCTCGCACTACCATTTCCACGAGGTCAATCCGGGCCTCGTCTTCGAGCGCGACAAGGCCCGCGGCATGCGCCTCGACATCGCGCCGGGCACGGCGGTCCGCTTCGAGCCGGGCTCGACGCGCGAGGTGACGCTGGTGCCGCTTTCCGGCGCGCGGAAGGTCTACGGCTTCCGCGGCGCGGTGATGGGGGACCTGTAGCCATGCCGCCCAAGCCCGCCTCGCTCCCCCGCACCGCCTACGCCGCGATGTTCGGGCCCACGACCGGCGACCGCATCCGGCTGGCCGACACGGGGCTGGAGATCGAGGTCGAGCGCGATTTCACCACCTACGGCGAGGAGGTGAAGTTCGGGGGCGGCAAGGTCATCCGCGACGGCATGGGCCAGAGCCAGGCGACGAATGCGGAGGGCGCCGTCGACACCGTCATCACCAACGCCGTCGTGCTCGACCACTGGGGCGTGGTGAAATGCGACGTCGGCATCGTGCGCGGGCGCATCCATCGGCTCGGCAAGGCCGGCAACCCGGACGTGCAGCCCGGCGTCGACATCGTCGTCGGCCCCGGCACCGAGGTGATCGCGGGAGAGGGCAAGATCCTCACCGCCGGGGGCTTCGACAGTCATATCCACTACATCTGCCCGCAGCAGATCGAGGAGGCGCTCTGCTCCGGCGTCACCACCATGCTCGGCGGCGGCACCGGGCCGGCGCACGGCACCTTCGCCACCACTTGCACGCCGGGCCCCTGGCACATCGCCCGGATGATCGAGGCGGCAGACGCCTTTCCGATGAACCTCGCCTTCGCCGGCAAGGGCAACGCCGCGCTGCCCGGCGCGCTGGAGGAGATGGTGCGGGCGGGCGCCTGCGCCCTCAAGCTCCACGAGGACTGGGGCACGACGCCAGCGGCCATCGACACCTGCCTGTCGGTCGCCGACGCGCACGACGTTCAGGTGATGATCCACTCCGACACCTTGAACGAGTCGGGCTTCGTCGAGGACACGATCGCGGCCTTCAAGGGACGCACCATCCACGCCTTCCACACGGAAGGGGCCGGCGGCGGGCACGCGCCCGACATCATGCGGGTGGCAGGCCTGCCCAACGTGCTCCCGTCCTCCACCAACCCGACGCGGCCCTACACGAGGAACACCATCGACGAGCATCTCGACATGCTCATGGTCTGCCACCACCTCGACCCGTCGATCCCCGAGGACCTCGCCTTCGCCGAGAGCCGCATCCGCCGGGAGACGATCGCGGCGGAGGACATCCTCCACGACATCGGCGCCCTCTCGATGATGTCCTCGGACTCGCAGGCCATGGGCCGGGTCGGCGAGGTCGTGATCCGCACCTGGCAGACGGCCTGCAAGATGAAGCGCCAGCGCGGCGCGCTCCCCGGAGATGCCTCGGGCAACGACAACCTGCGGGCGCGGCGCTACGTGGCGAAGTACACGATCAACCCGGCGATCGCGCACGGCGTCTCCCGCCACATCGGCTCCGTCGAGGCCGGCAAGCTCGCCGATCTCGTGCTGTGGTCGCCGGCCTTCTTCGGCGTGAAGCCGGATCTCGTCCTCAAGGGCGGCATGATCGCCACCGCCCCGATGGGGGACCCCAACGCCTCGATCCCGACGCCCCAGCCGAGCCACTACCGGCCGATGTTCGGGGCCTACGGCCGCGCGCCCTACGCAACCGCGCTGACCTTCGTCTCGGGGGCCGCGATCGAGGATGGCCTGCGCGAGCGGCTCGGCGTCCGGAAGGAGCTCGTCGCCGTCGAGAACGTGCGCGGCGGCATCTCGAAGAAGAGCATGATCCTCAACGACGCCACCCCGGTGATCGAGATCGACCCGGAGACCTACGACGTGCGCGCCGACGGCGAGCTCCTGGTCTGCGAGCCGGCGGAGGTGCTTCCCATGGCGCAGCGCTACTTCCTGTTCTGATGCTGCGCGCGCGAGACATCGTCCGCCGCGACGCGCTCACGGGCGGCGAGATCGTCGATCGGGTCGTGCTCGACCACGGCGACCGGCATCGGCGCCGGGTCGCCATGCGCGGCGTCGGCGGCCTGGCCTTCCTCCTCGACCTGCCCACGGCGACGGTGCTGGAGGACGGCGACGCCCTCGTGCTGGAGGACGGCCGCCTCGTCTGGGTCGAGGCGGCCCCCGAGCGCCTGCTGGAGATCCGGGCTGCCAGCGAGCACGCCCTGAGGCGGCTGATCTGGCATATCGGCAACCGGCACATCCCCGCCGAGATCGCGGCGGACGCCGTCTTCATCGCCCAGGACCACGTGCTCGTCGAGATGGTGCGGGGCTTGGGAGGCAGCGCCGAGCCGGTGACGCGGCCGTTCCGGCCCGAGGGCGGCGCCTATGCGGGCGGTCACGGCCACCACCACGGCCATGGCCATGATTGAGGCGCTGCGGCTGATGGCGTGGCTCTCGCCGACCTATCCGGTGGGGGCCTTCGCCTATTCGCATGGCCTCGAATGGGCCGTGGAAGCCGGCGACGTCTCGGACGAGGCGGGCCTCGCGGAATGGCTCGGCGACGTTCTGGAGCGGGGCGCCGGCCGCAACGACCTGATCCTCGCCGGCAACACTCATGCGGCGTCCGGGGAGGGCGATGCCCTGCGGGCGGTCAACGAGCTGGCGCTCGCGATGGCGCCTTCCCGGGAGCTTCTGCTGGAGACGAGCCAGCAGGGCCGCAGCTTCCTCGACGCGACACGGGCCGCCTGGCCCTGCCCGGCGCTCGACGCGGTTGGTGCGGCGATGCCCGGCGCCGTCGCCCTGCCGGTGGCGCTCGGCGCGGCGGCCGCTGCCCACGGCATGGCGCGGGCGCCGATGCTCGCGGCCTACGCGCTCGCGTTCGTCCAGAACCTCGTCTCGGCGGCGCTGCGCGTCGCGCCGATCGGACAGGCCGCCGGCACCCGCGTCGTCGCCGGGCTCGCGCCTCGCGCCGCGGCGCTCGCCGTGTCTGTCGACGGGCTCGGGCTCGACGCGCTGGGCTCGGCGACCCTGCGGGTCGATCTCGGCTCGTTCCGGCACGAGACCCAGTATTCCCGCATCTTCCGCTCGTGAGGGAAACGATGTCCGAACACGGTCCCGAGAACGGTCCTCTCCGCGTCGGCATCGGCGGCCCCGTGGGCTCCGGCAAGACGGCCCTGATGGAGCAGCTCTGCAAGCGCCTGCGCGATACCTACGAGATCTGCGCCATCACCAACGACATCTACACGAAGGAGGACGCCCGCCTCCTGACCGTCGCCGGCGCGCTGCCGGAGGAGCGGATCATGGGCGTCGAGACGGGGGGCTGCCCGCACACGGCGATCCGGGAGGACGCCTCGATCAACCTCGCGGCGGTGGCCGAGATGCGCGCCCGCTTCCCCCGGCTCGACGTGGTGCTGATCGAATCGGGCGGCGACAACCTCGCCGCGACCTTCTCGCCGGAACTCGCCGACATCACGATCTACGTCATCGACGTGGCCGGAGGGGAGAAGATTCCCCGGAAGGGCGGGCCCGGCATCACCCGCTCGGACCTGCTCGTCGTCAACAAGACCGACCTCGCCCCCCTCGTCGGCGCCGATCTCTCGGTGATGGAAGCGGACACGCGCCGGATGCGGGGGACGCGGCCCTACGTGTTCTCGTCCCTGCGCGAGGGGCACGGGGCCGACGCGATCGCCCGCTTCGTCGTCGAGTCCGGAGGCCTCGGGCAGTAAGGCCCGCGTGGCCGAGGCATCGGAAGGTGGCTATGCCTACCCAGCGCGTGTCGCACGCGAGGCCAACGGACTCCGCGGTTGTCGAGAACGTATTTGCGGATCAGGGCCTTAGAGCCTGTTACGGACTGCTGTGAAATCGGCAGCCCTGCGCAAGAGTAGGACGCTGAAGGCGACGAGGCGCAAGCCGGCCAGGGTGGCTGGCAGGCGTTCGTAGTCGCGGGCGCGGCGGCGGAAGCGGGCCATCCGGGCGAAGGCGCGCTCGACCACCCACGTCTCGCCGAGGATGGCTGGATGCGCGCGGACGCGCCCGCGAATCCGTCCGGAAGCCGCCGGGCGCTACGATGGTAACGGGCACGCCGAACGGCTTCGTCTCGATGGCCGGCCCCTCGGAGAAGCCTTCGCCCCCAGACTCGGCGGCCGAGTATAGGCCGCGCCCGATCGCTCCGGTGCGGCCGCTGGCGGAGGAGACCTGCAGGAAGTGGCGCGCCGCTGCGTCCGCAACGGAGGGATGGCCGCCTCAGTCAGTATTAAGATCTGATTATTCAGATTGATATTTATAACAGGGGCGAATTTTGCAAATCATCACGGACGGCATCTCATGGATCAGGGCCTGTCGCTTCACTCTCACAGGCTCCCTCTTCTGACGGACAGTGAGATGTCGAATGTGCACAACGCCACGTTCGTGACTTGTCCACAGCAGCCGAGCTTCGGTTGACTCGGTTCCGCATAAGAACAAAATAGGAACATAAGCCAATCTCACGGAGCGCCACGGCCATGCCGGAAGCCGCGAACGGGCGCGACGACCGGATGGCCGGGCTGCGACGGCAGATCGATGCCCTGGCTCGGGGCGGTGTCGCGCGATCGCCTGCGCTGCCCTTCGGCATTGCCGCGCTCGACGCGCAGCTTCCCGGCGGCGGCCTGCGTCGCGGCGCCCTGCACGAGGTCGGGGAAGCCGGGGTCTCGGCCGAGCACGCGGCGCTCGCCGCCCTGTTCGCGGCGGCGGTCCTCGCCCGCCTGCACGGGTCGGTGCTCTGGTGCTTGCGCGGCCGCGACCTGTTCGCCCCGGCGCTGGCCGGCGTCGGGCTCTGCCCGGACCGGATCATCTTCGCGGAGACCGGATCTGAGACCGCGGTGCTGCCGGCCATGGAGGAGGGGCTGCGGGCGAAAGGGCTCGCGGCCGTCGTCGGCGAGGTCGGCCGCCTCGGGCTCACCGCCTCCCGCCGCCTGCAGCTCGGGGCCGAGCGCTCGGGCGTCCTCGTCATCGCCATCCGCAGGCATCGCCTGGCCGTCGAGCGCGAGGGAGCCGCCGCCGAGCCCGGCGCCGCGCTGACCCGCTGGAGGGTCTCGCCGCAACCGGGAACCGGGCCGCCGCTCCCCGGCCTGCCCCGAGCCCGCTGGCTCGTCGAGCTGACCCGCGCCCGCGGTGCGGATGCCCCCCGTTCCTGGATCCTGGACGCGCCTGATGCGACGGGTCGTCTCCGTCTTCCTGCCGAACTGGCCGACCGACCTCTGGCGGCGGCGCCACCCCGCGCGCGCGCCGGGCTGGGATAGCCCCCTCGTCGTGGCCGATCAGACCGGGAACAAGCGCGTGCTCGCCGCCGTCGACCAAGCCGCGCGCCGGCTGGGGCTGCGCCCCGGCATGGCGGTCGCCCACGCGCAGGCCGCCGTGCCCGGCCTCGCCGTCGTCGAGGCCGACCCGGACGCGGACGCGGTGGCCCTCGAACAGCTCGGGGTTTGGTGCCTGCGCCGCTACGCGCCCCTCGTCGCCCTCGACCCGCCGGACGGGCTCTGGATCGAGGTCGCCGGGGCAGCCCACCTGTTCGGGGACGAGGACGGCCTGGTCGAGGACCTGCTCACCCGCCTCGCGCAGCGGGCGCTCTCGGCCAGTGCGGGCGTCGCCGACACGCCCGGTGCCGCCTGGGCCGTGGCGCGCTTCCTGCCCCACGAGCCCGTGGTGCCACCGGGCGGGCACGCCGCGGCGCTGGTGGACCTGCCGGTACAGGCCCTGCGCCTGGCCATCGAGAGCGCGGACGGTCTCGCGCAGCTCGGCATCGAGCGGATCGGTCAGCTCACGCAGATGCCGCGGGCGCCGCTGCGTCTACGCTTCGGTCCCGAACCCGGGCTGCGCCTCGATCAGGCCCTTGGTCATGCGCTCGAGCCTCTCGTCTATCTCGACTGGCCGGAGGCGCCGATGGCGCGCCTCGTCTTCGCCGATCCGATCGGCGCCCCCGAGACGCTCGCCCGCGTGACCGAGCATCTTCTCACGGACCTCTGCGCCGAGCTGGAACGGCGGGGGATCGGCGCGCGTCGGATCGACCTCGTGTTCCGCCGGGTCGACGGTCTCAGCCGGAGCCTGCGGGTGGCGACCATCCGACCGTCGCGCACCGTGCGCCATCTCGTGGCGCTGCTCGCCGAGCGGCTGGCGCTGGTCGACCCCGGCTTCGGCATCGACGAGGCGGTGCTCTGCGCCACCCGCACCGAGTGGTTCGACGCCGCGCAAGCCGACCTCGGCGACCTTGCGGAGGAGCCCGCGGAGAGCGGTCTCGCCGAACTCGTCGACCGGCTCGGGGCGCGGCTCGGACGGGGCCGGGTCTACCGCCTCGCTCCCAGGGCGAGCGCCCTGCCGGAGCGCGCGGTGCGGCGGATCGATCCGCTGGCGGGCGTGGAAGCGTCCTGGCCCGCCGATCTGCCGCGGCCCGCCCGCCTGCTCGCCCCGCCCGAGCCCGTCGCCGTGACCGCGCTCGCCCCGGACCATCCGCCGGCCCTCGTGGTCTGGCGAGGCCGCCGCCTGCGCATCGCCCGGGCCGACGGGCCCGAGCGCGTCCACGGCGAGTGGTGGCGCTCGGAGGCCGAGGCCGGGCTGGTGCGGGACTACTACCGGGTCGAGACGGTCGCCGGAGACCGCTTCTGGCTGTTCCGCGACGCCCCGGCGACCGAAGGCGGCCGCTGGTGGCTGCACGGGCTCGGCGAGGCCTGACCCGCATGGGCTCCCCCGGACCGGCCTACACCGAGCTGCAGGTCACCACCCACTTCTCCTTCCTGCGCGGGGCCTCCTCGCCGCAGGAGCTGTTCGCGACCGCCGCACTCCTCGGCCATACGGCGCTTGCCGTGACCGACCGGGCCTCCCTCGCCGGCATCGTTCAGGCCCACGAAGCGGCCCGCACCACGGGCTTGCGCCTCCTCGTCGGCTGCCGTCTCGACCTCGACGAGCCCGGCGCGCCGGCACTGCTGGTCTACCCCTTAGACCGGGCCGGATACGGGCGGCTGTGCCGTCTGCTCAGCCTCGGCAAGGCCCGTGCCGGGGCGGAAGGGCTCGGCAAGACCGGCTGCCGGCTGCACTGGGCGGACCTCGCCGAATGGGGCGAGGGCCTCCTCGCCGTGCTGCTCGCAGACCGGCCCGACGACGCGCTTGCCGGCGACCTCGCACGCCTCAAGAGCCTGTTCGGCGACCGGGCCTACTGCGCCCTGACCCGCCGCTACCGGCCGAACGACGCCCTGCGCCTCGACGCGGTCGCGGAGAGGGCCCGCGCCGCGCGGATGCCGACGCTGGCGGTCGGCGATGTGCTCTACCACGAGCCCGGCCGCCGGCCCCTCCAGGACGTCGTCGCCGCGATCCGGCTTGGTGTGAGTGTCGACCGCCTCGGGCACGACCGCGAGAGCCATGCCGGGCGCCATCTCGTGGCGCCGGCCGAGGCCGCGCGGCTGATGGCCCGCCACCCGGAGGCGCTCGCCCGCACGGCCGAGGTTCTCGCCCGCTGCCGCTTCTCCCTCGACGAACTCACCTACAGCTACCCGACCGAGGAGGCCGCCGATGGCACCTCCGCGCAGGACCGGCTCGAGACGCTGGTTTGGGCAGGAGCGGCCGAGCGCTACCCCAGCGGACCGCCCGACACGGTCTCCGCGCAGCTCCGGCACGAGCTGACCCTGATCGGGCGGCTCGCCTACGCGCCCTACTTCCTCACCGTCGACAGCATCGTGCGCTTCGCCAGGAGCCAGGGCATCCTCTGCCAGGGACGAGGCTCGGCGGCGAACTCGGCGGTCTGCTACGTCCTCGGCATCACCTCGATCGATCCCATCGCCGAGGGCCTGCTGTTCGAGCGCTTCATCTCCGAGAGCCGCGGCGAGCCCCCCGACATCGACGTCGACTTCGAGCACGAGCGCCGCGAGGAGGTGATCCAGTGGGTCTACGAGACCTACGGCCGCCACCGGGCGGCGCTGTGCGCCACGGTGATCCGCTACGGCCCCCGCGGGGCGATGCGCGAGGTCGGCAGGGCGCTCGGCCTCCCCGAGGACGTGACCGGCGCGCTCGCCGGCCTCGTCCGGGGCTGGTCGCGGGAGGGGATCGGCGAGACGCATGCGCGGGAGCTCGGTCTCAACCTCGACGACCGCCGTCTGCGGCTCGCCCTCGACCTCGCCCGTCAGCTCATCGGAACGCCGCGCCATCTCGGCCAGCATCCCGGCGGCTTCGTGCTGACCCTGACCCGTCTCGACGAGCTCTGCCCCGTGGTGCCCGCCACCATGGCCGACCGGCAGACGCTCGAATGGGACAAGGACGACATCGACGCGCTCGGCTTCATGAAGGTCGACGTGCTCGGCCTCGGCATGCTCGGCTGCCTGCGCCGGGCCTTCGGGCTGCTCGCCATCCACCGGCCGGATGTGCCGCGCGATCTCGCGACGATCCCCCCCGGCGATGAGGCGACCTACGCGATGATGTGCCGGGCCGACACGATCGGCGTCTTCCAGATCGAGAGCCGCGCCCAGATGGCGATGCTGCCGCGGATGCAGCCGGACAACCTGTACGATCTCGCCATCCAGATCGCCATCGTGCGTCCCGGCCCGATCCAGGGCGACATGGTCCACCCGTATCTCCGCCGCCGCGCGAACCGCGCCGACGTGACCTATCCGAGCGAGGCTCTGCGGGGGGTGTTGGAGAAGACCCTCGGCGTGCCTCTCTTCCAGGAGCAGGCGATGCGCGTGGCCATCGTCGGAGCCGGCTTCACGCCGGCCGAGGCCGACCAACTGCGCCGGTCCATGGCGACGTTCAAGGCCACGGGAGGCGTCTCGAAGTTCAGCGAGAAGCTCATCTCCGGCATGGTCCGCAACGGCTACGATGCGGACTTCGCCGAGCGGACCTTCCGGCAGCTCGAAGGCTTCGGCTCCTACGGCTTCCCGGAGAGCCACGCCGCCTCCTTCGCCCGGCTCGCCTACGCCTCGTCCTGGCTGAAGTGCCACCACCCGGACGTGTTCGCCTGCGCCATCCTCAACGCGCAGCCCATGGGCTTCTACGCTCCCGCCCAACTCGTGCGCGACGCCCTCGACCACGGCGTGCCGGTGCGGCCGGTCTGCGTGAACGCTTCCCGGTGGGACTGCACCCTGGAGCCGGCCGGCGGACCCCGGCTCGCCGTGCGCCAGGGGCTGCGCATGGTCCAGGGTCTCTCCGAGGACGACGGCACCCGCCTTGCTGCGGTACGCCCCTCGGGAGGCTACAGCGGCCTCGACGCGCTGTGGCGGCGCACCGGGCTGCCGGCGCGTACCCTGCGCCGGCTCGCGGCGGCGGACGCGTTCCGAGGCCTCGGCCTCGACCGCCGCGCGGCGCTCTGGGCGATCCGCGGGCTCGCCGAGCGTCCCCTCGACCTGTTCGCGGCCACGGACGCCCGCGAGGGGACCTTGCACCCGGAGGTCGTCGAGCCTCCCGTCGCACTGGAACCGATGAAGGCGGGCCGGGCGGTGGCGGAAGACTACTGCGCCACGGGCCTGAGCCTGCGCGGGCACCCGCTCGCCTTCCTGCGCGGCGATCTCGATGCGCGGGGCTACCGGCCCTGCGGCGTGCTCGCGACCGCCCGCTCCGGCCGAGCCGTCACCCTCGCCGGGCTGGTGCTGATGCGCCAGAGACCGGGCTCGGCCAAGGGCACGATGTTCATCACCCTGGAGGACGAGACCGGGATCGCCAACCTCATCGTCTGGCCGCGGGTGTACGAGGCCAACCGCCGCCTGATCCTCACCGCCGGGCTGATCGGCGTACGGGGCCGCGTGCAGCGCCAGGGCCTCGTCGTGCACGTCGTCGCCGAGCGCCTCGTCGATCTCAGCGCCTGGCTGCGGCGGGTCGGCGAGCGCGAGGACGGAAAGACCGTCTCTGGAGAGAACCGAGATGATTCAGTGCGGAAGATCAACTTGAACCAGCGCAGTTCTGAAGCTTCCCCAACACGGCCGCTCCATCCCCCCATACATGACCCATCCAACAGCTTGAGCATCAAGGTACCAACTCGAAATTTTCGATAGGATGGAGTCTATAGCACCGGCCGATCCGCCCCCACGGGAGCAGTCTGCCCTTTGGTCTGGCGTTTGAGCCAGGAGGACGGATCGATGTCGAGGAAGCGGCCCAAGCCTGAGGAGATCGTCGCCGAGCGGCGCGATGAGGGTTCGGTCCACCGCAAGGTGGCGCATGTCGGCGGGGATGCGCTGGCTGAACTGAGGGATGGAGGAGTCGTTGCGCTTCACGGGGCGGACAAGCCAATACCGCATCCGTAGCACGGCCGGCTCAGCGCAACATACTGTCCAGGCTTAGGGATCTGAGATGGTGGCACTCCTCAGAAAACGGGTGCCCAGGTGCTGCTAGCTCCCCAGGACGACGGCGCGCGTTCCCGTGGGCACGCGACGGTGGAGGTCGATGATGTCCTGGTTGAGCAGTCGCACGCAGCCCGAGGACACCATCGTTCCGATGGTCCCCGGCTCCGTCGTGCCGTGCAGCCGATACAGCGTGTCCTGTCCGTTCCGGTAGAGGTAGAGGGCGCGGGGCCCGAGCGGGTTGCCCGGTCCGCCCGGCAGGCCGCCGGCCACGGGGCCGTAGCGCTCCGGCTCGCGCCGCACCATCGCCGGGGTCGGCGTCCAGCGCGGCCACGCGGCCTTGCGGGCGACGACCGCCTCGCCGCGGAAGTTGAAGGCCTCCTCCTTGCCCACCCCCACTCCGTAGCGGATGGCCCGTCCGCCCTCACGCACGAGGTAGGCGTAGCGCGCGGTCGGATCGACCACGATGGTGCCGGGGGGCTCCGGAGTGGCGTACGCGACCTCGCGGCGCAGGAAGCGCGGGTCGATCCCGCCGAGGTCGACCGCCGGCACCGGGAACGGCTCGTCGTCGAGCGCGGCGTACATCGCCAAGTGGCCGGGATCGACCGGCGGACGCAGATCGGCGACCGGCTGCGGCGGCTCATGCGTGACACAGCCGGCGAGGAACAAGGGGGTGCTCGCGAGCAGGCTGCGGCGAGTGAGGTGCATCGGTGAGGTGATCCATCCATCCGAGAAGGCGCACAGGAAACCGCCATGCTTCCGCCCCGTCCATCGGTGATGGGGTGATCGGACCCATAACCGGATGGCATTGATGGATCTCGCTCTTGCGCTTCGCGCCTTCCAGCGCACCGTCGAGCGCGGCTCGATGACGGCGGCGGCGCGCGACCTCGCCGTCTCGCAGCCCGCGATCAGCAAGCACCTGCGCAACCTGGAGGCCCATGTCGGGGCGCGGCTGCTGGAGCGCTCCGCACGCCTCGTGCGGCCGACGCCACAGGGCCGGCGGCTCTACGAGACCAGCCGGCCGGCGCTCTCGGCCATCGACGCGGCCCTGGAGGATGCGCGCACCGAGGGAGCCGAGGTCGAGGGGCGGCTGCGCCTGCACGCGCCGACCTGCATCGGGGCGAAGCACCTGCACCCGATCGTCGCCGATTTTCGGGCCCGTCATCCGCGGGTGACGGTCGATCTCGTGCTGGAGGAGCGGGTGGTCGACCTCATCCACGAGGACTACGACCTCGCACTGCGCTACGGCCGGCCGGAGGGGCAGAACCTCGTCGTGAGGCGCCTGGGCTGGTCGCGCCGCATCCTCGCCGCCGCGCCGGCCTACCTGGAGCGGATCGGCGGGATCGAGGCGCCCGAGCAGCTGGCCGGGGCCGAGTTCGTGGCGATCGCCTCGGCGGCCACCGGGGGCGACGCGCTCGCGCTCCAGCATGGCGGCGAGACCGTGACCGTTCCCATCCGCCCGGTGCTGCGCACGAACAACGCCGAGGTGCTGGTCGCGGCGCTGCGCGCGGGCCGCGTCATGGGACCGGTTCAGCACCTGCTGGTCGCCGAGGACCTCGCCGAGGGCCGGCTGGTGCGCGTGCTACCGAACCATGCGATCCGCGCGACGGAGGCGTCCCTGGTCTTTCCCTCGGTGCGCCACATGCGGCCAGCCGTGCGGGCGTTCACCGACTTCGCCGTGCCTCGCATCCGCGCAATCGAGGGAATCAGCCAGACCACGTAGTACGATCCACCGCTCCTTCGCGGAGGCGCGTCCCGCTTCGAACGCCCTTGCAAGCTCTGTCACTCAGTGACATATGATTTGGCGCTGAGTGACAGGGAGGGTGCCATTGAACGGTCGAGGACGGAGGAGGCGCGGCTCGCGGTGTCGCGCCACGCGGCCGACCTGTTCTGGCGGCACGGCGTCGACGGCACCAGCGGCGAGGCCATCGCCGAGGCGTCCGGCCTCTCCAAGCGGACGGTCTGGCGCTACTTCCGCTCCAAGGAGGCCTGCGTCGAGCCGCTGCTGCTGGCGACCGAGCTCAGGTTCGTCGCCATGCTGCGGGAATGGCCGCCGGATGCATCCATCGAGGAGTATCTGCGCGCCGCGCTCGGCTCGTACGTCGAAGGCGAGCAGGCGGTCCGCGACGGCGTCGCCGCCGCGCGCATCGTCGCGCTCCTGCCGAAGGAGCCGGCGCTGCGGTCGGCCTGGCTCATGGCGTGCGCTGCGGCCGAGGCGGCGTTCGTCGAGGTCGTCGCCGCGCGATCCGGCCGGCCGGCCGGCGCCTTTGAGGTCAGGCTCTGCGCCGCCGCGGCGATGGCCGCGCTTCGCGTCGTCGACGAAGAGGTCAGCGCGGCCGCGATCAACGACGGCCGGGCCTTCACGCTGAACGAGATCGCCGACCGGGTCGCCGGTGCGATCCGGACGGCGAGCACCCTGCCGATCTGCGACCCGGTCGAGTGAAGTCTCGCCGCCGGAGCGGGTGAGGCACCGCCCCCAAAGCAACGGCGACACGAGGATAGCGAACGGCCCAGCTCGGCTCCCTGGGATCGCCGACGGCTGCCCGCGCGGGACCGGACCCCAGGGTCGGTCGGCCCGGCCGCGGCGCACCATCCTCATTGCGCCGACGGCAGGCCTTGCCCTGTCCCTGCTTCTCGCCCTCGCCTTTGCCCACCAGGAGACGCCCATGAAGTATCCCGACACCCGCCGAGACGCGATCGCAGAGGACAGGTTCGGCACGCGGATCGCCGATCCGTACCGCTGGCTCGAGAACGACCTGCGCCGCGACCCGGAGGTCGCCAGCTGGGCCCGCGCCCAGGACGGCCTCGCCCGCGGCTACTTGGTCGGGCTGCCTGGACGCGACACCTTCCGGCAGCGCCTGACCGCGCTCTTCGACCACGAGCGCCTGAGCGTGCCGAGGAAGCGGGGCAACCGCACCTTCTTCACCCGCAACTCCGGCCTCGACGCGCAAGCCGTCCTCGTCGTCCGCGAGGGCGAGGGCAAGGAAGGGGCCGGGCAGGATCGCGTCCTTCTCGACCCGAACCAGTGGTCCGAGGACGGCGCGGCGGCGCTGGGCGAGTGGGCAGCCTCGCAGGATGGGGCGCACCTCGCCTTCGCCGTGCAGGACGGCGGCAGCGACTGGCGCTCGGTCCGCGTCCTCGACGTGGAGACCGGGGAGTTCCTCCAGGACGAGCTCGTCCGGGTCAGGTTCTCGACCATGGCCTGGGCGAAGGACGGCTCGGGCTTCTTCTACTCGCGCTTCCCCGAGGCTGGGACGGACACGACGTTCGAGGCCCCGGTGCAGGGTCACGCCGTCCACTTCCACAAGCTCGGGACGCCCCAGTCGCAGGACCGGCTGGTCCATGCCACGCCGGACCGGCCGCACCTACTGCACTTCGCCGACGTGACCGAGGACGGCCGCTATGCCGTCATCGTCTCCTCGGCCGGCTCGGGTGGCAACGCCCTAACCGTCCTCGACCTGGACAACCCGGCTTGGGCGTCGCGGACCGTGGCGGCGGGGCTCGACGACCTCTGGGCCGTGATCGGCAACGTCGGGACGAAGCTGTTCCTGATGACGCGCGACGGCGCCCAGCGCGGCAAGGTCGTGACGCTCGACCTCGCCGACCCCGAGCCCGCGTTCGAGGATCTCGTTGCGGAGACGATGGCGGTGCTGAACGACGGGGCGCTCGTCGGCGGGCGCCTGCTGCTGGCGTATCTGGTGGACGCCGGGACGTGGATCGAGCGCCGTCGCCTCGACGGCACGCCCGACGGCGTCGTGGACCTTCCCGGCCCCGGCACCGCCGGCGGCTTTCACGGCCGCGCAGAGGATGACGAGGTCTTCTTCGTCTTCACCAGCTACGACACGCCCACCACCATCCTGCGCTACGAGGTCGCCCGCAACGCCACCATGGTCTGGGCGAGGCCGAAGGCCGCCGCCGATCTTGCCGGCATCGTCGTCGAGCGGCGCTTCTACGCCTCGAAGGACGGGACGCGCGTGCCGCTGTTCGTGGTCCGGCGCAGGGACGTCGTCGGCTCGGCGCCGACCCTGCTCTATGGCTACGGCGGCTTCGGGATCAGCATGGTGCCCTACTACGCGCCCGAGCGGATCGCCTGGGTGGAGCAGGGCGGCGTCTTCGCGGTGGCCAACATCCGCGGCGGCGGCGAGTACGGCAGGTCCTGGCACGACGCCGGCCGGCTCGCGAACAAGCAGACCGCCTTCGACGACTTCATCGCCGCGGCCGAGTACCTCAAGGCCGAGGGCATCGCCGCGCCGGACGGCCTGGCGATCCAGGGCGGCTCCAACGGCGGGCTCCTGGTCGGCGCCGTGGTCAACCAGCGTCCGGACCTGTTCGCGGCGGCACTGCCCGACGTCGGCGTGATGGACATGCTGCGCTTCGACCGCTTCACCGGCGGGCGGTACTGGATGCGGGACTTCGGCGACCCGGCCGTGGAGGCGGATTTCCACGACCTCGTCGCCTACTCGCCCCTGCACAACATCCGGGCGGGAGAGCGCTATCCGGCGATCCTCGCGACGACCGCAGACACGGACGACCGCGTCGTCCCGGGCCATTCCTTCAAGTACGTCGCGGCACTGCAGGCCGCCGACCTCGGGCCACGGCCACGCCTGCTGCGGGTCGAGGCCCGGGCGGGTCACGGTGCCGGTAAGCCGACCGATAAAGTCATCGAGGAGGTCGTGGACCTCTGGGCGTTCGCCGCCCGCTGGACCGGGCTGGCGGTGAAAGCCCCCGAATCTGCATTGCGATGACAGGAGTTGCGCTCCGTCCTGCCTCGCGATCCTCACGGCTCGTCGACCGGGACGGCCCCGCGTCGGGAATTTGTGATACGATCGTGACCCGTCACCCCGCAGCGGAGCGGACATGTTCACGCACGTGATGATCGGCAGTAACGATCTCGACCGGGCCAAGCTCTTCTATGACGCCACATTCGCGGCCTTGGGAGGCCGATCGGGCAAGCTGGATGCCAGGGGCAGGCTGATCTACACGCACGAGGGCGGTCGTCTGATGGTCACCAAGCCGATCAACGGACAGCCGGCGACGGCGGCCAACGGTGGGACCATCGGCATTGCCGCCGAGAGCCCGGATCATGTTCGCGCATGGCACGAGGCCGGCGCCACGCACGGCGGGACCGCGATCGAGACCCCGCCCGCCGAGCGCCCCAATGGGTCCTTCGTCGCCTACCTTCGCGATCCGGACGGAAACAAGCTGACGGCGCGCTCCAAGCCCACGAAGTGACCGAGGGCCGGCACGCTCGTCGAGCCGCCAATCTTCCAGACCCGACTGGCGGTTTTCGGCCGAACCAGTCGCTCGTATCGGCCAACCCGCCCGCAAGCAGACCTTGCGGATGTCCGTGGTTGCGATCCGCGCCCGCACACGGCGCGAGGGCCGCCCCCTGCATGTGAGAGCAGGCTGACATCTCAAGGTCACTGCGGTGGCCCATGTGGCTGCCGCACCTCGCAGCCTCGTCTCCCAAAGAACAAAATTGCACTCGGAGCAATAGAGCAGGCATCGCCGTCTCTTCGATAGATACTTGCGAGCGCTTCAGATTACTGAGAGAGGCCTGCCTCGATGAACGGCCGATCGACAATCGAAACGGATCGGCAATCCCGAGCGGCGTGAGTTCCGATCCCGTCCCCTCGTTATGCTTAATATTCGATTGAAGGGCATGCCGCGCCCCTGGAGTACTGAATTTAGGCGCAGGCCGCTTGCAAAATCCGGTTAAACAATTCTTAACATGCGGCGTAAGGTTCGAAGGCGACTGTTCTGCGGAGACGAGTGCGGGCGGGAATTTCCTGATCGCCTGCGATCGAGCTGGCAGACGGCCTCCGATCGCAGGGACGGCGAACGGATCTCGATCCGAGCGCTGCAGGGGGAAACAGCATGAGCACGTCCGTCGTCTTCTTCGATCCGCGCGCACCCGAGCTCGCGCGGCTCCTCGACGGGCTTCGTCCAGGCGCCCAGGGTTTCGTGATCGACCCCGCCCGTGATGGTCTGCGCCAGGTGGCCGAGATCATCGATCGCGAGCTCCTGTCGGGCCTGACGGACCTCTCGCTCGTGGCCCACGGCCGCCCCGGCGCGCTCGAGTTCGGCGCGCACGCTCTCGACGCGGAGGGTCTGGCAACCCACGCCGCCGTCCTGGCGGAGATCGGTGCGGCTCTCGCTCCCGCAGGCGCGGTGAGAGTTTATGCATGCGATCTGGCGAGCGGCACGGAGGGTCGTCAGTTCCTGGCGTTCCTCTCGCGGGCGCTGGGCGATGCGGCCGTGGCGGCGGCGACGCATCCCGTCGGCGCGGCGGGGGCGGGCGGCTCGTGGATGCTCGATGCCGGCGTCGGCACCGTCGCGCCGGGCACGCCCTTCACCCTTGCGGCGCAGCAGTCCTACCGCAGCCTCCTCGCAGTCAAGTTCACGAAGGGGCCAGATACGATCGGGGACACGGGCCCCTTCGATTCGCGGATGGTGTTCGGCGACTTCGACGGCGACGGCGACGTCGACATCCTCTACCAGAACGGCAACGTCGCCGGAGTCGGCATCGGCTACAAGCAGAACCTGGGCAACGGCACCTTCCGGGACTTCGCCGATGCCCGCGCCGCCGGCACTCCCTTCGCCGGCTTCGACTTCACGAACCAGCAGATCAGCTCCTCCTTCCTGTTCGCCGTCGACCTCAACAACGACGGACGGGTGGACCTCGTCGATCGGTCGAACAACGCGTTCCAGTATTGGCAGCAGCAGTCCAACGGCACCTTCGTGAAGGTCCTGCCGGACCCGATCGGGGACACGGGCCTCTTCGATTCGCGGATGGTGTTCGGCGACTTCGACGGCGACGGCGACGTCGACATCCTCTACCAGAACGGCAACGCTCCCGGAGTCGGCATCGGCTACAAGCAGAACCTGGGCAACGGCACCTTCCGAGACTTCGCCGATGCCCGCGCCGCCGGCACTCCTTTCGCCGGCTTCGACTTCACGAACCAGCAGATCAGCTCCTCCTTCCTCTTCGCCGTCGACCTCAACAACGACGGACGGGTGGACATCGTCGACCGGTCGAACAACGCGTTCCAGTATTGGCAGCAGCAGTCCAACGGCACCTTCGTGAAGATCTTGCCGGACCCGATCGGGCACACGGGCCCCTTCGATTCGCGGATGGTGTTCGGCGACTTCGACGGCGACGGCGACGTCGACATTCTCTATCAGAACGGCAACGTCGCCGGGGTCGGCATCGGCTACAAGCAGAATCTGGGCAACGGCACCTTCCAGGACTTCGCCGATGCCCGCGCCGCCGGCACTCCCTTCGCCGGCTTCGACTTCACGAACCAGCAGATCAGCTCCTCCTTCCTCTTCGCCGTCGACATCGACCATGACGGCGACGTCGATCTCGTCGATCGTTCCAACGGCGCCACGCAGGTCTGGATTCAAGGCAGCGACACCGGCGGCGACGGCTCTCCCCCGACGCTCGTCGCCACGAATCCGACCGACAACGCCACCGGCATCTCGCGGACGGCCAGCATCGTCCTCACCTTCGACGAGGCCGTGTTCGCGGGCTCCGGCAACATCCGGATCGTCAGGATCGCGGACCGGAGCGTGGTGGAGACCATCGCGGTGTCCGGCGGCGCGGTCTCGATCGCCGGCAGCACCGTCACCATTGCGCACGGCGCGCTCGCCGCGAATACGGGCTACGCGATCCAGATCGACCAGGGCGCCTTCGTCGACAGCGACGGTATCGTCTACGCAGGCATCCGCGGCACCGACTTCACGACGCTCAACTTCACCACCGTCGCCACCCAGCCGCCGGTGCTGACGGCGACGAGCGGGTCCACCGCGGCGAGCGAGCAGATTGCCGTCCCGATCGATCCCGGGATCATCGTCACCGACCCCGACAGCACGACGCTGGCCTCCGCGACCGTCGCGATCACGGGCAACTTCCGCTCCGGCCAGGACGTGCTGGCTTTCGCCAACATGAGCACCGCGATCTACGGCAACGTCGTCGGGACCTACAACGGCGCGACGGGCGTGCTCACGCTCACCTCGTCGGGCGCGACGGCGACGCTGGCGCAGTTCCAGGCGGTCCTGCGCAGCGTGACCTACACCGACACCTCGGACACGCCGGATACGAGCCCCCGCACCATCACCTTCACCGCCAACGACGGATCCGGCGCGTCCACGGCCGTCTCCAAGTCGGTCACCGTCGCGGCCGTCAACGACGCGCCGACCGCCACCGGCCTCTCGAACACGCTCGGCCTCGCCGAGGATACGATCGCCCGGCTCTTCACGACGCCCCCCACGATCGCGGACGTCGACAGCGCCACCGTCACCGCGACCCTGACGCTCGCCGATCCGGCCGCCGGCACGCTCCTCGGCGCCACGCCCGGCGCGGCCGGCGTCTACATCATCACCGGCAGTCCGGCGTCCGTGGCCGCGGCGCTCAGCGGCGTCGTCTTCGCCCCGGCGGCGAACTACAACGGCCTCACCTCGGTCGCCGTGGCGATCAGCGACGGCCAGAACGGCCCTCAGGGCACCAATCCCACCGGCACGGTCTCGATCACGGTCGCGCCCGTCAATGACGCGCCGACCGCCACCGGTCTGACGCAGGCGCTCATCGTCGCCGAAGATTCGGTCGCCCCGCTCTTCACGGGGGCGCTCACGATCGCGGACGTCGACAGCGCCGTCGTCACCGCGACCCTGACGCTCGCCGATCCGGCGGCCGGCAGGCTCATCAACGCCACGCCCGGCGCGGCTGGCGTCTACACCGTCACCGGCAGCCCGGCGGCGGTGGCCACGGCGCTCAAGTCCGTCGTCTTCGCCCCGGCGACGAACTACAACGGCCTCACCTCGGTCGCCGTGGCGATCAGCGACGGCCAGAACGGCCCGCAGGGCATCAACCCCACCGGCACGGTCTCGATCACCGTCGCACCCGTCAACGACGCGCCGACCGCCACCGGCTTGACGCAGGTGCTCGGCCTCGCGGAGGACGCGGCGGCCACGAAGCTCTTTACCGTCGCGCCCACGATCGCGGATGTCGATAGTACCTTCGTCTTCGCGACCCTGACCCTCGCTGACCCGGCGGCGGGCAGCCTCAACGCGCCCGGCCTCCCTCCCGGCACCGGCGGGGTCTACAACCTCTTCGGAAGCGTGGCTCAGGTGAACGCGCAGCTCGCCGCGATCACCTTCACCCCGGCGGCGAACTATCACGGCTCCACGTCGATCGCGGTGGCGATCAACGACGGCCAGAACGGCCCGCAGGGCAGCAATCCCACCGGCACGGTCTCGATCACCGTCGCGCCCGTCGCGGACACGCCCAGCGTCACCGCGGCCAGCACCGGCGAGGATGCCCAGACCACCGCCGGCCTCGTCATCGCCCGCAACGCGGTCGATGGCAGCGAGGTCGCCTGGTTCAAGATCACCAACATCCAGCACGGCACGCTCTACCTCGCCGACGGCACCACCCCCGTGAGCGCGGGCACGTTCATCACCGATGCGCAGGCGAGTGCCGGGCTGAAGTTCACGCCCGAGCCGAACTTCAACGGCACCGGCAGCTTCGACGTGCAGGCCTCGACCAGCAACGCCGACGCCGGTCTCGGCGGCGGCATCGCCAAGGCCTCGATCAACGTCGCACCCGTCAACGACGCGCCGACCGCCACGGGCCTGACGCAGGCACTCAGCCTCGCCGAGGACGCGGCGGCCACGAAGCTCTTCACCGTCGCGCCCACGATCGCGGACGTCGATGGCAACTTCGTCTTCGCGACCCTGACGCTGGCCGACCCGGCGGCGGGCAGCCTCACCGGACCGGGCCTCACCGGCGGCCCCGGCGGGGTCTACAACCTCTTCGGCAGCCTGGGGCAGGTGAGCGCGTCGCTCGCCGCCATCGCCTTCGCACCGGCCGCGAACTACCACGGCACCACCTCGATCGCGGTGGTGGTCGACGACGGCCAGAACGGTCCCCAGGGCGTCAATCCTGCCGGTACGGTCTCGATCACCGTCACGCCCGTCAACGACGCGCCGACCGCCACGGGGCTGACGCAGGCGCTCGGCCTCGCCGAGGACGCGGTGGCCACGAAGCTCTTCACCACGGCCCCCACGGTCGCGGATATCGACAGCGCCACCGTCACCGCGACCCTGACGCTCGCCGATCCCGCGACCGGCAGCCTTGCCGGTGCGGGCCCGGGGGTCGGCGGCGTCTACACGATCAGCGGCAGCCCGGCGGCGGTGGCGGCGCTGCTCGCCGCCGTGACCTTCACCCCGGCGGCGAACTACCACGGCACCACCTCGGTCGCGGTGGCGATCGACGACGGCCTGAGCGGCCCGCAGGGGGTCAACCCCACCGGCACGGTCGCGATCACCGTCGCCTCCGTCAACGACGCGCCGGTCGCCGCGGCCGAGGCCTACCAGACCGACCGGAACACGGCCCTGACCGTGCCGGCCGCGACGGGCCTCCTCGCCAACGACACGGATGTCGACGGCGATACCCTGTCCGCGGTGCTGGTCACCGGGCCGGCGCACGGCATCCTCACCGTCAACGCCGACGGCTCCTTCGTCTACACGCCCGCCGCCGGCTACGTCGGCGCCGACAGCTTCACCTACCGGGCCAGCGACGGACTGGCCTCCTCCAACGCTGTCACCGTCGACATCACCGTCGGCACGCCCGTGCCGACCGGCCTGGCGCTCGCAGCGGGCGACGACACCGGCATCTCGGGCAGCGACAAGCTCACGAACAAGGCGTCCATGACCGTCACGGGCTCGGGTCAGGCGGGCGCCGCGGTCTCGATCTTCGACGACGCCAACAATAACGGCGTGCGCGACGGGGCCGAGGCCGTCGTCGGGACGGCGAACGTCGGCGCCGGGGGCACCTTCTCCGCGGCCGTCACCCTGAGCGGAGACGGCGTGCACCACCTCGTGGCGACGCAGACGTCCGGCGTCGGCACCAGCCTCGGCTCGGCCGCCCTCGACGTGACCCTCGACACCACCGCTCCCACGGCCGCCGCGACGGCGGACGCCGCGAGCGCCGCGGCGGCGAGCACGACCTTCACCCTGCGGTTCAGCGAGGCGGTGCAGCGCCTGGACCTGTCCGACCTCGCGCTGACGGCGACGGGCAGCGCCGCGGGCACGATCGCGGGCATCAGCGGCTCGGGCGGAGACTATGTCGTCACTGTGAACGGCATCGTCGGGACGGGCACGCTGGCGGTGGCCCTGTCGGGGACGAGCGACGTGATCGACGCCGCAGGCAACCCGGCGACCCTGACGGGCTCGACGGCCCATGCGGTGGATCGGGTCGCGCCGGACGCGCCGGCGATCACCGGCTTCACGCCGGACACCGGAACCGCGGGCGACGGGATCACCGCGAGCCGCAGCCCGACCCTGAGCGGCACCGCCGAGGCGGGCGCGACCGTCACCGTGCTCGATGCCGGCGTGCGGCTCGGCGAGACCGTGGCCTCGGCGGACGGACGCTGGAGCTTCACGCCCGGAACCCTCGCGGACGGCGCCCACAGCCTCACCGCCACGGCGACCGATGCCGCCGGCAACACCGGCGCGGCGAGTGCGGCGCTCGCCCTCACGATCGACTCGATCGCTCCCTCCGTCCCGCGGATCGCGCTGGCGAGCGACACGGGCACGGCCGGGGACGGCATCACCAGCAACCCGGCGCTCGTCTACACCGTGGATGCGGGCACGAGCCTGCTCTACGCGATCGACGGCGGTGCCTTCGGGACGGCGGCGCCGGCCTTCCGGACCGACGGCACCCAGGACGGCCGCCACAGCGTGCAGGTGCGGGCGACGGACGTGGCCGGCAACGTCACCGACAGCGACACCTTCTCCTTCGTGCTCGATACGACGGCCGATGCCGGGTCCGATCCGACCGGCGCTGGCGGCCAGAACGACGATGGCGTGCGCGCAACGCTCGTCGTTGACGGGACGTCGAACGGATTGCTCGACCGGTACGAGGCGGGCCGGGTCTCGTTCGCGGTGTCGGGTCTCGACGCGGACGCGCAGGCGGTGGCGAGCTTCACGGACGGCAGCCACAGCGCCACGGCCACGGTCGCGGCCGACGGGCGCTTCACCGTCGACCTGTCCGCCTTCAAGGGCACGGTCACGAGCGCGCTGGCGATCAGCGACCTCGCCGGCAACACGGCGAACGTGACGGGCAACGCGGTCACCGTCGACACGCTGGCCTACCAGAGCCTGTTCGGCACGCTCGTGCACGATGCCGGCACGGCGCTGGGCCAGGTCGTCGAGCTCTATCTCGGGCTGCTAGGCCGGGCGCCGGACGCGGCCGG
>NZ_BPQR01000024.1 GCF_022179345.1 Methylobacterium jeotgali | reverse complement strand
GATGCCGAAGGCCGGCAGGATCATGATGTACACTTCGGGGTGACCGAAGAACCAGAACAGGTGCTGGTAGAGGATCGGGTCGCCGCCGCCGGCCGGGTCGAAGAAGGTCGTCCCGAAGTTGCGGTCCGTGAGCAGCATGGTGATCGCGCCGGCGAGCACCGGCAGCGACAGCAGCAGCAGGAAGGCGGTGACGAGCTCGGCCCAGGCGAAGAGCGGCATCTTGTGCAGCGTCATGCCGGGGGCGCGCATGTTGAGGATCGTGGTGATGAAGTTGATCGCGCCGAGGATCGAGCCGGCACCCGAGAGGTGCAGCGCGAAGATGGCGAAGTCGACCGCCGGGCCGGGGTGGCCGGTGCTCGAGGAGAGCGGCGGGTAGACCGTCCAGCCGGTGCCCGCACCCGAGGCGCCGGGAGCGCCTTCCACGAACAGCGAGCAGAGCAGGCAGAGGAAGCCCGACACCGTCAGCCAGAACGAGATGTTGTTCATGCGTGGGAACGCCATGTCCGGCGCGCCGATCATCAGGGGCACGAACCAGTTGCCGAAGCCGCCGATGAGCGCCGGCATCACCATGAAGAACACCATGATGAGGCCGTGGCCGGTCACGAAGACGTTGTAGGTCGCCGGATTGGCGAAGTACTGCAGGCCGGGCGTCTCCATCTCCATGCGGATCGCGAAGGAGAGGAAGGCGCCGATCATGCCCGCGCAGAAGGCGAACAGCAGGTAGAGCGTGCCGATGTCCTTGTGGTTCGTCGAGAGGAACCAGCGGGCGAAGAAGGACGGCTTGTGGTCGTGATGGGCGTCGTGCCCGGCATGTGCTGCGGCGGTGGCCATGGATGGTACCCTACGGCTTGTCGGCGTGTCGGTGTCGTGATGGCCGGGGCGCCGCCTGCGAGGCGATGGCCCGGCCGCGCGCTCAGCGGGCGTCGGCGAACTTCGAGCCGCCTTCGATGCGGGCGTACTTCGTCTTCGCTTCCGTCAGCCACTGGGCGTAGGCCTGGTCGCTGACCACGCGGACGGTGATCGGCATGTAGGCGTGACGCTGGCCGCAGAGCTCGGAGCACTGACCGTAGTAGGTGCCCTCGCGGTCGGCCTTGAACCAGAACTGGTTGAGGCGGCCGGGAAGCGCGTCGATCTTGAAGCCGAAGGACGGCACGGCCCAGGAATGGATCACGTCGGTCGCCGTGACCTGCACCTTCACGACCTTGTTCACCGGTACGACCATGTCGTTGTCCGTGGCGAGCAGCTTCGGCTGCTTGTCCTCGTCGATGTTGGCGTCGAAGGTGAAGCCGCCGCCCTGGTCGGTCGGGTACTCGTAGGTCCAGTACCAGGCGTGGCCGATGACCTTCACGATCACGTCGGCCTTGGGGTCCGAGAGCTGCACGCGCAGGAGCCGGAAGGAGGGGATCGCCACGGCGACGAGGATCAGGACCGGAACGATCGTCCAGGCGACCTCGATGGCGGTGTTGTGGGTGGTGCGCGAGGGGGTCGGGTTCCGCTTCTCGCTGAAGCGGTAGATGCACCACACGATCAGCCCGAGCACGAAGAGCGAGATCAGGAGCGAGAGCCAGTGCAGGCCATGCTCGAAGGTATGAATCTCGCGGGCGTTCTCGGTGACGGCGACCTGGCGGTCCATCTGCCACGGAACGGGCTGGCCGATGCCGGCGGCGAAGGCGGCCGAGGAGGAGGCTACGAGGGCGGTGAACGCCCCGAGTGCTCGCCATGAGCGGTTGATCGTCAGCGCCGTCCGCATCTCGCTTATCGAGGCTCCCTTGTCCGCGTCCCGCGCTAACCCCGATGACGGAGGGCGCGATGTGTAAGCTTATGACCCTGGACAACGCTCGCGCGGCACACGGGCATCGTCCTCCCGCGACCTCAGAACACAAGGCCGCGGTCCGCGCAACCGCAACGGCGTCGCACGGACGCGCTTTCTTCGAGTCTTTCCAGCTCGCGGATCGCCCGCCGTAGCCGTGCGCCTCCTGCGCATCGGCCGAAAGGACTATATGCTGCGACAAGAGAGCCGTCGGCGACGGCACCGCGAGTCCCGATGCCCGACAACACGCCCGAGACGGCCGCTTTCCCCGATCCGCGCACGGTTCCGACCTCCGTGCGCGTGCCGACCCGGGTCGTGCCCTACGATGCCGCTCCGGCGCATGAGGATGCGCGGGCGCTCGCCGTCGAGATGCCGGTCAACCTCGTCTACGGCGGCGTTCCCTACGCGGTGATGATGACGACGCCGGCCGATCTCGAGGACTTCGCCTACGGCTTCAGCCTGACGGAGGGGATCGTCGAGGCGGCGGAGGAGATCCGCGCGGCGCGGGTCGAGGCGGCGGAGGAGGGGCTGCGGCTCGTCGTCGATCTCGCGCCCGGGCGGCTGCGCGAGCACCTCGCGCGCAAGCGTGCCTTGAGCGGCCGCACGGGCTGCGGCGTCTGCGGCATCGAGGACCTGGCGGCGCTGCCCCTCGCCGTGGCGCGGCCGGGCGGGGACGTGTCGGTGGAGATGGCGGCGATCGCCCGCGCCCTCGCGGCGCTGTTCGGCGCGCAGAGCCTCAACCGCGAGACGCGGGCGGTCCATGCCGCGGCCTGGGCCGACCTCGACGGGCGGCTCGTGGCGCTGCGCGAGGATGTCGGCCGCCACAACGCCCTCGACAAGCTGATCGGCGCGCTGATGCGGGCGGGCACGGACCCGCGCGGCGGCTTTCTCGTCATCACCAGCCGCTGCTCGTTCGAGATGGTCGAGAAGGCCGTCCGCTTCGGCGCGGCGGTCGTCGTGGCGATCTCGGCGCCGACCTCGCTCGCCCTGCAGCGGGCGCGAACCCACGGGCTGACGCTCTGCGCCATCGCCCGCGACGACAATCTCACGGTCTTCCACGGCGGGGAGCGGCTGATGCCCGCCGTCCGGTCCGGCGCCGAGGCGGCCCCCGCCTGAGGCGCTACTCGGCGCGGGGCATCTGCGCGTCGCTCTTCGCGTCGCCGGGCACCATCGTGGCGCCGCCGATGACGCGCACGTTGCGCTTCTCGGTCGGAGGCTCCTTCCAGGAAGAGTCCGCCGCCTTCTCCTGCGGAGGCGGCTGGACCGAGGCCGGCGTCGGCGCCGCCGGAGCCGGCGCGGCGGAGGGCTCGGGCCGAGCGGCGACCTTGGCGGGCTCGTCCGCGGCGGGCTTCGCCTCGACGGGCGCCGGCTTCGTCTCGGCGGCGGAGGGCTCCGGGGCCTTGGCGACGGGGGGCTCGGGCGCGATCCGGGGCTTCGCGGCGGTCGCGGGAGCAACTGCCTTCGCCTTGCGCGCCGGCTCGGGGCGTCGCTGCGCGTCGGGGTTCAGGCCGAGAGTGTTGGGGTCGACGGCGTCGGGACGGGCCGGCAGCTCCGCGCGGCGAACCGGAGTCTCGGAGCGGATGACGGGCCGGCGCGGCTCGGCCTGGACACCGGGGTAGGGGATGTTGGCGGGCGGCACGAGCCGTCCCTGCGCCATGTCGTCCTCGGTCCAGCCGTAGCCCGGCGCCGCCGGGCGGGCGACGCGCACCGGCGGCGGCGCGTAGACCGGCTCGCCGAGGCGCTGGCGGCCGAGGATGATGCCGTCGCGCGCGTCCACGAACAGCCGCACCCGGCCGCCGTCGGGCGCGAAGGCCTCGACCACGTAGGCACGCCCGTCGAATCGCGGGCGGGAGAGGCCGCTATAGCCGCGCTCGCCGAGACGCCACGCCACGGCCCGCGGCGGCAGCAGCACGTCGTCGTAGACGTACTGGGCCTGCGCCGGCACCGTCGCGGCGCCGGCGGCGGACAGGACCAGCCCGGCGAGCAGGGCGCGGGCGGTTCGGCCGGTCATGCGATTGCTGGAGTCCATCGTGATTCCTCGCCCGCGTCATGCAGGGCTTCATCGCGGGGCGTCGAGCGCCAAGGCGGTCGTGCCGGACCGCGCGGCTCGATGGGCACCGTGCCGAAGGCCCGCGTTCCCGCGGATCCTTCGGCGGTCCCGGCGAAGACGTTGCCCCGCATGCCGCTTGTGCTCGGCGAGAGGCGATTCACCATTCGATTGAGGCGACAATGCGGGACCGGCACGGCACCCGCCGGACGAAGCGTTTCCGGGCTTGTCTCCAAACCGGCCGAGAGAGTAGCGGATGCAGGCCCACGGAAAACACGCGCGCGTGCCGCGCAGACCCTTGCTGGAACGTTTGAAATCTGTCAGGTTCCAGCGTTAGGACAGCAGTGCTGTCTCATTCCGGCGCCGTTCCCGCGCCCTGGGGTTGCCCGCGATGATCGTCGCGACGTCGAAACGAGATCCGAAGCCGGTCGCCACGCAGGCGATCCGGGCCGGCGCTGCCTGAACGACAGGCAGAGGTCGAGCCCGCGGGATGCGGGCGCGCCTTGACCGGGCCGTCGCCCGAAACCCGAGACACGAACACCGCGGCCCGGCATCGGTTGATGACCGGGCACGAAACATGCTCGCATGCGGCCCGGCCCGAGGCTCGGGCCGAACGACAGGGATGAAGCGCGTGACCGACGAGATCGCGAAGACCGCCCCGGCTCTGCCCGCCTCCCGCGAGGGTCGCGCCCCGCTGACCGTCCGCGACCCGGCGTTCCCGAAGGCGCAGGGCAGCTACGATCCGGCCCACGAGCGGGACGCCTGCGGCGTCGGCTTCATCGCCGACATGCACGACCGGCGCACCCACGCCATCGTCCAGCAGGGCCTGAAGATCCTCGAGAACCTCGACCATCGCGGAGCGGTCGGCGCCGACCCGACCATGGGCGACGGCTGCGGCATCCTCACCCAGATCCCCCACGCCTTCTTCGCGGAGGAGTGCTCGCGCCTCGGCTTCGAGCTGCCGGCCTCCGGCGAGTACGCCATCGGCCAGTTCTTCCTGCCGGCGCCGGAGGATGCCCGCCGCATCGTCGTCGAGATCGTCGAGCGCTCGCTGGCGGAGGAGGGGCTGCCGCTGCTCGGCTGGCGCGACGTGCCGGTCGATTCGCAGAACCTCGGTCCTGCCGTGCGCAAGACCGAGCCGCATCACGCCCAGGTCTTCGTCGGCCGCCCGGCGAGCGTCTCGGACCAGGACGCGTTCGAGCGGCGGGTCTACGTCGCCCGCAAGCTCATCTCGAGCCGCGTCTACGCCCACGACGACAAGCGCCTGATGGAGTTCTACCCGGTCTCGGTGTCGAGCCGGACCGTGGTCTACAAGGGCATGGTGCTGGTCCACCAGCTCGGCCGCTACTTCCTCGATCTCCAGGACGCGCGCTTCGTCTCGGCGCTGGCCCTGGTGCACCAGCGCTTCGCGACCAACACCTTCCCCACCTGGCGCCTCGCGCATCCCTACCGGATGGTCGCGCATAACGGCGAGATCAACACGCTGCGCGGCAACGTGAACTGGATGGCCGCCCGCCAGGCGAGCGTCGATTCGGAGCTGTTCGGCAACGACATCTCGAAGCTCTGGCCGATCTCCTACGAAGGCCAGTCCGACACCGCCTGCTTCGACAACGCCCTCGAGTTCCTCGTGCAGGGCGGCTACCCGCTCGCCCACGCGATGATGATGCTCATCCCCGAGGCCTGGGCCGGCAACCCGCTGATGAGCGAGGAGCGGCGCGCCTTCTACGAGTACCACGCCGCGCTGATGGAGCCGTGGGACGGCCCCGCCGCGGTCTGCTTCACCGACGGCCGCCAGATCGGCGCGACGCTCGACCGCAACGGCCTGCGCCCGGCCCGCTACATCGTCACCGACGACGGCCTCGTGGTGCTCGCCTCCGAGATGGGCGTGCTGCCGATCGAGGATGCGCGGATCGTCGAGTCCTGGCGGCTCCAGCCCGGCCGGATGCTGCTCATCGACCTTCAGAAGGGCCGCATCGTCTCCGACGAGGAGATCAAGGGCGAGCTCGCCGCCGCGCACCCCTACGCGGAGTGGGTCCGCAACACCCAGATCGTGCTGGAGGACCTGAAGCCCGTCACCGCCCGCGAGACCCGCTCGGACGTGAGCCTGCTCGATCGCCAGCAAGCCTTCGGCTACAGCCAGGAGGACCTCAAGCTCCTCATGCAGCCCATGGCCGTGACCGGCCAGGAGGCGGTGGGCTCCATGGGCTCCGACACGCCGCTCTCGGCGCTCTCGGACAAGCCGAAGTCCCTCTACACCTACTTCAAGCAGAACTTCGCGCAGGTCACGAACCCGCCGATCGACCCGATCCGCGAGGAGGCCGTGATGAGCCTCGTCTCGTTCATCGGGCCGCGGCCAAACCTGCTCGACATGGAGGGGGCTTCCCGCAAGAAGCGCCTGGAGGTCCGCCAGCCGATTCTGACCAACGGCGACCTCGAGAAGATCCGCTCGATCGGTCATTTCGAGGACCGCTTCGACACCAAGACCCTCGACATGACCTACCCCGCCGAGACCGGCGCGGCGGCCATGGAGGGCGCCCTCGACCGCCTCTGCGACCGGGCTGAGGTCGCGGTGCGCGGCGGCTACAACATCATCATCCTGTCCGACCGGGCGGTCGGGCCGGACCGCATCCCGATTCCGGCGCTCCTCGCGACGGCGGCGGTCCACAACTACCTGATCCGCAAGGGGCTTCGCACCTCGGTCGGCCTCGTGGTCGAGTCGGGCGAGCCCCGCGAGGTCCATCACTTCGCGTGCTTGGCCGGCTACGGCGCCGAGGCCGTGAACCCGTACCTCGCCTTCGAGACCCTGCTCGCCATGAAGGACGAGCTGCCGCCGGACCTCGTCGACGACGAGATCGTCTCCCGCTACATCAAGTCGATCGACAAGGGGCTGCTGAAGGTGATGTCCAAGATGGGCATCTCCACCTACCAGTCCTATTGCGGCGCGCAGATCTTCGACGCGGTGGGCCTGAACTCGGCCTTCGTCGCCCGCGACTTCTTCGGCACGGCCACGACCGTCGAGGGCGTCGGCATGGCCGAGGTCGCCGAGGAGACCGTGCGGCGCCATCGCGACGCCTTCGGCGACGCGCCGATCTATCGGAACGCGCTCGATGTCGGCGGCGAGTACGCCTACCGGCTGCGCGGCGAGACCCACACCTGGACGCCCGATAGCGTCGCGACCCTCCAGCACGCCGTGCGCCTCGGCCTGCCGGAGCGCTACCGCGAGTACGCGCGGCTCGTGAACGAGCAGGAGAGCCACCTCAAGACCCTGCGCGGGCTCTTCCGCATCCGCACCGCCGAGGAGATCGGCCGCGCGCCGGTCGACATCGATGCCGTCGAGCCGGCCGCCGAGATCGTGCGCCGCTTCGCCACCGGGGCGATGTCCTACGGCTCGATCTCGAAGGAGGCGCACGAGACGCTCGCCATCGCCGTGAACTCCTTCGGCGGCCGCTCGAACTCGGGCGAGGGCGGCGAGGAGGTCGAGCGCTTCAAGCCGCTGCCTGACGGGCGCTCCCGCCGCTCGGCGATCAAGCAGGTCGCCTCGGGCCGCTTCGGCGTGACCACCGAGTACTTGGTCAACGCCGACATGATGCAGATCAAGGTGGCACAGGGAGCGAAGCCGGGTGAAGGAGGTCAGCTGCCCGGTCACAAGGTCGACGCCAAGATCGCCAAGGTCCGCTACTCGACGCCGGGTGTCGGCCTGATCTCGCCGCCGCCCCACCACGACATCTATTCGATCGAGGATCTGGCGCAGCTCATCTTCGACCTGAAGAACGTCAACCCGGCGGCCGACGTCTCGGTGAAGCTCGTCTCGGAGGTCGGCGTCGGCACCGTCGCGGCGGGCGTCGCCAAGGCGCGGGCCGACCACATCACCATCTCGGGCTTCGACGGCGGCACGGGTGCGGCCCCGCTCACCTCGATCAAGCACGCGGGCGGCCCCTGGGAGACCGGGCTCGCCGAGACGCAGCAGACGCTCGTCATCAACGGCCTGCGCGGGCGCGTCGCCCTCCAGGCCGACGGCGGCTTGCGCACCGGTCGCGACGTGGTGGTGGCCGCGCTGCTCGGCGCCGACCAGTTCGGCTTCTCGACCGCGCCGCTCATCGCCGCCGGCTGCATCATGATGCGCAAGTGCCACCTCAACACCTGTCCCGTGGGCGTCGCGACCCAGGATCCGGTGCTGAGGAAGCGCTTCAAGGGCACGCCCGAGCACGTGGTGAACTACTTCTTCTACGTCGCGGAAGAGGTGCGCGAGCTGATGGCCGCGATGGGCTTCACCAAGTTCGAGGACATCGTCGGCCACTCGGACCTGCTCGACAAGGTCGAGGCCATCCAGCACTGGAAGGCGCGGGGGCTTGACTTCTCGAAGCTGTTCCACCGTCCCGAGGTCGGCCCCGAGGTGGCGATCCGCCATGTCGAGCGCCAGCACCATCCGATCGACGAGGTGCTTGACCGGCGGCTCATCGCCGGCGCGCAGTCGGCCATCGACACCGGCGAGCCCGTCACCGTCACCGACACGATCCGCAACTCGGACCGCGCGGCCGGGGCCATGCTGTCGGGCGCCGTCGCCAAGGCCCACGGCCACGAGGGCCTGCCGGACGACACCATCACCGTGAAGCTCACCGGCACCACCGGCCAGAGCTTCGGGGCCTGGCTCGCCGCCGGCATCACCCTGGAGGTCGTCGGCCACGCCAACGACTACGTCGGCAAGGGCCTGTCGGGCGGCAAGCTCATCATCCGCCCGAGCGAGGCCCTCAAGGCCGACCCGGACCGGACGATCATGGCCGGCAACACGGTGCTCTACGGGGCGATCGCAGGCGAGTGCTACATCCGGGGCGCTGCCGGCGAGCGCTTCGCCGTGCGCAACTCCGGCGCCATCACCGTGGTCGAGGGCATGGGCGACCATGGCTGCGAGTACATGACCGGCGGCGTCGTGGTCTCGATCGGCGAGACCGGACGCAACTTCGCGGCGGGCATGTCCGGCGGCATCGCCTACGTGCTCGACGAGGACGGCTCGTTCTCGTCGCGCTGTAACCTCTCCATGGTCGATCTCGAGCCCGTCGAGGAGGAGGACGACCTCATGCGCCGCTTCCACCAGGACGGCGACCTCGAGACCAAGGGCCGGGTCGACATCCTCGCGGACATGTCGGGCCACGACGAGGAGCGCCTGTCGCAGATCCTCACCAACCATCTCAAGTACACAGGCTCCCCGAAGGCGAAGGCCATCCTCGACGACTGGGCCGGCTACCGGACCAAGTTCGTCAAGGTGATGCCGGTCGAGTACCGCCGGGCGCTGCGCGAGATGGAACAGGCCCGCATGCCGGTGGCGGCGGAGTAGGAATGAAGATCTACGGCGACCTCGCGTCGGGAAACTGCCTAAAGATCAAGATCGTCGCCGATGCTCTTGGTCTTGCCTATTCATGGGAGCAGGTCGACGCACTCAGCGGCGCGACGCGGACGCCGGCCTATCTCGCGCTGTTCCCGATGGGTCAGATTCCTGGAGTGATATTCGACGATCACCGACGACTGAGCCAATCGAATGCCATCATCCGCTACCTCGCCCGCGGCAGCTCACTGTTGCCCGAAGAGGACGCATTCGACGCGGCCGTCGTCGATCAATGGCTGTTCTGGGAGCAGTACAGTCACGAACCGGCGATCGCGGTCTGCAGGGCGGAGATGAAGTTTCGTGGCGTGCCGCGCGAGGCGCGGGATCCGACCCGAGTTGCACGCGGCGAGGCGGCGCTGGACCTGATGGATCAGCATCTCACTCGGGCGCCCTGGTTCGCCGGTTCCGGCGCGACGATCGCCGACGTCGCCCTTTTCGCTTACACGCAGTGGGCGGACGAAGGTGGATTCGACCTGACGCGAAGGCCGGCTATCCTGAACTGGCTCGACCGCTGCAGGACTGCATTCGGGCTCGCTCCCAACGCCACCGTTGCCGTTGCCGGTCACTGACCGGATCACGGCAGTCGAGATTTCCTACCGATACCGAGTACCTCCGATGGGCAAGATCACGGGCTTCCTCGAGTTCGACCGGCAGGAGCAGAAGTATCAGCTCGCCGCGGACCGCGTGCGGCACTTCCGCGAGTTCACCCTGCCGCTCGACGAGCACGACCTGAAGAAGCAGGCGGCCCGCTGCATGGATTGCGGCATTCCGTTCTGCCACGGCCCGACCGGCTGCCCCGTGCACAATCAGATCCCGGACTGGAACGAACTCGTCTACCAGTCCGACTGGGAGGAGGCGGCGCGCAATCTCCACTCTACCAACAACTTTCCCGAGTTCACCGGCCGCATCTGCCCCGCGCCCTGCGAGGAGGCCTGCACGCTGAACCTCGAGAACCAGCCGGTGGCGATCAAGACCATCGAGCAGGCCATCGCCGACCGCGCCTGGAACATGGGCTGGATCAAGCCCGAGCCGTCCGAGGTCCGCACCGGCAAGCGGGTGGCGGTCGTCGGCTCCGGCCCGGCCGGGCTCGCCGCCGCCCAGCAGCTCGCCCGCGTCGGCCACGACGTGCACGTCTTCGAGCGCGAGCCGAAGGCGGGCGGCCTTCTCCGCTACGGCATCCCCGACTTCAAGATGGAGAAGCGCCACATCGACCGGCGCGTGAAGCAGATGGAGGCCGAGGGCGTCGTCTTCCACTACAACCAGAACATCGGCGTCACGAAGCAGGTCGAAGAGCTGACCGCTGAGTTCGACGCCGTGCTCTTCGCCGGCGGCGCGGAGGACCCGCGCAACCCGCAGCTCCCGGGGCAGGACGATCTCCAGGGCGTTCACTACGCGATGCCCTACCTCGTGCAGTCGAACCGCCGCGTCGGCGCCGAGCCGATGCGCGGCAACGGCGAGGAGCCGATCCTGGCCAGCGGCAAGAACGTCGTGGTGATCGGCGGCGGCGACACCGCTTCGGACTGCGTCGGCACGGCCTTCCGCCAGGGCGCGCTCTCGGTCACGCAGCTCGACATCCGCCCGCGCCCTCCGGAGCGCGAGGACAAGCTCTCGGTCTGGCCGTACTGGCCGACCAAGATGCGGACCTCCTCCAGCCAGGCGGAGGGCGCCGAGCGCGAGTTCCAGGCCGCGACGCTGCGGCTCGAAGGCAAGAAGGGCCGCGTCACCGGCGTCGTCTGCGCCCGCGTCGACGCCAAGCGCCAGCCGATCGAGGGTAGCGAGTTCGTGCTGCCGGCCGACCTCGTCTTCATGGCGATCGGCTTCGCCGGCTCCGTGCGCAAGGGCATGCTGGAGCAGTCCGGCGTCGCCATGGACAAGCGCAGCAACGTCGTCGCCAACGACGACGACTACCGGACCTCGAACGAGAAGATCTACGTCGCCGGCGACATGCGCCGCGGCCAGTCCCTCGTGGTCTGGGCGATCCGGGAAGGCCGCCAGGCGGCCCGCTCCATCGACATCGCGCTCACCGGCGCGAGCGTTCTGCCGCGCTGAGCCGGCCTGATCGGATGGTCGCCTGCTCTCAGCCCGGCGGCCAGCGGAAGTCGTCCGCCCGGCCCGGCTGCGAGAGGGGGGCGGCGCCCCGCTGAAGCGTGCGCTCCACGGCGCCGGACGGGTCCTCCCCGCCGGGGCGTCCGCTCATCAGCGCGCCGCCCGGCGAGACCTCCGGCCTGCCGAGGGGCACGACGGGCCCCGCCACCGGCTTGACCGGCAGGGTCGGGATGCCGGGCGGCTCGGGCAGGCTCGGGAGCATTGCCGTGATCTGCCGGTCGATGGCCGCGGTGTCGTCGGCCTTCGCGCCGCCGTCGAGGCCCGGACCGCCGGGCGTCGCGGCGATGGAGGCGGCCGGCTGGTCGACCGCGCCGGGCGCGGCGTTGCCCATCAGACGCTTGAGCTCCACGTCGGCGAAATGCGCGAGCTTGCGCGCGCCGGAATGGGTGAAATGCACGCCGTCCGATGTGCGCAGCTTCGCCGTCTGCCCCTCGACGTCCGGTCCCGAGACGACATAACGGCCGCGATCGTCCACGAAGCCCGGCCAGATGTCGGCATATGTGGCGCCGGCCTTCGTCACGCGCTCGCGCACGAGGTCGTTGATGGAGGCGAGCGCCGTCGTCAGGCTGTCGCCGCGCACCGGCGGCGTGCCGACCCAGATCAGCGGAATCTTGCGATCGGTGAAGACCTTCACCAGCGCGTCGACCCGCGCCTGGTAGATCTCCCGCCAGCGTGGGCTCAGGGCTTCCTGCATCTGGTCGCCGTCGCGGATCGGCTGGCGGTCATTCACGCCGAGCATCACCAGGGCGTAGTTCACCTTCGGGTTGGCCTTGAGGTAGTCCTCCGCCGCCTTCGCCCAGTCGACCACGTCCTGGCGGACGAGACCGCTGTCGCCCCGCGAGCGGTTGACGACGAGCACGTCGGCATTGTCCTCGAACGCGTCGTCGAGGCCGCGGCTGAGATGCTCGGCGAGAGAGTCGCCGAACACCGCGATCTGCGTGGTCGGCTCCACCTTCTGCGGCGGCTTCTGCTGGGCGGCCGTGTCCGGCACTCTGTCGGGGCGGGTCCTCGGGCGCTGCGCGCTCGCGGGCGGCTTCTGGCGGGGCGGGCGGGACGGCCGGTAGGCGGGCTCCTGGCGCGGCTCCACCGCCTGCGGCCGGTCCTCCCAGGGCCAGTAGAACTGGCGCGGCGCCTCCTGCTGGGGCGGGTAGCGGCGGGCGGAGGCGCCGTCGTCGCGATAGTACCCGTCGCGGGCGCGGCGGCGCGGCGGCGCGTAGTATTCCTGCTGGGGCCGGTCGTAGCTGTCGCCCCACTGCGCGGCGGCGGGCGCGGGCAGGCCAAGCAGGGCCGCGCCTGCCCCGAGCATGATTGCGAGAAGGGATCCGCCGAAGCCGGTGCCCGTCAGTCCGCGCGCCATGCCCCGCTCTCCGTACATCACCGCTGGGAGCCTATAGGATCGGTCGCAGCGCGTCCAAGGGCGGTGACCGGCCCGGACGGACGCGTGTCGCTCAGGCCGGTACGATACAGCTCGACCACGGGTGGCGCCGCTCGCGTAACCACAGGAGCGTATCGGACCAGAAGCCGGCCGCATGGCTGTCATGGAAAAGACTGAAGTGACCCAGTGTCGCGCAGCCATAGTCGGATGGGTGGACCAGGATCACCGTTCTCTCGGCTCCCTCGTAGTAGGCCAGCGTACGGCGAACGGCCGTCAAGGTGCCGAGTTCATCGTCGGATACCGCCACCGCAAGGATCGACGCCTTCACGGCTGCCATGCGTTCCAGGACCCGGTGCCTTTCCGCCGTCGGATGGCTCCGTTCGAATCGCGGCCCCCGAAAGCTCCACTCGTTGGCGACGCCTGCCGGAAGATCCTCCAGCCAGCCGAGCCGGCGACCGGGGAAATAGCCGCATGCGGCCGTCAGAGCCGGCATCGCCACATGCCATTTGAGGAAGAGATTCAGTCGCCGGCGGAGGGCATAGTCGCCCCACCAGGCATATTGAGCCCCGATCGTCAGCATGCGGTCGACCGCTGCGGCACTCTCCGCGAGGCCGGGCAGGAAGCCGCCGATGCTGTGCCCGACCACCATCAGGTCACCCCCACGCGCTCGTTTGCGCATGAACCCGAGAGCAGCCTCGAAATCGCGTTCGCCCCAGTCCCTCCAGCGATAGCCGCAGCCGGCGAGCCTCTCCGGCCGGGACCGGCCGATACCGCGGTAATCGTAGGTGAGAACGTCGAACCCATGTCCGGCGAGGAAGCGCGCGTAGCGGTGATAGTAGCGTGCGAGCACCCCCGTCGCGGGGTTGATGATGATGGCGCCGGCCGCCGTCTCACCCGGTCCGCGCCATAGATGACCGCCGAGACGCACATCGTCGCGGGTCACGATCTCGACCGGCTCGCCATCCATGCCCGTACCCTGCTGCGATCTGCGGCTCGTAGGGTCTCGATAGGCGTCCGGCCGACTGGCGTATATTCACTGGTCGGTATACCTAGGCCCATGGATCAGACCGTTGCTCCTACGCGCGAGCGCATCGTCGCTGCGGCGGGAAGGCTTTTTTACGCGGAGGGCATCCGTGCCGTCAGCATGGATGCGGTCGCGGCAAAGGCGAAGGTGACCAAGAGGACGCTCTACTACCACTTCCGCAGCAAGGACGATCTGATCGAGGCCTATCTGTCGACGCGGGATCAGCCCAATCTTGCGCTTTTCCAGCGCTGGTATGCCGAGACCCCCGGCGATACGGCCGATAAGGTGCGGGGCATCTTCCGCAATCTCGCAACGTCGGCCCGCCATCCCAAATGGAAGGGATGCGGCTTCCTTCGGACCTCGGTCGAGCTCGTCAACATGCCGGGCCATCCCGCCATCGTCGCGGGGCGCAAACATAAGAGGGGAGTCGAGGACTGGCTGACCTCGGTTCTGCAAGAGACCCGGCCAGCGGATATGGCTCGGCAACTGGCGCGGCAGATCGTCCTGCTCCTCGACGGCGCCTTTGCCGTCGTGCTGCTCCATCGCGATGAGAGCTACATGGAAAGCGCCGGCGAGGCGGCCGTCATCCTGATCAGGGGGTGATCCACCGTGCGGGACAATCCGCACGAGACGGTCGCGATGCATCGAGCGACCGGGGCCGGGTCAGAGACGATGGTGGTGCGGGCGGTCGGACTCGAACCGACATATCCGTGAGGACGGCGGATTTTGAGTCCGCTGCGTCTACCAGTTCCGCCACGCCCGCAGGGCACGGGGCCACGCGCCTCGTAGCATGCCCCGCCGCGCTTGGGGACCTCGAAAGCGCGGCCGTCCGCCGCGAGGCGCGATGCGATGCGCTCCGGTCCTCGCCACTCCGGCGCGGGTGTGCTCAAAGGGCGCCGCAACCGTTCCGGACACGCCGAGATCCATGCTGCGCCGTCTCTACGAGTGGGTCCTTGCCCTGGCGGGCAAGCCCTCCGCGCCCTGGGCGCTCGGCCTCGTCTCCTTCGCGGAGAGTTCGTTCTTCCCTGTCCCGCCGGATGCGATGATGGTGCCGATGGCCGTGAGCCGGCCTGATCGGGTCTGGCTCTACGCCACCATCGCCACGGTGGCCTCGGTGCTCGGCGGCCTCGTCGGCTACGCCATCGGCGCGCTGCTGTTCGATTCCGTGGGCGCCTGGGTGTTCCGGGTCTACGGGCTCGAGGGGGCGGCAACGACCTTCGAGGAATCCTATGCCCGCTACGGTCACTGGGTGATCCTGCTCAAGGGCCTGACGCCGATCCCCTACAAGCTCGTGACCATCACCTCGGGCTTTGCCCATTACAGCCTATTCTGGTTCGTGCTGCTGTCGGTGATCACGCGGGGGGCACGCTTCTTCCTGCTCGCGGCGCTGCTGAGCCGCTTCGGCGTGCAGATCCGCGGCGTGCTCGACCGGCACCTGAACGCGGTCGCGGCGATCTCGGTGGCGGTGGTCGTGCTCGGCTTCGCCCTGTTCAAGCTGGTTCTCTAGGATGAATGCCCTCGCATCGGGCTGCGGCCGCGCGGCGCTTCTCGTCCTCGCCGGAGCGATCCTCACGGTCGGCGGTGCGCTCGTGTTCGAGCACGGGCTCGGCTACGTGCCGTGCAAGCTCTGCCTGACCGAGCGGATTCCCTACTACCTGACCATCCCGCTGGCGGCGGCGGTGCCTTTCCTGCCGGCACGGCTCGGGCGGCTCGTTCTCGGGCTCGTCGCCGTGGTGATGCTCTACGGGGCAGGGCTCGGCACCTACCATGCCGGGGCGGAATGGGGCCTCTGGCAGGGGCCGACCGATTGCGGCGGCGGCAGCGGCGCGGCGCCGGCCGATGTCGGCTCGTTCCTGGACAGCCTCAAGACCACCCGTGTCACCGACTGCTCGACGGCGGCTTGGCGTTTCCTCGGCGTCTCGCTGGCGGGCTGGAATGCGCTCATCGCCGTCGCCCTCGCCGCGATCGCAGGACGCGGGGCGCTGGTGCGCTGAGCGGCTCAGTTCCGGTCGTCGGGCAGCACGGGGAGAGGGGCTACCTCGATGCCCTCGTCGACGAGGGCGCGGGCCTCCTCGGCGCTCGCCTCGCCGTAGATCGCCCGGCCTTCCGCCTCGCCGTAGTGGATGCGGCGCGCCTCCTCGGCGAAGCGCGGGCCGACATGCTCGGCCGATTCCGTCAGCTCGCGGCGCACCGCGCGCAGAAGCTCGCGCAGCCGCCGCTCCGGCTCGGCCACCATCGGCACGGGTGCCGCCGGCGTCTCGAACCGCTCGCGCGAAGCGCCGAGGCTCGGCGCCATGACCTGCTTCGTCACTTTGACGGAGCCGCAATGCGGGCAAGAGACGAGCCCGCGCGCGACCTGATCGTCGTAGGACTCGCTCGACGGGAACCAGCTCTCGAAACCGTGGCCGTTCTCGCAGGCCAGCGCGTAGCGGATCATGCGGCCGGCCGGGGCACCGTCTCGACGCGGAACGGCCGGGCGTGCTTCAGGGCCGGGATGCGCGCCCGCGCGTCGTCCACCAGCGACAGGTCGATCTCGGCCAGGATCACGCCGGGCTCGGCGTTCCCCGCGTCCGCGAGCACGCGCCCCCAGGGGTCGACGATCAGCGAGTGGCCGTAGGTGTCGCGCCCGTCCTCGTGGCGTCCGCCCTGCGCGGCGGAGATCATGAAGGAGCCGGTCTCGATGGCCCGCGCCCGTTGAAGCACGTGCCAATGCGCCTCGCCGGTCTGCTTGGTGAAGGCTGCGGGCGCCGTGAGCACCGACGCGCCGGCTTCCGCCAGTGCCCGGTAGAGGGCCGGGAAGCGGATGTCGTAGCAGATGGCGATCCCGATCGGCGCCAGCGCCGTCTGCGCGACGATCGCGCAGGAGCCGCCCTCGTAGGTGGCCGACTCCCGCCAGCGCTCGCCGTTCGGCAGGTCGACATCGTAGAGGTGGAGCTTGTCGTAGGCCGCAATCAGCGCCCCGTCGGGGTCGATCAGGAAGGCGCGGTTGGCGACCTTGCCGCCGGCGCGGACGGCGAGCGAGCCGACATGCACGAGGGTGCCGGTCTCGCGGGCGACCTCGCGGAGCGCGGCGAGCGTCTCGTCCTCCTCGGCCGTGCGGACCTTCTCCATCAGGCTGGCGCGGTCGCGCTCGACGAGGGAGGTCATCTCCGGCGTCTGCACGTACTGCGCCCCGCGGGAGGCCGCCTCGCGGATGCCGGCGACGGCGTCGTCCCGGTTGCGCGCGGGATCGCGGCCCGAGCGCATCTGCACGCAGGCGGCGACGAAGCGCGAGGCTGTCTCAGGCATGCGCGGTTCCGGCCGCCTCGGAGCCGAGCAGCGGATCGAGCTTGCCGGCGCGGTCGAGGGCGTAGAGGTCGTCGCAGCCGCCGACATGGGTCGAGCCCACGAAGATCTGCGGCACGCTGGTGCGGCCGCCGGCCCGCTGCACCATGGCCTCGCGGGAATCCTTCACCCGCTCGACGTCGATCTCGGTGAAGGCGACGCCCTTCTGCTTCAGCAGGCTCTTGGCCGCGGAGCAGTAGGGGCACCAGGCGGTGGTGTAGATCGTGACCGGCTGCATGGTTGGACGAGCCCCTCGCGATGACGCCGACCCAACGCATATAGGCCGGCGGCGGCCGGTTCGTACCGCCGCGGGCTGTCTAGCCGAGCCGGGCGTGCCCCGAAAGGATCAGGCGGCGAGCAGCTTCTCGACCTCGTTGACGAGATCGCGCAGGTGGAAGGGCTTGGAGAGGACCTTGGCGTCCTTCGGGGCCTTCGAATCCGGGTTGAGGGCGACCGCGGCGAAGCCCGTGATGAACATCACCTTGATGTCCGGGTCGAGCTCGGTGGCCCGGCGGGCCAGCTCGATGCCGTCCATCTCCGGCATGACGATGTCGGTGAGAAGCAGCTCGAAGGGCTCTTCCCGCAGGCGGTTGTAGGCGGAGAGGCCGTTGTCGAACGAGAGCACGTCGTAGCCGGCGTTCTGCAGCGCCTTGGCCAGGAAGCGGCGCATGTCGTTGTCGTCTTCCGCGAGGAGGATCTTCATCGGACGCTTCCGGAGGGCCTTCGTGAGTCGTGGTTCATTCCATAAAGGGAGCCGATGGTAAACAAGGCGTTACGATCCGGGTGAGGGCCCGCGCCCGTAGACAGGGATGGGCCGCCGCACCAATGTAAGGTGATGACGCCCACCGCCCGCCTGCCCGGACCCGCGCCGCGATGAGCCTGCCGAGCCCGGACACGCCCGATCCCTTCGGATTCGCGCCCGCCTTCGCGGTGGACGAGCCCGCGGCCCACACCATCCCCTACGTCTTCAACACCGGCCATTCCGGCGCGGTCTATCCGCCGGCCTTCCTCGCCGCCTCGCGCCTCGACGGGCACGCCCTTCGCCGCTCGGAGGACGCGCATGTGGAGCGCCTCTTCGCCTCCGTCGTGGGGCTCGGCGCGCCGCTGATGCGGGCGAACTTCCCCCGGGCCTATCTCGACGTGAACCGGGAGCCCTTCGAGCTCGACCCGCGCATGTTCGACGGCCGGCTGCCGGCCTTCGCCAATACCCGCTCGATGCGGGTCGCGGGCGGGCTCGGCACGGTGCCCCGGGTGGTGGCCGACGGGCAGGAGATCTACGCCCGGCGCCTGCCGGTGGAGGAGGCCGTCTCGCGGATCGAGGGCCTGTACAAGCCCTACCACCGGGTGCTGCGCGGCCTCGTGCAGCGCACCGCCCGGCAGTTCGGCCAGGCGGTGCTTATCGATTGCCACTCGATGCCGTCGGCCAGCCTCGGCCGGGAGCAGGAGCCGAAGGCCGACATCGTGCTCGGCGACCGCTTCGGCACCTCCTGCGACCCGGCGCTGGTGGAGCGTTTCGAGGGAGAGCTTCAGGCGCACGGCCTGCGCGTCGTGCGCAACCGGCCTTATGCCGGCGGCTTCATCACCGAGCATTACGGCGAGCCCAACGTTGGGCGGCACGCCCTTCAGATCGAGATCAACCGGGCACTCTACATGAACGAGAGCAGCCTCGCGGTGACGGCCGACTTCTTCCGGCTGACCGAGACTCTGGCGGCGGTCGTCGCGGCCGTGTCCGCAAACCTTCCCGACCTCGCCCTGCCGCGCATGGCGGCGGAGTAGACGACGGTCTCGCCGCGCCGTGGCCTGCGGCCGCGAGGGCCAAGAAAAAAGGCCACTCCCGAAGGAGCGGCCCGAAGTCTAGGGAGGAAACGCCCAAGAAGGGCTACAAGACCGCGACGCCATCGCGACCTTGCAATGCACAAATTAGAGCGCGCCGCACAAATTGCAAGGGAAAAACGGTGTCGAGCCCCGCGTCAGGCGCATAGCGCCCTGGCCAAGCTTGCACTGCCCCTACCGGATTAGCCGGGCGATCTCGGCACGGAGCGGTCCGGCGAGGTCTTCCCGCTCCAGGGCGTAGGCGAGGTTCGCGGTGAGGAAGCCGATCTTCGAGCCGGTGTCGTAGGTGCGGCCGTCGTAGCGCATGCCGTGAAACACCTGCTCGCCCATCAGCCGGATCATCGCGTCGGTGAGCTGGATCTCGCCGCCCGCACCCTTCTCGCCGCGCTCTAGGATCGGGAAGATCTCCGGCTGGAGGATATAGCGGCCGGAGATGATGAAGTTCGAGGGGGCCGTACCCTGCTTCGGCTTCTCGACCATGCCGGTGATCTCGAAGGTCTGGCCGAAGGTCTCGCCGACGCTGACGATGCCGTACTGGTGGGTCTCCTCGGGCTTGACCTCCTCGACCGCAATGACGTTGCCGCCGTGGCGCTCGTAGGCGGCGAGCATCTGGCCCATGCAGCCGCGGCTGAGCATGTCGGGCAGCAGCACGGCGAAGGGCTCGTCGCCGACGATCTCGCGGGCGCACCAGACCGCGTGGCCGAGGCCCAGCGGCGCCTGCTGGCGGGTGAAGCTCGTCTGGCCGGCCTTCGGCAGGTCGCGCTGCAGCTCCTCGAAGGCCGCCTGCTTGCCGCGCTCCTGGAGGGTGCGGTCGAGCTCGTAGGCGATGTCGAAATGGTCCTCGATCACCGCCTTGCCCCGGCCGGTGACGAAGATGAAATGCTCGATCCCGGCCTCGCGCGCCTCGTCCACCACGTGCTGCACCACCGGCCGGTCGACCACCGTCAGCATCTCCTTCGGGACGGCCTTGGTCGCCGGCAGGAAGCGGGTGCCGAGGCCGGCTACGGGGAGAACGGCCTTGCGAATCGGTTTCATATGAACGTCCCGGTTGCAGCGTCGGGCGAGGGGCCCTGCGCGACGAAGATAGCGGTCCAAAGCTTAGCGCAAAGCCATCGGACCGGGACTTTCGGGACAGGCCGCTAGGAAATACTCGATCTTCGGGTAGACACGGGCGGCTTCGGGGAGATCGCATGGCGGTACTGGTCACGGGCGGCGCCGGCTACATCGGCAGCCACATGGTCCTGGCGCTCCTCGACGCCGGGCACGAGGAGGTCGTGGTCCTCGACGATCTCTCGACGGGCTTCGACTGGGCGCTGCCGCCGGAGGTGAAGCTCGTGGTCGGCGACATCGCCGACCAGGGCCTCGTCACGCAGACGATCCTCCAGCACCGGGTCGACGCGATCGCGCATTTCGCGGCCAAGATCGTGGTGCCGGATTCGGTGGCCGACCCGCTCGGCTACTACCGCGACAACACCGTGAAGACCCGCGCCCTCGTCGAGACAGCGGTCCGCACCGGCGTGAAGCACGTCATCTTCTCCTCCACGGCCGCCGTCTACGGCGAGCCGGAGACCGTGCCGGTGCCCGAGGATCTGCCCCTCAGCCCGATCAACCCCTACGGCCGCTCGAAGCTGATGAGCGAGTGGATGATCGCGGATGCCGCCGCCGCCCACGGCTTCAGCTACGTGATCCTGCGCTACTTCAACGTGGCCGGCGGCGACCCGCGCGGACGCAGCGGCCAGTCGACTCCCAACGCGACGCATCTCATCAAGGTCGCGACGCAGACGGCGCTCGGCCAGCGCAGCCACATGGAGGTGTTCGGGACGGACTACCCGACGCCGGACGGCTCCTGCCTGCGGGACTACATCCAGGTCAGCGACCTCGCCGAGGCCCATCGCCTCGCCCTCGACCACCTGCGCGGCGGCGGCGACAGCCTGACCCTGAACTGCGGCTATGGCACCGGGACCTCGGTTCTCGAGGTGATCGACGTGGTCAAGCGCCTCTCCGGCCGCGACTTCGAGGTGCGCCTGTCGCCGCGCCGTGCCGGCGATCCGGCGCGGATCGTCGCCAAGGCCGACCTCGTCCGCGAGCGCCTCGGCTGGCGTCCGCAGCACGCCGACCTCGACGGCATCGTCGCCCAGGCGCTCGCCTGGGAGGAGGGGCTGACCCGGCGCAACCTGCGATGAGGGCTCTCCGGATCGCGCTGGCGGCGGCTCTCCTTCTCGCGACGCCGGCGCTCGCCCAGCAGGAGACGCCCGCGGCCGCTCCGGCCCGCGGCGACTTCACCGCCTTCGTCGAGGGCCTGCGCGCCGACGCGGCGGCCCGCGGCGTCTCCCCGGCGACCTTCGAGGCCGCCTTTCGCAGCATCCCGGGGCCCGATCCGGAGGTGCTCGCCCGGATCGGTCGACAGGGCGAGTTCTCGCGCCCGGTTTGGGAGTACCTGACCGGCGCTGTCTCCGCCGGCCGGGTCGCACGGGGCCGTGCCCGCGGCGAGGCGCTGGCCGGCACGCTGGCGAAGATCGAGGCGCGCTACGGGGTGCCCCGCGCCATGCTGCTGGCGCTCTGGGGCGTCGAGTCGGATTTCGGCGCCAGCGGCGGCGGCCTGTCGGTGGTCCGCTCCCTGGCGACGCTCGCGCAGGCCGGGCACCGGGGCACGCTGTTCCGCGACGAGCTGCTGGCCGCGCTCGTCATCCTTCAGAAGGGCGACGTCCCGCCGGACCGGCTGAAGGGCTCCTGGGCCGGCGCGATGGGGCAGGTCCAGTTCCTGCCCTCCGTCTACCTTGCCCACGCGGTCGACTTCGACGGCGATGGCCGCCGCGACATCTGGGGCTCGGACGCCGACGCGCTCGCCTCCATCGCCGCCTACCTGCGGGCGCTCGGCTGGGACCCGGCCCTGTCCTGGGGCTACGAGGTGCGCCTGCCGGGGGACTTCGACCTGACCCGCTACGCCGGCCCGCTCTCCGACTTCGCCGCCCGCGGCGCAAAGCGCACCGATGGCAAGCCGCTACCGGGCAGCGGGGAGGGCAGCCTGTTCCTGCCCGGCGGCATCGGCGGACCGGTCTTCCTCATCACCGGCAATTTCGAGGCGCTGCGCGGCTACAACACCTCCGACGCCTACGCGCTGGCCGCCGGCCATCTCGCGGACCGCATCGCCGGCGGGCCCGCCCTCTCGGCGCCCTGGCCGAGCGCGGCGGCGCGCCTCGACCGCAACGGGCTGCTGGCGCTCCAGAAGGGGCTCGCCCGCGAGGGGCTCTACGGTGGCGACGCCGATGGCCGCGCCGGACCGAAGCTGCGCGAGGCGGTGCGCCGCTACCAGATCCGCGAACGCCTTCCCGCCGACGGCTACGCGACGCCGGACCTCCTGAAGCGTATCGAGACCCGTTAGCCGGTTTCCGGCAGGGGCGCCCACGATAGCGCTTGCAAGTTCCGCGAGACGCACATAAACATATCTTTATGTCTCACGTCGAAGGCAGGCGGCTTCCGGCCCTTCCGTTCCCCGAGGCGCTCGCGATGCTTCGGGCCGCGGCCGAGGAGACGCGCCTGCGCATCCTGGCGCTGCTCTCCGATGGCGAGCTGTCCGTCTCCGACCTCACCGACATCCTCGGCCAGTCGCAGCCGCGCATCTCGCGCCACCTCAAGCTCCTGGTCGAGGCGGGGCTGATCGAGCGCCACCGCGAGGGGGCCTGGGCCTTCTTCCGGCTGCGGGATGCAGGCACGGGCCTGTGCGAGTCCCTGCTCGGGCGGCTCGATACGGCGCTGCCGCCCCTCTCGGAGGATCGTGCCCGGCTCGCCGCCGTCCGCACGCAGCGGGCCGACGCCGCGCAGAGCTTCTTCGCGCGCATCGCGCCGAAATGGGATTCGCTGCGCTCGCTGCACGTGCCGGAGGCGACGGTGGAGGCGGCCGTGCTCGCCGCCCTCGGCGGACGCCCGATCGGCAACCTCGTCGACCTCGGCACCGGCACGGGCCGGATGCTCGGGTTCCTGGCGCCCCGCGCGGTCCGGGCCACGGGCCTCGATTCGAGCCACGCCATGCTCTCGGTGGCGCGGGCGAACTTGGAGCGGGCCGGCCTGTCGCGGGTCGAGCTGCGCCAGGGTGACATCCACGCGCCGCCGCTGCCGAGCGGAACCTTCGATCTCGTCGTCGTGCATCAGGTGCTGCACTACCTCGACGATCCCGCCCGTGCGCTCCGGGAGGCGGCCCGCCTCGTGGCGCCGGGCGGACGGCTGCTCGTCGTCGACTTCGCGCCGCACGACCTCGAGGTGCTCCGCGAGGAGCAGGCCCATCGCCGCCTCGGCTTCGCGCCGGATCAGATCACGGGCTGGCTCACCGAGGCCGGCCTCGGCGACGTCGCGCACAGCGACATCGCCCCGACCGACGGGGCCGAGCACCCCCTCACCGTCACGCTCTGGCTTGCGGAGGACGCGTCCGCGTCGCGCCTGTCGGCGCCGGCCGAGAAGGCCGTCGCGTGAGCCGCCCCGAAACCTTACGTCAGGTCCCCCCGGAGGAACCGCGCATGAACCCCTCACGCCATCGCGCCAGCCGGGACGGCTACCGTCCGATCCGCGTCTCCATCGAGTTCTTCCCGCCGAAGACCGACGAGATGGAGCGCATCCTCTGGTCCTCGATCGAGCGCCTCGCGCCGCTCCAGCCGAAGTTCGTCTCCGTGACCTACGGGGCCGGCGGCTCGACCCGCGAGCGCACCCACAACACCGTCGCCCGCATGGTGCGCGAGACCGCGCTGAAGCCTGCGGCGCACCTCACCTGCGTCGACGCGACCCGCGAGGAGATCGACGCCGTCGTCCAGTCCTACTGGGACGCGGGCGTGCGCCACATCGTGGCCCTGCGCGGCGACCCGGCGGAGGGCGTCGGCCACGCCTACCGCCCCCATCCCGGCGGCTACGCGCAGACCTCCGACCTCGTCGCCGGCATCAAGCGCATCGGCGACTTCAAGGTCTCGGTCTCGGCCTATCCCGAGAAGCATCCCGAGGCCGCCTCCCTTGACGCCGACATCGACGCGCTGAAGGCCAAGGTCGATGCCGGCGCCGACCAGGCGATCACGCAGTTCTTCTTCGAGAACGAGGTGTACCTGCGCTACCGCGACCGGGTCCGGGCAGCGGGCATCGACATCCCGATCATCCCCGGCATCCTGCCGGTGCAGAACTTCAAGCAGGCGGCGAACTTCGCCCGCCGCACCGGCGCCTCGGTGCCCTACTGGCTCGCCGCCCGCTTCGAGGGGCTGGAGGACGACGTGGAGACCCGCCGCCTCGTCGCCGCCGCGGTCGCCGCCGAGCAGGTGCTCGACCTGGTGGACGAAGGCGTGGAGGACTTCCACTTCTACTCCATGAACCGCTCCGACCTCGTCTACGCGATCTGCCACCTGCTGGGCCTGCGCTCGCAGGGGGCGAAGGGCGCGGCCAAGGCGGCGTGAGAAACGAGGAATGCGACGCCATGGCCGATCCTGAGGGTATGATCCTTCCGCTGCTCCGCGAGATGCGTGCGGACGCGCAGAACGGCCTGGCCGAGATGCGTCGGCGCTTCGAGGCGATCGACGCGCGTTTTGACCGTCTCGAGAAGCGCTTCGACAATTTGCGCGAGGCCGTGAACGGCGAGTCCGTGCTCGGCCGCTACGCAGCAGCGGAAGTCGAGGAGCGGCTGGAGGCCATTGAGAAGCGGCTCGCCTCGCTCGAATCCCGTTCCTGATCCTGCCGTCTCCCGCGACGGCCTAGGCCCGGCGTACGGGCGAAGCTCTTGAGAGAACCGATGACCGACTTCCCTCCCGTCGACGGCACCGAGATCGAGCGCGCGCTCCGGCAGCGCGCGTCCGAGAAGATCCTCGTCCTAGACGGAGCGATGGGCACGGTGATCCAGCGCCTGAAGTTCACGGAAGAGGATTTCCGGGGCGGGCGGTTCAAGGATCACGGCCACGATCAGAAGGGCAACAACGACCTCCTGATCCTGACGCAGCCCGATGCGATCCGGCAGATCCACCTCGACTACTTCCTGGCCGGCGCCGACGTCTGCGAGACGAACACCTTCTCCGGCACCACCATCGCCCAGGCCGATTACGGCATGGAGTCGATCATTCACGAGCTGAACGCCGAGGGTGCGCGCCTCGCCCGTGAAGCCGCGGCACTCGCCGAGAAGCAGGACGGCCGGCGCCGCTTCGTGGCCGGCGCCATCGGCCCGACGAACCGCACCCTTTCGATCTCGCCGGACGTGAACAACCCCGGCTTCCGGGCCGTGACCTTCGATCAGGTGAAGCAGGCCTATGTCGAGCAGGTCCGTGGTCTCATCGACGGCGGCGCCGAGCTGATCCTCATCGAGACGATCTTCGACACACTCAACGCCAAGGCGGCGGTGGCGGCCGCGTGGCAGGTCTTCGAGGAGACCGGCACCCGCCTGCCGATCCAGATCTCCGGCACCATCACCGACCTCTCCGGCCGCACCCTGTCGGGCCAGACGCCGGCGGCCTTCTGGAACTCGCTGCGCCATTCCGACCCGCTGACCTTCGGGCTCAACTGCGCCCTGGGAGCCAGGGAGATGCGCGGGCACATCGCCGAGCTGTCGCGCATCTGCGACACGCTGGTCTGCGCCTATCCGAATGCCGGCCTGCCCAACGAGTTCGGCCTCTACGACGAGAGCCCGGAGGCCATGGGCAAGCTCGTCGGCGAGTTCGCCGAGAGCGGCCTCGTCAACATGGTCGGCGGCTGCTGCGGCACCACGCCGGACCACATCCGCGCGATCAGCGAGGCGGTCGCCGCCCACAAGCCCCGCGTCATTCCCGAGATTCCCCGGCTGATGCGGCTCTCGGGGCTGGAGCCCTTCGTGCTCACGAAGGAGATCCCCTTCGTGAACGTCGGCGAGCGCACCAACGTCACCGGCTCGGCCAAGTTCAGGAAGCTCATCACCAACGGCGACTACGCCGCCGCGCTCGACGTCGCCCGCGATCAGGTGGCGGCGGGCGCCCAGGTCATCGACGTGAACATGGACGAGGGGCTCCTCGACTCGCAGAAGGCGATGGTCGAGTTCCTCAACCTCGTCGCCGCCGAGCCCGACATCGCCCGCGTGCCGGTGATGGTCGATTCCTCGAAGTTCGAGGTGATCGAGGCCGGGCTGAAGTGCCTCCAGGGCAAGCCGATCGTGAACTCGATCTCCATGAAGGAGGGCGTCGAGAAGTTCATCCACGACGCCAAGGTGTGCCGCTCCTACGGCGCGGCCGTGGTCGTGATGGCCTTCGACGAGCAGGGGCAGGCGGATTCCTACGAGCGCAAGGTCGAGATCTGCACCAAGGCCTACAAGGTGCTGACCGAGCAGGTCGGCTTCCCGCCCGAGGACATCATCTTCGACCCCAACATCTTCGCGGTGGCGACCGGCATCGAGGAGCACAACGACTACGGCAACGCCTTCATCGAGGCGACCCGCACCATCCGCGAGACGCTGCCCCACGCCCACATCTCCGGGGGCGTCTCGAACCTGTCCTTCTCGTTCCGCGGCAACGAACCCGTCCGCGAGGCGATGCACGCGGTGTTCCTCTACCACTGCATCGCCGCCGGCATGGACATGGGCATCGTCAACGCCGGCCAGCTCGCCGTCTACGACGAGATTCCGGCGGAGCTGCGCGAGCTCTGCGAGGACGTCGTCCTCAACCGCCGCGAGGATTCCACCGAGCGCCTGCTGGAGGCGGCCGAGCGGTTCAAGACCGGCGCCTCGGCCCAGGCGAAGACCGCCGACCTCTCCTGGCGCGAGGCGCCGGTCGCGAAGCGCATCGAGCACGCGCTCGTCAACGGCATCACCGAGTACATCGTCGCCGACACGGAGGAGGCGCGCCAGGGCTCCGAGCGCCCGCTCCACGTCATCGAGGGCCCGCTGATGGCCGGCATGAACGTGGTCGGCGACCTGTTCGGATCGGGCAAGATGTTCCTGCCGCAGGTGGTGAAGTCGGCCCGCGTCATGAAGCAGGCGGTGGCCTATCTCGAACCCTTCATGGAGGAGGAGAAGCGGGCCAACGGCGGCACCGGCCAGCGCCAAGCCGCCGGCAAGGTGCTGATGGCGACCGTGAAGGGCGACGTCCACGACATCGGCAAGAACATCGTCGGCGTGGTTCTCGCCTGCAACAACTACGAGATCATCGATCTCGGCGTCATGGTGCCGGCCGCCAAGATCCTGGAGACGGCCAAGCGCGAGAAGGTCGACATCGTCGGCCTGTCCGGTCTCATCACCCCCTCACTCGACGAGATGGTGCATGTCGCCGGCGAGATGGAGCGCGAGGGCCTCGACGTGCCGCTCCTGATCGGCGGCGCCACCACGAGCCGCGTCCACACCGCCGTGAAGATCCACCCGGCTTACGTGAAGGGTCAGGCGGTCTACGTCACCGACGCCAGCCGCGCGGTCGGCGTCGTGTCGAGCCTGCTCTCGAAGGAGACGCGGGGGCCGACCGTCGAGACGGTGCGGGCCGAGTACGCCAAGGTCGCCGAGGCCCATGCCCGCTCCGAGGCCGACAAGCAGCGGCTGCAGCTCGCCAAGGCGCGGGCCAACGCCTTCAAGATCGACTGGTCGGGCTACGCACCCGCGAAGCCGAGCTTCACCGGCACCCGTGTCTTCGGTTCCTACGAGGTCTCCGATCTCGTGCCCTACATCGACTGGACGCCGTTCCTGCAGACCTACGAGTTCAAGGGCCGCTACCCCGCGATCCTCGACGACCCGGAGCAGGGCCCGGCCGCCCGCGCCCTCTTCGAGGACGCGCAGGCGATGCTGAAGCAGATCGTCGAGGAGCGCTGGTTCAACCCCAAGGCGGTGATCGGCTTCTGGCCGGCCAATGGCGTCGGCGACGACATCGCGCTCTTCACCGGCGAGAGCCGCGCGGAGCGGCTCGCCACCTTCCACGGCCTGCGCCAGCAGCTCTCGAAGCGGGACGGCCGGCCGAACACCTGCCTCTCCGACTTCGTGGCGCCGCAGGAGACCGGCATCGCCGATTACGTCGGCGGCTTCGTGGTGACGGCGGGGCTCGAGGAGGTGCGCATCGCCGAGCGCTTCGAGCGGCAGAACGACGACTACCGCTCGATCCTCGTGAAGGCGCTGGCCGACCGCATCGCCGAGGCCTTCGCCGAGCGCATGCACGAGCGGGTCCGCCGGGAGTTCTGGGGCTACGCGCCGGATGAGAGCTTCACCGCGGACGAGCTCGTCCACGAGAAGTACGACGGCATCCGCCCGGCGGCGGGCTACCCCGCCCAGCCCGACCACACCGAGAAGGTGACCCTGTTCGACCTGCTCCAGGCGGAGCGGCGCATCGGCGTGAAGCTGACCGAGAGCTATGCCATGTGGCCGGGCTCATCGGTCTCGGGCCTCTATATCGGCCACCCGCAGGCGCATTACTTCGGCGTCGCCAAGGTCGAGCGCGATCAGGTCGAGGACTACGCGGCCCGCAAGCGCATGGACGTGCGCGAGGTCGAGCGCTGGCTCGGGCCGATCCTCAACTACGATCCCTCGCGCTATCTCGCCGCCGCGGCGGAGTAGGGCGGTTTCCCGGCCGGTGTGTCCGGGGCAGGCTTGACCGTTCGGGCGAGGGCGCTTCAATGCGCCTCTCGCCCGAACCCTCTCGCCGATGGAGCGCGACGACCTTGCTGCGGCCCGCCGCCTCCCTCGCGCTGATCGTCGCGGCCGGCCTCACGCTCGCCGGCTGCACGGGCTTCGCCTACATCTCGAAGACCTATGTCAGCCTGACGCCGCAGGTCGTGACCATCGGCTGCAACGAGCCCTACGAGGTCTTCGACCAGCGCCAGCAGCGGCGCATGCTGATCGTCTCGAACGCGCTCCGCGAGGTGACGGGCTGCGGCATCGGCGAGCGCGGCGCCGGACGCGATCCGGCGGCGACCCGCACCGAGCGCTTCCGCCTCGCGGCGCGCACCTATCTCGACGAGACGGTCCGCGAGGACTGCAAGATCAGCGGCGAGACCATCTTCACGGACCTCCAGACCGAGTTCCGCTACACCTGTTCCGGCCCGATCGAGCCGCGAGGCACCAAGGTGCCCCGCCTGCCGGGCCGCGGCGGCCTCGGCGTCGGCCTGCGCTGACGGGTCCGGGCGCGGCGCGCCCGGTCGACCCTGCATCGGCTGCTGCGCGAGCGGCTCCGGGATGCCGAGCAGGGCGCTGAGATCGGGCGCCGCGCCGCCGCCCAGCGGGGGACGGCCTCGTCACAGCCGAGTGGCTCGCGGCGCACACGCCGCACGAGCGCGCGACCTACGACCTGTACGGGCCCAAGCCCTTCCTGGCAGGCCTCGTGAACGGCCTGCTGCCGGCCGGGCGGGTGAGATTCGAGTTCTTCGGGCCGGCCGACGAGCCGATCGAGGCTCCGAGGCAAGCGGCCTGAAGACGGGGCGTCAGCTCCTCTTGCCGGGCGGATGCGGGAAGGTGCGCTCCGTCGCGTCTCCCGCGGCGGCCAGCAGGGCGCGGGCGAAGGCCCGCGCCTCCGTGCGGTCGAGGGCGAGCACGGCGGTGACGGGCCTGCCGTCGAGATCGGGCAACCCGATCCGCACCTGGACGCCATCGCCCGAGGCGACCGCCGCCAGGCTCCAGCCGGGCTTGTTCTGCGCCGGGTCCGTCTCAGCCATGATCGAGCCTGCCTCGCCGGGGGCGGTCCGGGCGACCGGACGCCACGCCTCCATGGCCGATTGCGGCGCCGGCCGCCAGAGGCCAACGGGCGCCCGCGATTGACGGCGGCCGCGCCGGATGATGTCTGCCCCCCGCCGGCCGCACGTGACGGCCGGCCACGACAGACAAGACGAGAAGAGGCGACCCCCATGTCCGAGATCTGGTTCCGCACCGGCGAGGCCACCGTGCTCGCGGCCGAAGGCCAGTACACCGACGCGATGCCCGAGGTGCTGATCGGCTCGACGCGCGGCCCGGTCGGGCAGGCGTTCGCCGGCATGCTGGGGCAGGTCCAGGGCCATACCCGCATGTTCGTGGTGCGCGACCTCAACCAGCTCGTGCGCCCGGCCACGATGATGACCACCAAGGTCACGATCCACACGGCCGAGTATGCCGAGCTGCTCGGCGGCGTGGTCCAGGCGGCCACCGGCGACGCCATCGTCGACTGCGTGATCGAGGGCGTCCTGCCCAAGGACGGGCTCGACGACCTGTGCATGATCATCACGATCTGGCTCGACGAGCGCTGCGCCAAGGACGAGAACCTCGACCGCAAGGACCTCTATCGGACCAACTACGAGGCGACGAAGCTCGCCATCGCCCGCGCCATCAGGGGCGAGCCGACGATCGACGAGCTGATCGCCAACCGGAAGACGGTGAAGCACTACTCCCTCGAGGGCCTGATCGAGTACTGAGCGCTCCCCGGCCGCGTCCCGTCAGCCCGGCGGGATGCGGCCGACCGAGCAGAGGGTGCGGATCGCCCCGGCGCTGTCGGTGTAGCAGCTCGCCGACCAGCCGTTCTGCTGGATGAAGGACTTGCGACCCTCGCGCAGCGAGGTCTCGTAGGCGCGCGCGACGATGCCCTGCACCGCGCCCGCGCTCTCGCCGACCACGAGCTCGGCGGCGACGGAAAGGTCGCGGAAATAGGTGTCCGAGGGGCGCGGGTCGCCGGAGCTCGCCTGCACGATGGGCTCGGCCCGGCAGGTCACGTCGAAGCGGTTCGTGCCCGGTACCTTCAGGTCGATGCTCGGGCCGGAGCGGCGCCCGACCTTGCCGCCGGTCGCGGCGGCGATGCGCTGGGCGAGCCCGTCGCACTCGTCGGCGGCGGCCGGCAGCGGGGCCAGGGCGAGAGCGGCGAGCGTGACGAGAAGGGCAAGTGCTGCGCGTGGCATGGCGGGCACTCTTCCCCGATGCCGCGCCCGCTGTCGAGACACATCCCCGGGACGGCGCTTGACCCTCCGGGCGGCCCGGCACCATGGTCGCCGGCGCTTCGCGACCGGCCGGTGCCGGCTGCCGCCGAGGGGGACCCGCCGCGATGCCCGCGATCCGCACGATTCTCGCCGCCGCCTGCCTCGCGCTTGTCGGCGGGGCCGAGAGCCTCGCCCAGGAGCCGCCGGCTGCGGCCGACACGCCCGCCGCCGCGCCGCGGCACCGCGCGCGGACGCCGCGCGCGCCGACCCAGCCGATCATGGTCTACGATGCCCGCATCGAGGCGGGCGATCTGCGCATCACCGGCAGCGTGCGCAAGGGCGGCACCGTGGTGGTGCTCGACGACGACATCTCCGTCATGGCCGACCGGCGCGGCCGCTTCGCTTTCCGGCTGCCCTACCGGCCGGCGACCTGCGTCGCGCATCTCAAGGCCGATGAGGACGAGCGCGAGGCGGTGGTCGCCAACTGCGCCCCAGAGGGCCCTGCCGGCCCGAAGGGCGAGCCCGGCCCGCCGGGCCCGATGGGCGAGGCGGGCGCCAAGGGCGAGCCGGGTGCCAAGGGCGAGCCGGGGCTTCCTGGACCCATCGGTCCCAAGGGGGCAGACGGTGCCAAGGGTGAGCGCGGTGCGGACGGTCCTCCGGGCCCCAAGGGCGAGCCGGGTGCGGCGGGGATGGCGGCGCCCTCCGCGCCTCCGGCGGCCCCGTTCCGGACGGTCCGCGCCGAGACCTGTCCCTCGGGCGGCTGCGAGGTCGCCTGCAACGCCGGCGAGGTGCTCGTCTCCGCCTACTGCCTCAAGGCGGGAACACCGGTCTACGGGGCCGAATCGAAGCCCGGCGCCTCGTGCCCGCCGGAGGCCGCCGGCATGGTCGGCTTCTGCGCGCGGGAATAGGGCGGCGCCGGATCGTCAGCCGCGATCCGCGAGATAGGCGAGCATGCCCTCCGCCGCCGCGCGGCCGCTGGCGAAGGCGCCCTGCAGCAGGTAGCCGCCGGTCGGGGCCTCCCAGTCGAGCATCTCACCGGCGACGAAGGTGCCGGGGCGGGCCCGCAGCATGAAGCGTGCGTCGATCTCGCCGAGCCGGATGCCGCCGGCGCTCGAGATCGCCCGCTCGATCGGCATCGGGGCCCGGAGATCGAGCGGCACGGCCTTGATCAGCGCCGCCACCCTCTCCGGCGAGGACGGCAATGCGTTGCCCGTCGCCTCCCGGACGAGGCCCGCCGCGACGGGCGAGAGGCCGGCGGCCTTGCGCAGCCGCGTCGCCGTCGACTCGCTCTGCCGCGCCCGCCCCCAACGCTGCGCGAGCGCGCCCGCGTCGAGGTCCGGCCGCAGGTCGACCGAGAGACGCGCGACGCCCTCCCGGTCGATCCGCTCGCGGAGCAGGCGTGACAGGGCGTAGACGGCGCCGCCCTCGATCCCGGAGGCGGTGATGAGCGCCTCGCCGAGGCGGTGCTCGCCGTCGAGCGACAAGCGCACGCGCTTCAACGGCGCCCCGGCGAAGCGTTCGCGAAACGGCCTGGACCAGTCGACGGCGAAGCCGACATTCGCCGGCCGCAGCGGGGCGACGGCGACGCCCGCCGCCGCGAGCGGGCCGGTCCAGGCCCCGTCCGAGCCGAGCCGGGGCCAGCTCGCCCCGCCGAGGGCGAGCAGCGTCGCGCGGGGGCGCACCGTCAGGGCGCCCTCCGGCGTCTCGAAGGCGAGGGTCGCCCCGTCGAACCCGGCGAGGCGATGGCGGGTCCGAAGCCGCACGCCGCGCTCCGCCAGCCGCCCCAGCCAGGCCCGGAGGAGCGGCGAGGCCTTGAAGCTCTTCGGGAAGACGCGGCCGCTGGAACCGACGAAGGTCAGCTCTCCGAGCCCCTCGCACCATGCGCGCAAGGCCTCCGGCGGGAAGGCGGCGATCGCCTCGTCCAGCGCTCCGCGCGGGTGGTAGCGCCCCAGGAAGGCCGGCAGCGGCTCGGAATGCGTGAGGTTGAGGCCGCCCCGGCCGGCGATGAGGAACTTGCGAGCCGGCGAGGGCATCCGCTCGTAGACCGTGACGGGCAGGCCGGCAGCGGCCAGGATCTCCGCCGCCGCGAGGCCGGCCGGCCCCGCGCCGACCACCGCGACGTCTTCGCTGCCCGAGCTTTCCATGGCCCCGTGAAGGGACGGGGACGGGCGCTCGAGTCAAGCCGCCCGGCGCGCATGGCCGGTGGGGGAGAGGCGTGCCCCCAACCCGGGATCGCCCTTGATTCGCCCTCATCCTCCGCTTAACTCGCGCGCAGTCGGCTGCGGGCCCCTCTGGCGGTGGGCACTCAGTGCCCCCGTGATGTCGGAGCCGATGCTCTTCCTCGTGAAGCATCCAAGGGCCCGCGCATGGTCGACCTTCTGTACCTCGAGTGGCTCGGCAAGCCGGTCTGGATGTGGCTCGGCTTCCACGCGCTGGTCTTCACGCTGCTCGCCTTCGATCTCGGCATCCTGCACCGGGACAAGAACCACGAGATCGGGGTGCGCGAGAGCCTGCTGCTGACGGCCTTCTACTTCGGCCTCGGCCTCGTCTTCGGCGGCTGGATCTGGTGGTACATGGGCGCCCAGCCGGCCCAGGAATACGTCACCGGCCTCGTGGTCGAGAAGTCGCTGTCGATGGACAACGTCTTCGTCATCGCGGTCATCCTGACGAGCCTCGGCATCCCCCGCGCGGCCCAGCATCGGGTGCTCGTCTGGGGCATCCTCGCCGCGGTAGTGCTGCGCGGGCTGATGATCGGCCTCGGCGCGGCCCTCGTCCATCAGGCGCACTGGGTGCTCTCGATCTTCGCCGCCTTCCTGCTCTACGCGGGCGTGAAGATGCTCGTCTCCAGGGACGAGGAGGAGGGCGACGTCCAGGACAACGCCGCCGTGCGCTGGCTGCGCCGGACCTTCCGGGTCACGCCCGGCCTGCACGGGCAGCGCTTCGCCGTGCGCCTGCCCCATCCCAAGACCGGCAAGCCAGTGCTCTGGCTGACGCCGCTGGCGCTGGCTCTCGTGCTCGTCAACGGCGCCGACGTGATCTTCGCGGTCGACAGCGTGCCGGCGATCTTCGCGATCACCACGGACACCTTCGTGGTCTACACCTCGAACATCTTCGCCATCCTCGGCCTGCGCGCGCTCTATTTCGCTCTCGCCGCGATGGTCGACCGCTTCGCCTATCTCAAGACGGCGCTGGCCCTGATCCTGATCTTCATCGGCACCAAGATCGTCGTGGCCGACACCTTCGAGCTCGTCCACGTCCCGGCCTGGGTTTCGCTCGCGGTGACGCTCGTGTTCCTGGCGGCCGGCATCAGCTACAGCCTCTGGCGGACCCGGGGCGAAACTGCCGAGGAGGCGCCACCGGTCGAGCGCGAGGCGCACCGCGCCTGAGCGTGATGCCTCAGGGCAGCCGGCGGTCGATGCCGGAGAAGGTCACGCTCCGTCCGAGGGCAGCGCGGCAAGGAGATCGCGCAGAGTGGTGATGGTGGCCGCATCCGCCACGCCGTCGACCCGCGCCGGCCGGAAGTGCCGCTGGAAGGCGGTGACGACGGCCCGCGTGCGCGCGTCGAAGCGGCCCGTCACCGGCTGGTCGTAGCCGTAGAGAGCGAGCATGGCCTGAAGCGCCTCCACGGGCTGGCCGGCATCGCCCTCCGTGAGGAAGCGTCCGTCGGCGCTTTGGGCCGGCGGCACGTGGTGGCCGACGCCGGCCGCCGCGAGGCGCGCCCAGGGAAAGAGCTCGCCGGGGTCCTCCTTGCGCTCGGGCGCGACGTCGGAATGGGCGAGGACCCGCCGCGCCGGAATCCGGAGCCGGGCGACGACATCCCGCGACAGCGCCGTGACGGCTGCGATCTGCGCCTCCGGATAGGGCGGCAGGCCGCCGGCATGGCCGGGATTGACGATCTCGATCCCGACCGAACGCGAATTGAGGTCGCGCTCGCCCGCCCAGGCGCCGGCCCCCGCATGCCAGGCGCGGCGGCTCTCGGGCACCATCTGGACGATGCGGCCGTCCTCGAAGACGAGGTAGTGGGCGGAGACCTCGGCGGCGGGATCGCGCAGGCGGCCGAGCGCGGCCTCGGCGCTCGCCATTCCGGTGTAGTGCAGGATCAGCATGTCCGGCGGCGGTCCGCGCCGCTCGCCGTGGTTCGGCGAGGGCACGATCCCGGAGGCGACCGGGCTGTCGGGATGCGCGCTCACGAGAGGCCGCGCTCCGCCTCGATCCGGTCGTAGGCGGCGTTGATGGCGGCGAGCCGCGCCGTGGCGATGGCCACCGCCTCCGGCGGCAGGCCGCGGGCGATGGCCCGGTCGGGATGGTTCTCGCGCACCAGCGCCCGATGGCGCGCCCGCACCTCCTCGGCCGTTGCCGTGGCTTCGAGGCCGAGCACGAGGTAGGGGTCGTCGGAGAGCGCGACGTGGCGCGCGGCGATCCGCCGGAAGGCCGCCTCGTCGAAGCCGAATATCTCGGAGACGGCGTGCAGGTAGCGCTCCTCCGCCTCGTGCAAGGCGCCGTCGGCGGTGGCGATCTGGAAGAGGCCGTCGAGCACGTCCTCCAGCAGGGCAGGCTCGTCGCCGAAGGCGCCGGCGAGCTGGCGCGCGTAGGCCTCGAAGCCGGCGGTGGTCGACTTGGCGAGGTCGAACAGGCGGGTCACGCCGGGGCGCTCGGCCTCGGAGACCTCGATCACCCGGCCGAAGGCCTCCACCTCGGAGGGCGCCACGACGCCGTCGGACTTCGCCACCTTGGCGGCGAGCGCCACGAGGCCGGTGGTGAACACGACCTCCCGCGGCGTCGGGCCGAAGGGCGCGCCCTCGCGGTCGACCAGGAAATGCCCCGCGACGCTCCCGGCGAGCGCGCCGAGCGGGCCGCCGAGCGCCATGCCGAGACCGGCGCCGCCGAGCTTGCCCCAGATGCCGGCGCTCACGGACGCGCTCCCGGCTTAGACACCCGCGACGGGGCGGAGGAAGGGGGTGGGCGTGTCATGGCGGGCAGGCTCGCTCTCGCGCCGAGGGCGTCGGGAGATACAGGCTCCGCCCGGAACGAGAAAGGGCCGGAGCGTCGCCCCGGCCCTTCCCGAAACGCTGCGATCCAGCGTTTCGGGAAGGGCC
>NZ_BPQR01000023.1:7500-29221 GCF_022179345.1 Methylobacterium jeotgali | reverse complement strand
CGTCGCGAGATGGTCGGCGATGATCGGATGGTCGGCCACGAGCCGGTTCGAGGCCCAGGCGGCGATCCACTCGTTGACCCAGAACCAGGCGCGCACCGGCATCGACCATTTCGGCCGCTTCCACTCGATGCCGTCCATGTTGGTGAGGATCGGCCTTCCGGCGAGGCGCAGCCAGGGCAGGAAGGCGCCGCCATTGTAGCCGAGCACCAGGCACACGGCCTTGGAGCGGGCGGCGTGGCGCACGCAGAGCCAGTCGAACTCCAGCGTCGAGACCGGGCCGCGGTCGACGACCTCGACGTCGATCAGCTCGATTCCGTTCCAGCGCCGGGTGCCGAAGCGGGTGCCGACCCGCTCCACGTCCTTCTGGCAGTAGACGCCGACCTGCCAGCCGCGCGCTACGAGGAACAGCGCGAGCTTCTCCGCGAAGGTCTCGAAGCCGCCATGGGCGGCGGGAATCCCGCGCGTGCCGAGGATGAGGATCGAAGCGGGCGCGTCGGACAAGGCTGGCGTTCCGGTCTGAGGGCCCCCAATAGGACTCGCGAGACCTTACGAGACCTTCAATCCGATCCGTTCGAGCTCCGCGAAGCCTGGGAAATCGCACGGCAGGCTTAGCGGGCGCTTCACGTTTGCCGCGTAGACCGGGGCGACAGCCGGGGCCGGGATGGGGTTCATGCAGCGCATCACCTGCGTCCACCAGGGATGGGAGCTCTACGGCTCGGACCGCGCCTTCTGCGAATCCGTCCGCGTGATCCGCCGGGCCTGCCCGGACGCCTTCATCGAGGTGGTGCTGCCGCAGGAAGGGCCGATCGTCGGCGAGCTCGAAGGGATCGCTTCCCGCATCGTCTACGAGCCGCTCTGGATCCTGCGCCGCCGTGAGCTTCCGCGGCTGGCGACGATCGGGATGCTGCGCCTGCCGGTCGCCGTGCTGCGGGCCGCCCGGCGCATCCGGTCGAGCGACCTCACCTACGTCAACACCACAGTCGTCGCCGACTATCAGATCGCCGCCCGCCTCTGTCCGAAGCGGACCGTGCTGCACGTCCACGAGATTCCCGAGGGCGCGACCCGCACCGTGCTCAACGCGCTGATCCGCTGGAGCGGCGCGCGGATCATCTTCAACTCGAACGCCACCGCCCGCTCCTACGCGCTGCGGCCGGGGCAGCCGTGGCGGGTCGTCTATAACGGGATCGCAGGGCCGGAGCAGCCGAACCCGCCGCGGTACGACGGGAGCCGCCCCTTGCGCCTGCTGATGCTCGGCCGGATCAGCCGCATCAAGGGCCAGGAGGTGCTGGTCGAGGCGGTGCGGCGCCTGCCGGAGGCGGTGCGCCGGCGGGTCGAGCTGCGGATCGTCGGCAGCGCCTTCGAGGACGAGGCCCGCGAGCGGGCGCTCGCCGAGCAGATCGCGGACGGCGGGTTCGAGGGCCGGGTGATGCTCTCGCCCTTCGTGCGCGACCCCTCCCCGCTCTATCGCTGGGCCGATGTCGTCGTCGTGCCCTCGCAGCGGCCGGAATCCCTCGGACGCGTCGCCATCGAGGCGATGTCCTACGGCATCCCGCCCGTGGTCTCGCGGATCGGCGGCCTCACCGAGACCGTCGAGGACGGGCGCAGCGGCTGGGTGGTGGAGCCCGGCGACGCCGACAGCCTGTCGGCCACGCTCGCACGCATCGTCGCGGAGCCGGAGGCGTGGCGGAGCTATCCCGCCGCCGCCCACGCCCGCTACGAGAGCGTGTTCTCCGAGGCCGCCGCCGCCGAGGGCATCGGCGCCGTGCTTCGCGAGGCGGGCCTCGCCTGCGTCACCGAGTCCCCTTCCGCCGGGGCGCGAGCCTAGCGCCTCGTCAGGCAAGCCTACGAGCGGGCGGGCAGTCCCGCGACGAAGGCGTCGGAGGTGTCGCTCGCCGGATCGTCGCCCCGCGAGCGGCGCCCGAAGCAGCGCCAGCACCAGAGCGCCGTCGCCGCTTCCGAGGCCAGCAGGCCGGCGAGCGCCCAGGGCGGCGAGACCGTGAGCAGCACCGGTACCATCACCACGAAGCCGATCACCGCGGCGACCGTCGCGCCGTAGGCGATGTCGCGGAAGGCGGCGGCGGCTTCGAGGAAGGCGCGCGGGATCGCGTAGAGCAGCGAGACCGTCACCACGCTCCAGACGCCGAGCCCGATCAGCTCCATCGGCTCGTGCAGGAAGCGGCCCTTGAAGAGGTGGTGCTCGATGATCGGCAGGCCCACCCACATCGCCGCCCCGTAGACGAGGCATCCGGCGGCGATGATCGCCGTGCTGCGGGTGACGAGGCGGCGGGCCGGCTCGAGGCGGTTTCCGGCGAGGAGACCGGTGATCTCGGGCAGGACCATGTTGGTCAGGGCGTTCGTCGGAATGCGCAGCGGCGCGAAGAGCACGAGCGTCGCCGCGATGGGCGCGTAGGCGGCCGGCCCCGCGATCAGGGCGAAGAGGAGCGTCAGCCCCTGCCCCTGGATGTTCGTCGAGGTGATGCCGACGAGCGACCAGACGAGCGTCGGCCAGATCGCGGCGTAGCGCCGGCGCAGGCTCGGGCGGAAGCGCAGGCGGACGGGCTGGCGCAGGGCCGCGTAGGCCACGGCGATGCCGGTGGCATGCGCCAACGCGAGCGCGATGAAGGCGTGATCGAGAAGGAGCGTGCCGTCTCCGTGAAGGAGCAGCGCGCCGAAGAGCGTGCCAGAGCCGGCATAGGCGATGTCGCTGAAGCCGGCGATCCGCGAGGCCGCCCGCGCGAGGAGCACGATCCGGAGATACGCGCGGAACGTGTAGAGCGCGACGAAGGCGCCGCCGGTGAGGGCGCCGAGCCCGAGCGTCGGGAGAAGCCCCAGCGTGACGATCCCGCCAAGCCCCAATGCGACCAGGGTCGCGGCGGCCCCGAAGGTGACGTCGTGGCCGCGCTCGGCCAGCCTGCCGAGGCTCCGGGCGAGGAACAGCGTCGCCGGCACCGCGACGAGGGAGCGGATATAGGTGATGCCGATTCCGCCCACCGTGAAGACGATGGCGAAAAGCCCGTAATCGTAGGCGACGAGCGAGCGCACCAGCGCGATGTTCACGCCGAAATGGAACAGGCTCTGGACCAGCTCGCCGGAGAGGATCACGGCGAACTTGGCCGAGAGGCCGCGAAGGCGAAGCCTCATGACAGGTCTCCGAAGCGGTCCGCGAGGCCGATACCGTGGGGTTGCGAGCGGATCATGAGCGTCTCTGTCCCGCCCCGACACAGCCGGGGGGATGCTCGGAGACCATGTGCAAGGCCCAAGCCTGAGCGCATCTTCTTAAGAGCCGGTGCCTAGCGCTTTGGCGCGCGGTTTGCGCTGACCGCTGGACGAGGGCCAGCCGTGGTGTCGCGGTGTGCCGGAACGTCCTGAAAGGGCACACGCGTGGACAGCGTCAGCTCCGTTGCAACGCCGGCGACGCCGGCCCGCCCCATCCCCACTCCGGTGCGGCGCGTCCGATGCCGGCGCATGACGGAGATGGACCGCGAGCCGCTCAGCCGCCTCCTCGCGAAGGGCTTCCCCGCGAAGGACGCCGAGGCTTGGTCCGGCATCCTGTCCCTGCTGCTGCGGCTGGCGGACGAGAACGGCCTACCGGCGCCGGGCTTCGTCCTCGATGCCGAAGGCACGCTCGTCGGCACGCTGCTGACCATCCTGAAGCCTCGCGAGCGCGGCCCGGCGCAGTGCAACCTGTCGAGCTGGTACGTCGAGCCCGATTATCGCAGCTACGCGCCGCTCCTCGTGGCGGCCGCGACCCGCGACAAGGGTATGAGCTACGTCAACGTGTCCTCGCAGCGCCATACCCGGCCGACGATCGAGGCCCAGGGCTTCCGGCGTTACGCCGACGGCCTGCACATCTGTTTCCCGTTGCTGGCACTCGGGGCCGCCGACGGCATGATCGTGGAGGGCATCGAGGCGCCGGAAGGTGCCGCGGTCGACGACCTCGATCGGGCCGTGATGCGGGATCACCGCGACCTCGACCTGCTGGCGCTGTGGTGCGTGTCGGACGGGTGCGCCTATCCGTTCCTGTTCCTGCCCCGGCGGATCACCCGGCTGAACGTCCCGGTCGCGCATCTCGCCTTCTGCCGGGACGTAGCGGATGCGGCCCGCTTCGCGAGGCCCCTCGGACGCTTCCTGGCGCGCCGGGGCTACCCTGCGCTTCTGGTCGACGCGAACGGCCCGATCCCGGGGCTGCCGGGCCGCTTCTTCCCGGACCGGATGCCGAAATATGCCCGCGGCCCCGTCATGCCTCGGATCGGCGACCTGTCCTACACGGAAGCCGCCTTCTTCGGCGCGTAAGGTCGTCCGGACGCGTCTTCACAATTCGGTCGCGATCCTCAGCGAAGCGGTTCCGGACGCGCGCGAGGATCGAATGGCCGCCGGAGCATCCCGTTTCATGCCGCCCCCGGGCAGGCAGCGGACCCTCTCGCGGCGCCGCGCGGCCATCGAATCCTATTTCCACGTCCTCCACGCGCTGATGCTGCGCGACATGCGCACGCGCTTCGGAGGCTCGCATGTCGGTTATGCCATCGTCGTCGGCTGGCCGGTGGCGCATGCCTTCATGCTGGTCGGGATCTACACCTTCCGGCACATGCCCGCCCCCATCGGCGACAGCCGGGTGCTGTTCTTCTCGACAGGCGCGATCACGGCATTGATATTTCAGTATATTTCTAGAGAGGTGATGAAAGCCGTTCTTTTGAACCGCCCACTCACCTATTATCCGCAAGTCAAGCTGATCGACGTCATCTTGGCGCGCATCATCGTGGAGATCATGACGGGATTTTTGGCGCTCTTGCTGACGATGTCGATCGTTGCCGCTTTGGGAGTGAACCCTTTTCCCGCGAACCCTGTCGTTGCGATCACTGGATACCTCGCCGCGATCCTTCTCGGAATTGCAGTCGGCGTGGTCAACGTGGGTATCGTATCGTTCTTTCCAGCTTGGCAGATCGGCTATATTCTCTTTACCCTCGTTCTATACCTGTCCAGTGGCGTGATATTCCTGCCAAACTTTATGCCACAGCAGATCTACGATATCCTGAAGTGGAATCCGGTAGTGCAAGTGGTTGAGTGGGTAAGGACAGGTTACTATCCCGAGTTGGCCGTGCAGGTGGATTATGCCTACACGATCCTCTGGTCTCTCACGGCGTTGCTACTCGGGCTGATGCTCGAGCGTTTCGTGGTCCGCAAACGCACGACCTGAGGATGAACTGATCTCAGTTCGACGCGCTCCGGAAGGTGTCGCAGGAGCGGGTCTGGCCGCTGCGGAAGCCGGTCATGAACCAGCGCACCCGCTGCTCCGAGGAGCCGTGGGTGAAGGAATCGGGCACGACGTAGCCCTGGCTCTGCTGCTGGAGCTTGTCGTCGCCGATGGCCTCGGCGGCCTTGATGGCCTCCTGGACGTCGCTCTGGTCGATCGCGTTCCAGCGGTCGTTGGAGTTCTTGGCCCAGACGCCGGCGAGGCAGTCGGCCATCAGCTCGACGCGCACGGAGAGATGGTTGGCCTCGGTCTTCCCGGCGGCCTGCTGGCGGGCCTGCACCTTGCCGAGGATACCGAGCACGTCCTGCACGTGGTGGCCGACCTCGTGGGCGATGACGTAGGCGTAGGCGAAGTCGCCACGCACGTTGAACTTGCGGGCCATCTCCTGGAAGAACGACGTGTCGAGATAGACCTTCTTGTCGAGCGGGCAGTAGAACGGCCCCATCGCCGCCTGCGCCGAGCCGCAGCCGCTGCGGGTTCCGCCCGAGTAGAGCACCATCGTGGTGGGACGGTAGGACTTCCCCGTCTGGTCCGGCAGGATCTTCGTCCAGACGTCCTCCGTGTTGCCGAGGATCTTCGAGGCGAACTGCCCGGCCTGATCGGTCGGGGGCGCGCGGCGCTTCGCCTGCGTGTCCGGATCGACCCGCTCCTCGCGGGGCTGGCGGCCGCCGCTCATCTGCTCGGCGCCGCCGATCAGGATCGCGGGGTTGATGCCCGTCACCCAGCCGATGATGCACAGGATGACGATGGTGCCGATGCCGAGGCCGCCGGCGCCGCCGCCGGGGAAGCCCATGCCGCCACCGCCCTCGCCGCGCCGGTCCTCGATGTTGTCGGACCCACGAAAATCTTCCCAGCGCATCGGTCCCGGTCCTGTCTTCGCCGTCTCGTCGCGGCACCTTGTAATGGCCGCGCTCGCGCCGCGGTTCCACCCCGAGCGTTAGACCGGGTCAGGCCGCGCCGTCGAGGGCCGCGCGCAGCAGCCTGAAGTCCCGCCAGGCGAGGCGCTTCTGGAGCGGCTGGCGCAGCAGGTAGGCCGGGTGGAGCGTCGCGAGGACGCGGAACTCCCGGCCCGCGACCTGCGCCTTGTGGAAGCGGCCGCGCATCTTCAGGATCCCGTCCTTGGTGCCGGTGAGCGCCTGGGTCGCCGGACTGCCGAGGCAGACGATCAGCTTCGGATCGACCAGGGCGATCTGGCGCTCCAGGAACGGCCGGCAGATCGCGGCCTCCTGCGGGGTCGGGGTGCGGTTACCCGGCGGGCGCCAGGGCACGATGTTGGCGATGTAGGCGCCCGTGCGGTCGAGGCCGATCGTCGCCATCATCCGGTCGAGGAGCTGGCCGGAGCGGCCCATGAACGGCTTGCCGACTCGGTCCTCGTCGGCGCCCGGCGCCTCGCCGATAAACATCACCGGCGCCGCCGGATCGCCGTCCGAGAAGGCGAGGTTCTTGGCGGTGAAGCGTAGCGGGCAGCCGTCGAAGGCGCGCAGCAGCGCCTCGAGCTCCTCCAGGGACTTCGCTTCCGACGCCTGGGCACGGGCGGAGCCGGCGGCGGCATCCGGCGGCGCGGCCGCCGACCCTCCGTAGGTGGGCGTGCGCGTTGCCGGCTTCTCGGGCTCGCCCCTCTCGATCGGCGGACGTGCCGCCAGCCGGGCGACGGGTTTCACCTCGGGCGCGACCGCGGCGTCGGGCCCCGAGAAGCGGTCGTGCGGCCGCTCGTCGAGCGCGATGTCGACCCCGGCTTCCTCGTGGAAGTCGAGATAGGCGATGAGATCGCGCTGCTTGTCCGTATCCATCATCATGCGTGCAATCTGTTGCCGCGGCGATCTGTGGACAACCGATCGTCCGGGGCCGAAGTGCCAACTACGACCGTGGGTTCCGATGCCTCGGCTTGCGTTCCCACCTTGGAACGGGTTGAGACAGTTCGGAAGGGGTCGAACGACGCCGGGCTCGACAGGATCGGGTGGGCGATCGCGGGAGGATGATGGATGGCGCTGCCCGAACGCGAGGGGATGGACTTCGACGTGGTGATCGTCGGGGCGGGTCCGGCGGGATTGGCCGCCGCCATCCGGCTCAAGCAGCTCTCGGCCGAGGCGGGCGAGGAGATCAGCGTCGTCGTCGTCGAGAAGGGCTCTGAGGTCGGCGCCCACATCTTGTCGGGCGCGGTGGTCGATCCGGGCGGCCTCGATGCGCTGATGCCGGAATGGCGCGACGATCCGGAGCGGCCCCTCAGGACCGAGGTCACGCACGACCAGTTCATGTTCCTCACGAAGAACAGCGGCGTCACCATGCCGAACGTGTTCTTCCCCAAGCTGATGTCGAACCACGGCAACTTCGTCGGCTCGCTCTCGAACGTGGCGAAGTATCTCGGCGCCAAGGCCGAAGCGCTCGGCGTCGAGATCTATCCCGGCTTCCCGGCCTCCGAGGTGCTCTACGACGAGCAGGGCGTCGTCACCGGCATCGCCACCGGCGATCTCGGCATCGGCCGTTCCGGCGAGCCCCGCGAGGACTACACCCGCGGCATGGAGCTGCGGGCAAAATACACAGTCTTCGGCGAGGGCGCCCGCGGCTCGCTCACCAAGACGCTCGTCGACCGCTTCAAGCTCAACGCAGGCCGCGACCATCAGAAGTACGGCCTCGGCGTCAAGGAGCTGTGGCAGCTCGCGCCGGACCGGTTCGAGCCGGGGCTTGTGCGGCACACCATGGGCTGGCCGCTGCCGAACCGGGCCGGCGGCGGCTCCTGGCTCTACCATTTCGACGACCACCTGCTCTCGGTCGGCTTCGTCACGCACCTGAACTACGAGAACCCGACCCTGTCGCCGTTCGAGGAGTTCCAGCGCTTCAAGACCCATCCGATGATCGCGGAGACCTTCGAGGGGGCCAAGCGCATCGGCTACGGCGCCCGCGCCATCATGGAGGGCGGCTGGCAGTCGGTGCCGAAGCTCGTCTTCCCCGGCGGCTGCCTCGTCGGCGACTCGGCGGGCTTCGTGAACGTGCCGCGCATCAAGGGCTCCCACAACGCGATCCGCTCCGGGATGCAGGCGGCCGAGGCCATCGCCGCAGCGCTGCGTGCCGGGCGCAGCGGCGACGAGCTGTCGGATTACGAGAACGGCTGGCGCGGCAGCGAGATCGGGCAGGATCTCAAGCGGGTCCGCAACGTCAAGCCGCTGTGGTCGCGCTACGGCACGCTGGTCGGCGTCGGCCTCGGCGGGCTCGACATGTGGGCGACGACGATCCTCGACGCCTCTCCTTTCGGGACGCTCAGCCACGGCAAGCCGGATCACGCCTGCCTCAAGCCGCTCTCGGAGGTGACGCCGATCGCCTACCCGAAGCCCGACGGCAAGCTGACCTTCGACCGGCTCTCCTCGGTCTACCTCTCGAACACCAACCACGAGGAGGACCAGCCGCCGCACCTCCAGGTGAAGGACCCGGAGCTGCAGAAGCGCTCCGAGCACGACGTGTTCGGCGGCCCCTCGGCCCGCTACTGCCCGGCCGGCGTCTACGAGTGGGTGGAGGACGCCTCCGCCTCGGACGGGGTCCGCTACCAGATCAACGCGCAGAACTGCGTCCACTGCAAGACCTGCGACATCAAGGATCCGAACCAGAACATCAACTGGGTGACGCCCGAGGGGCCGGGCGGACCGAACTACCCGAACATGTGACGGCGGCGCCTCCCCGCACGGCGAAGGCGTCATGCTTTCGCCTTGCGGGCGTGGCCCGAACAGGTACTGTCCGCGCCCGATCCGGCCCGGGCCCGCCCCGGCGCGGCCCGGCAGTGCAGGAGCCGTCCCTGGTGCCCATCGAAGCGAAAGCCCGCCTCGGCCGTTCCGGCCTGAAGGCAACCCTGGCCTCGACGCTGGCCCTGACCCTGCTGATCGGGCCGGCGGCGGCGATGCAGCCGCAGGAGTCGACGCCGGTCAGCGACTACGAGCCGGCGGAGTCCCTCGAAGGCAACTTCCTCTCCGCCTACATCGCCGGCGCCTCCCGCGATACCGCCGCCGCCGCGACCTTCTACAAGGAGGCGGTCAAGGGCGACCCGCGCAATCCCGAGCTTCTCGAGCGGGCCTTCGTCTCGCTGCTGGCCGACGGGGCGCTCCCCGACGCCTTCCGGGTGGCCGAGCGCGTCGCCTCCCGCGACGGGGCCAACGGGCTCGCACAGCTCACCCTCGGCGTGCGCCAGATGAAGGCCGGCCAGTGGGCCGCCGCCCGCGGGAACTTCGCCAAGAGCGGCCGGGGCGCCGCCGCCGACCTCACCGGCACGCTCCTCACCGCCTGGGCCTTCGCCGGTGCCGGCGACGGCAAGCGCGCCCTGGAGACGATCTCGCGCCTGCGGGGCGAGCGCTACTACAACACCTTCCGCGACTACCATGCCGGCCTCATCGCCAGCGTGGTCGGCGACCAGGCCGAGGCCGAGCGCCGCCTGAAGGCCGCCTACGAGGCCGACCGCAACACGCTTCGCATCGTCGACGCCTACGCCCGCTTCGAGGCCCAGGCCGGCCGCACGGACCTCGCCATCCAGGCCTACAGCGACTTCGACGCCCTGCTCCCGCGCCATCCCGTGGTGCGCGACGCCCTCGACAAGCTGAAGGCCGGCAAGCCGCTCGGCCGCCTCGTCAACACCGCCCAGGAGGGCGCGGCCGAGGTGCTCTACGGGCTCGGTTCGGCGGGCTCGACGCAGGGCGACGAGCTGCCGGCGGTGGTCTACCTGCGGCTCGCCCTCTACCTCGCGCCCGAGCACGCGCTGAGCCGCCTGACGCTCGCCGACACCCTCGACCGGATGAAGCAGACCGAGCGGGCGAACGAGGCCTACGCGCTGATCCCGGCGAACTCGCCCCTGAAGCTCAACGCCGACATCCAGATCGGCCTCAACCTCGAGCAGATGGGCAAGGGCGAGGAGGCGCTGAAGCACCTCGACGCCGCCATGAAGGCGCATCCGGACGACATCGACGTCGTCACCGCGCTCGGCAACGTCCAGCGCTCGCGCAAGAAGTACGAGGAGGCCGCCGAGACCTACTCGAAGGCCATCGCGCTGATCGGCGACCGGCCGCAGGCGAACTACTGGACGACCTACTACTTCCGCGGCACCGCCTACGAGCGGGCCAAGCAGTGGGACAAGGCGGAGGCCGACCTCAAGAAGGCCCTGGAGCTGGTGCCGGCGAGCCAGCCGGGCGCCCGGGCGCAGGTGCTGAACTATCTGGCCTATTCCTGGGTCGATCAGAACATGCACATCGACGAGGCCTTCGCCATGCTCAAGCAGGCGGTGGACGCGAGCCCCCGCGACGGCATGATCATCGACAGCCTCGGCTGGGCCTACTACCGCCTCGGCCGCTGGGACGACGCGGTGCGCGAGCTGGAGAAGGCGATCGAGCTGAAGCCCGGCGACCCGACCATCAACGACCATCTCGGCGACGCCTACTGGCGGGCCGGCCGGCGCCTCGAGGGCAAGTTCCAGTGGCAGCATGCCAAGGACCTGAACCCCGAGCCGGAGGAGCTCGCCAAGATCAACGACAAGCTCGCCAACGGCCTGCCCGAGGTCGAGAAGCCGACCGCCACCGCCGAGAACCCGCCGGCCCCCGTCGCCGCGCCCCACAACGCCCAGAACCCGGAGCTGCCGAAGGGCGCGCCCGCCCCGAACGAGCCCCCCGGCGCCGCCGACAAGAAGAAGACCGGCGGCTGAGCCGCGGGTCGGCGGTCACGCCGCCTTGATACGGCCGACGAAGGTCTCGATGGCCGTCTGCAGGGCGCGGGTGCTGGTCTCGACATCGCCGGCGCCCGCCCGCATCTGAGCGGCCCTCGCCTCGTTCGAGGCGATGGTCTCGCGCACCTGCGCGACGTTCTCGGAGACTGTCCGCGCATCCGCCGCCGCCCCGGTGATGGCGCGGGCGATCTCCTCGCTCGCCTGCTGCTGCCGGTCGGCGGCGGCGACCATGCCGGAGGCCATTTCGTTCATCTGGGCGATCGTGCCGCCGATGCTGCGGATGGCGCCCGCGGTCTCGTCCGTCGCGTCCCGGATCGCCTCGACGCGCGACGCGATGCGGCCGGTGGCCGAGGCGGTCTGCGCGGCAAGCTCTTTCACCTCGCTCGCGACCACGCCGAAGCCTCGGCCCGCCGCCCCCGCCCGCGCCGCCTCGATCGTCGCGTTCAGGGCGAGAAGGTTCGTCTGCTCGGCGATGGCGCGGATCAGGGTCACGACGGTGCCGATCTCGGAGGCCGCCCGCGCCAGACCGTCGACCGACCCCTGCAGCGTCTCGGTGCGATCGAGCGCGACGGCCGCGAAGGCGCTCGTGTCCCGCGCATGCGTTTCGATCTGCTGCGAGGTCGCCGACAGCGCCTCGGCCGCGTCGGCGATCCCGCCGACCGTTCGCGCGGACTGGCCGGAGGCCGCTGCCACGGCGTTGGCCTGCATCGTCGTCGTCGTGGCGGTCGAGGAAAGGGCATCGGCGGCGCTGCGCATCCCTTCCGCGGACCGGATCAGGGACTCGACGGCGTCATGCGTGTCCCGATCGAAATCGCCGGAGGCCCCCGCGACCGCGGAGGACCGCGCCAGCTCGATCCGGGCGCGCTCCCGGTCGGCGGCGTCGAGCTGGCGCTTGTCGATCAGCGCCCTCTGCACCGACGCGATGGCACGGGCCATGTCGCCGACCTCGTCGCGCCTGCGGACGAAGGGGACGCTCTCGTCGAGCGCGTCGGCGGCCACGGCCTGGAGCGAGCGCTTGAGCTGCGTCAGCGGCCGCTGGATCTGGGTCGTCACGATCCAGAACGCGGCGAGGAGGCCGAGGCCGAGCGCCGCCGCGGGCCCGACCGTCAGGGTCCACATCGCCGTCTTCCGGGCCGCATCCGCCTCGAGGCGCTCGTTCCGGAGACGGGCCATGACCTCCCGGCCGATGGCGTTGATCTCGACGACCATGCGCTCGCGATTGCGCACGGTCGCCTCGTCGGTCGCCTGGATCAGCGCGGCCTTCGGGGAGATCGTCTGTCCGAGCTCGGCCGTATCGGACTGGTAGGCGACGAACTCCTTTACGGCGAGATCGAGCCGACGGCGACGATCGGCCGGGATCTGCGCCTCGACCGCGGCCAGGAAGGCGGGGCGGGCGCCGTCGATCTCGCCGAGCGCGGCCGCGAGGGCTGCGAAGCGCGTCTTCGCCTCGTCGGTGTCGGAAGCCGTGTAGACCGCGGTCGCCTGGACGACCGCGTGCTCGATGGACTGTGCCAGGGTCAGGGCCTTCAGGCCCGCGTCCCAGGCTCTTTCGATCGCTTCCTGCCGGTGCCGCTCCTCGCCGGCCTGCCGCAGGGCGAAGGCCGAGATGCCGATCGCGACGAGGCTGAGAAGCGCCACGATGACACCGAGCTTGTGGCCAAGGCTGATCCGCATCTCTCGAACCGTAAATGCCATCCTCGAACAGCGATCCGATACGCATCGACCGATTGACGAGCGATTAATGCCTTCGATTTTCACGGATTGCAGAGAAGAGTTCTTGATTTTTACATTATCATGACGCTGAAGTAACGTTCATATGAGCCGGCAATATACAAAGACGGCAGAACTTTATCTCTCGATGGCATCTCGCAGGCTCGGTGAAGCGACGAGAATCGTCGTGCGGCAGGAAACCGCCGCGCCGCCGCGGCTTGCCCGTGCCGGAGCCTGCGCTTAAGGGCGAGACCTCGCCCTCTGTCCAAAGACGTCCAGTGCCCGTCCTCACCGACCGCGCGCCCGCCAAGATCAACCTGACGCTGCACGTTCTCGGCCGGCGGGCGGGCGACGGCTACCACGAGCTCGAGAGCCTCGTGGCCTTCGCCGGGACCGCCGACGCGCTGACGCTGGAGCCGGACGGCGACCTCGCTCTCGCCGTCTCGGGCCCGACCGCCGGCCCGGCGGGTCCGGACGCGGACAATCTGGTGATCCGGGCGGCACGGGGGCTCGCGGAGCGCGTCCCCGGCCTGAGGCTCGGGCGCTTCCACCTCGTCAAGCGCCTGCCGGTGGCGGCGGGCATCGGCGGCGGCTCGTCGGACGCCGCGGCGGCGCTGCGCCTGATCGCCCGCCTCAACGGTCTCGGCCTCGATCACCCCGTCGTCGTCGCGGCGGCGCGGGCGACGGGCGCCGACGTGCCGGTCTGCCTCGATCCGAGGGCTCGGATGATGCGCGGCGCCGGTGAGGAGATCGGGCTGCCGCTGGGTCTGGCGCCGCTGCCGGCGGTGCTCGTCAATCCCGGCGTACCGGTGCCCACGGCGCCGGTCTTCAAGGCGCTGGGGCTCTCGGTCGGCGAGCGGGTGGCGAAGGCCTCGCATCCGGAGATCGAGCCGCGCGCCCAGCGCAACGGCCTCGTCGCCGCCATCACCCCGGCCCGCAACGACCTGGAAGCGCCGGCGCTGACCGTCGCGCCGGTCATCGGCGAGGCGCTAGCCGCGCTGCGGGCCCAGCCGGGATGCCGGCTCGCGCGGATGTCGGGATCGGGCGCGACCGTCTTCGGGCTGTTCGGGCACCGCAGCCAAGCGGCGCTCGCCGCCCACGCCATCGCGCGGGCGATGCCGGGCTGGTGGGTCTCGGCGACGATGCTGCGCTGAGTGAAAGGGTCAGTGCGCCCGGGCGATGCAGAAATCGACCACCTGGAGCAGGGCCGACTTCATCCGCCCGTTCGGGAACAGGGCCAGCGCGTCGCGGGCCATGGCGCCGTAGTGGCGGGCGCGCTCCACCGTGTCCTCCAGGGCCCGGTGACGGCGCAGGATGGCGAGCGCCCGATCAAGATCGCCCTCCTCCAGCTCGCCCTTCTCAAGGGTGCGGCGCCAGAAGGCGCGCTCCTCGTCGCTGCCGCGGCGGAAGGAGAGCACGATCGGCAGGGTGATCTTGCCCTCGCGGAAATCGTCGCCGACGTTCTTGCCGAGGCTGGCGCTGGTGCCGCCGTAGTCGAGCACGTCGTCGATGAGCTGGAAGGCGATGCCGAGATTCATCCCGTAGGAGCGGCAGGCCGCCTGCTCGGCGCGGGGCCGCTCGGCGAGCACGGGACCGACCTCGCAGGCCGCCGCGAACAGCTCTGCGGTCTTGGAGCGGATCACGGCGAGGTACTCGTCCTCGCTGGTCTCGGTGTTCTTGGCAGCGGTGAGCTGCATCACCTCGCCCTCGGCGATCACCGTGGCGGCGGCCGAGAGGATGTCGAGGGCGCGCAGGCTCCCGACCTCGACCATCATCCGGAAGGCTTGGCCCAGCAGGAAGTCGCCGACGAGCACGCTCGCCTCGTTGCCCCACTTGATGCGGGCGGCGACGCGGCCCCGGCGCATGTCGCTCTCGTCCACCACGTCGTCGTGGAGGAGGGTCGCCGTGTGCATGAACTCGACGCTGGCGGCGAGCTTCACCGCACCCTCACCGGCCGCGTAGCCGCAGAGATCGGCGGTGGCGAGCGTCAGGATCGGCCGCAGGCGCTTGCCGCCCGACGCGATGAGGTGGTTGGCCACCTCTGGGATCATCGCGACGTCGGAGCCGGTGCGCGACAGGATCGTCGCGTTCACGCGCTCCATGCCGCCGCTGACGAGCGCGACGAGGTCGGCGAGGCTCGCCTCCGGGTCGGAGCGGCCCTCGATCGGAATCACGACACCCAAGGTCCGTCAGCCTCCAGACCGTATCCTGCATGCGCTCGCGCGCGGCCCCCCTTCGCACGGGCCGAGGGGCGCCGCAACACGCGCACCGTATCCGGCGAGTATGGCGCACGGCGGCGCGAAGCTGTACGCGGCGAAAGCGCTCGCGCCGGCAGCAGGCATCCTCGATGGTCGAGATCATCCGCAGCAACGACGTCGTCCTGATGAGCTTCGCGCAGTCGCTGCTGGAGGACGCGGGCGTGCCCGTGCTCCTCGCCGACACGCATATGAGCCTGATGGAAGGCTCGATCGGCGCCTTTCCCCGGCGCCTGCTGGTGCCCGACGACCATGGCGGGCAGGCTCGGCGCATTCTGACCGAGGCGGGCCTTGCCGCCGAGCTGCGCGATGGCTGAGGAGCCGGCGCCGGACGGTTTCCTCGGCGGCCTGCTCCGGCTGCGGCAGCCACCCCGGGGCGCCCACCGGGCCGGGAGCGACGCCGTGCTCCTCGCGCAGGCGATGCCGATCGAGGCCGGCGCGCGGGTCGTCGATCTCGGCGCGGGAACGGGGGCCGTCGGCCTCGCGGTCGCGGCCTTGGTGCCGGACTGCACGGTGACGCTGGTGGAGCGGGACGCCGGCTTCGCCGGGCTCGCCCGCGAGAACGCCGCGCTCAACGCGCTGACCGGGCGCGTGCGGATCGTGGAGGCCGACGTGCTCGCCCCGGCCGCGGCCCGCCGGCTGGCCGGCCTTCTACCCGAGAGCGCCGACATCCTGCTCACGAACCCGCCCTTCTTCGAGGCCGGCGCCGGCCGCCCCTCTCCGAACGCCGCCAGGCGCGCGTCGCACCACATGGAGGGCGGGGACCTCGACGGCTGGCTGCGCGCCTGCGCCGACCTGCTGCGCCCCGGCGGCCGCCTCGGGCTGATCCACAGGGCGGACGCTCTGCCGGCCTGCCTCGCCGCGCTCGGCAACCGCTTCGGCGGCGTGTGGATCAGGCCCGTCCACCCGCGGACCGGTCACCCGGCGATCCGTGTCCTGTTGACCGCCACGAAAGGCAGCCGGGCGGCGTTCGGGATGCTGCCGCCTCTCGTGCTGCACGACGAGGCCGGCCGCTTCACGCAAGAAGCCGAGGCGCTGCATCGGCCCGCCGCGCCGACACCCGCGAAAACTTAAGCGTCGCAGGTCCTTGCCGAGGGCCGGCCGAGCGCCGAGATCACCCCGCATGTCGAGCTTCGCCGCTTCCCTGCGCTCCCTCCTCCCAGGCCGCTACCGCGAGAGGCGGCCCCGCGTCGCGGTGGTGCGGCTGAGCGGCGTGATCGGCGCGGTCTCGCCCCTGCGGCCCGGCCTGTCGATCGGCACGGTGGCGGGGAGCCTGGAGCGGGCCTTCGGGATGCGCGGGCTCGTCGCGGTGGCGCTCGTCGTCAACTCGCCGGGCGGATCGCCGGCGCAGTCGCATCTCATCCACCGCCGCATCCGGGCGCTGGCGCAGGAGAAAGGCGTGCCGGTCATCGCCTTCGTGGAGGATGCGGCGGCCTCGGGCGGCTACATGATCGCTTGCGCGGCCGACGAGATCGTCGCTGACGAGACCTCCCTCGTCGGTTCGATCGGCGTGGTCTCGGCGGGGTTCGGCTTCGTGGGCCTGCTCGACAAGCTCGGGGTCGAGCGCCGAGTCCACACCCAGGGCGAGGCGAAGGCCATGCTCGACCCGTTCCGGCCGGAGGACCCGGCCGACCTGGCGCGTCTCGAGCGCATTCAACGGGACGTGCAGGAGGTCTTCTCGGGCCTCGTCGCGGAGCGCCGTCCGAAACTGAGGAGCGACGGCGAGAGCCTGTTCTCCGGCGCGGTCTGGACCGGGCGTCAGGCTCTGGCGCTCGGACTCGTCGACGCGCTCGGCGACGTGCGCTCGGTGATGCGCGCGCGCTTCGGCGAGAAGGTGGACCTTCGCATGGTAGCGGAGGCCAAGGGCTCGTTCGTCGCCCGGCTGCTGCGCCGGACCGTTCCCGGCGGCATGGGCGGCGGAGCGGGCCTCGGCGAGGATCTCGTCGCCGCGGTCAGCGAGCGCGCGGCATGGGCGCGCTACGGCCTCTGATCCGTCAGCGGCAGGCCGGCTGGCCGTAGCCCGTGTAGACGACGCGGACCTTGCGGGCGCAGGCCTCGGGCTGGGGCGCGACGGAGACGGGCGCCACCTCGACGGGGATCACCGTCACCGGAGCCGGGGCGGCCGAGGCGGAGTCCTGCGTGGCGAGGGCCTTGCCGGCGCCCATGACGAACGGCGTGGCGGCGAGGGAAACGGCGATGGCGGCGGCGAAAACAGTGATCCCGGTGCGCATGACTGGTCTTCCGTAACGTGCAACCGCTCTTCGAACGGTGCGTCACCCCTTGATTGCTTGCTAAACTTGGCCAGGGGCTAGGCAGTTCCGTGTATGTAAGGATTCGGTAACGGTTGCCGTGCGTGCCCGCACCCGGGCGGTCGCTTGACACCCGGGAGGCCGCACTTACACCCCCGCGAACCTCTCCTCCGATCCGGAAAGCCGCGATGTCGAGCCCCGTCGACCTCAGCCCCAAGACCTCGTTCCAGGGTCTGATCCTCACGCTCCAGCAGTTCTGGGCGGCGCAGGGCTGCGTGATCCTCCAGCCCTACGACATGGAGGTTGGCGCCGGGACCTTCCATCCGGCCACGACGCTCAGGGCGCTCGGCCCGAAACCCTGGAAGGCCGCCTACGTGCAGCCCTCCCGCCGGCCGAAGGACGGGCGCTACGGCGAGAACCCCAACCGGCTCCAGCACTACTACCAGTTCCAGGTCATCCTGAAGCCGAACCCGGAGAACCTTCAGGAGCTCTACCTCGCCTCGCTCGCCGCCATCGGCGTCGACCTCGGCCTCCACGACATCCGCTTCGTCGAGGACGACTGGGAGAGCCCGACGCTCGGCGCCTGGGGCCTCGGCTGGGAGTGCTGGTGCGACGGCATGGAGGTGAGCCAGTTCACCTACTTCCAGCAGGTCGCCGGCTTCGAGTGCGCGCCGGTCGCGGGCGAGCTGACCTACGGGCTCGAGCGGCTGGCCATGTACGTGCAGGGCGTCGAGAACGTCTACGACCTCAACTTCAACGGCGGCGAGGGCGCGGACCGCGTCTCCTACGGCGACGTCTTCCTCCAGGCGGAGCAGGAATACTCCCGCCACAACTTCGAGGCCGCCGACACGGCGATGCTGTTCCGCCACTTCGCCGACGCCGAGGCGGCCTGCCGCAGCTACCTCGCCGCCGGCGCGCCGGCCGAGGAAGGCGGCCGCCACCGCATGGTGCAGCCGGCCTACGACCAGTGCATCAAGGCGAGCCACGTCTTCAACCTGCTCGACGCCCGCGGCGTCATCTCCGTGACGGAGCGCCAGAGCTACATCCTGCGGGTGCGCGAGCTCGCCAAGGCCTGCGGCGGAGCCTGGCTGCTGACCGAGGCCGGAGGCGCCGCCCTCGCCGCCTGAGCCGGCGTCACCGATCCGTCACGGGAGGCTTCTAACCCCGCCGCGGGGATCGGAGAGGGGCGCGCGATGGCGGACAGGAACGGAAGCGGCTCGGGGACCGACGACACCCCGCCGACCCTCGACGAGGTGATCCGCCAGCGCTTCAGCCGGCGCGACCTGATGCGCGGCTCGCTGGCCGCCGCCCTCGCCGCCGGCCTGCCCGATGCATCGCTCGCCGAAAGCGCCACGCCGGGCGCCTTCGACTTTCCCGAGCTGCGCGCCGGCGTGGACGAGACGCTCCACGTCGCCGAGGGCTACGAGACGCAGGTGCTGCTGCGCTGGGGCGATCCGCTCTTCCCCGACGCGCCGGCCTTCGACCCGGCCGCGCAGAGCGCCGAGAGGCAGCAGCGCCAGTTCGGCTACAACAACGACTTCGTCGGCTTCGTCCCCCTCGGCGAGTCGGGGCGCGGGCTGCTCGTGGTCAACCACGAGTACACGAATCCCGAGCTGATGTTTCCCGGCCTGCCCGCGAGCGACCGGCGCAGCCTCGTCGCGGGCCTCAGCGCGGAGCAGATCGCGGTCGAGATGGCCGCGCATGGCGGCTCGGTGGTCGAGATCGCCCTGGAGGGCGGGCAATGGCGGCCGGTGCTCGGCTCGCCCTACACCCGCCGCATCACCGCCGAGACGCCGATGATCCTCACCGGCCCCGCCGCCGGCCACGAACGCCTGCGCACCGCCGCCGATCCCGAGGGCCGCAGCGTGCGCGGCATGATCAACAACTGCTCCGGCGGGGTCACCCCTTGGGGCACCTGGCTCTCGGGCGAGGAGAACTTCCACTACTACTTCCACGGCCGCCTGCCCGAAGGGCACCGCGAGGCCGAGAACGCCAAGCGCTACGGGCTCGGCACGCCGATGTACGGCTGGGGCCGCCTGCACGAGCGCTTCGACCTCGCCAGGACGCCGAACGAGCCGAACCGCTTCGGCTGGGTGGTCGAGATCGACCCGTTCGATCCCGCCTCGGTGCCGCGGAAGCGCACGGCGCTCGGCCGCTTCAAGCACGAGGGCGCGGCGGGCATCGTCGACGGCGACGGGCGCTACGTGGTCTATCTCGGCGACGACGAGCGCTACGAGCACGTCTACCGCTTCGTCAGCGACGCGAAGGCGGTGCCCGGCGACCGCGCGGCGAATGCCGACCTCCTCGATTCCGGCACGCTCAGTGTCGCCCGCTTCGACGCGGATGGGAGCGGGCGCTGGCTGCCCCTCGTCCATGGCTCGGGCGGGCTCGACGCGGCGGCCGGCTTCGCGAGCCAGGCCGACGTGCTCATCGAGACCCGCCGGGCCGCCCGGTTTCTCGGCGCCACGCGCATGGACCGTCCGGAGGACATCGAGGCGAACCCGAGGACGGGCCGCGTCTACGTCATGCTCACCAACAACACCCGCCGCACCCCCGAGGAGGAGGAGCCGGCGAACCCGCGAGCGAAGAACGCCTTCGGCCACATCGTCGAGATCGCGCCGGATAACGGCGACCATGGCGCCGAGGCCTTCCGCTGGGAGGTGCTGGTGCGCTGCGGAGACCCCGCCGTGCCCGCCACGCGGGCGCAGTTCGGCGCGGGCACCTCGGCGGATGGCTGGTTCGGCATGCCCGACAACTGCGCCTTCGACGCCCGCGGCCGCCTCTGGATCGCCACGGACGGCAACTCCCGCAAGGCGACCGGCCGTGCGGACGGTATCTGGGCGCTCGAGACTGAGGGCCCCCGGCGCGGCACCAGCCGACACTTCCTGCGCGTGCCCTCCGGTGCCGAGATGTGCGGCCCCTGCTTCACCCCCGACGACGAGACGCTGTTCGTCGCCGTCCAGCACCCCGGCGAGGGCGACGACGAGGCCGTGCCCGCGAGCTACGAGGCGCCCTCGACCCGCTGGCCGGACTTCTCTCCCACCATGCCGCCCCGCCCCTCCGTCGTCGCGGTTAGACGGAAAGGCGGCGGTCCTATCGCCTGAGCCGCAACGCCCGTCTCGACGCCGGCCCGGCGGAGAGCTATTGCCGCGCCATGCCCGACTTGCTCCTCGAACTCCGCTCGGAAGAGATCCCCGCCCGCATGCAGCGGCGTGCGGCCGACGACCTCAAGAAGCTCGTCACCGACGCGCTCGTGGAGCGCGGCTTCCTCTACGAGGGCGCCAAGGCCTTCGCCACGCCCCGCCGGCTGGCGCTGCACATCGCCGGCCTGCCCGCCCGCGGTGAGGCCGTGCGCGAGGAGCGCCGCGGTCCCCGCGTCGGCGCGCCGGAGGCGGCCGTGCAGGGCTTCCTGAAGAGCGCGGGCCTCGACAGCCTCGATCAGGCGAAGACGGTCACCGACCCGAAGAAGGGCGAGTTCTACCTCGCGGTGATCGAGCGCGAGGGCCGCCCGACCCTCGACGTGCTCGCCGAGATCCTGCCCCAGGTGATCCGTGCCTTTCCCTGGCCGAAGTCGATGCGCTGGGGCGCGGCCTCGGCGAAGCCCGGAGCGCTCCGCTGGGTGCGCCCCCTGCAATCCATCGTCGCGACCTTCGGCCCCGAGACCGAGACGCCCGATGTCGTCGCCTTCTCCGTCGACGGCATCGAGGCCGGAACCACCACCTACGGCCACCGCTTCCTGGCGCCCGGCGCCATCGAGGTGAAGCGCTTCGACGACTACATCCAGTCGCTGGAGCGCGCCAAGGTCGTGCTCGACCCCGACCGCCGCAAGGACATCATCCTGCACGACGCCCGTGACCTCGCCTTCGCGCGCGGTCTGGAGCTGGTCGAGGACGAGGGCCTGCTGGAGGAGGTCGCCGGCCTCGTGGAATGGCCCGTCGTGCTGATGGGCTCCTTCGACGAGAGCTTCCTGGACATCCCGGCCGAGGCGGTGCGCGCCACCATCCGCGCCAACCAGAAATGCTTCGTGCTCCGCCGGAGCGGCTCCGAGGCGCTGGCGCCGGCCTTCATCCTCGTCTCGAACCTCGTCGCCAGCGACGGCGGCGCGGCGATCGTCGCCGGCAACGAGCGGGTCGTGCGCGCCCGGCTCTCGGACGCAAAATTCTTCTGGGAGACCGACAAGGCCACGCGCCTCGAAGACCGTCTGCCGAAGCTCGACAGCATCGTCTTCCATGAGAAGCTCGGCACGCAGGGCGAGCGTGTCGCCCGCATCGCGGCGCTGGCGCGCGAGATCGCCCCCCTCGTCGGCGCTGATCCCGATCTCGCCGAGCGCGCCGCGCGCCTCGCCAAGGCCGACCTCGTCACCGAGATGGTCGGCGAGTTTCCCGAGCTCCAGGGCCTGATGGGCCGCAAGTACGCCGCCCTCCAGGGCGAGCACCCGAGCGTCGCGGCGGCCATCGAGGAGCACTACAAGCCGCTCGGCCCCAGCGACCGCGTGCCGACCGACCCGGTCTCCATCGCCGTGGCGCTCGCCGACAAGCTCGACACGCTGGTCGGCTTCTGGGCC
>NZ_BPQR01000022.1 GCF_022179345.1 Methylobacterium jeotgali | reverse complement strand
CGATGATCGGCTCACCCCCGATGTTCTTGCCAAGACAGAGGGCAAGCTTGTGCCGGCTCTCGTGGAAGTCGCCCGCCGAGAGCAATTCCCTGAGATAGACCGTCTCGCGCTCGTCGTTCGGCAGCTCGATGCCGATGACGTTGCGGCCCGGCACGACGGCGACGCGGGCCGACACGGCGGACATGGACCGGGCGATGTCGTCGGCGAGCGCGATGACGCGGCTCGACTTGGTGCCCGGCGCCGGCTCCAGCTCGTAGAGCGTCACCACCGGACCGGGGCGGACGGCCAGGATGTCGCCCTTCACGCCGAAGTCCTGGACCGTCTGCTGGAGGTTCAGCGCGTTCTGCTCCAGCACGTCGGCATCGACCTCGCCGGTCTCCTTGCGCTGCGGCAGGGCGAGAAGGTCGAGGGCCGGCAGCTCGTAGCCCGCGCTGTCGAAGGAGGCGACGCCGACATGCCGGCTCGCCGAGACGAGATGCGGGCGGCCGACGATCGGCGCCGCGGAGAGCGCGGGCGGAGGCTCGGCGGCAGGGGAGGGGGGCGCGAAGGCGATGACGTCGGCGACGATCCGCTCGGCGGCCGCCTCCTTCTCCGCGCGGACCGCCTCGACCTCGGCCTTGGACGGCGCCGGCTCGGCGTCGGGCTGCGGCGCGGATTTCGAGCGCAGCAGCACCGGGCGGGCCACCGGGGCCGGAGCGGGCGCCGGCTCGCGGGCGCCGGCCGGGGGAACGGCGACCGACTGCCCGGCCCGGATCGCGGCGCGGGCGGCCATGGCGTGGACCGGGCGGGCCGGCGCCGGAACGGGGTCGAGGGTCGCCGTCTCGGTCGGGACGAGGGTCAGCACCGGGCCGGCGGCATTGTCCTGGCCGTCGGCGCCGCGGGCGGGCGCCTCGAAACGCATCATCCGGTCGAGGGCGTAGGCAGGCGCGCGGGGTAGGGCCCGCAACAGCGTCACGTCCAGGGGAACGGAGACGAAACCGGAGGCCGGAGCCTCGGGGCGGCGGGCCACGGCGGCGGGCGGCAGGAAGGCGAAGGCCTGGGACGGCGACGGAGCGGCGACGGGCGCGGTCTCCGGGACGGCGGGACCGCCCTGGAGCGCGCTCCAGGCCTCCACCGCCGACCAGTCGTCGCCGTCGAACCAAGGGCTGAGGGCCGACCATTCGCCGAGATCCGACCAGTCGCGGGGCTCAGGCTGCGGCGTCGGCGGGATCGCGGCGGTCTCGGGGCGCGGGGCGGGCGCCCGGCGATCCGGCGTGCGGAAGAAGCGCACGCCGGGCGGGGCCACGAAGGGCTGGCGCCAGAGGGGGACGTCGCTCGCGGCCACGCTCTCGGCCAGCGCCGCCGCCTCGGACAGCGCGGCAGCCTGCGCGAGAGAGGCGGCCTCGGCCGCCTCGGCGGCTTCGCGGGCGCGGGTCTCCGCCTCGATCCGGGCGGTCTCCGCGAGGCGGGCCGCCTCCTCGATCCGCGCGGCCTCGGCGTCGCGGGCGCGCTGGCGGCGCTCCTGAAGGATGCTGTCCGGGGTGCGGGTGAATCGCACCGCCTCCGGGGAGGCCGCCGGCCGCGCCGGAACGGGCGCGAGGGCGGCCGAGGCCGCGACGGGATACTCGGGGGCGATGGCGGCGGGCCGGCGCGGCTGGCGCACGAGGAGGCCCGGCCCCGAGGCGGCGACGTCGATGCGGCTCTCGGGCCGGGGCGCGAAGGTCTCCGGAGAGGCGCGGTCGTCGAAGACCTCCGCCGGCCAGGACTGGTCCGATCCCCGCTGGCCGTTCACCCAGGCGCCGCCCTCCGCCCAGGAGAGGGGCGGCTCCTGCGTGCGGTTGTCCTGGTAGCCGTCCGACCGGCCGAGCATGGCCTGCGGGCTCGTCATCCAGCTCGCGGGCGGGCGCGTCGCGGAGACGGCGTAGCCCGGCCGCTGCGGCAGGCCGGCGAGGCGCCGCGTCAGGCTCGCGCGGAGCGACATCAGCCGGCTCGCGAGCGCCCCGATCGAGAGGGCCGCGCGGTCGCCGCCGCGGCTCGGGCGGGAGGGATCGCGGAGGGAATACGGAGGCCGTCCCGAAGAGCGCATGGGGTCTCTGGCAAAGGCTACGCGGAGGAACCGTGCCGCCCGAAAGCGGCCCGATCAGTTAGGGCTGGCGTCGTTAACGAACGCTTGCCGCGAGCCTCCTTCCGCCTGTCCCGGCGGCCCTCGGATCGTGGCCGGGAACCGGCGCGATGCCCGATCGCGGGAGGGATGCGCTCTCCGGGACGGCGCCTTCGCCGTGGTGGAAGCGCGCGGCGCGACAAGGACTTGGCGGCGCCCGTGAAGGCAGCGCAATCGGGAGCGGCGCCGGGCGCACTGGAGGCTTCGCCGCACCCGTACTAGCTTCGCGGCCGGGCGCCGCATCGGCCGGGCGCCGCGAGGGGTTGGTGGAGATGACGAGCCGGAGCCCGCAGCCGTGAACGCCCCGCCCAAGCCCGCCTTCCGTTCGCTCTACGGTCACGGCTTCGCGCGGGTCGCCGCCTGCACGGGGCCGGCGCATCCCGCCGAGCCCGGCCGCAACGTCGCGGAGATCGTCGAGGCCGCCCGCGACTGCCACGGGCAGGGCGCGGTGCTCGCGGTGTTCCCGGAGCTCGGCCTCTCGGGCTACGCCATCGAGGACCTGTTCCTCCAGGACGCGCTTCTCGACGCCGTCGAGGCGGCAACGGCGGCGCTCGTGGCGGCCTCCGCCGCGATCCGCCCGCTGCTCGTGGTCGGCGCGCCGCTGCGCTGGCGCTCGCGCATCTACAACGGCGCGCTGGCGATCCAAGGCGGGCGCCTGCTCGGCGTGGTGCCGAAGACCTACCTGCCCAACTACCGGGAGTTCTACGAGAAGCGCCACTTCGCCTCCGGGGCCGGCATCACCGGCGAGACGATGCAAGTAGGCGGGCTGGAGGCGCCCTTCGGCACCGACCTGCTCTTCGCGGCCGAGGACCTGCCCGGCTTCACCCTCGGCATCGAGGTCTGCGAGGACCTCTGGGTGCCGCAGAGCCCCGGCATGGACGCGGCGCTCGCCGGCGCCAGCGTCATCGCCAACCCGTCGGGCAGCCCGATCACGGTCGGGCGGGCGCAGTCGCGGGAGCTTCTCACCCGCGCCGCCTCGATGCGGGGCCTGTGCGCCTACGTCTACGCCGCCGCCGGCCTCGGCGAATCGACCACCGACCTCTCCTGGGACGGGCAGACCAGCATCGACGAGACCGGCGTGCGGCTGGCCGAGGGCGAGCGCTTCGCCACCGGGCCGGTGCGGACGCTCGCCGACATCGACCTCACCCTGATCCGCCAGGAGCGCCTCCAGGCCGGCAGCTTCGACGACAACGCCGCCGTGACCGGGCGGCCCTCCTATCGCCGGATCGGCTTCCGCCTCGACCCGCCGGGGGACGATCTCGGGCTGATGCGCCGGGTCGAGCGCTTCCCCTTCGTGCCCGCCGATCCCGCCCGCCTCGCGCAGGATTGCTACGAGGCCTACAACATCCAGGTCGCCGGCCTCGCCCGGCGGCTCGAGGGGATCGGCGCGAAGCGCGTCGTCATCGGCGTCTCGGGCGGGCTCGACTCGACCCATGCCCTGGTGGTGGCGGCCAAGGCCTTCGACCGGCTCGGGCTGCCGCGCTCCGGCATCCTCGCCTACACACTCCCGGGCTTCGCGACCTCGGACGCCACCAAGGGCAACGCGCACGCGCTCATGCAGGCCATGGGCGTCGGCGCCGGCGAGATCGACATCCGCCCCGCCGCCCGCCAGATGCTCGCCGATATGGGCCACCCGTTCGGTCGGGGCGAGCCCGTCTACGACGTCACCTTCGAGAACGTGCAGGCGGGCCTGCGCACGGACTACCTGTTCCGGCTCGCCAACCAGAACGGCGCCATCGTCATCGGCACCGGCGACCTCTCGGAGCTGGCGGTGGGCTGGTGCACCTACGGCGTCGGCGACCAGATGAGCCATTACGGCGTCAATGCCGGCGTGCCGAAGACCCTGATCCAGCACCTGATCCGCTGGACGATCGGCAACGGCCAGTTCGGCGCCGAGGAGGGCCGCATCCTCCAGGATATCCTCGACACCGAGATCTCGCCGGAGCTGGTGCCGGCGGGTGAGGGCGAGGCACCCCAGAGCACCGAGGCCGCCATCGGCCCCTACGCGCTCCAGGACTTCAACCTGTTCTACACGCTGCGCCACGGCTTCCCGCCCTCGAAGATCGCCTTCCTGGCGCTCCATGCCTGGGGGGACGCGGCAAGCGGCGCCTGGCCGGAGGGACTGCCGGAGGAGAAGCGCGTCGCCTACGGCCTGCCCGAGATCCGACGCTGGCTGAGGGTGTTCGTCGGCCGCTTCTTCGGCTTCAGCCAGTTCAAGCGCTCCGCGATGCCCAACGGCCCGAAGGTCTCGGCCGGCGGCGCCCTCTCCCCGCGGGGCGACTGGCGCGCGCCCTCCGACACCAGCGCCCGGCTCTGGCTGGAGGAGCTCGACCGAAACGTGCCGGATACGGAAACGGCATAGAAAGAGCCGATTGATCCGTCAGCCATGTGCCCCACGGCACCTCCCGTGACGGCACGCACGTGGCATGTGCCGACCTTCGCCGCTCGACCGACCGCACCCCGGAGGCACGGATGCGACGCTACAACCTCTTCCGCCTGAACGGCATCGACGGCCTCTGCTGCGCCGTCCCGGAGAGCAGCGCCGTGCCGAGCTTCGTCGGCGGCGGCCGCTGGAGCTTCGGCGGCCGCCTCGACGAGGGCAGCCCCCGCCCCCTCGACTTCGACGACCGGGCCGCTGACACCGCCGTGCGCTTCAACGGCTTCTACCTGTTCCAGACCGTCGACCCGCGCTTCGCCTGAGGGTTCCGTAGGCGAATTCTTAACCGCGTCGGTGCGAGCCTCCGGTGCGATGGCCGTATCGACTCGGACGCGGCCGGCGAGCACAGCATCATGACGGTCGATAAGCGTTCCGAGCTGCGGCAGCGCGTGTTCCTGCGCGGCAAGATCCTGTTCAACAACGGGGCGTCCAGCATCGACTGCCTCGTGCGCGACATCTCCCGCGTCGGCGCCCGTCTCGCGCTCAGCGAGACCACGAGCCTGCCGGAGGTGTTCGACATCCACGTCGCCCAGAAGGACCACACCTACCGCGCCCGCCTGCGCTGGCGCCGGGAGGACGGGGCCGGCGTGACCTTCCTCGATCAGGAGGCCGCGAAGCCTCCCGTCAACGAGACCGGCGACGCCTCGGTGGCGGTGCTCCTGCGGCGCATCACCGAGCTCGAGACCGAGAACGCCTCACTGCGCCGGCTGCTCGCCGAGATCGCCGGCGGCCGGGTCGGGACGGCCTGACCCGGAGGCGCTCCGCCCTCACACCGCCCGCCGCAGCCTGACCACCGCCCGGTCGAGCGCCCCGAGGAAGGCGGAGCGGTCCCGCGCCGAGAACGGCTTCGGCCCGCCGGTGATCGCGCCGGCCTCCCGCAGCTCCTGCATCAGGTTGCGGGTGGCGAGCGCCATGCCCACGGACGCGTCGGTGAAGGCCTTGCCGTTCGGCGCCAGAACCGAGGCGCCGGCCCGCACGCAGCGGCTCGCGAGCGGCACGTCTGCGGTGACCACGATCGCGCGCGGCCCGGCCCGCTCGGCGATCCAGTCGTCGGCGGCGTCCAGCCCGTCCCCGACGATCACCCGCTCGATCCAGGGCTCGCGGGGGATCTGCAGGAAGCTGTTGGCGACCACCGTGACGTGCAGGCCATAGCGGGCGGCGACCCGGTAGACCTCGTCCTTCACTGGGCAGGCGTCGGCATCGACGTAGATCGTGATGCCCGCCCGTTCCGCGGGCTCGCTCACGCCTCCAGCGCCGCGCGGATGCGGGCGGCGTGCTTCGCCAGCACCTCCGGGTCGGCCATGCCGCCCTCGTGGCGCTTGAGCGGCACGCCCTCCCGGCGGGGCACGATGTGGAAATGCAGGTGGAACACGGTCTGGCCGCCGGCCGGCTCGTTGTACTGGAACACGGTCAGCCCGTCGGCGTCGAAGGCGGCCTTCACCGCCCGGCCGACCCGCTGGAGCGTCGCCGTCACGGCGGCGAGGGAGGCGGGGTCGGCATCGAGGAGGCCGCGGGCCGGCGCCTTGGGGATCACCAGGGTGTGACCCTCGCCCTGGGGCATCACGTCCATGAAGGCGAGAGTGTCGGCATCCTCGTAGACGGTCTGGGCGGGGATCTCGCCGCGCAGGATCTTCGCGAAGATGTTGCCGGGATCGTAAGCGGGCGTGTCGGCGGTCATGGCGGTCCGAGGGTTCGCGCGGGCGAGGCGCACAGGGATGTCACGGCCGCGCCGGCCCTGTCCATGCGGAAGGCCGGCGCCATCATCGCAGAACCGCTCCGCTTGCCGCGCGTTGGCGCCCCGTCGCGTCGCGGAGGCGCGGGCGGGAGCGGACATGGCAGGGCAGGGTCAGGGCGGCGAAGGGCATGCGAGCACCGGCGCCATCTACACGGCGGCCGGCGCCAACCTCGCCATCGCGGTGGCGAAGTTCGCCGGCGCCGGGCTGACCGGCAGCACGGCGATGCTCGCCGAGGGCGTCCACTCGCTCGTCGACACCGCGAACCAGGGGCTGCTTCTGTTCGGGATGCGGCGGGCGAAGCGCCCGGCGGATGCCCGCCACCCCTTCGGCTACGGCCGCGAGGTCTATTTCTACGCCTTCATCGTCGCGCTGATGATCTTCCTCGGTGGCGGCATCTTCGCGATCTACGAGGGCGTCGAGAAGATCGGCCATCCCGAGCCCGTCCGCGACGCGACGGTGATGGGCTATGCCATCTCGGGCTTCTGGACGAACGTCGCCATCCTCGGCTTCGCGATCCTGGCGGAGGGCTATTCCTGCCTCGTCGCGGTCCGCTCGTTCTGGGCGGAGAAGGGCGAAAAGCCGCCGCTCACCGCGATCCGCTCCAGCAAGGACCCGGCCCTATTCACGGTGCTCGCCGAGGACGTCGCGGCGCTCATCGGCCTCGCCATCGCGCTCGCCGGGGTGGTGCTCGCCGAGCGGCTCCAGATGCCCGCCCTCGACGGCTGGGCCTCGATCGGCATCGGCCTCGTGCTGGTGGCGATGGCGCTGTTCCTGATGGTCGAGACCCACGGGCTCCTCGTCGGCGAGGCCGCAGACCCGGAGGTGGTCGCCGCGATCCGCGAGATCGCCGCCGCCGAGCCCGGCGTGCTGCACGTCAACGAGGTGCTGACCCAGCATCTCGGCCCCTCGGACATCCTCGTGAACCTCAGCGTCGACTTCGCCGACGACCTCAGCTCCGGCGACGTCGAGCGCATCGCCGCCGGCCTCGACCGGCGCCTGAAGGCGCGGGTACGGGCGGTGCGGCGGGTCTTCATCGAGGCGGAGGCGATGGCCCCGCGCGGCCCGCAGCGGCACGCGTCCTGAACCGTCAGGCGGCGAGCGCCTCGCGGATCGCGCCCTCCAGCGCCGCGGGCTTCGTCCGGGGCGAGAACCGGGCGAGCACGCGCCCATCGCGGCCGACGAGGAACTTGGTGAAGTTCCACTTGATCGCCTCGGTGCCGAGGAACCCGCGCTTCTCGCGCTTCAGATGTACGAAAAGCGGCTCGGCGCCGGCGCCGTTGACCTCGACCTTGCGGAGCACGGGGAAGCTGACCCCATAGCTGAGCGTGCAGGCGGCGGTCTCCGCCGCCCCGCCGGGCTCCTGGGCGCCGAACTGGTTGCAGGGAAAGCCGATCACGGTCAGCCCCGCCTCCCGGTGGCGCTGCCAGAGTTCCTCGAGCCCCGCGTATTGCGGGGTGAAGCCGCATTTCGAGGCGGTGTTCACGAGGAGCAGGACCCGGCCGCGATACTGCGCGAGCGGGTGGGGGCTGCCGTCGGCGGCGGGCGGCGCGAAGTCGTAAGTGGCGGTCATCGATCTCAGGGGGTTCGCGCCGTGCGGCGCTCGACGAGGCGGGCGAGGTAGGCCGCGCCGAGCGGGATCAGGCTGTCGTCGAAGTCGTACCCCGCGTTGTGCAGGCCCGGCCCCGGCGTCGCGCCGAGCCAGGCATAGGCGCCGGGCACGACGTGGAGCATGTCGGCGAAGTCCTCGCTGCCCATCTTGGGCTTGCAGTCGGCGTCGACCTTCTCCGCTCCGAACAGCTCGGTGGCGATCTCCGCGGCGGCCGCCGCCTGTGCGCCCGCGTTCTCGAGGACCGAGAACACGTCCCGGACATCGACCGCGATCTCGACCCCGTAGGCCGCCGCGTACCCTTCCGCCAGTTCGCGGATGCGCCGGGCGATCAGGCTCCGCAGCTCCGCGTCGAAGGTCCGCACCGTACCGGCGAGATGCGCGCTCTCTGGGATGACGTTGTAGGCCGCGCCCGCGTGGATCTGCGTGATCGAGACGACCGCCGCCTTCAGCGGGTCGGCGTTGCGCGAGACGATCGACTGCATCGCCTGCGCCAGGGCCGTGGCGACGAGCACCGGGTCGAGGCCGCGGTCGGGCTGGGCGGCGTGCGCGCCCCGGCCGGTGATGCGGATGTCGAAGAAGTCGGCCGCGGCCATCATCGGGCCGGGGCGGACCTTGAGCCGGCCGTGGGGACCGTTCGGCGCGTTGTGCAGCCCGTAGATCTCGTCGCAGGGGAAGCGCTCGAACAGCCCGTCACGGAGCATGGCGCGGGCCCCGCCGAGCCCCTCCTCGGCGGGCTGGAAGATCACCACCGCAGTGCCATCGAAGGCGCGCGTCTCGGCGAGGTAGCGGGCGGCCCCGAGCAGCATGGTGGTGTGCCCGTCATGTCCGCAGGCGTGCATCTTGCCCGGCACCGTCGAGCGGTAGGGAAGGTTCGTGGCCTCCTCGATCGGCAGCGCGTCGAGCTCGGCCCTGAGGCCGATGCGGCGGCCCTCGCCGGAGCGGCCTTCAAGCACGCCGACGAGGCCGGTGCCGCCGATCCCCCGATGCACGGCGTAGCCGTAGCCTTCGAGAAGCCCCGCAACGAGGGCCGCGGTGCGCGTCTCCTCGAAGCCGATCTCGGGATGCGCGTGGATGTCCCGGCGGAGCGCCGTCAGCTCCTCGGCGTAGTCCTGGATATGCGTGATGGGATTCACTCGGGCTCCCCGGTGCAGCGGCGGAAGGGCGTCGCCTCGCCGAGGAGCTCGGCGGCCGCCTCGACATGGGCGCGCTCGCGCTTGAGATAGTCGGCGACCGCGTTGCGCAGGGCCGGATCGGCGATGTCGTGGGCGGAGTGCATCAGCACCGGCCGGTAGCCGCGGGCGAGCTTGTGCTCCCCCTGCGCCCCGGCCTCGACGCGCTTCAGGCCCCGCGCGATGGCGAAATCCATGGCCTGATAGTAGCAGACCTCGAAATGCAGGAAGGGGTGGTCCTCGATGCAACCCCAGTTGCGCCCGTAGAGCGCCGTGTCGCCGATGAAGTTGATGGCACCGGCCACGTAGCGCCCGGCGCGCCTGGCCATCACCAGCAGGATGCGCTCGGGCATGGCATCGGCCACCAGCGAGAAGAAGCGCCGGTTCAGGTAGGGCCGCCCCCATTTGCGCGAGCCGGTGTCGACGTAGAATTCGTAGAAGGCGTCGAGATGCGCCTGCGTGATGTCGCGGCCGGTGACGTGCTCGATCGCGATGCCGTCCGCCAGCGCGTCCCGCCGCTCCCGCCGGATCGCCTTGCGCTTGCGCGAGGCCAGGGCGCCGAGGAAATCCTCGAAGCCGGCATAGCCCTCGTTCTCCCAGTGGAACTGCTGGTCGGTCCGCTGCAGGAAGCCCAGCGATCCGGCCTGCTCCCACTCCCGCTCGCGCATGAAGGTGACGTGGATCGAGGAGGCCTCGACCTTCTGCCGCAGCGCCCTCAGGCCCGCGGCGAGCGCCGCCGCGGCCTCGTCCGGCGCCTGCCCCGGCGCCACGAGGAAGCGCGGGCCCGTCACGGGGGTGAAGGGCACGCTGACCTGGAGCTTCGGGTAGTAGCTGCCGCCGGCCCGCTCGTAGGCGTCGGCCCAGCCGTGGTCGAACACGTACTCGCCCTGGCTGTGGCTCTTCAGGTAGCAGGGTGCCGCGCCGATCAGCCGGCCTTCCCGCTCGACGGCGAGGTGCAGGGGCATCCAGCCCGTCTTGCGCGAGACGCAGCCCGCCTCCTCCAGGGCCGAGAGGAAGGCATGGCTGACGAAGGGGTTGAAGGTCTCGTCGCCAGCCGACAGCGTCTCGGGGGAGGTGGCGCAGGCATCCCAAGCCGCCGCGCCGATCTCCGTGAGCTTCGGCAGCGCCCGGACGGTGAGGGCGGCCGCGTCGGAGGCCCCTGGGGCCGCCCTGCCTGTGGATCGCATGGGCCCAATCTAGCCGTCCCGGCGGGCGCGGCAACGGCGTCGACGCGTCCCGCGGTCCGTTGAGCGGCCCGCGGGACGCGGCCGAACGTCCGGGGAACGTTGGCCTCCGGGCCCGGGTTGCGCCTGTCGGACCCGGCGCGCGATCCGGGCGAGACAGGATCCGTGCCATGGCCGAGGCCACCGCGAACCCCGAGGACGACACCGTGCACTACGACGGCCCCGCCGGCGGCTGGGGCTCGGTGCGCGGCATAACGCGCATCTTCGGCAAGGAGGCGGCGAGCCCGCTGGCGATGGAGACGCTCGCCCGCCAGAACAAGCCGCACGGCTTCATGTGCGTCTCCTGCTCCTGGGCGAAGCCCGCCGACTACCACCCGTTCGAGTTCTGCGAGAACGGCGCCAAGGCGACCCTCTGGGAGCTGACCTCGAAGCGCTGCCGGCCGGAGTTCTTCGCCGCGCACACGGTGACGGAGCTGCGGGGCTGGCGCGACTACGACCTCGAGGAGCAGGGCCGGCTCACCCATCCGCTGCGCTACGACCCGGCCTCCGACCGCTATCTCCCCTGCGCCTGGGAGGACGCCTTCCGCGAGATCGGCGCGGAGCTGCGCCGGCTCGACCCATGGGAGAGCGTCTTCTACGCCTCCGGCCGGGCGAGCCTGGAGACGAGCTACCTCTACGGACTGTTCGCGCGGCTCTACGGGCACAACAACCTGCCCGACTCCTCGAACATGTGTCACGAGACGAGCTCGGTGGCGCTGAAGAAGACCCTCGGCGTCGGCGTCGGCACTGTCGTCTACGACGACCTCGCCAAGACCGACTGCCTGCTCTTCTTCGGCCAGAACCCCGGCACGAACTCGCCCCGCTTCCTCCATCCCCTTCAGGAGGCGGCCAAGCGCGGGGCCGAGATCCTGGTGTTCAACCCCGTCCGCGAGACCGGGCTCGAATCCTTCACCAACCCCCAGAGCCCGCTGGAGATGGTGACCCGCAAGGCGACGCCCATCGCCACGCAGTATCATCAGGTCCGGCCCGGCGGGGACATCGCCGTGATCCTCGGCATCTGCAAGCACGTCTTCGCCGCCGACGATCTCGCGAAGGAGGAGGGCAGGCGCGTCCTCGACGCCGCCTTCATCGAGGCCCACACGCACGGGCTCGAGGCCTTCGAGGCCCGGGTCCGCGGGACCGCCTGGGCCGAGATCGAGCGGGAATCGGGCCTGCCCCGCTCCGCGATCGAGGCGGCCGGCGCGGCCTACGTGAAGGCCGAGCGCGTCACCGCCTTCTACGGCATGGGGCTGACGCAGCAGGTCCACGGGTTCGACAACGTCGCCATGCTCGTCAACCTGCTGCTGCTGCGCGGCATGATCGGGCGGGACGGCTGCGGCATCTCCCCCGTGCGCGGCCACTCGAACGTGCAGGGCCAGCGCACCGTCGGCATCGGCGAGAAGCCGGAGGAGGTGCCCCTCGACAAGCTCGCCGCGCAGTACGGCTTCGAGCCCCCGCGCAAGAAGGGCCTCAACACCGTCGAGGCCTGTCAGGCGATCCTCGGCAAGCGCGTGAAGGCCTTCCTCGGCCTCGGCGGCAATTTTCTGCGCGCGATTCCCGAGCAGGTGGCCATGGAGCTGGCCTGGACGGACCTGCGGCTCACCGTGCAGGTGGCCACGAAGCTCAACCGCAGCCATCTCGTCAATGGCGCGGTCGCCTACCTGCTGCCCTGCCTCGGCCGCACAGAGGAGGACCGCCAGCAGAGCGGGCCGCAGGCGGTCAGCGTCGAGGACACCTTCTCGACCATCTACGGCTCCCTCGGAAAGCGCACGCCCGCGAGCGAGCACCTGATGTCGGAGGCCGCGATCGTCGCCGGCATCGCCCGCGCGACCCTCGACCCGAACCCGCGGGTGCCCTGGGACACCTGGATCGCCGATTACGGCCTGATCCGCCAGGCCATCGCCGAGACCTATCCGGAGTTCTTCGAGCGCTTCAACGACCGGCTCTGGCAGAAGGGCGGCTTCTATCGCGGCAACAAGGCCCGCGAGCGCATCTGGGAGACGGAGAGCGGGAAGGCAGAGTTCAGCCTGCCGGCCTCTCTCTCGGCGGTCGGGTTCGCGGACGCGCCCGGCCGCTACCGGCTCATCACCCTGCGCTCGAACGACCAGTTCAACACCACGATCTACGGCTTCAGCGATCGGCTCCGCGGGATCGAGGGGCGCCGCGACGTTCTCCTGATGAACCCGGATGAGATCGCCCGCGCCGGACTGGAGGCGGGGCAGAGCGTCTCGCTGACGGCGGATGCGGAGGACGGGATCGCCCGCGAGGCCGGGCCCCTCGTCGTCACGCCCTTCGCCCTGCCGGACGGATGCCTCGGGGCCTACTATCCCGAGATGAACCCGCTCATCGCCCTCTCGCACCACGATATCCAGTCGAAGACGCCGGCCGCCAAGGGCGTGCCGGTGCGGATCAGGGCGTGACGTTTCGCGCGCCCGCCGAGGCCGGGACGGACCGTCAGCGGGGCTCGTGGATCGGGCAGCCGTTGTGCTCGGCCCGGAAGCCTGCCGACTTCGGGTAGACCGCCTGCCGGGCGCGCATGATCGAGCCGAGGGGGCGGTGCGCCGCGATGCCGTGCCAGGGGCTGAAGGCGAGGCCGTCGTCGAGGCTCCTGCGCTTCTCCGCGTTCCAGGTCTCCTGGCGCGGCACCGCGATGCGGGCGACGGTGACGTAGGGGCTCTCCTCCTCCGGCCAGACCGCCGAGGCGTCCTCGACCGGCATGGTCTCGGGGTTGGTGAGAAGCTGCGCCCGCACCTCCCACTCCGCGCCTTGATCCGCGAAGAAGGCGCTCACCGCCTCCCGCAGGGCGTCGGGCGAGGCGCCGAGATCGAGGGATTTGCCCGTCAGCGCGGTGAGGTTCGGGGAGGCCGGGGCCACGGAGAGCTTGGCGACGTAGTCGCCCCAGCGCACCGGCACCTGCGTGTAGAAGGTCTCGCCGAGGATGTGGGTGGCGGGCTGGCCGCCAAGGCCGATCACCGTGGCGCTCTTGGTGCCGAGCGCCTCCAGCAGGCTCTCGATCCCGCGCATCAGGGCCGAGACGCCCTTCTTGAAGATCTGCGGCGTGTCCGTGGTGGCGGCGAGCAGCTTCAGGTTGCCGAGGAAGGCCGCCGCGTCCTTGGCCGAGAAGGCCGGGGCGTTGGCCATCACGAAGTCCTGGGTGCGCCCCTCGGCGCCCGGCAGCCGCTCGCCCTCGACGCCGACGATCTTCAAGGCGAGGCCGCGGGGCGTCGAGACGCTGTCGTCGAGGATGTCGCCGGGGTTGGTGGAGAGACGCAGCACCGCATCGTAGCCTCCGGGCCTCGCGAAGACGCCCTGCGCCAGCTCCGGCGGCAGGCCGCCCTGCACCTCCAGGCGGCCCTTCAGCAGCCCGTGCGCCTTGGCGTGGACGCCACGCACGGCGTGCCCGTAATCGGCGAAGGTCGTCTCCTGGATCTTCCGGAAGGTCGCGATCATCTCGTCGTGGATCCCGGCCTCCTCCGGCTTCGGAGCCTCGAGGTCGGGCGTGTAGCGGACGGCCTGCGGCACGGAGGGCTCCCGGTTACCGCCCGGCGCGAAGGGGGGCGATGGCGGCCAACCCCCTGGTCTTTCGAATCGTTCCGGAGACGGCGCCCCGCCGGCATGGCACATTCGTGGGGGCCCGCCTCAGCCGGCGACGAGCTCCCGGATGCGGGCGCCGAGCACGTCCACGGCGAAGGGCTTGGTCAGGACCTGCATGCCCGGCGCGAGATGGCCGTTGTTGAGCACCGCGTTCTCGGCGTAGCCGGTAATGAACAGGACCTTGAGGTCCGGGCGCGTGACGCGGCCGGCATCGGCCATCTGGCGCCCGTTCATGCCGCCGGGCAGCCCGACATCGGTGATCAGCAGGTCGATGCGCATGTCCGATTGCAGCAGCTTCAGCCCGGCCATGCTGTCGGCGGCCTCGATGGCCGTGTAGCCGAGCTCTTCCAGCACGTCGGCCACGAGCATGCGCACCGTCGGCTCGTCGTCGACGACGAGCACGGTCTCGCCCTGCTCGGCGCGGGCCGGCGCGCCGAAGGCGGCCAGCGGGTCGGTGGGCTCGGCGTCGCCGAGGTAGCGGGGCAGGTAGATGCACATCGTCGTGCCCTCGCCGGGCTCCGAGTAGATGCGCACCTGCCCGCCCGACTGCTTGGCGAAGCCGTAGATCATCGACAGGCCGAGCCCGGTGCCCTGGCCGATGGGCTTCGTCGTGAAGAACGGCTCGAAGGCGCGAGCCACCACCTCCGGCGACATGCCGGTGCCGGTGTCGGTGACGCAGAGCGACAGGTATTGACCCTCCGGCATATCATGCAGACGGGCGGCGGCGTGGTCGAGCCACTTGTTCGCCGTCTCGATGGTGATGCGGCCGCCTTCCGGCATGGCGTCGCGGGCGTTGATGCAGAGGTTGAGCAGCGCGTTCTCGAGCTGCGAGGGATCGACCAGCGCGGGCCACAGGCCGGAGGCGCCGACCACCTCGATCTGGATCGCCGGCCCGACCGTGCGGCGGATCAGGTCCTCGATGCCGGCGACGAGGGCGTTCACGTTCGTCGGCTTCGGGGCCAGCGTCTGGCGGCGGGAGAAGGCGAGCAGGCGATGGGTCAGCGCCGCCGCCCGGCGCGCGGCGCCCTGCGCGGCCGTCATGTAGCGCTCGATGTCGTTGATCCGGCCCTGGCTCAGGCGGGTCTGGATCAGCTCCAGGCTGCCGGAGATGCCCGCGAGCAGGTTGTTGAAGTCGTGGGCCAGGCCGCCGGTGAGCTGCCCGACCGCCTCCATCTTCTGCGACTGGCGCAGGGCGTCCTCGGTCTCGGCGAGGCGCGCCTGCTCGCGGATGCGCTCGGTGACGTCGGTGACGAACTGGTAGGCGCCCTGCACGGCGCCGTCGGCCCCGCGCAGGGTGCTGTAGCGCATCTCGTAGTGGCGCCGGTCGCGGTCGGGATCGCCGAACTCCGCGACCTCGGTGAACTCCTCGCCGGCCAGCGCCCGCGCCCAGATCCGGTGCACCGCCTCCCGGTGCTCCGGCAGGTGATCGAGGAGGTCGAGAGGTGAGGCGCCGAGGCTCGGCCGCGCCCCGTAGATGCGCTCGAACTCGGCGACCGCCGCCCGGTTGATGGCGAGCCAGCGGAACTGCGGATCGAGGATCTGCACGAAGGCGTCCGTGCCCTCGATGATGTCGGCGAAGAGCTTGCGCTCGGCCAGTGCCTCGGCGACGCGCCGCTCCAGCGTCTCGTTGAGGCGGCGCAGCTCCGCCTCGGCCCGGCGGCGGGCGGTGATGTCCTGGAACAGCACCGCGACCTCGCGCCGGCTCGGCGGCTCGACGCGGAAGGAGGAGACCTCCAGGAACCGGCCCGTGGCCACGAGCTCCTGCTCGAAGCGGATCGGCCGGCCGTTGAGGAGAACCGGCCGGTAGCGCTGGAGCCAGCCCTCGGCCTCCTCGGGCACCATCCCACGCAGCCGCTGCCCGACGACGTCCGGGATGCCGGCATGGCGGGTGTAGGCGGGATTGGCCTCGACATGGACGTAGTCGCTCAAGGGGCCGTGCGGCCCGTCGATGAACTCGATGACGCAGAAGCCCTGGTCGATGGAGTTGAACAGCGTCCGGTAGCGCGTCTCGCTCTCGGCCAGCGCCCGGGCGACGCGGTTCGTCTGCGTGGCGTCGTAGCCGCCGACGAAGATGCCCGTCACCTGCCCGGAATCGTCGCGGGTCGGCTGGTAGAGCAGGTCGATGATCCGGTCCTCGTCCTCGCCGGCGAGCCGGACGGGCATGGCACGGGCCGAGAACGGCTCGCCGGTGGCGTAGACGCGGTCGAGAAGCTCGAAGAAGTTCTGGCCCGCGAGATCCGGGAAGACCTCGCGTACGGGGCGCCCGATGAAGTCGCGGGGCCCCGCGATCGCCACGTAGGCGTCGTTGACGTACTCGAAGACGTGGTCGGGGCCGGCGAGCAGGGCGGCGAAGCCCGGCATCTGCTGGAGGCTGGTACGCTGCCGCTCGACCTCGCGGCGCACGCGCAGCTCGTTGCGCAGGCGCTCGGTCTCGTTGCGGAAGATCTTGATGAACCCCCGCGCCCGCCCCTGGGCGTCCGGCGGCAGCGGATGCACGCTGCCATCCGTGTAGACCTGCGTGCCGTCCCTGGCGACGTGCCAGCGTCCCCCGCTCGCGGAGCCCTCCTCGAGGGCCCGGGCCCGTTCGCGGGCGTCGGCGCCCGCCGCCCGGTCCTCGGGGGTGAACAGGATCGAGACCGGCCGGCCGACCGCCTCCGCCGCCGTCCAGCCGAGGATGGTCTCGGCGCCCGCCGACCAGCTCGTCAGGCGGCCGTCCGGGTCGGTGGTGAGGATGGCGTGGTCCCTCGCGCCCTCGATGACGACGCGCAGCCGCTCCTCGCTCTCGCGCAGCGCCGCGTCGCCGAGCACCCGGTCCGTGGTCTCGTTGGTGAAGATGAAAAGGCCCGCGACCCGTCCCGCCGCGTCGAGCACCCGCGAGTAGGAGAAGGTCCACCAGGTGTCGCGGGCGCCCCGGTCGGTGTCGAGGGTCCAGGGCAGGTCGACGAAGCGCTTGGCGCGCCCCTCCATCGCCGCGTCGATGATCGGCTTGGCCTGGGCCCAGCCGTCGGCCCAGACCCGGTCGAAGCGCTCGCCCATCGCCCAGGGCAGGCGGGGGCCGAGCAGCGGGAAGTAGGTGTCGTTGAAGAAGAAGTGCAGGTCCGGGCCCCAGGCCAGGATCATGCTCTCCGGGGAGTTGAGCACGAGGCTGAGCGCCGCGCGGAACTCCGGCGGCCAGGTCTCGGGGGGCCCGAGCGGATGGCCGGTCCAGTCCCGCGCGCGGATCATGCGCGCGGCCTCGCCGCCGCCGGACAGGAAGGCGAGAGAATCGCTCTTGTGATCGGTCTTGCGATCGCCTTCGGGATCGACCTTGGGATCGCTCACGCGCCCGCGCGCCTCCGGAGGCCGGTCGCGGAGAGGGTTCTCGGGGCGCTGCAGTGCCTTGAACTCGGACTCATCGGCCTCGTGACCAACCAGGGACGGGCGGGGCGCCTCCCGAGCGGTCCCGACGGGCCCCGTGTCTGCCACAGGCGGGCGCGGGCGCAAACCGCCTCCGGTCACGCCTCCGGGTCGCGGGCGCGGGCCGCGGCCGGCCGCCCGCGTCCGAACAGCGGCGCGCCGGAGCCACCGGGCGCCTTGGCCGGGCTCGCATCGGCGAGGCTCTCGACGATCGGGCAGTCGGGCCGGCCGTCGCCGTGGCAGCGGGAGGCGAGCTCGGTGAGCGTCCGGCTCATCGCCTGAAGCTCGGCGGCCTTGCGCTCCAGCGCCTCGACATGGGCGAGCGCCAGGCGCTTCACGTCGGCGCTCGCGCGGTTGCGGTCCCGCCACAGGGCGAGGAGATCGCCGATCTGCCCGACCGTGAAGCCGAGGTCGCGGGCCCGGCGCACGAAGCGCAGGGCGTGGACGTCGCTCTCCGCGTAGTCCCGGTAGCCGGATTCGGAGCGGTCCGCGGGCGCGATCAGCCCGGTGCTCTCGTAGTAGCGGATCATCTTGGCCGACACGCCGGAGGCGCGGGCCGCCTCGCCGATCTTCATGAAGTCCTCCCTGGGGTCCTCCCGGTACGCACGCCCGCCGCAGGCCGCCACCGCGTCAGGACGAGGGCGTTGGCGAGCACGCTGACGCTGGAGAAGGCCATCGCCGCCCCGGCGACCACCGGGCTCAGCAGGCCGAAGGCGGCGAGCGGCAGGCCGATCACGTTGTAGGCGAAGGCGAAGGCGAGGTTCTGGCGGATCCGCGCATCGGTCCTCCGGGCGATGTCGAGGGCGTCGGCGGCGAGCACCGGGTCGGCCCGCATCAGGGTGATGCCGGCCGCCTGCACCGCGACCTCGGTGCCGCCGCCCATGGCGATGCCGAGATCGGCGGCGGCGAGCGCCGGCGCGTCGTTGATGCCGTCGCCGACCATGGCGACGCGGTGTCCCTGCGCCTTCAGCCGGCCGATCTCGGCGGCCTTGTCCTCCGGCAGCAGGCCCGCCGCGACCCGGTCGAGCCCCAGCCCGCGGGCGGTGGCCTCGGCGGCGGCCTGACCGTCGCCGGTGAGCATCACCGAGGCGATGCCGGCGTTGCGAAGGGCCGCCAGCGCGGTCCCGGCGCCCGGCCGCAGGCCGTCGCCGAAGGCGAGGAGCGCCAGGATGCGGGGGGAGGGCCCGATCTCGGCGAGCCAGGAGACCGTGCGTCCCTCCGCCTCCAGTGCCCAGGCCCGGCCGGCGAGGGCGCCCGGCGCCGCGCCGATCTCCTCCATCAGGCGGCGGCTGCCCAGCGCAAGGTCGCGCCCCTCGACGCGGGCGCAGACGCCCCGGCCCGGGAGGGCCCGCACCATCGAGGCGGGGGCCGCAGCGATCCCCTCGGAAGCGGCGCGCTCGGTGACGGCGCGGGCGAGGGGATGGGCGCTGCCGGCCTGCACGGCGGTGGCGAGCCGCAGGGCCTCCGCCCGCGCGGTCCCCTCGGCCGGTTCCAGGGCGGCGAGCGTCGGGCGGCCCTCGGTCAGGGTTCCGGTCTTGTCGAAGGTGATCGTGTCGATGCCCCGCGCCGCCTCGAGCACGCCGGCATCGCGGATGAGGATGCCGTGGCGGGCCGCCGCGCCGGTGCCGGCCATGATCGCGGCGGGCGTGGCGAGCCCGAGCGCGCAGGGGCAGGCGATGACGAGCACCGAGACGGCGGTGACCAGCGCCGTCTCCAGCCCGGCGCCGACCACCAGCCAGCCGAGGAGGGTAAGTGCGGCCAGCCCGAGCACGGCGGGCACGAACACCGCGCTCACCCGGTCCACGAGGTGCTGCACGGGTGCCTTGGCGCCCTGCGCATCCTCGACCAGCCGGACGATGCGGGCGAGCCGCGTCTCCGCCCCGACCGCCCGGACCTCGATCACGAGAAGGCCGTTGCCGTTGACGGCGCCGCCCGTCACCGCGTCGCCGGGACCCTTCTCCACGGGCAGGCTCTCGCCGGTGATGAGCGCCTCGTCGAGGGCGCTCTCGCCCTCGCGGACGGTGCCGTCGGCGGGCACCCGCTCGCCGGGCCGCACGACCACGCGGTCGCCGACCCGCAGGATCGCGGCCGCGACCTCCTCCTCGCGCCCGTCGGGATGGCGCAGGCGCGCCCGCTCCGGGCTCAAGCTCGCCAGCGCCCGGAGCGCCGAGCCGGTGCGGCGGCGGGCGCGCGCCTCGAGCGCCTTGCCGAGCAGCACCAGGGCGATCACCACGGCGGAGGCCTCGAAGTAGAGATGGCCGCCCCGCCAGAGCCCGTACAGGCTGAGCCCGTAGGCGGCGGAGGTGCCGAGGGCGACGAGCAGATCCATGTTGCCGGCGCCCGCCCGCAGCGCCGACCAGCCGGCCCGGTAGAAGCGGGCGCCGAGCCAGAACTGTACAGGGGTGGCGAGCCCCCACTGGACCCATCCGGGCAGCATCCCGTGGACGCCGAAGGGCGCGAGGAGCATCGGCGCCACGAGCGGCAGGGCGAGAAGCAGGGCGAGCCCGACCTGCATTCGCTCGCGGTCGAGGCCGGCCGACGCGGCGGGTTTCTCTCCGGCGACCGGAGCCCCGGCGTCGAGGGGCCTCGCCTCGTAGCCGGCCGCCGCCACCGCCGCGACGAGATCGGCGACCGCGACGGCGCCTCCGAGCGCGGTGACGCGCACCCGCTCCGCGGCGAGGTTGACGGCGGCCCCGACGACGCCGGGCACCGCGCCGAGCGCCCGCTCGACGCGGCCGGCACAGGAGGCGCAGGTCATGCCCGCGACGGCGAGGTCGTGGGTCTCGGTCGGGACGGCGTAGCCCGCCTCCTCGACAGCGGACGCGATCGCGGCGGCGGGAAGCCCCACAGGCGCGATCAGGCTCGCGCGCTGCGCGGCGAGGTTCACCGCCACCTCCCGCACGCCGGGCAGCCCGGCCAGCGCCCGCTCGATGCGTCCCGCGCAGGCGGCGCAGCTCATGCCCTCGATCGGAAGGCGCAGGCGGCCTGCGTCCTCGGGGGCGGCGGTGTCGTCACGGTCCGGCAGGGCCGAAGGGTCGGGGTCTCGCAACATGCCGCGTGAGATGGAGCTTCCCATCATGGGAAGGTCAAGGGGGTGGGAACCGGCACGGACCGGCGCCGTTTGACGCCGCACGCCCTCGAAGGCGCGACGAGAGAGAGGCGGAGGCGGCATGACGCAGCGGGAGATCAAGGAACCGCGCCCGCCGGAGCTGCTGCCGCCGTGGCGGAGAGAGGCCCGTGTCGCCCTGCAGCAGGAGGCCCGCGCCTTCGCCCGCGACACCGTGCTGCCGCTCGCCGACCGGCTCGACCGGGAGAAGGCCGAGATGCCCCGCTCGCTGATCGAGGCGATGGCGGAAAAGGGCTGGTTCGGCATCACCATCCCCAGGGAGCATGGCGGCCTCGGGCTCGGCGTATTCGAGTATTGCCTCGTCTCGGAGGAGCTCGCCCGGGCCTGGCTTTCGGTCGGCAGCATCCTCGCCCGCGGGCAGGGGCTCGGCACGCAGACTCTGGACGAGGAGCGCCGCCGCACGCTTCTCGCCAAGTCCGCCCGCGGAAAATGGATCGGCGCCATCGCGCTGTCCGAGCCCGGCGCCGGCTCCGACCTCGCCGGCGTCGAGACGCGGGCCGTGCGCGAGGGCGACGCCTGGGTGCTCACGGGCACCAAGCGCTGGGCGGGCTTCGCGCTCGCGGCCGACTTCGTCGAGGTCCTCGCCCGCACCCGCGACCCGGAGCCCGGAGAACCGCGCTCGGCGGGGCTCGAGCCCTTCCTCGTGGTCAAGGAGCCCGGCACCTTCCCCGTCGGCATGACCGGGCACCCGATCGACAAGATCGGCTATCACGGCTTCCTCACCTGGCAGCTCGAACTCGACGGGGTGCGGGTGCCCGAGAGCGACCGCCTCACCGGGCTCTACGGCGACGAGGGCGCGGACGCGGATTCCGGCGGCTTCGCCTCGGTGCAGCGGGGCCTCAACATCGCCCGCGTCCATACCGCGGCCCGCGCCGTCGGCGTCGCCCGCGCGGCGGTCGAGGACACCCAGGCCTACCTTCAGGAGCGGGAGCAGTTCGGCCACCCGATCGGCGACTTCCAGGCTCTGCGCTTCGCGCTGGCCGACATGGCGGCGGAGGTGGCTCAAGCCCGCGCCTTCTGGCAGCAGGTCGCCCACCTGCTCGACCAGGGCGAGCCGGCCGAGAGCGAATCCGCGATGGTGAAGCTGCTCGCCACCGAGATGGCGGTGCGGGTGACGAACCAGGCGATGCAGCTCCACGGCGGCAACGGCTACACCACCGAGCGCCGGGTCGAGCGATACTGGCGCGACGCGCGGCTGACGACGATCTTCGAGGGCACCAGCGAGATCCAGCGCCGCATCGTCAGCGACCGGATGCTGCCGCGCTCCTGAGCCCAAGCCTGCGGCATTCCGGTCGTCACAGACCGGCGAGCCCGCGCAATTTGAACGATCCGCGGAACGGGCTCTGAAAGGTTCGCGCGCAATCTGAATTCAAGGCGCATTCCCGACCGGGACGATGCCGTCACCGAAACCGAACGCCGTCCGCGAGGCGGACCGGCATGCTCGCAGAGGAATCCGCCACCGATGCAGGACCGCCGAGCCGCGCCGCGCCATCGCGTCGACGAGAGCGCCGTCATCGCCGTCGACGAGCACCGCTCGATCGCCTGTCTCGTCTACGATATCTCCGCCAGCGGGGTGCGGCTGACCATGCCCGACACCTCGGACGTGCCGGAGACCTTCCTCCTCTCCTCCCGCCATCTCGCCGACGCCCGCGTCTGCGTGGCGGTCTGGCGCACGGCCGAGGAGATCGGCGCCGCCTTCGAGCGGCCGGCCGCCTAAGGATCGCGGCCCTTACCGGGGCCTTGCGAGCACCCGGTAGAACCCGTCAGGATCGTCGCCCCCGCCGGCCCGCGCGGCGGCGAGCGCCGCGACGATGCGGGGCGCCACCGGCAGGCGGTAGTGCAGGGCGTCCCAGTAGTTGGCGTCCCGCGTCGTGACCGGGGAGGGGACACGGAAATCGACCACGCCCGCCCCCCGCGCCCGGCCGATCGCGGCGACCCGTGCCTTGCAGTCGGCCTCGCGGGCGGCCCGCTTCGAGCCCGGCACGGGCTGCGCGGCGACGTGCACGGGCATGAAGGCGACGAGGCGCAGCGTCTCTTCCGGCAGCGCGGCGAGCAGCTCGTCGAGCCAGCCGAGCGCCGGCATGGCCTCGCCCTGCGGCGCGGCCTCCGTCTCGGCCGGCGGAGCGTCCTCGACGGCGCTGCCGCCGCCATGGATATGGGCGGCCGCGCGGGCGGCGTCGTAGGCCGCCTCCGGCGGCGTGAAGACGCCGTAGCCGTCCGCCCGCAGCCGGGGCTTCTCGAGTCCGAGCCGGGCGAGCAGCACGCGGCCCGCCACGGTCAGCGCCTGCCAGTTCGCCTGGCGCAGCACGCCGAAGGAGGGATCCGGCTCGTAGAGCCAGGGCGGGAAGGGGCGGAACGTCGTGCGCCGCCGGTCGGCGTCGGCGTCGCACCAGGTGGCGTCGAGGGCGAACAGCACCGCCTTCGCCGGGCCCTGCCGCAGGAAGAGCCGGGCGAGGCTCGCCTGCTCCCAGGGCGTCGCGGCGTTCATGGCGAGGTTGGCGAAGCGGTGCTCGAAGGCCGCGTCGAGGTCGCGCGGATCGAGCAGGCGCGCGGTGGAGGTGCCGAACACCGCCGCGTCGTAGGCGCCCGAGCGCACCACCTGGGGGTACATGAAGCGCTGGTTGCCATCCATGAGCGGGCCCGGCATCCGCCCCGGCGCCGCCCGCAGGCCATAGGGATCGAGCAGCGCGATCCCCGCCACCGCCGCGAGTCCGAGAACGAGCGCGAGCCCGAGGAACCCCGCGCAGAAGCACCGCCAGGCATCGCTCCCCGGCGCCCCGGCGCGAGCCGGGTGCTCCGGGGCGGACAGGACCGAACGAGGCAGGCCGGGCGCAGGCATCGCCGACGGCTATAGGCCCGCAGCCGCCGGAACGGGAGGGCCCGCGCGCCCCTCCGCCCCGCCTCCGCGGCGCCCGCGCGCGATTGACCGCGGCAGGCCGCTCACCTATGCCAGCCCCGCCGTCCGGACGCGCCCAGAGCGCTTCCCCACCGGCACTCCGCCGGCTCCCGGCGCGAGCGCGTAGCTCAGTTGGTAGAGCAACGGACTTTTAATCTGTAGGTCCTGGGTTCGAGTCCCAGCGCGCTCACCAATCCTTTCAATGACTTAGCTCATACGCGAGAAATCGTATCAGGAGTCGTGTCCGCATTGCGTCCGCATTTCATGAGAGGATTACACTGAGGCTCGTTTGGAACAGGACGTTATGGGGCGCGCTTCTCCGGTTCAGGCGCGCCTCCCATGGCCTCCTTCCGCGCGGCAGATAGGGACGGCAGCGCGAAGGTCCCTTGAAGGCTCGATAGGGTGTTGGCTGGCCCATAGAGGGTGAGCCGGCTGCCATCTCTGAGAGCGAATCGGAACCTACCAGCCTCCGGGGGTACGAAAGGCTTCAGCCACTCGCCGTAGGTCCCAGCCGGGATCACCAAGCAGTCCTTCGTGCTGTCGACCCACCGACGATCCTGCTGCTTGAAGGCGTCGATCGCCTCCTTTGCCAGCCACGGCGTCGCGCACGCCGGCATCTCGGCCACGGTTAGAATGAGGGGGTAGCCCGACGCCGTCAGGATCGCATCGCTCATGTCCAATCGGAGGCCGAAATCATAGGCCAGTTTGGGCTGCGCATCGTAAGGCGCAGGCATGATGTAGGCCCAGGGCGAAACGGGCTCGACCGATCCGGCGGTTGGCTTTCCCGTCGGCTCGTTGCCCGCTGCTGAACGACCGTTCGATCCACTACCGCCTTCGGGAGGTATCAAAGTTCCCAGCGACGCTAGCGCGATGATCGCGGCCAAGGTGCCGAGAACCCAGTGACGAGTGGCCATGTAGCTACTGTTCCGACCGGCAGGCCAAGCCGAGTTACGATAGTGGCCCTTCTTCGTATTGAGATTACGGAAGGTTGCAAGTGAATTACCGTACACCGCAAACCCGTAAGTATCTTCCATGAACGATGCGTGGCGTTGGTTCTAGAGCAGCCCTTGGAGGGCTGAATGGCCGATCTGCGCATACGCTTCGGGCGATTGGTGGCGGCTCACCGGCGGCGGCTCAGCCTGACGCAAGAGGCTCTTGCCGAGCGAGCCGGCATCAGTGTGGACATGGTCTCGAAGATAGAGGTCGGGGCCACTGGGGCACGCTTCCCGATGATCGAGCGCCTTGCGGAGGCTCTTTCGATCGATCCCGCCGAACTCTTCACCACGGAAGTAAGCGGCGGGCGCCTGCGTGACGAGCGCTTCAGCGCCATCACGACCCAGCTCGCACGCCTGCCGAATCATGATCTGATCTGGATACAGGGCGTGATCGACGCTGCGCTCCGCCCGCGTGGATAACCAACGCAATCGAACTGGGTCAAAAACTGCTCATTATCGTGCAATTAACTGCACAGAAGCAGATCTGGCGTAAGGGAACGCTAGAAGCCCGCTGTACGAATCTTAGCGTGACCCTGAGCGCTCACCCTTCACACGCCATTGGCGAGCGAGCGATAGTCCGAGCGATCCATGAGCTAGACAGCCCCGCCTCGGACCTTCCTGCATGCCCCATCCGACACTCTCGCCGGAACAACTTATTGAGGTCGTTGTGGATCTGGCACGAGAGCCTAGACGCTTCTACGAGTTGGCCCTCCGGCTCCGCGAGCTCCACGATCAGGATCAGGCTGCCTTCAATGCGGCTATCCGAGACCGTTCGATCCGTCGAAGGCGGGCGTACGAGCTTCTGCGAATCGCGAACGCTTTTGCCGACGCGGGTTTGGCGGTGGAGCGGTTGGAGGCGATCGGCTGGACCAAGCTTGCCCTCGTCGCCAAGCGTCTTTCCGACCTTGAATCGAAGGGTGAGGGCGGGATGCAGATCGAAAGTTACATCGATCTGGCAGAAAGGCACACGGTTCACGAACTCCCTGCCCGCCTCGCGATGATGGTTGAGCCTCTGAACACCCGGCTTGTATCACTCTGGCTGACTCCAGAGGAGTACGAGGTGTATCGAGTGAGCATGATCGCGCATGGTGCTACGGCGCATGGCAAGGGGCTCAGCGGCCAGGAAGCTGCCCTCATGAAGCTCCTCAGCGAGGCAAGTTCAAAGACCTGAATTGACCCTTTGCGGTCCTCGTGTATCGCAAAATCGAAGGTCTGCTTTACATTCCTAAGCCGGCACTATTCACGGCGACAGGAACTCGACGGGCGGTCGGATCGCGGAGCGGGATCAAGCCTTTTGACCGGTCAATTGCTCGACTTGGATAAAGTGCCCCCTCAGCCAATCGCGCAGGTACCGCCGGAAGGCGGCCGTCCTTGGGGCGTAGTGGATCAAGCGCCGCAACCATTCGAGCCAGTCCTCTCGCCGGCCCCGGAGGAATGCTTCGAACACCAAGCCCGTCGCCGCTTTCCTTCTCAGGATGGGTAGGTCGCCGTCGTAGTCCCAAACTGCCTTGAGGAACTCGACGACCACCATGAGGTGGGAGGTCATCTCCGCGCCGCTCCCCCCGATATACCTCAGGGCAGCCTTGAGGCGGTACAGCCGGTCGTCGTCCTGCCGGCAGATCTCATGGAGGGCATCGCCCTTGAGCGACACGAAGGAATGCTGACGGACCGCCAGCCCGACCACGGCCGTGCCATAGGCGGCCATAGGCAGCACACCAGTCTCGGCCGCGGTCATCAAGACCACCTGCATCCAGACGCCTTCGCACCCGGTCGCCGCCGTGGCCCAGGAACGGTAGCGTGCATCGTCCGAGAGCAGGGGCACACCGTGCTCTTGCGCGAGGAAGGCTGCGTCGAGGAAGCTCGAACCGGCCATCTCAAGCATGGTGTCGGCGACTTCGGACGTCTTGTCCGGAACCAGGACCGAGTGAATCTCGCACGCTGCGACGATCTTGTCCCGCCCCGCCTCAAGCACCGCGATCTGAGAGCGGAGGAAGTCGTCGTCGACCTCATCGCGGTAGAATTGGCCCTCATGCCAGGACATCGTCATCTGGCGATGGCCGATGCCCTGACGCTGCTTCTCGATCATGCGCTCGATCATGTGGATGCAGGATGCAGGAGCGTGCAGCGTTCCGAACCAAGACCTCAGCCTCGGCAGCAGGTCCATCTCCGCGGCGACCCACGCCGTATAGGGATCCAAGACCGCGCCGCGCCCGCGCGCCGCCAGGGCCATAGCGCAGGCCGCCTCTCGTTCTTTGCCGTCGCCCGTGCAGGTGGTGACGTCTGCGCCGAGCGTCCTCACGTACTGCGCAAAGCCGACCGGATCGCCCCCGAGCGCACGGGCCACCACTGTCAGTGGCAGATGCTGATCGACGTAGAGCCTGGCGGTTCGCTCGTTATGCTCCGCAGACCTTCGCACCATCGCCAGCGCCGCCGAGACGTCACCTTCCGGCATGGTGAACCGCGACAGTCCCGGCGTGCCGGGGAACCGGATCTCGAACTCGTCGATGATCTGATGGTGGAGCTGAAGGTACTTTCCGTGGACCGACGCGACCGTCCAGGTCTCGGGGTCGGCTCCCATTTTCGGGATCTCGAACGTATCGCCCTGTCGCTTGCCTGTGACGAGCCTCGCGATGGGGCTGCCCGGCGTCTCAACCGGAATGCCGAAGAACTCGGGTCCTTCGTCGATGGCAAAGGACCGACGTGCCCCCATAGGTCCTTCGAGCGCGACGAACGCGCCCAGGCCGGCCTCCTTCATCCGGAAGCCCGGTCCCCCATTCCGGAGAAGCCCGAGGCCGACGTACCCCAGGGAGACATCGGCGCGGTCGGGGTGCTTCCTGACGAGGTCATAAGCCGCTGCGTAAGCGTCCTCTCGATTCCCGGCCGCGGCGACCTGCGCGATCAGCATCATCGCATGCTCGGGCGCTCCCTTCATGCGTTCGAGCGGTACCGACCTCAGGAGCTTGCGAGCGGCCTTCGCCTGACCGGAGCGCCGCATCGCCTCGACAAGACGCAACGTCACGTAGGTATCGTCTTCCTCGGCGGCGCGCAGGCGACGCAGCAGGGCAAGCGCATCGGGCACCTTGTCGAGATCGAGCAAGACGCTGGCATGGGCCCGCGCCATCTCATGGCTCGACCGGACCGTCGCCGGCAGGCTCTCGAAGAAACGTAGGTTCCTGGGACGATGAGGCCGCTCGTTCGCGTGCGCGATGGCGAGCCACGCGTTCTCCCGCTCGTATCCCTGGGCCGGCACGTGGCCGTCCAGCAGCTCGATGATATCGGACGGGGTGCCGAGATCACGGGCGAGGCTTGCCACCATCAGCCGGCCGGCCATGTGCGTGTCGGCATCTACGCAAGCGAGCGCGTCCCTATAGGCGCGCTCGGCCAACGCGACGTTGCCGGTCTCGGTCGCGACGCGAGAAACGAGCACGAGCGCTCGCGGGCTATGGGCGAATTCGGTCACGAGATCTTCGAGGACTGGCGCGTCCGCCGATCGTGCTCTCACCTCCGCCAAGCGGCATATGGCGTCGACCACCGGTCGCTCGAAGTCCGGAACGTTCGCGACCGAGAAGCGCTCGGCTGCCAGATCCCATCGTCCGTCCTGCACGTGGATGTAGCCGGCATGGAAGGCCAAATTGGCGTCGTTGGGAAGGCGGTCGATCAGGCGGCGCCCGAGTTCCATATCGCCGTACGAGAGTGCGACCATGACTGCGTTCAGAAGCACATCGTGCTCCGCGAAACCGGCATCCGCAATCCGCGTCGCCCTCTCGACCGCCCTCTCGCCATCGTTGAGGATGTGGTGGGCGATCATGGCACCCACGAGCGCCTCGACGCCATTCTCGAAGCGGCTCCGCAGGCTGAACTGTCTGGCCGTCCAATGCGCGTCGAGCACCTCGACGGCGAACTGAAGCCGCCGACGCTGGTCCTCGGTCGGCAGGTGGGTACGCTGTACGCGCTCGTCGCGGCTGATCTCGTCGAGATCCGCGAGGGCGAAAACGAACGCCAGATGCTTCGAACTCGGGAACAGTTCCAAGCCCCGCCGGGCCAACCCCCACCATACAGGGCGGTCTTCGCGCCCGCGATGGAAGGCAATTTCCCCGGCGGCCACCTCTTCGCACCCGCGGATGCCTTCCGGGACATCGGCGAGTGGATGTTCGATCTCGGGGAGTTGGACGGCAAACTGAGGCAGGTAGGAGGCGAGGGTCTTGTTCGTCGGGTCCCGTCGCAACTCCTCAGCAGCATAGTCATAAGCGGCGCGCGCCTTGCCGCGCACGAAATAGGCGAGCGCGCGGTTTGCCACGGCACGCTGGTCCGTGGGTGCCTCGTCGAAAGCATCGAGCAGCCACCGACTGGCGCTCTCGCCGTCGTCGAGCGCGAGGTGCCGATGACCGATGTTCGCTTTCACGCGGAAGCGGATCGCGCCGCTGGCGGAGACCGGAAGCTCCTCAAGCAGTTCCTGGAACCCCCGTAGGGCCACGTTCGGATCAACCTCGGCGGCTTGGTCACGGAGCCGGTCGATCCGCTTGTCGAAAAACTCTTCTAGCGGGTCCGACGACGGCGGTCCGTCGCTCGGGGTGATGATAGATATGCTGGGCGGTGCACCGACCCGCATCTTCTCCGCGACCAACGTAGCGAAGACATCAAGATCGACTGCCACCGACGCGTAGGTCGGCGAGCTGCCGGGCAAAGCGAAGAAGGTATCGCGCCCGGAACTTGAATTGATCGAGGTGTTATTGACGACCTGTTCGGACGTTCGATGCGGCGCGCCGTGTGGATTCCACGGCGCGCCACTCAGTTTCCCGAGCGGTTGCCCGGATCCATCTTGACGTTGCTGAACGTGAAGTCGCCGTCCGACCGGGATCGGACGCCGATTTCCCGTGCATCCTCGACGTTGTCGATCAGCACGCTGCCGCCGACGTCGAGGTCCAGCGCGATCCTCGCGTGCGCGATGGTTTCGCGGGCGGCCCCGTCCTGGCGCATCGCGTCCAAGAAGGTCTGCAACACAGGCTGAAGCTCCTCGGCCTCGTCAGGCCGGAGGTCAGGAATGGCCAGCGCCAGTTCCGCCTTGCCTTCGTCCCGGGTCTCGGCAGCCTCCAACTTCTGCGTCGCCTTGGCCGCGCGGCGCCCGAACAGGTCTCCAACCTTCCCCTTCAGGGCCTGATAGGCGTCCTTGGTCATCTCCTTCACGGTCGCATCGGCGACCAGCCTGCCCCCTGCGATCAGGGCCGTACTCAGCAGCGACACGTCTAGCGACATCGGGCGTGATCCATCCCAAAACTAAGAACAAAATAGGCACGAATCACTTTGGCGGAAAGCCCTGGACGTCCTGATGGGGTGGCGTCGAGAAACGTGTGGCGTAATCGCGCTTTGCTTCACGCTGCTGACGTACCTCGACATCCATGGCCAATGCCAGACGGCGGAAGGCATCTGAGTTGCCTTGGCTCCGGTACCATTGCTACCACTAGGTGGCCGCAAGCCCGCGCTTCCCGAACCTCGCGAGAGGATGCGCTCCGGCGTCGCCATGCACCGCCGTCGCGAACGTCGTTCAGCGGCCGGTTGAGACAGGCGGTGCCTGATTTCGTGCGAGCCTCGCACGCCGGACACCGCCTGATTTTGCTTCAGCCGAATCACAACATGTTGTGGCCGCCCAGGTTCATACGGACTGCAAGTCTGTCCGACTTTGGCTCAAGAGCCAAACTATGTGCGGCCAAAAATGATGGTCCGCAAATGGCGTGAAGCTGCAACAGTTATCTACGGTGATCGATCGCGATTTGGCTTGGAGACTCACAACAAGATACCGGCCGGATTTTCAACGAATATTTCGCCAATTCTTATGTAGTGGGCAAGCATGGCATCTGATGCGTGTCCGGTTTGCGCTCGAATCTTCCACGACGGCACTCCTATCTGAGCGGCACTCGTCGCGAAGCCGGCCCTCAGGCTGTGACCGGAGTAGGAGTTTGGATCGATGCCGACGGCAGCAACCCGCCGTTTGACGATCACCGACACGGCCTCCCCTGACAGCCTCTCCGCACCCACGCTCCCGCCGCGCGTGATCGGCGAGAACAGCGGCCCGCGCGTTCTGCAGGATAGCGTGATCCATCGATCGAGCGCCTGAACAGGGCCGTGACGGGTCCGACCATGTGGGATGCCGACGCGGCGTCCCTCTCCAGCCTGATCCGTCTTCGATCGGCGAAGGTGGATGACGATGCCCTGACGCACGGGCTCGATGTCGGCATGGTCCAGCCCGACCAGCTCAGAACGGCGGAACCCGCCCGCGAAGCCGATCAGCAAGAGGGCACGGTCCCGGACATCCCTCGTGGCCGTACCCATCCCGTCGAGGACTGCAAACAGTTCCTCCCGTAGGAGGGGCTTGGCCTCCTTGCGAGGAACGCTCCTCGATCGGCGAATGCCCCTGAGTGTCGCCCGCACGATCTCATCGCTGACGGGCGTCGGCGCTCCGATCGCCGCATGCGCCTTTGTGATGCTCGCCAAGCGCCGCTTTAATGTGGCGATGCGGAGCGTCCCGGCACAATCAGCAAGGTAGCGTGCGACTGTCTCGGCGGAGGAGGGGATCACCCCACCCCAGCCGGCGAAGTGATCAATATCAGAAAGGTAGGCTCTCCGGGTGTTCGGAGAGAGGCTGAGCCGGACGAATTTGGAGACCTGATCAGGTGCAGTCATGCAATTAATTGCACGGACCTGTGTGCAATTATCGTCAATGGCCAAGCTTCGATCGGCCGGCTGGGAAGGCTCCGATAAGAGAGGGTTATCCGGGGTAATCGCGACGGGGACGCGCATCAGCGTGTCTCCCCGCCTGCCATCGACGCGGCGTACAGGCGGCCACGGATCTCGTTGAGGTGATCGAGGTTCGCCCGGATCGCATCGACCAGTGGCACCACTCCCGCTTGAGGCACGCCCTCGCGCATAAGGTCGTTCTCCATGCCGAGGGCTTCGAGCGCCTCCGACTGGTCCCAGGTGAGCCGACGCGTGATCGGAGTGGCATCGGCGTAGAAGGCCGCGACCCACGCCGTCTGGCGGTGGCGGAATTCGGGGACGTGGTGCTCCAGGCAGGTCCGCACCGCCTCGTTCTCCCGAGACAGGAGCGTGATCGCGCGCTTGCCGATGCGGGTGTGCTTGTCGAAGGCATAGGCGGGGATCTCGCCCAGCATCGGCGAAGGGGCGGTGTGGGTCTCGCGAACGCTGGGGTGCTCGCCACCAAAGGCCGACAGCCAGATCAAGGGCACCATCAAGGTGATGGGCTCGCGTGTGCGAAGGGCCGCCGTGCGGGTCACTGCTGCGAGCCGGTCCGGGACGCCGAGCAGCCGGAAGGCGTTGATGAGCCCTGACAGGTCACCCCGACCGACGCGCTTCTCGCCGGTCCACTCGATCCCTGAGGCATACCATGCCGCGGTGGCCCGAACCGGCAGAGGCACACTCTCGTCCATGACCATGCCGATGCGATCGGCGACCGTCCGGCTCCCGATGGTCTCGCGGGCCTCCTCCAGCGAGGGATGATTGCGAGCCGAGCAGATCAGGTAGTCCGACGAGCGGTCCTTCGTTGCCAGTGCCAGACGACGGGCCAACCAGACAGCGACCTGGGCGTCGGAACCGGCTTTGGCGCGCAGGTCCTTGTCCGTCCCGAAGGCGACCACATCAGCGAGCGCTTCGACGCAACCCGCCCCGACGTCCTCGAAGGCGATGACCATGAAGCGGCGCCAGATGGTCGAGCCTCGCAGATCGAGGAGGGTGAGCGCGGCCCGAGCAGCGAGATCGGCATCCCCCCGGCGGATGGCCTTCTGCAGGAGGCTGCTGACGAGCCAGTGATCAACGGCGAGAGGTCGAACCGCATCTGAGGCAGAAGAGCCCACCAACGGCAGGGCATGAGGGATCATGAGTGATGTCACGATGTTCTCCCGGCATAGGCGGGGAGAACCGGACCATCCGATCCCTAGATCGATACTAACTTGTTGCCCTGGTTATGCAATTTTTGCTCTCAACACACCTGGAAGCGGATGTGGCAGCCTTGGACGGCAATGACCGAGAAGGATGGCTTCCTGCCGTTCAGCTTCTGGACAGTAAGCGCATGGAAGCGGACCTCGCTTGCCGGCCCGCATGCCCGCTCTCAGCGCTTCACAAAGCCGATGTCGGCGGCCACCGCGCTCAGCCGATCCGGCTCGCGCTCCTTCCGCTCGCTGTAGCGGTCGACCAAGTCATCGGCCCGCTCGCGGGTCAGGAGCGTGAACTTCATCAGCTCCTCGCACACGTCCACGACCCGGTCGTAGAGCGGCCCCGGCTTCATCCGGCCGGCGTCGTCGAACTCCTTGTAGGCCATCGGCACGGACGACTGGTTCGGGATGGTGATCATCCGCATCCAGCGGCCGAGCAGGCGCAGGCTGTTCACCGCGTTGAAGCTCTGCGAGCCGCCGGAGACCTGCATCACGGCAAGGGTGCGCCCCTGGGTCGGCCGGACAGAGCCCTCGGACAGGGGCAGCCAGTCGATCTGGCTCTTCATCACGCCGGTCATGTTGCCGTGCCGCTCGGGGCTGACCCAGACCTGCCCCTCGGACCAGATCGACAGCTCCCGCAGCTCCTGCACCTTCGGGTGGTCGGCGGTGCTGTCGTCCGGCAACGGCAGGCCGTGCGCATCGTAGATCCGCACCTCGCCGCCCATCGCCTCCAGCAGGCGCGCCGCCTCGTGGGCCAGGAAGCGGCTGAACGAGCGCTCGCGCAGGGAGCCGTAGAGGATCAGGAACCGGGGCGCGTGGGTGAACGGCGCTGCCGCCCGCACGCCTTCGCGGGTCGGCACCACGAAGTGCGCCGGGCTCAGGTTCGGCAGGCCATCGGCGAAGGGCAGGGCGGGCTTGTCCAAGGGGCGGCTTTCTAATACGTTCAAGCAGTAATTTGAAGATTGTATCGCAAATGCACGAACCGCAAGCCCTCGCAGCGTTCGCGGCCCTCGCGCAGGAGCATCGCCTGCGCCTGGTGCGATCGCTCGTGACCGCCGGGCCGGACGGCATGGCCTCGGGCGTGCTGGCCGAGGCGGTCGGCGTCTCGGCCGCCATCGTGTCCCATCACCTCAAGGAACTGAGCCACGCCGGGCTGGTCGCCTCGCGGCGCGAAGGCCGCTCGATCATCTACAGCGCCGCCTACCCGGTGCTGTCCGACCTGATCGCCTTCCTCATGCGCGACTGCTGCCAGGGCCGCCCGGAAGTCTGTGCCCCGGCGATGGCGGCGCTGGCCACGTGCTGCCCCCCAAACGGAGAGACCGCCCATGCCTGAGCCGTTCGATGTCGTGATCTACCACAATCCCGAGTGCGGCACGTCCCGCAACACCCTGGCGATGATCCGCAACGCCGGCGTCGAGCCGCATGTGGTCGAGTACCTGAAGACCCCGCCGAGCCGGGCGCTGCTGGTGCAGCTCCTCGCCCGCGCCGGCCTGGGCACCCGCGACGTGCTGCGGGAGAAGGGAACGCCATTCGCTGAGCTAGGCTTGGGCGACCCGGCGCTGACCGATGCGCAGCTTCTGGACGCCATCGAGGCGCACCCGATCCTCATCAACCGCCCGCTGGTCGTCTCGCCCAAGGGCGTGCGCCTGTGCCGGCCGTCCGAAGCCGTGCTGGACCTCCTGCCGGTGCAGCAGGGCGAGTTCGTCAAGGAGGACGGCGAGCGGGTGGTGGACGAGCACGGCCGCCGCGTCGCCACCGCCTGAGCCGCACGCCTGCCAACAAGAAGAAACCGCCCGGATGCTCGCCCTCGCCCTCTTCTTCGTCACCCTCGTGTTCGTCATCTGGCAGCCCAAGGGCCTGGGGATCGGGTGGAGCGCCCTGGCCGGCGCGGGCGTCGCCCTCGCCACGGGCGTGATCCATCCGGGCGACATCCCGGTGGTCTGGCACATCGTCTGGGACGCCACCTTCACGTTCGTGGCGCTCATCGTCATCTCGCTGCTGCTGGACGAGGCCGGGTTCTTCCATTGGGCCGCCCTGCACATCGCCCGTTGGGGCGGCGGCCGGGGCCGGCGGCTGTTCCCACTGGTGATCCTGCTCGGCGCGGCCATCGCCGCCGTGTTTGCCAACGACGGCGCGGCGCTGCTGCTCACCCCCATCGTGCTGGCAATCCTGCTCCGGCTCGACTTCAAGCCGGCGGCGTCCCTGGCCTTCATCGTCGCCTGCGGGTTCGTGGCCGACTCGACCTCCCTGCCGCTGGTGATCTCCAACCTCGTCAACATCGTCTCGGCGAACTTCTTCGACGTGACGTTTGGACGGTACGCGGCCGTGATGGTGCCGGTGAACCTCGTCTCCCTGGCGGCGACCCTGCTGGTGCTGTGGGCCTACTTCCGGCGCGACGTGCCGGCGGCCTACCCCGTGGAGGCCCTGGAACGCCCGGCCGAGGCCATCCGCGACCCGCTGGTGTTCCGGGCGGCGTTCCCGCTGCTGGGCGTGCTCCTGCTCGCCTACCTCGTGACCGCGCCGTTCGGGGTGCCGGTGTCGGCCGTCACCTGTGCCGGCGCGGCGGTGCTCCTGCTGCTCGCCAACCGGGGTGGGACCATCCCGATCCGCAAGGTGCTGACCGGAGCCCCCTGGCAGATCGTCCTGTTCAGCCTCGGCATGTACCTGGTGGTCTACGGCCTCCGGAACGCCGGCCTGACTGACGAGCTGGCGAAGAGCCTGACCTGGCTCGCCTTGCACGGCCCGTGGGTCGCCACCGTCGGCACCGGCTTCGCCGCCGCGATCCTGTCGTCCGTCATGAACAACATGCCGAGCGTCCTGATCGGGGCGCTCTCGATCCAGCAGGCGCCGGACCTGTCGCCGCTGACCCACGAGCTGATGCTCTACGCCAACGTGATCGGCTGCGACCTCGGGCCGAAGTTCACGCCGATCGGCAGCCTCGCCACGCTGCTCTGGTTGCACGTCCTCGACAGCAAGGGCCAGAGGATCACCTGGGGCCAGTACATGAAGGTCGGGCTGGTCATCACCCCGCCGGTGCTGCTGGTCACGCTGCTGGCGCTCGCAGCCTGGCTGCCGCTGCTCGGAACCCGGTAGGCGGCCCGTGTCCGAGGCCCGGCGCTGGCCGGTGATCTCCGCCCTCGGCGTGGTGCAGATCCTTACCTGGGGATCGTCCTTCTATCTGCCGGCGGTCCTCGCCGGCCCTGTCGCGGAAAGCACAAGCTGGCCGCTTGCCGGGGTGGTCGGCGGCCTGTCCCTGGGCCTGCTGGTCGCCGCGTTCGCCTCGCCGCATGTCGGCGCCGCGATCCACCGTCACGGCGGCCGCCCGGTGCTGGCGCTGGCGGCACTCCTGCTCGCGGCCGGGCTGACCATGCTAGCCCTCGCCCCGGTCCTGCCGGTCTACCTCGCCGGCTGGCTGCTGCTCGGCCTCGGTATGGGCTGCGGGCTGTACGATCCGGCGTTCGCCACTCTCGGCCGGCTCTACGGCGCGGAAGCGCGGCCGGCGATCACGTCGCTGACCCTGTGGGGCGGGTTCGCGAGCACCGTGTGCTGGCCCCTCTCGGCGTTCCTGGTCGCGCATGTCGGGTGGCGTGGCGCCTGCCTGGCCTACGCAGGACTGCACCTCGCGGTCACCCTCCCACTGGTGCTGCTGCTGATCCCGACGGCCCCTGCGCTGCCGGCGGCGACGGGTCACCACCCGGCCGACACCGGACCGCTGTCCGGCGCGGAAAGGCGGGCGTTCCTCCTGTTCGCCGGGGTGCTGATCCTCGGCGGCGCGATCATGTCGCTGGTGTCGGTGCACCTGCTGACGCTCCTGCAGGCGCGGGGCGTCGCGCTGGCGTCGGCCGTCTCCTACGGGGCGCTGATCGGTCCGGCACAGGTCGGCGCCCGCATTGTGGAGATGTCGTTCAAGGGCCAGCACCATCCGTTGTGGACGCTGACCGCCGCCCTGGGTCTGGTCGCCCTCGGCTTGGTGCTGCTCGCCTTTGGCCTCCCCGGTGTGGGGGTCTGGCTGGTGCTCTACGGCGGCGGCAACGGGATCTATTCGATTGCGCGAGGGACGGTGCCCCTGGCCCTGTTTGGCCCCGTGCGCTACCCGCTTGTGGTCGGCCGCTTGGCCCGGCCGGGGCTGATCGCGCAGGCGCTCGCCCCGCCAGCCGGCGCGTTCGTGCTAACCCACGCCAGCCCGAATGCCCTGTGGTGGCTGTTGCTCGCCCTAAGCCTCGCCAACCTCGGCCTCGTCGGATCGCTCTGGCGGGCGCGATAGCTGATCTTACCGCGTCATTCGCCCCGACCTCTGATCTGAGCCTTCCGCTGGCGAGTGGCGAACGACCGCTTTCAGGAAGGCCAAGCGCCTCTCCGAAAGTCCGGCATGGGTCGATAGCAGGCGATGATGCGAGGTCCGCTTCCGTGCTAGCCCTCGGCACAGAAACTAGGCGCTTCCCCGCCATTAGTGCAATTAATTGCACGATCAGATGCGACAGTTTCGAGGGGTCGGTAGACCCGTGTGGAAGGCATTCACATAATTTCAGGCCTGGCGCCGCCTCACAAGCTGGTCGATGTCCGTCCCCAACACCAACGCGATGCGATCGAGGACGGCAATGGTGGGATTCCGCTTCCCGCGCTCGACGCCGCTGAGATAGGTCTGATGGACCTGAGCCAGATGCGCGAGTTCCTCCTGCGAGAGGCCGCGCTCCCGCCGGGCGTTCTGCAGATTCAGGCCGACACGGACCCGCACATCCATGAGGCCATGGGCGCGAGCGGACCGATTGCCTCCATAGACTATGAGTCATAAACGTCAGCGCCGATCACGACGACGCGGGCTGTTGACGGAGCGTCGTTCTGGAGGACGCCCAACATGTCACTCGCCTCCCGACATGCTGTCCCGACGCTGCTTCGTGATGAGGGTCCCGCCCAGCCCCTCCAGCGGGTCATGCTCGGAAAGGACGTGGAGAGCGGAGACCGGCGCGAGGCCTTCATCCAGGACCTGATCCACCGCCATCCCGAGGTCATCCCCATCACGGAGATCGAGCCCGCCTTCTCGCCGCTCATCTCGATCTGCCGCGAGCTGCCCACCTCGGCAGGCTTCCTCGACAACCTCTGGCTGACCCCGAGCGGAGGCATCGTCCTCGGTGAGGCCAAGCTCTTCCGGAACCCGGAGGCGCGGCGGGAGGTGATCGCGCAGGCCCTCGACTACGCCCGCGCCATCGGGTCATGGCATTACGACGACCTGGAGCAAGCCGCTCGAAAAGCGGCCCGGCGTCCCGATCTCTGTCTCTGGGACATGGTCCGGGACAGTTCCGACCTCGATGAGGCGTCCTTCGTTGACGCCGTCGAACGGCGACTGCGTCAGAGCCGGTTCCTCGTGCTGATCATCGGTGATGGAATCCAGGAAGGCGTCGAGGCGCTGACCAACCACCTTCAGCTCCACGCAGGCCTGCATGTGGGCTTGGCCCTCGTCGATCTCTCGATCTGGAATATCGGAGAGGGGCTTCTCGTTGTCCCCCGCATCCCCCTTCGTACGTTGCTCGTCGAGCGCGGGATCGTCCTCTTCGCACCCGACGCGGGGGTACAGATTCAAGCGCCGACCCGGATGGGCACCGCCGAGAAGGGTACCTCACCGAAACCCTACACAGCCTCGGAGCCGGAGTTCTACGAGCAGCTCGACCAGCGTCGCCCCGGTCTTTCCGCCAAGCTGCGGCCCTTCCTCGACGGCTTGGTCGAGCTCGGCGTGACCCCTGAGTTTCGGCGATCGGTCGTCCTTCGCTGGCAGGCAGGGCCCGACATCACGGGCTCCCTCGGCTACGTCGACATCGATGGCCGGGGTTGGTTCGGAGATGCCTGGAACACGGCAGTGAGGCTTGGGCAACGGGAGGCCGGAGACCACTACCTTCAGACCCTCGCGGGCTTGATCGGCGGCTCTGTGCGTCGGTACGACAAGAGCGCTCCCCGCGTGCTCGGCCCGGATGGCAAGGTCGTGGATGTCGATCCGCTTCTGGACCGGGCTCCCGCATGGCAGAAAGCCATGACCCAGCTCGTCACGACCTTAACCGAGGTATCGTAGGCGCCCCTTCGGTTCCGGATGTGACCTTAATTGCAGTACGGCGAAGCTTGCCGCTGAACGCACTCAGCGGTCTCAAGGCTTGAAGGCTGTGAGACGGGATTCCTCTACGATCTCCTGCCAGTGCTCCCAGAGATCAGCGGGTTGCCACCAGGGCTGGGGGTGGGACTTGAGATAGGCTCGGTACTTGAGCCGTCGCTCCTTGGGGAGCAGCGCAAGGGCTGCCGTTAGGCCTCTCACCTGAACGCTGTCCCCGAACATGGCCCATTCCCAGGTTTTCATACCGGGCGCTGGCGGCGGGAGGGGCTTCGTCATCACAAGGCCCGCAAAGGGGTTGGCGAGCTTGGCGAGGTCAGCCAGGCCGTGGAACTCGGGGTTCCTGAGCCGACGTTCAATGCGGATTTTGGTCGGACCTGTCCATTTTTGCTTCTTCGTCAGACGTTTGGCTTTGACGTTGTAGATAGAGGTCTGATTTCCCTTCTTCCCGAGATGGATGGTTTGAGCATGCCCATCGACACCCCAAGTCGTGCTGGTGAGGCCTTGCTTAGGGAGACACAGTAAATCTCCGATCCTTACGCCCGTGACATCCACCGCAACATCGATGCGTGTGACATGCCCATTAGTCACCACGTACTCCCAGCCATCCGGTACGACGCTATCCATGTAAGCGCCGAATTCAACGAAACCATCCTCCCCTAGCTTGCGCGGGTTGAACTCCAGACGGATCAGCTCTGCCTTTCCGTTGTGGCCACGGTACTGGATCAGAGGGCGAGCAGCGGTGCTATCTAGGTGGACGAACCTTGCGTCCTGGTACCCCTTGGATGCCTCAGGACCTGCCTTATTGAAGGTCCCCTTGTCATAGAAGGCAACCCATAGGGCGTTGTGGATGTCTACGGCCTCGGCTTCACTGGCAGGCTTCACCACAATGCTGATCTTGTCGATGAAGGGGTCTGACACCGTGATGGGTGCAGCAACCTTCCCCTCTAGCAATTCGGGTGACAGGATGGTTTTCGACCCAGTTTCTTTCTTGTTAGAAGCGCCTTTGGGGACGATCTTGACCGGCATCCTGCCTAACCCTGCGTTGCCACGCCCGACCGACCATAACGGTCGGAACAGCTCGAAGCGGATGGGCAATCTGGACCTTACCGTTAGGCACGGTGTTGCCCCATCAACGCTGTCGGTCTTGTAGGCGAGGGTGCTTCTCCTCCTGAGCCAAGAGCCATGTCTCAATGGCACTCACGCGGTAGCGGACCTGACGGCCGATGAGGATCCGCGGTGGTCCGACGCGGAGAAGATGCCAACGGTCGAGCGTTCGTGCGGACACTCCCAGCAGTCGCGCTGCCGCGCTTCGGTCCACGAGTTCGGAGAACAGTTCTCTTTGCTGAAGAACACCAATCTGCACCATGACCATCGCCTCTTTGACCACATCGAATGGCCGTCGGGCGTTGGACACGGAGGGCCAGCCCGACGGGATTACCCGTCGTCGCCGTAGCCCTCCTTGGCTTCGGTCGAGAAATGCACAACATCGTGCGGCTAAGCCCGACGTCCGGCAGTCACTCAACCAGTGGCGTGAACATAAGCTGAGATTATGCCTCCGCTTTGTCAACCCATGTCCTAAAAAATGTACCAAGCGGCACCAGATGCCTGCTCTTGACTGTGCAATTAATTGCACAAAGTTGAAATTGCATGGGCTGACTGAAAGCGTATCTCGGTCTCAGTTGGACTGGTGGCCGGGCACACCCATCATGCTACTGCCAAGGCGCTCCACTGCAGCGCGCTGAGGCTCATCGAACAGGTGGGCATATCGCATTGTCGTCTGCGCCTGCGTGTGGCCAAGCAGGCTCCCGATCAGCGGTAGATTGGCCCCGTCCGACACAAGCGTGGACGCGAATGTATGACGAAGATCATGGAGGCGCACGCCGTCGATCTGGGCGTCCTGGCAGACTGAGGCCCAGAAGCGCTTGATGTCGGTGATAGAGGTCTCGCAGTCGCGCCCTGGGAAAACCACGGTGGAGCTTGGTGCGTCGGCGCGGCGCTCCCGTAGCATCTCGAGAGCCGGGCTTGAGAGCGGCACACGATGCAGTCGACGCTGCTTCGTGCTGGCCGAAGGCTTGGTCCACACGCCTTCGACGAGATCGAACTGCGCCCAGGTAGCAGACAACACTTCCATGCGCCGCGCTCCAGTGAGCAGCAGGAGCACAGCATCGGCAGCTGTACGGTTCGAGTGCTCGACGAGCTGTCTGAGCAGACGCTGAAGTTCGTATGCAGTCAGATACCGCTGCCGTGCCTCCTCTGGGTTTCGCCTGACGCCCTTGGCGGGGTTGGTAGTGACGATCTCCCACTTGAGGGCAAGGGAGAACATCTTGGACAGGAGCGCAAGCACGCGATTGGCGCGGTAGGGGGTCAACTGCGACAGGGTCCGGTGTAGGTCCTCAACGTCAGCGTATCTGACGCTGGCCGCTTTGGCGCTGCCGAGCCGAGGCAGGATGATTGTGCGTAGGATGCTCTTGTCGTCCCGCTGCGACGCAGGGCTCTTACTCGGTAGATGGCGCTCCTCATACAGGGCGGCCAACTCGCGCATGGAAAGGGCAGCTCTATCCTCATGCCGACGAGCCATGGGATCTTCGCCGACATCGATCCGCCGCTTCAGCGTTTCCGCCCGCTTGCGAGCGGCTGCCGCCGACCACTCCGGGTAGCGCCCAATGGTCAGGCGTCTTTCGGTGCCACCTGCTCGGTAATTGAGAATGAAAGCACGTGCACCTGCCGCAGTGACGCGCAGTCCGAAGCCCTTGAGGTCCGCATCATATGTGATGGTCTGACCGGATGGAGGTAGAGGAGCACCCTTCGCGAACGTCTCAGTGATCCGTCTTGCGAATGTAGCCATGTCCGCACTGTGTCCGCACAGAAAGGAGTAGCGAGTGACTTTCTATGGCTATCTATGTCGGCGCCCGTCGATGAGAAAGCCGTTTTCTGTCAAAACTTTAATGCCTAACTCTTTGCCGAGCAAGGGATGGCAAGTTTATCCGTCTACGTCCTTTTAATCTGTAGGTCCTGGGTTCGAGTCCCAGCGCGCTCACCATCTAACCTATTGCAGATGTTAGACGATTTTTGTCGGTGCGCAGGCTTACATCCACGCCGCCGATTGCTCGTAAGCACCTCGTAAGCAGTTGCTCGCCTTTCCCCTCACCACACACTCTTTCACGGTGTCGCCCCACCGACGATCCGGCTGTTTGAAAGCGTCGATCGCCTCTTTCGCGAGCCATGGTGTCGCGCACGCCGGCATCTCGGCGACGGTCAGGATCAGGGGCAGCCTGACGCTGTCAGGGGGGCATCGCTCATGTCCGATCGGACGCCGAAATCCAAGGCCAGTTTGGGCTGGGCATCGTAGGGCGCCAGCATGATTTTGATCCGCCCCCACGGGAGTGGTCCGCCCTTTAGTATGGCTTTCGAGCTCGGAGGACGGGTCGATGTCGAGGAAGCGGCCCAAGCCCTGAGGAGATTGTCGCCAAGCTGCGATAAGCGGACGTGCTGATCGGCCAAGGTATGAGGGTGGCGGAACCGGACCATCCGATCCCTGGATCGAAACTAACTTGTTGCCAATATTAGGCAATTTTAGATCGCAATAAAACTTCGTTCCGCGGTTCATCCGCCTGCCTGCAACAGCTCGGCTTGCCGACGTCACCGAGGCTCCGCCTTGCGCCCGACGTGGGGCGGCATCGAGAAGGCGAGGGTATAACGGAATCCGTCGGGGTCGTAGGCGAGCTCGGTCTCGGCATCGAGGTTGTGCCTCATCATCTCGTCGAGCACCTGCGTGCCGAATCCGCGATGGGACGGCGGGGCGACGCCGGTCAGGCCCGTCTCCTTCCAAAGAATCCGCAGGATCGGGTCCGGTGCACCGTCTTCGAGACGCCAGGACACGTCGATGCGACCCTCCGAGCCCGTTCCGGCGCCGTGCTCGACTGCGTTGACCGCGAGCTCGTGGATGGCGAGCCCGAGGGTCTGCGCCGTTCGGGTCTGGAGCAGGATATCGGGGCCGCTCAGCCGCAGCCGCTGCCCTTCGTGCAGGGTATAGGTCACGAGTTCGTCCGCGAAGGCGGTGTGAAGGTCGACCTCGCCGCTGCGGTCGATGGCGCCGTGCATGCGCACGAGGGACAGGAGCCGATCTTCGAGATGGGCCGCATAGACCGCGGCCTCGGGACGAAATCCGGCCGAGCGCCGGATGATCTCGCGCAGCAGCCCGAGCGTTGCGCGCAGCCGATGGCGCAGCTCGGCCGGCGCGTCGTGCCGTTCGAGCAGCCGGCGCAACCGGGCGTTGTCGGCCTCGAGCCAGGCATTGCGTGCCGCCATGGCGGTCGGGGTCTCGGCTGGCATCATGGCATCCTCGCTGCCGGATGGTCGGCCCGCACATCCCTCCAACCGCTGCGAGCGAACGGCGTTCAGCCGTTGCAATCCTTACGCTGATCCAGGTGGAAGTAGACAGGATCGAAGACGGCGAGGTTGCGCAGTGCTTCAGGGTCGCGGATCGTGAGCTGCTTGCGCTGCAGCTCGATGAGCCCGGCCGCGCGCAATTCCATGAGCGTCCGGTTGATGTGTACGGCCGTGAGGCCCATCGCGTCGGCGAGCTGGCTCTGGATCAGCGGCAGCTCGAAGCCGGTCTCGTCCGCAAGGCCAACGAGGGCGAGGCGCAGACGAAGCTCGCAGATGAAGTGGGCCAGACGCTCCGCCGCGAGGCGACGGCCGAAGCTCACGGTCTGCTCGTGCTGCATCGCGCTCTGGAGGAGCATGTCCCACCAGAGCGCCTCCTCGATACGGGCGTTGGCGCGGGCCAGCGCGCGCATCTCGTCCGGCCGTATGCGCGCGTAGCGAATGGCGGTGATGGCGCCTAGCGAGTGATCCATGAAGTGGGGCAGGATGCCGTAGGGCTCGCAGAGATCGCCCGGCAGGAACAGGGCAATGATCTGGCGACGGCCGTCGTCGAGTTGCTTGTAGCGGCAGGCCCAGCCCTCGAGGATCAGGGTCAGGGTATGGGGCGGATCGCCCTCCATCAGGATGTCATGGTGCGCTTGCGCGACATGAACGGGCCGCGCCAGCTGGTCGAGGAGCAGAGCGTCCTCTTCGGTCAGGCACGCGCCATGGCGCAGCTTCTGCACAAACGGGCTGGTCATTGGCCCGCTTGTCGACATCGGCAGTGAATTCGATGCAATAACCTATGTGAATTTCGTTTCCCGCAGCACCTTGGCTCAGCCCGTTCGAGGTCAATGGTCGCCAAGTTCGCCATGACACATATGTCCCGTTCCGCTCCATATTGCCATATCAACTGTGCCTAAGTCTGTAGCCGGAACAAGCATCGCGGCGTTGCTGTTTGCCCCGCAACGGCCTGGACGGTAACACCTATTCATGAGCAACCGGGACATCATCGTGATCGGCGGCTCGGCCGGCTCGCTCCCGCCCCTGCGCGCCATCCTCGGGAGCCTGCCGGCGGACCTGCCGGCCGCGGTCCTCGTCGTCCTGCACATGCCCAGCCAGGGCTCGGGGATCGTCGCGACCCTGGCCGGAAGCGGAAGCGCGCTGCCCGTGCGTCAGGCGGAGGACGGCATGGCCATCGAGCCGGGCCGCATCTACACCGCCGCCCCCGACCACCACCTTCTCATCCACGACCGTCAGATCGTGCTGGGGCACGGTCCGCGCGAGAACCTGACGCGTCCCGCCATCGATCCCCTGTTCCGCGCCGCGGCGGTGAATCACGGGCCGCGGGTCATCGGCGTGATCCTGAGCGGCCTTCTCTCCGACGGGGCGGCGGGCCTCAACGCGGTCCAGCGCTGCGGCGGCTTCACGCTGGTCCAGGACCCTGCCGACGCCGCCTCCCCCGACATGCCGCGGCGCGCGATGGAGGCGACGATGGTCGACCTCTGCGTTCCGGGAGCCAAGATCGGCCCGACCCTCGTCGACCTCGCGCACGAGCGCCCCGGCGCGCAGGTCCCGGTTCCGCCCGAGCTCTCCCTCGAGATCGACATCGCCGCCGGCGGCCGGATCAACACGGCGGTCCTGAGCCGCTTCGCGCAGCCCGCGGCGCTCACCTGCCCGAGCTGCGGCGGCGTCCTGTCCCGCGTCAAGGTCGGCGAGCCGCTCCGCTTCCGCTGCCAGGTCGGTCACGCCTTCACCGCCGACGTCCTCGCCTCCGAGCAGGAGAGCCGGGTCGACGAGGCGATCCGCGTCGCGCTGCGCATCATCGAGGAGCGCGCCGAGCTCGTGCATCGCATGGCCGAGGACGGCCGCCACAGCGGCCGCCGCGCCGTGGCGGAGATGTACGACGCGCGGGCCATGGAGTACCGGGAGTACGCCGACACCCTCCGCCGCGCGGTGCTCCGCTCCATAGCGCCGAAGGCGCCCGTGGAGGATAAGGAGGACTAGCGGGACGGTCCAGGGACGGCGATCACGCGGCGCAAGGGATCGGCGGAGAACGAGAGTGGCAAAGAAGCCGGGCCAGGACGACCACGGCAGCGCCGCGGCCATCGTCGCCCTCTGCGCCTCCGGTGCGAGCACGCGCTCCCTCGAAGCGCTTCTCCGACTCCTTCCGGCCAACGGCGAGGCCGCCGTCATCATCGTCCTCCAGCATCGCGAGGCTCTCGACGAGCGTCACTTCGGTCTGGCGCTGCGGGAGGCTGGCCACGCGCTGACGCCGATCACCGAGGGCGAGCCGGCCGAGCCCGGGCACCTCTACCTGCCCGACGCCAACATCATCCTGTCGATCGAGGCGGGTCGCTTTCGGCAGGAGACGGCGCAGCAGAGCGTGGGAGAGCGCGGCACGATCGACAGCTTCCTGATCTCGCTGGCCAAGAACGAGAACACCCGCAGCCTCGCCGTCATCCTCTCGGGCACGGCGAGCGACGGCACCCTCGGCCTCAAGGCCATCAAGGAGGCTGGAGGACTCGCACTCGCCGAGGCGACGGCGGAGAGCCGGAGCGGCGAGCTGGCCACCAGTCACGACCCGGCCGCGCTCGCGGACGCGATCCTCACCGTCGAGGAGCTGGCCGAGCGGATCGAGGCCTATGTGGCCGGCATCACCGGCCGCGAGACCGGGCGGTCTGCCCGTATCACCGAGAACGACATCTCGGCCGTCCTCGCTCCGATCTCGGCGACCCTGCGCAACCGCACGGGCCACGACTTCCACGGCTACAAGCCGGGCACCTTCATCCGGCGCATCCAGCGTCGCATGCACGTCGTGCAGACGGAGGACGTTCAGGCCTATCTCGAGATCCTGCGCAGCAGGTCCGAGGAAGCGCAGCAGCTCTTCAACGACCTGCTGATCGGCGTCACGAGCTTCTTCCGCGATCCCGAGGAGTTCACGCGGCTCGAGCGGGAGGTGCTTCCGACGCTCTTCTCCGGGAAGGGTCGGGGCGATCAGGTGCGGATCTGGGTCATCGGCTGCTCGACGGGCGAGGAGGCCTACTCCCTCGGGATCCTCCTGCGCGAGCACATGGCCACCCTCGACGTGGTGCCGCAGATCCAGATCTTCGCCACCGACCTCGACGGCCGCGCCCTCGCGGCGGCGCGCGCCGCCCGCTACCCGGAGGGCATCGCCGGCGACCTCTCGCCCGAACGCCTGGCCCGCTGGTTCGTGCGCGAGGGCAACACCTACTGCGTCGTCAAGGAACTGCGGGAGATGTGCATCTTCTCGCAGCACTCGATCATCAAGGACGCGCCCTTCTCGCGGATCGACCTCGTATCGTGCCGCAACCTGCTGATCTACCTCGACACCGACCTGCAGGATCAGGTCATGCCGCTCCTGCACTTCGCGCTCAAGCCGAACGGCATCCTGTTTCTCGGCAACTCGGAGAACGCCTCGCGGCACACCAAGCTCTTCGCCTCGATCGGCGGACGCTCGCGCATCTTCCGCCGCCTCGAGACCAGCCAGCGCGTCCTTCCGAACTTTCCCCTGACCACCGCCATCCCGAATCCTTCGGGCACGCCGAGCGTCGGCGCCACAAGCCCGCTCATCATGGCCACCGGGCTGACGCGCCGGGCCGAGCGTTTCGCCGAGCGTTTCGCCCCGGCCTACGTGATCATCGACGAGGACTACAACGTCCTGCACTTCTCGGGGCGCACGGGGCGGTTCATCGATCCGGCCGGCGGCGCGGCGAGCCTCAACCTGCTTCAGCTCGCGCATCCGGACATGCGGACCTCGGTCCGCTCGGCGCTGGCGAAGGCCGCCGAGGGCGGATCAACGGTGCAGGTCGACGGCCTGCGCGTCGGCCAGAACGGCCACAGCCTCGCCGTCGACCTCGTCGTCGAGCCGATCCAGGCCGCGGGGGGGCAGCCCGGCGGCTTCTTCGTTCTTTTCCGCGACGGCGCCCGGCTGCCATCGGAGAGCGGACTTGTCGGCCCCTCTGACCGGCACGAGCGCACGCAGCGGCTCGAGGCCGAGCTGCGCAGCACCCGCGACAAGCTCCAGGCGACCAACGAGGAACTCGAGACCACCAACGAGGAGCTGAAGGCCTCGAACGAGGAGTATCAGGCCCTCAACGAAGAGCTGCAGGCGGCCAACGAGGAGCTTCAGACCTCCAAGGAGGAGCTGCAGTCGATCAACGAGGAGCTGACGACGGTCAACGGCGAGCTCGGCCACCGCGTCCACGAGCTTGCGCGGGCCAACAGCGATCTGAAGAACCTCATCGAAAGCACGCAGATCGCGACCGTGTTCCTCGACAACGACCTCAAGGTGGTGAGCTTCACACCGGCCGCCGCCGAGATCTTCCACCTGATCGGGTCCGACGAGGGCCGGCCCATCGGCCACATCAAGGCCCGCGTCTCCTACGACGAGCTGGCCGAGGACGCGCGACGGGTGCTGCGCACCCTGGCGCCGGCGGAGCGCGAGGTCGAGAACGCGGAGACCGGGGCCCGCTACATGGTCCGCGTGCTGCCCTACCGCAGCGTCGACAACTACATCGCCGGCGTCGTGGTGACCTTCGTCGACGTAACGGCGCGCCTCCAGGCGGAGGCGGCGCTGCGCGCCAGCGAGGTGCGGCAGCGGGCCCTGATCGAGGGCGTGCCGCAGCTCGTCTGGCGGGCGGTGGACGGCGGGCACTGGACCTGGGCCAGCCCGCAATGGATCGCCTACACCGGCCTGTCCGAGGAGGAGAGCCGCGGCACGGGCTGGCTCAAGGCCCTCCATCCCGACGACCGCGAGACGGCGGTCGCGTTCTGGCAGGACGCGCAGAGCACCGGCCGCCTGGAGATGGAGGGCCGCATCTGCCACGCGCCGGAGGGGCGCTATCGCTGGTTCCAGACGCGGGCGACGGCGTTGCGCGACGATCAAGGGCGCCTGCTGGAGTGGCTCGGCACCTCGACGGACATCGACGACCTGCGCAAGCTCCAGGAACGCCAGCAGGTCATGGTCGCCGAGCTGCAGCACCGGACCCGCAACCTGATCGCCGTCGTCCGCTCCATCGCGCGCCAGACGATGGACGCCAGCGATGGCCTGGAGGAGTTCCGGACCGCCTTCAACGAGCGCCTCGCCGCACTCTCGCGCGTCCAGGGCCTGCTCTCCCGCTCGGGCCAGGAGCGGATCACGCTCGGCGGCCTGGTGCGCTCGGAGCTCGATGCGTTGGGTGCCGGCGGCATGGCCGAGCGCATCCAGGTCGACGGGCCCGAGGTGACATTGCGAAACTCGACCGTCCAGACCCTGGCGCTGGCGATCCACGAGCTGGCCACCAACGCCCGCAAGTACGGGGCACTCGCGGCTGCGCACGGGCAGCTCTTCGTGACATGGACCGTCGAGGAGGACGAGGGCCGCCGCCTCATCCTGGAATGGGTCGAGGAGGGCATCGAGCGCCCCCGCGAGGAGCATGGCTCGGCCAAAAAGTCCGGCGGGTATGGGCGCGAGCTGATCGAGCGGGCGCTGCCTTACGCGTTGGGGGCTCGAACAAGCTTCGAACTGGAGGACGCGCGTCTGCGTTGTGTCCTCGACCTGCCGCTGGACAAGCGGGGTGCGGAGGCACGATAGCGATGGGAACGGCCAACCTGACAGGCCGGCGGATCCTGGTCGTCGAGGACGAGTACTTCATCGCCGACGAGATGCGGTCCGATTTCGAGAGCGCGGGCGCGCAGGTGCTCGGCCCGGCCGCTTCGGTTGAGGAAGCGCTTCATCTCCTGGAACTCTCGCCCGAGATCGACGCGGCGGTGCTCGACATCAACCTGCGCGGCGAGATGGCCTATCCCGTCGCGCAAGCCCTGCAGGTCCGGGGCATCCCGTTCGTCTTCGCCACCGGGTACGACGCTCAGCACGTTCCCGCGCCGTTCAGCGGCGTCCCGCATTGCGAGAAGCCCGTCGAGCCGTTCAAGGTGGCCAGAGCCCTGTTCGGCTGTCCTGCTGAGGGTGGATAGCTATCAAGAAACTAGTCTCAGACAGCGGCCGTTGCCGGACGAGATGATGTGCGGGGTTACGCGAGGCCAGCCGAGAGGATGCGGGTGCCTCGGCGGATTGATGCCGACAGCGGATCGGCGAGGTGGCCCCACCGAAATAGCACCACTACCAGATGTTGTGCAATTAATCGCAAGTAGCGAGTTATGCCTTGTGGTGAGGCCTAGCATAGCCCTGCAACGGATCCACCTCGCTTTTAGGCTGAGCGCCGTCTGACGAGTTGCTCGATGTCCATCTCGAGGACGGATGCGATCCGGTCGAGGGCGGCGATTGTCGGGCTGCGCTTCCCGCGATCGACGCCGCTGAGATAGGTCTGGTGGACCTGAGCCGGATGCGCGAGTTCCTCCTGCGAGAGGCCGCGCTCCCGCTGGGCGTTCCGCAGGCTCAAGGCGATCCCGACCCGCGCATTCATCGAGTCATGGATGCGTGCCGCCGCCCAAGAGTGCCGAACATTTGAGCATTGCTTGCCGTCCGTTGCGCCGTTTCCGCGGGAACGGAGCTTCACCGTGGCTGTTCTGATCCGAATAGGGTGCGGCGCGGACACGAGACCATGATCATTCGAACCGGATACACGATTGCCCTGGACACGGTCCGGCCGACGCCGATGAACCTGCTACTGAGTGTCCACCCCTCACGGGAAGCGGACCTCGCGACGCCGGAGATCATCGCCTTCGACCCGCCGGTGGAGGCGCACCATCACATCGACGGGTTCGGCAACCGCTGCACGCGCATCGTGGCGCCGGCCGGCGGCATCACGATGTCCGCCGATTTCCTGATCCGCGATTCCGGCCTGCACGACCCCGTGGTGCCGCAGGCCCGGCAGTTCCCGGTGGAGGCGCTGCCCGACGACGTGCTCGTCTTCCTCATGGGCAGCCGCTACTGCGACACCGACAAGCTCTCCGGCCTCGCCTGGTCGCAGTTCGGGGGCACCCCGGAGGGCTGGGCCCGCGTCCAGGCCATCGTCGACTACGTGCACCGGCGGCTGCGCTTCGACTACCAGCAGGCCGACGCCACCCGCTCCGCCTTCGAGGCCCACGAGCAGCGGGTCGGCGTCTGCCGGGACTTCGCGCATCTCTCGATCGCGCTGTGCCGCTGCATGAACATCCCGGCGCGCTACTGCACGGGCTATCTCGGCGACATCGGCATCGCGCCGCTGCCCGACCCGATGGACTTCTCGGCTTGGTTCGAGGTCTATCTCGACGGGCGCTGGTACGCCTTCGACGCCCGGCACAACGAGCCGCGGATCGGCCGCATCCCCATGGCGCGCGGGCGCGACGCCACCGACTGCGCGCTCACCACGAGCTTCGGCCCGGCCCCGCTCCGGCTCTTCGAGGTCCATACCGACGAGGTCGTCGAGACGCCGGCCCCCGCCCTGACGCGGGCGGCATGAGGCGGAGGCTCACGACGACACGTCGTCGTGGGCGAGCGCGATCTGGATGAGCTCGGCGAGGCTGCCCGCGCCGAGCTTGCGCCGCATGCTTGAGCCGGCGTTGACCACGGTCCGGTAGCTCAGGCTCAGGCTGTCGGCGATGGAATCATAGGACCGCCCGCGGCTCAGGAGCGACAGGATCTGCAGTTCGCGGGCGTTGAGCCGCGCGAGCGGCGCCGGCCGGGCGCCGGCGTTGAGCATCGCGACCTCGGTGGCGAGCCGGTGGTCGAGATAGACCTCGCCCGCCCGCACCCGCGTCAGCGCCTCGACGAAATCGGGCCCGCGGGCATCCTTGAGCACGTAGCCGAGCGCCCCGCTCTCCAGGGCCCGCGAGACGATCACGGGGTCGTCGTGCATGCTGAAGGCGAGGATGCGCGTCGCCGGCTCCAGCGCCCGCACCCGCCGGATCAGCGACAGGCCCGAGAGACCGTCGTCGCCGAAGCCGAGATCGGTGACGACGAGCCCGGGGCGGTGCTTGTGGAAGCTGCGGTAGCCGGAGACCACGTCCCGCGCCTCGTGCAGCACCGCGATGCCGGCGGCCTCGGCGAGCTGGCGGAAGCCCTGGAGCACCACCGGGTGGTCATCGACGATCAGGAGCTGCCCCGGACCCATGGCCTGAACGTCCCGGCCCGCGCCGGCGGTCATGGCCGCGCCTCCGGGGTGTTCTTCTCGCCGAGCCGGGCCAGCGCGGCGGCATGGTCGGCGCCTTGCGCGCGGGCGTTGAAGTAGTGCTGGCACATCTCGCCGTAGAGGCTCTTGTGCCGCCCGCGCCGGGCCGCGATGGCGCCGAACCCGTCGAGGAGCGCGGTGTAGGGCTCCTGCCGGCCGATCTCGCCGAGCATCTGGCCGAGCTGCACCGTGCGGTTGGCCATCATGCGCTGGTCCTCGATGAAGCCCTCCTGCGCGGTCTTCAGGGAAGCGGCCATCGCCCGCGCGGCCGGATCGTCCGCCGGCAGGGCATGGCCCGCCTCGCGGCCGGCGAGCCACCGGGCCGGATCGGTGCCGTCCGTCGGGTTGAGCCAGGCCGGGAGATCGGTCTCCGAGGTCGTGGCGACGACCGAGCCCTCGCCCCCGGCGCGCTTCTCGCCCTCGTCGTCGCGGCCGCAGGCGGCGAGCGCCAGCACGAGGCAGAGGACGGCTGCGGCCCTCACGGTCGATCCTCCGCCACGGCGAGGCTGCGCGGACCCTCGGCGACGGGGATGCGTCCCGTCTCGCGCAAGGATGCGAGGTCGATCACGGAGACGTCGTCGCTGAACCAGTTCGCCACGTAGGCGCGCCCGCCCGCCACCGCGATCCCCTCCGGATAGCCGCCGACCTTCACCGTCGCGACGACCTCGAGAGCGGCCGTATCGACCACCGAGACGGTGCCGGCATACTGGTTGGTGACGAGCACGCGGGCGCCGTCCGCGGTGACGGCCACGCCGTAGGGCGAGGGGCCGACGGGCACCCGGGCCAGCGCCTTCAGGGTGGCGGTGTCGATTACGCTGAGATCGTCGCTGCGCACGTTCGCGACGTAGAGGCGCCGCCCGTCCGGCGAAAGCCCGAGGGCGAAGGGGCCTTCGCCGACCGGCACGGTGCCGATCCTCTCCATCCGGGCAGCGTCGAGGACGCTCACCTGCCGGCTCTCCCGGTCGGCGACGTAGAGCCGCCCGTCCGGCCCGAGCACGAGGTTGGCCGGGTCGCGGCCCACCCCCGCCTCACCCCGCACCGAGCCGGTGGCGGCCTCGACGCTGAGAACGCGCGCGCCCGACCAGTCGCCGACATAGAGCGTGCGCCCGTCCCGGCTCACCGCGAGGCCGAAGGCCTGGCCGGGAACGGGGATGCGGCGGGGCTCAGCCCCGCTCACGCCGCCTTCGAGCACGCTGATCGAGCGCCCGTCCGGATGGCTCGCGCAGACGACCCCGCCGCCGGCCGCCACCACCGCCGGGTTCGGGGGCAACGCCACCTTCGCGCTGAGGGTGCCGCTTCCAGCGTCGATCGCCGCGACCTGCGCCCCGCCCTGGCTCGCGACGTAGACCGTCGCCGCCCGCGCCGGGACGCCGGCGAGGCTCGCCGCGAGGAGCAGGGCGGCGGCGCGACGCATCGGCGCTACCTGCCTCCCTCGACGGCGGCCTTGAGGCCCTTCAGTCCGTTGGAGAAGTACCTGTTCATCGCCGTCCGGCCGGCCTCGTCGCTCAGGGCCTCCTCCGGCTCGTTGCCGGTGTCGCCCCGGTAGAAGCGGCCCTGCCAGGAGACCTTGCTGCCTGCGCCGTCGGGGCTGACCGTGATCGTGGCGGAGTAGGAGGAGACCGGCAGCGCCTTCAGGTCCGGATCGGACATCCGGTAGGAATAGGTGCGCGCGTCGCCCTTCCACTCGTCGAGCCCCTCGACGAGGGTGCCGCCGGACTTGAGCGTCACCTTGCGGGTGCCGCCGGAGGCGTTACCGCCCGAGGCCTCGACCCCGGCGACGTCCGGGTGCCACTTCCCGATCCCGCCGAAGTCGCCGACCACCTTCCAGACCGCGTCCGGGGGCGCGGCGACGGTGACCGACTGGTCGACCTTCTGCGGCGTCGGCCCGTGGGCCAGGGCGACCGTCGCGGCGGCAGTAGCCGCGAGCGAGAAGGCGAGGGCGGTCAGGGTCGAGCGCATCACGATGTCCTGGTGCTGAGGGTTGGCACGGCCGCGCGCCGGGATCGGGCGGGGCGGCGGCGCCCGAGGGAGCGCAGGGGCGCGGCGAGGTACGCGCCGAGGGCGAGGAGGAGAGCGAGGCCGCCGAGGAACGGGCGCGGATCGAGGGAGCCCGGGACCGGCCGCGGGGTCGCGGCGGCGGTGAGCGGAGCGGCGAGCCCGTCCGGACCGTCGAGATGGCTGTAGGCGAGGCCGGTGGCGGCGGCGAGCGCCCTCAGATGCGGCTCGCGCACGGAGGAGAGGTGCTCGGTGCCCTTGGCCGCGGCGCCGCCGAAGGGCGCGTTGCGGGGGTTGTAGCCCTCGCGCGATTCCGCGTCGGCGGGCGGCGGGCCGAAGCGGTTCTCCTGCTGGACGTCGCTCTCGCCGAGGAAGCCGGCCTCGCGGCCCCGGTCGTTGTATTTCGGGATCGGCGAGAGCCCGTAGCCGCCGGCCCCCACGATCAGCCCGCGCACGGCGCCCGGCTTGCCGTCGAAGGCGGGCGTCTGGCCGGCGGGGAGAGGCGGCGTCTCCTGCCCGTCCGAGAGGAACAGGAGGTCCGTGCTGATCTCGGCGGCGAGCTCGATGGAGCGGATGAGCCCCGCCGACACGTGGCTGTCGCCCTCCCAGGCCATGCGCCAGTCGAGCGCGGCCAGGGCCCCGTCGAGGGGCGCGAAGTCGGCGCAGACCTCGATGGGCGCGAAGAGCAGGAAGGGCCGCCGGTCCGTGAACAGCCCCAGGGCGAAGCGCGAGCCGCAGGGCAGCTCGGCCACGAGCCGGCGGAGCGCCAGCTTGGCGACGTCGAGGCGGCTCGCGGGTGCACCGTCGAGCGTGTAGTCGCGCACGTTCATGCTGCCGGTGATGTCGACGACCGCGAGCAGGGCGACGCCCTGGCGCTGGAGTGGGATCGGCCGGGCCAGGAGCGCGGCGAGGCAGAGCAAGAGGGCGCCGAGCAGCGCCAGCGTCCGGGGCGCGCGCAGGTTGCGGGCGAGAGGGAACGGCACGCTCACGGGCCGCCCCTCGGCTGGCCGGGGATGTCGGTCCAGATCTGCTTCGGCTCGGCCTTCAGCTCGTCGCCGCTCTTGCGGTCGAACTCGGGATAGTCGCGGATCAGGCGCGAGGCCACGTCGAGGTTGAACTTGGCATCCCAGTCGTCGGGCCGGGCCTCCAGTGCGCGGCGGTAGTCCTGGCGGGCGAGCGTCACCTGCGGCCCCGCCCGGTCGAGGTCGCTGCGGGAGAGGAGATCGAAGGCGAGCCGCATCCGGGCGTTGGCGACCATGGCCCGGGCGCGCCCGGTCTCGCGGACGGCGCCGCGCCGCTCTAGGGCCTCGACCAGCGGCTCCGCCTCGTCCTGGCGGGAGCGGGTCGCGAGGAAGCGCACCCGGGCGAGCAGCAGCGCCGGGTCGGCCTCCGCCGAGACGGCGACATCGCGGCCAGCGTCGAGGGCGGCCATGGTCTCGTTGACCCGGCTCGCGCGCCAGGCGGAGACACCGAAGGCGAGGGCGACCGCGACGAGCACGATCGGCAGGGCGAGCAGCACCTGCGGACGGGCGCGCCGCCAAGCGCCGGCGAGCGCGCCCGAGAGGCGGCTGCGCAGGGCCACGGGGGCGGGAGCGGCGAACGCGGCGCGTCTCATGCGGCCCGCCTGTCCGACGCGCGCGGCCGGGCGTCGACGCCGGCGGGCGTCTCACGCGCGGGCGAAGCCGACACGGGACGAAGCGAGAAATCCGCCTCCGCGAGCTTGCCCAGCGTCAGGACGAGGAGCCCGAGGGCCGCGAGCGCGTAGGCGAGAGCCGAGAGGTCCTTGCGGAGCCGCACCTCGGTGTAGGGGATCGGGTCGCGCTCGAGCGCCTCGATCTGCTGCACGGCGTAGGCGACCGCCTCGGCGCCCTCCGCCTCGAAGACCCGGTAGGGCACGCCGAGGCTCTTGAAGAACAGGTCGAGATGGCGCTCGGGAGCGGCCTGGGGCGTGTCCTCGCCGACGGGCTTGTCCTGGATCGAGGGCGAGCCCTTGGTGCGCAGGAACAGCCAGTAGAGGTTCGGCCTCAGCTTGGCGAAGGCGGCGCGGAGCTGGCCCTGGATGCGCGGATCGATCACCGCCGCCCCGTCCGAGACGAGGAGCAGCACCCGCGACACGCCGGGTCGCTCGGCTCCGAACTGCGAGAGCCCCATGCCGAGCCCGCGGGCGACGTTGGTGTAGTCGAGCCCCGGCCGGTCGATGGCGGCGATGGCCGCGCGCACGGCGTCCTGCCGGTCGGTCATCGGCACCACCAGCATCGGCGCCGTGGAGAAGGCGGTGACGGCGAACTGGTCGTGGGCACGGTTGCCGACGAAGTCGCGCAGGATGCGGCGGGACGCGGCGGCCTTCGACTCCTCCTCGCCCGAGGGCTGCCGCCCGGCGAAGGTCTCGTTCATGCTCCCCGACCGGTCGATCAGCATCGAGACCTGGGCGCCGATGCCGATGCGGGTGACGCGCTCGCCGCCGCGATAGGGCCCGGCGAGCGCCAGGATCAAGCCGGCGAGGCCGATGATGCCAGCGAGCGTCAGGCCGAGGCCGATCGCCCGGGAGAGCCCGTCCGCCGGGGCGGCGTCGAGGGAGGGCAGGCCGGTCCGCCGGCTCACCTTGAGGCGGAGCGGCAGCAGGGCGAGCGGCAGCAGCCACAGCACCCAGGGCAGGGTGAAGCCGTAGGGACCACCGGGGAGGCCTGAGAGCGCACCCATCGGATCAGGCCGTCCGCTCGGCGGCGGCGAGGCGGCGGAGCGTCGCCTCGGCCTCGGCGAAGGGCCAAGACTCCCGCGCCGCGGCGGTCTGACGGCCGAAGAAGGCCCGGCGGGAGGCGGAAAAGAAGCGGGCGAGCGCCTCTCCCTGCGCCCGGAAGGCCGGGTGGCGGTCGAGGAAGCCCGGCAGGTCGTCGGCGAGCACCCGGCGCCCGTCCGTGCCGTCGAGGCCGCGATGGAGGGCGAGCAGCGTCTGCCGGTAGCCCTCGTCGTCGCCGCGACCGCGGACCGCTTTCAGCCCCCGGAGCGCCGCCGAGAAGGGCCGAGCGGGGCGCTTCGCGAAGAGCCACCAGGCCCGGTCGCGGGCCAGCAGCAGCAGCGCGACGAGGGCGAGGCTGAGGAAGGCCAGCGCCGTCGCGAGGGCCGGCGTCGGATCGAGCCGGGCGACGCGCCCGTCGGGCCGCAGGTAGTCGGCGGGGTCGTCGCGCTTGGCCGGCTGCACCTCCCGCAGGGGTGAGACGCCGAGGCTCCAGCCCGGCACCTGGGCCTTGGTCGTGGTGACGCCACCCCGGGTGTCGCTGGCGAGCGTCACGGTGAAGCCCGGCACCTCCAGGCTGCGGGCGTCGAGGGCGGCGTAGAAGTTCTGGTAGGTGAGGCGCAGGCGGGTGCGGGCGGCGCCCCCGACGTTCGCCTCCTCGACGGCGACCTCGCGCAGATCCAGCCAGTAGGTCACGGGGCCGGGGCTCGGCAGCGAGGCCCGCTGCACCCGGAAGCCGGGATCGGCCAGGATGTCGACCTGCGTCTCGACGAGATCGCCGAGGAAGTAGCCGAAGGCGCGGGGCGCGCGGACCTCGACGAAGCGCACCTGCGCCCAGGCGAGTCCCGGCGCCAGCAGGGCCAGGAGAAGAGCGGCGATGAGGCGGCGGCCGCGCATCACGTCGTCATTATGTGGCGGCTCAGCGCGTCCGCGTCGAAGCGGTCGGCGAGGCGGAAGGGCGAGCGGGCGTAGGGGGCGGCCCGGCGGCGCAGCGCGGCGACGCGCTCGGCCTCCCGCTCGATCCAGCGGCGGCGCAGCGACGGGCGCAGGAACACGAGGCGTCGGCCGGCCCCTTCGAGGTCGTCGAGCTCCACGAGGCCCCAGGCGGGCAGGCCTTCGGCCTCGGCGCTGTCGGCGAGCAGCACCGGCACCACGTCGTGGAGCGCCAGCGCCCGGAAGGCCTCCTCGATCAGCGTGTCCGGCCAGCGGAAATCGGAGACGAGGAACACGAGCTTCGGGCGGCCCGCGAGGAGGCGGGCCGCCTCCAGCACGCCTCCGGCGCCGCGCCCTTCGGCCGGAACCTCCGCCACCCGTCCCGCCACGGCGAGCGCCGCGGCGCGGCGGCGGGTGGCGGGCAGGAACAGATCCTCGCGCAACCTCTCGTCGCAGCCCATCAGGCCGAAGGCGTCGCCGATCCGGGTCGCGGCCCCGGCGAGCCCCTCGCAGAGCTGGCCCGCGAGCCGCATCCGGTCGCCGGCGCCGCGAAAGCGCATGGAGGCGGAAAGGTCGAGGATCACCCAGCATTCCAGCGCGGTGCGCGCCTCGAAGCGGCGGACCTGGAGGCCCTCGAAAGGGTCGTGGAGCGAGGCGCGCAGGTCGATGCGCCGCGCGTCCGGCAGGCGCAGAAACGGCACCTGATCGCGGAAGGTGCCGGTGCCGCCGGCATCCCTCCCGCGATGCACCCCGACCCGGCTGCCGCCGGGCCGCCAGCGTGGGAGGTAGACGATCTCGCCGCCGCCCTCGGCCGTCACGGGGTCGGCACCGTCTCGAACACGGCCCGGCACAGCTCCGGCACGATCTGCGCGCGGCGCATCTCGTGGACGGGCTCCAGGAAGACGCGGTGCGCCATCACCTCGGGGAAGACCGCGCGCACGTCCTCGGGCACCAGCCACTCGCGGCCCTCGAGCCAGGCGCGCACCCGCGCCGCCCGCACCAGGAAGGCGACGCCGCGGGGCGAGGCGCCGCCCTGCACGAGGGCCTCCATGTCGATGCCCGGAAGGCGGATGCCGGCGGCGGCCGGGCGCAGCAGCGCCTCCCAGAGGGCGACGACGTAGGCCTCGATCTCCGGCGCGGCCGAGATCGCGTGCTGGATGGCGCCCGCGATGCTGCCGATGCGGGCATGGTCGAGGACACCCGGCGCGACCTCCTCGATCAGCCGGTCGGTGTCGTGGAAGCGCGGATCGAAGACGAGGGCGCGCCGGGCCTCGGGCTCCCGCGGCGCCTCCATCCCGATCTCCATGAGGAAGCGATCGCGGGCGGCGGCCGGCAGCTCGAAGGTCTCCTCGCGCTCGACCCGGTTGCGGTCGGCGAAGACCTGGAGATTCGGGAACCGGTACTCCCGGTTGAAGGCCTGGACGCTGCGCTCGGCCATCAGGCGCAGGAGCAGGGCGTGGACCTGCGGGCGCGCCCGGTTGATCTCGTTGAAGAAGAAGACCGAGAGGTCTTCGGACTCCCGCAGGACGGGGCCCGGCTCGACGCGGGGCCGGCCGTCCTCGGCGAGGTAGGTGTGGTAGATGAGGTCGGTCGGCATCATGTCGACCGTGCCCTCGACGCGCTCGTAGGCGCCCCCGAGGGCGCGGGCCACCGCCCGGAGCAGCGTCGTCTTGCCGACGCCGACATCGCCCTCGAGCATGACGTGGCCCCGGCCGAAGACGGCGAGGGTCACGAGGCGGATGACCCGCTCCTGGCCGACCACCGCCTTGGCGACCTCCGCCTCGAAGCGGAGGGCGGCCTCGCGCCAGTCGGTCAGCATCTTGTCGCCGGGACGAGGGGTGCTCATGCCTGTAGCCTTCGCGAGACCGGCGCGCGCCCGGAGGCGGCGCGCCGGACCGGGTGGCGGACGTTACTTCGAGGAGATCTTGGTGATGTCGTATTCGAACTTGCCGGTCTTCTTGAAGTTCTCGACGCGCTGCCTGTTGCGCTCTTCCATCTGCTTGATGGACTCGGACTGCTTGTTGAGCTCCTTGGGATCGTGCTTGGGATCGTACTTGGAGCCGGCGATCTTCTCGGGGAAGCCGGGCTTCGGCTCCCAGCAGTTGCCGGGCGCCTTGCACTTGGTGCCGTCGTAGGCCGAAGCCGGGCCCGCGACGAGGGCGCCGGCGGCGAGCGCGGCGGCGACGATGAACATCCGCATGGTTTCCTCCATCTCCTTGCAAGACTCGGGCGGTTGTCTCGCCCCTTGACCGCACCCTTCGGGCGCGATGCGCTTCTCCCGAAGGCTCATTCCTCCAGCGGCTTGCACCGGCCCTTGGCGTCCTTGGGAAAGACCTCGCCCTGCTTGTAGGGCTTGTAATTCTTCTTCTGCTCGTCGTTGAGCCAGACGGCGTCCTGCACCGGGCCTGTGTAGAGGTGCCGGATCCAGGCGATGATCTGCAGCGTCTCGTCAGGGGTCAGGCTCTCGCTGTGCGGGCCCATCATGCCGTTGGCGCCGCCCCAGATGGTCGCAAAGAGGCCGGTGTCCTCGGTGTTGGAGGGATAGGTCCAGTAGTTGTCGTTGAGGCCCGGTCCGAGCTTGCCCTCCGCGAGGTGGCCGTGACAGCCCGAGCAGGAGGTCGCGAACAGGCTCTCGCCGTTCCGGAGGCAGGACTTGTCGTCGATGTAGAGATTCTTGCCGGTCTGGAGGAAGGTCTTCACGGCCTCGGTGTCCCGGCCGCCCTCCTTGCCCTGCGAGACGTCGAGCGTTTCGCCCGTGACCGTGTTGCGCAGGACGATCCCGGTCTGAGGCCCGCTCGTGGGCTGAGCCAGGGCGGCCAGCGCGGCGGTGCCCGCGGCAAGGGCGATCGCCGCCCGGATGCCGATCTTCTTGAGACTCATGACGTCGGACCTGTGTTCTTGCTCCTGGTGCCTGGTCCCGGAGCCGCGGCGAGGCGGCCTCCGGCGGAGCGGCGCGGATCGCCGCTCTGGTGAGAGGGTCAGTTCGAGACCGGCAGGACCGGCACGCCTTCCTGCTTCAGGATCTCGTCGATGCGCGGCTTCGCCTTGACGAGCGCCGCGTCGATCTGGGTCTTGAGGGCGGTGTCGTCGCGGCGCAGGCCCATGGCCTGGTCGAAGCTCTGGGGCAGCCTGCGGCCGTCGCTGCGCACGGTGTCGTCCGGCACCGGCGTGACGCGCAGCGGCGTCGAAGCGTCCTTCACGTAGCGGGCGACGTCGGGGGCGAAGGCCACGGCGACGTCGGCCTTGCCGTTGACGACCTCGCTGACCATCCGCGCGGGGTCGATCTGGGTGTACTGGTTGCGCGGCGCCCGGAAGTTCACCAGCGAGTAGAGGTAGGCCATGTCCTCCTCGTAGCGGCCGATGTCCTTGAGCATGGCCTCGCCGGGGGTGCCGAAGCCGACGACCATGTGGTCGACCTGCTTGAGGCGCGGGTCGGCCCAGGACCTCACGTCGAGGTCGCGGTCGGCGCGGGTGATGAAGACGTAGCCGCTGCGGTAGTAGGGCTTCGAGACGAGCACGCGCGGATCGTCGGAATCGAGCCCGACCACCACGTCGCAGATCTTCTTCTCGAGGCCGTCGCGGACGAGGTAGATCGCGGGCTTCCCGATCCAGACGAACTGGGGCTTGCGGCCCATCGCCTCGGCGACGGCGGCGGCGACCCTGTTCTCGAGGCCCGAGCCGTCCTTCATCGAGAGCGGCGGCTGCTCGGCGGCGCAGATGCGCAGGACCGAGGGGTCGGAGGGGGTTTCGGGGACGGCCTTGGCCGCTTCCCTGGCGGGCTCCTGGGCGAGGGCGGCCGGCGCCCACAGGCAGGCGAGAGCCGCGAGGGCCGCGGCGGTGCGGCGTCGTCCGGTCACGAACGGCATGGGGATCGCTTCCTCCGGGGGGATCGTTCGGCGCCTGCGGGCTGGCGTGCCCGGGGAGCCCTCGGGCTCCGGCGCTCTCGCGGGACGTCGTTTCGGGTGCTCTTCGGAGAGGGGAGCACCGCCGCCTGGGCGGCGGGGCTCCCGATCGTCGGGCCGCCTCAGCGGGAGGCGCGCTTCTCGTACTCGCCGACGTTCGGATCGTCGTAGGGGCCCTTCCCGTCGAGGGAGAAGACCATCACGCCGCCGCCCATCTGGGTGTAGTTGGCGAGCTTCTTGAAGGCGCCGACCGCGCCGAGACCGGCGGTCGGATCCTGGAGGTCGAACACCAGGCCCACGCCCGGCCAGCCGCCGACGCCGTAGTAGATGGCGACGTACTGCGTGCCCTTGTGGGAGTAGGTCATCGGGTAGCCGATGGCGCCCGACGGCAGCTTGAACTTCCAGAGAAGATCGCCCGTGTCGGAGTCGCGGGCCTTCAGGTAGCCGTCGAGCGTCCCGTAGAACACCAGGTCGCCGGCGGTGGCCATCGTCCCGCCCCACACGGCGAAACGCTCCATCTTGTCCCACTTATACTCGCCGGTCACGGCGTTGTACGCCTTGATCTGGCCGAGGCCCTCGTAGTTCTGCCGGTCGCCCTTGGGGCCCGGATACATGTTCAGCGTGGCGCCCACGAAGAACTGACCCGCCCGGTAGGGCAGCATGAAGGGCTCCCAATCCATGCAGATGTGGTTGATGCCCATGAAGAAGAGCTCACGCTTCGGATCGTACGAGTCGTGGCCCTGGTTGTGGTAGCCCATCGCCGAGGGGCAGATGTCCTTGGCGAGGTGGTCCATCCGGGTGCCGTACTCCGGATCGCGGACCGGCAGGCCCGACTTCAGGTCGACCGACTTGAACACGTTGACGGTGTCGTCGAGCTTGTTGGCCGAGACCAGCGTGCCGTCGGTGCGGTCGAGGGTGTAGACGATGCCGTTGCGGTCCGGATGGGTGAGGAGCTTCCTCGGCTTCCCGTCCTTGTCCTTCTGGTCGGAGAGCATCATCACGTTGACGCCGGCGTAGTCCCACTCGTCGTGGGGCGTCTTCTGGTAGCCGAACTTGGCCTCGCCGGTGTCGGCGTCTCGGCCGAAGATGGTCATGGTCCACTTGTTGTCGCCCGGACGCATGGTCTCGTTCCACGGCGCCGGGTTGCCGGTGCCGAAGTAGATCAGGTTCGTGCCGGGATCGTAGGCGTACCAGCCCCAGTTCGTGCCGCCGCCGATCTTCCAGGCGTCGCCCTCCCAGGTCGCCGTGCCGAGGCCCTTCTGGCCGTAATGGGCGTTCTTGATGTTGAAGTCGGAGGCCAGCAGCAGGTCGGAATCCGGACCCGTGGCGTAGGCGCGCCAGACCTGGGCGCCGGTCTTCACGTCGTAGGCGGTGAGGTAGCCGCGCACGCCGAGCTCGGCGCCGGACGAGCCGATGATGACCTTGTCCTTGACGACGTAGGGGGCGATCGTGAGCGTCGAGCCGACCTTGATGTCGGAGTTCTCGACCTTCCACACGGTCTCGCCGGTCTCGGCGTTGAGCGCCGCGACGTGGCCGTCGAGCTGGGTCTTGAGGATCAGCGACGGGGTCTTACCGTCGCCCGGCCAGTAGGCGAGGCCGCGGTTGACGAGATCGCAGCAGGCGACGGCGCGGGCGGCCGGGTTCTGCTTGGGCTTGTCCTGCCAGAGGATATGGCCCGGATCGTCGAGGCCCAGCGCGAAGGTGTTGTTCGGGAACGAGGTGTGGATGTACATCTTACCGTCGACGACGAGCGGCGCACCCTCGTGACCGTTCAGCAGGCCGGTGGAGAAGGTCCACGACGCCTTGAGCTGCTTCACGTTCGACTTGTTGATCTGCTTCAGCTCGCTGTAGTTGTTCGAGTCGTAGTTCTTACCGGGCATCACCCAGTTTTCGTCCTTCTTGGACAGCTCCACGAGCTTGTCGTTGGCGGCAGCCATGCTCGCCATGCCGATCGGGGCGAGCGCCATGATCGCCAACGTCGACACCGATGTTACGAATCTGCTCATCCTTAGCGTCTCCTCGCCTGACCGCCGCGCCTTTCGGCCTCGCGGTGCCTGATGCAGCTATTCCCTTCGGAGGTTGGGACGTCAGCGAGCCTTCTCAGAGGGCATGTGAGAAATCCCTAAGTATTAACTTAGAAATCTCTGCCTTATGAAAGACTTATTAGCTTCCCTCTCCCTCGTATTTCTAGCCATCACTTCGCCACGATGTCTTCTGCGCATCCGATATTTTTCTATGGGATGATCAGGCAAGGAGGATGCACGTTCTCCCGGCTGCGCCGTCGGCGCACTTGACCGGCCCGGCCGGCGGAACGACCCTGTTTCCCGGCAAGGCGGCATACCGCCGCGCCGGCGACGGGGCTTGGCCGATGGTGGAGCAGGACGCGCCGCGCGGGCGCAGGCGGACGGGATCGCGCGAGAGAGCCGGCGCGGCGCTCGCGGCGCTGCTCGCGATGGCCCCCGCGCCCGGCATCGCGCGCGACGTCGACGCGACGGGCGCCCTCTATCCCAGGGACGGCCGGCGCGACCTCACCGGCGCCGATCTCGACCGCTTCAAGGGGGCCGGCGTGCTCTGGTGCCGGCGTGCGGACGGGGTGCCGCAGAAGGCCGCGGCGGCCTGGCTGATCGGGTCGCCCTCCGTGGTCGCGCTCAACGCGCACAACTTCCGCAGCCGCCGCCTCGAGACGACGCGCCGCGTCGAGGACTGCTACTTCCAGATCGGCGGCCGGAACTACGACTTTGTCCCCGCCAGCCTGAGGCTCGGCACCGAACCCGGGGCGACGCAGCTCCACATCACCGACGACTGGGCGATCCTGCGGCTCGCCGGGCCCGCCGACGCGCCGCCCCAGCCACTCCCCGCCGCGCCAGACCTGCCGACCGGGGACGCGAGCGTGCCCGTCACCATGGTCTCGCCCGCCGGGCACGAGAACTACCGGGGGCCGAGCAGCCTCGAGACCTGCGCGATCCGGCGCATCGACCCGCCGACCGAGGGGGCGACGCGGCGCGCCCGGCACGATTGCAACGACGGCTACGGCGGCTCCGGCTCGGGCCTGTTCGACGCGTCGGGCCGGCTCGTGGCCATGCAGAGCGCCTCGCTCTCCATGAACTCGCGCAACCCCTTCGACATCGAGTCCCACTACGGCTCGGCGCTGCTGATCGAGGGCGCCTTCCTCGAGGCCCTGCGGCAGGAGGCCGACGCGGGCCCGGCGGCCGGGGTCCGCTGACGGAACCGGTCAGGCGATCCTCGGACCGCCCCGCTCCAGGATTTCCAGGGCGCGCAGCACCGCCATCCCCGCGGCCCCGGCATCGGTCTCGCCCTCCGGCGTCACCGGATGGACGGAGACGGCCTCCACCGAATCGCCGGAGAGCGGACCGATCACCACCCGCAGCACCGGTCCCTCGGGGCCGGCCTCGTCCCTGACGAGCCCGACGAGGTGCCCCGCCGCCTCGCCGAACACCTGCAGGGGCCGGAAGGACGACGCCCGCTCCGGTCCCGCGGCGGGTGCCGCGGGACCGGGCGGTCGCTTCGTCCCGAAGACCGGGCGGATGACGTTGTCCGACATGACGCGAAGACTAGCCCCGCGAGGCCGCCGCGGTCGAGTCGGGAGGCCGCCGCGATGGTCGTCCTGGGGCCGGCGGCGGACTTGACAGGCGCGGCCCGAGCCCGTTGCTGAGGCGCCCGGCCCGGAGAGCCTTTCCATGCGCAGTCTCGCAACGCTCGGATTCGCCGCGGTCCTCGGGCTCTCGCCCGTCGCGGCCGCGGCGCAGTCGGCGCCGAATCTCGCGGCGCTGCGCGGGCTCTCGCCCATCGCGCGCCTCGCGGAGACGGCGGAGGGGAGGGCGGCGCTCGACGCCAACCTCGCCGTGACCGGCGGCATCCAGGCCGGCACGCTCGCCCAGCCGCTGCTGCTGCCGCTGCCCGAGCAGCGGGCGCTCGCGCTCAAGGACTGCTTCATCACCGACGGCAACGCGACCCAGCTCGCCGACGGCCTCGGCACGCGCCTCGCCGAGGCCTACCAGGCGAAGGCTCGCTACACCGAGCCCAAGAGCTTCACGAGCCTGTCCCCGGCGCTCGCCGATCTCATCGGCTACACAAACGACGTCGCCAAGTCGGACTCGAACGCCGGCAAGTACTTCTTCGCCAACGCCACCACCAACGGCAAGGTGCCGGTCTCGGCCGAGGCCGCCGCGCTCCTCGCCGTGGGCGTCACGGACCCGTTCGGCCGCGCCTACGGCCGCCCCGCCGGAACGCCGGGCAGCGACGCCTACGGCAACGCCCGGCCCTTCCAGACCCTGGCCTCGCTCGCCGCCTGGCGGGGCGAGGACTATTTCGGGCGCCCCTCGCACAGCCTCGACTGGCTGCGGGGGCCCGGCCAGAACCTCGTCGACAGCCCCTCGTACCCCAGCGGCCACACCACCTACGGCACCACCGAGGCGGTGCTGCTCGCGCTGCTCGTGCCCGAGCGCTACGGGCAGATGGTGGCTCGGGCGGCCGAGTACGGCAACGACCGCGTCCTCGTCGGCGCGCACTACGCCATGGACGTGATCGGCGGCCGGGCGGTGGCGCTGCACGCGCTGGCGCATCTGCTCGCCAACGACCCCGCCTATGTCGGGCCGACCCGCTCCAACCCGGCGGTCCACAACGAGACCACGCAGGGCCAGGGCGCGGAGAAGCACGTCACCATCGACGACTACCCGGCGGCCCTGCGCGCTGCCCGCGACGAGCTGCGCGCGGCGCTCGCGGAATCCTGCGGCGGCACCATCGCCGAATGCGCCGCCAGCGACACCGGCCGCTTCCGGGATGCGGGTGCCAACGCGGCGTTCGTCGCCGCGACGCAGACCTACGGCCTGCCCGTGGTGCATCCCGACCGCGCGGCGGAGCGGCCAGATGTCGGCCGCGCCGCGCCGGAGGCCGGATATCTGCTCACCATGGCGTTTCCTGCCCTGAGCCTCGCGGAGGCCAACGCCATCCTCACCGAGACGCTCGGCCCCGGCGGCGGCTTCCTCGACGACGGCTCCGCCTTCGGGATCTATTCGCGCCTCGACCTCTCCGCCGCCGCGGGCAAGGCGGCCGCGATGGCGGCAGGGCGTTAGTCCTACGAGCGTAGCCGACGGCGGGCGGGCACCGCGCTCGGGTCCGGCTCGCCGGGGGCGGTCTCGGCGCCGAGCGCCGGCACCGCGAGGATCGGCGCCCCGCGCAGGTCCCGCCGGATCACCACGGCCCCGCGCTCCTCCAGGTAGGCGAGCACCCGCCGGGCGCGTCCGGCCGAGCTGGTGCCGTAGGCCGCCGCCAGCACCGCGTCGCTGGGGCAGGGAGCGCCGGCGAGCGCCGCGCGGGCGACGAGCAGGAACAGCCCGGCGAGATCGTCGGGCAGCGCCTCCGCCATGGCCTGCGCCCGTTCCCAGTCCGGCCCCTCGGCCTCGCCCCCGGCGAGCCCGGCACGCGCCAGCGCCAACCGGCGGCGGAACTCAGGCAGGCTCATGGCCTCGCCCCGGACCTGCCGGGCCCGGCAGCGCACGGTGAAGTCCTGGTAGAGGGTCGCCGGGGTGCAGGTGGCGGCATCCGCGTCCGCGAGCACGGCCTCTAGGATATCGGCCATCGCCGCCTCACGCTCCGCCGGGTCCAGGGGCTCGGGCTCCGGCAGATCCTCGCGGACCGGCGGGCGGTAGCTCGCGAGCTGCACCAGCACGTCGCCCGCCGGCGCCCGCGGCTTCGGGCGGGGCGCAAGCGGCCGCAGCGGCGCCTCGGCGGGGGCGGCGAGCACCAGGGCGCGGATGTCGGCGCTCGGCTCCGGCAAGGGCATCAGGCCCGGCCCGGCGCCGCGGCTCACCGTCTCTGTGGGGCCGACGGCGATGGTCAACGGCCGGCGCGACAGGGCGGGCCCGAGCCCGACGAAGCGGCCGCGGGGCAGGTCGCGAAAGGTCTCGGCCTGGCGCCGCTCCATGCCGAGAAGATCGGCGGCCCGGGCCATGTCGATGTCGAGGAAGGTGCGGCCCATCAGGAAGTTCGAGGCCTCCGCCGCGACGTTCTTGGCGAGCTTGGCGAGGCGCTGCGTGGCGATGATACCGGCGAGCCCGCGCTTGCGGCCCCGGCACATCAGGTTGGTCATGGCGCCGAGCGACAGCCTGCGGGCCTCGTCGGAGACCTCGCCCGCCGCGGCCGGCGCGAAGAGCTGCGCCTCGTCGACGACGACGAGCACCGGGTACCAGTGCTCGCGCTCGGCATCGAACAGCCCGCCGAGGAAGGCGGCCGCCGCCCGCATCTGCCCCTCGGGGTCGAGCCCTTCGAGGGAGAGCACCGCCGAGACCCGGTGCTCACGCACCCGCGCGGCGATGGCCTGAAGGGCGGCATCATCCCCATCCGCCTCGACGACCACGTGCCCGTAGCGGTCGGAGAGGGAGACGAAATCGCCTTCGGGATCGATCACCACCTGCTGCACGAGGCCGGCGCTCTGCTCGAGCAGGCGACGCAGCAGGTGCGACTTGCCGGAACCGGAATTGCCCTGGACGAGGAGGCGCGTGGCCAGCAGCTCCACGAGGTCGAGCCCGGCCGCCGCCTCACCCGCCCGCCCGAGATCGATCTCGTAACCCATCCGCTCGGACCCTCCAGGCCGGGGGTCTAACACGGGCGGGCGCCGGCCCGTTCACTCTGGCGGCCGCCCGTCCACAGGACGCGGGCCGGCCTCGGACGCCTCGCGCGCGTCTGCGATGCGCAAGCCGCGGTTCACGGCACCCGCCCGGCGTCCTATCTCGACGGTCCGCTCCTTGCTGCGGCGCAGCAAGACCGATTCCCGCGTGGCGCTCCTGCGCCCGACCATCGAGCCCGGAGCGTCCGATGCCCGAGACCCGCGAAGCCCGACCCGCCCTCGCGCCCGACCGCTTGGGGAGGGCCGGCCGATGAGCGGCGCCTGCCTGCGCGAGGACGCGCTCGCGGATGGCGGCGTCCCGGCCGCGCCCGCCGCCGCCCACCATCCGGCGCTGGTGCTGCTGGCTCTCGCCATGGGCGGCTTCTCCATCGGCACCACCGAGTTCGCGGCGATGAGCCTGCTGCCGGGCTTCTCCCGCGACCTCGGCCTCGACGCGCCGACCGCCGGGCACGTGATCAGCGCCTACGCGCTCGGCGTCGTGGTCGGCGCGCCCGTCATCGCGGTGCTGGGCGCGCGGCTCGCCCGGCGCACGCTGCTCATCGGGCTGATGGTGCTGTTCGCACTCGGCAACGGCCTCACCGCGCTGGCGCCGGACTACCCTTCGATGCTCGCCTTCCGCTTCCTGGCGGGGCTGCCGCACGGGGCCTATTTCGGGGTCGCCGCGCTGGTGGCCGCCTCCCTCGTCCCCCGCGAGCGACGGACGCAGGCGGTCTCGCGGGTGATCGCGGGGCTCACCGTCGCCACCGTCGTCGGCGTGCCGCTGGCCAACGCCGTCGGGCAGCTTGTCGGCTGGCGCTGGAGCTTCGCCCTGGTGGCAGGGCTCGCGACGCTCACCGCCGTCCTGGTGCGGCTGTTCGCGCCCCTCGGCGCCCCGGCGGTCGGCGCCAGCGCCCTGCGGGAGCTCGGCGCGCTCGCCCGCGGCCAGGTCTGGCTGACCCTCGCCATCGGCGCGATCGGCTTCGGCGGTCTGTTCTCCGTCTACACCTACCTCGCCTCGACCATGACCGAGGTCACGCACGCCTCGCCCGCCACGGTGCCCCTGATCCTCGCCGTGTTCGGCCTCGGGCTGACGGCGGGCAACCTCGTCTGCGCCTGGGCGGCGGACCGGGCCCTGATGCCGGCCGCCGGCCTCACCCTGGTCTGGACGGCGATCGCGCTGGCGCTCTATCCGTCCGCAACGGCGAGCCTGTGGACGCTGGCGCCGGTCGTGTTCCTGATCGGCTGCGGGGGCGGGCTCGCGACGATCCTCCAGACGCGGCTGATGGACGTCGCCGAGGACGCGCAGACGCTGGCGGCCGCGCTCAACCACTCCGCCTTCAACTTCGCCAACGCGCTGGGCCCCTGGCTCGCGGGCCTCGCGCTCGCCGCCGGCTACGGCCTGCCCGCCACGGGCTGGGTCGGCGTCGCCCTGGCGCTCGCCGGGCTCGCGATCTGGGGGGTGTCGCTGCTCGCCGACCGCCGGGCGCGGGGCTGAGAGCCGCGCTGGGCGGCCTACGACACCGCGCCGAGCTTCTGCTCCAGGGTCTGGTCCTTGTCGCGGCGGGAGCCGAAGGTCATCGTGTAGAAGACCCGCGCGACGCCGGCCTCCGCCAGCCGCGCCTCGCACCGCTCGATCAGGGCGCAGATCTCCGACAGCTCGCCCTCGATGTTGGTGCCGTTGGCGTGCATCTCGGCCTTGAGCGGGCTCGCCTCGATCACCGCCTTGATCTCGCGCACGTAGCGGGAGACGGACGGGCCGTCCGTGCCCATGGGCACGATGCACAGGTCGGCCAGCACCTTCATTCCGCTCTCCTCGATCTCGGATCGAACGTATCATATCAGCGTGCCTTTGCTTCGATGCCATCGAAGCAAAGGCGTTCCGCCCACGAGGGCGGGCGCCCATCCGGGCTTGCCTTGCGCCCTCGAACGAGCCCGTTCGAGGGCGCCAAGGTCTCATGCGCGGCGGGAGGGAACGCCCTCAGCGATAGTCGGCGGGGTCGAGCCCGTGGCGGGTCAGCTTGTCGTAGAGGGTCTTGCGGGGGGTGCCCAGCGCCTCCGCCGCGGCGCGCACGTCGCCGCCGGCGGCGATCAGCTCGTCGCGGATCAGGCCGCGCTCGAACCGGTCGACCTGCTCGGCGAGGCTGGCGGGCGCGGCCCGCGCCGCGGCGGAGGCCTCCTGCGGACCGAAGCCGAGGGCGCAGCGCTCGGCGAAGTGGCCGAGCTCGCGCACGTTGCCGGGCCAGGCATGGCGGGCGAGGTGGTCGCGGATCGCCTCCGTCACCGGCGGCGGCTCCCGGTTGAAGCGGGCGGCGGCCTTGCCGAGGAAGTGCTGGAACAGGAAGCCGATATCCTCCCGCCGGTCGCGCAGGGGCGGGATCGCCACGGTGACGACGTTGAGCCGGTGGTAGAGGTCGTCGCGGAATCCGCCCTCGGCCACCGTGAGGCCGAGATCGACCTTGGTGGCGGCCACCACCCGCATGTCGACGGCGCGGGTCTCGTTGCTGCCGAGCGGCTCCACCGCCCGCTCCTGGAGCACCCGCAGCAGCTTCACCTGGAGGCCGAGGGGCATGCTCTCGATCTCGTCGAGGAACAGCGTCCCGCCCTGCGCGTGCTCGATGCGTCCGACCCGCCGCTTGAGGGCGCCGGTGAAGGCGCCGGCCTCGTGGCCGAACAGCTCGCTCTCGGCCATGCTGTCGGGCAGCGCGCCGCAGTTCATCGCCACGAAGTTGCGCGCCGCGCGCCGGCTCCAGCGGTGGAGGGCGGCCGCCACCACCTCCTTGCCCGCCCCGGTCTCGCCCTGGATCAGCACGTCGACATCCGCGCTGGCGAGGTCGCGCACCAGGCGGCGCAGAGCCACGATCTCCGGGGAGAGGCCGAGGAAGGCCGGGTCCTCGTCCAGCGCCGCGTCGAGGTCGGCGCGCAAGCGGCGGTTCTCGAGGACGAGCCGTCGGCGCTCCAGCGCCCGGCGCACGGAGGCGAGCAGCGCCTCGGCGGGGTAGGGCTTGGCGAGGAAGTCGCAGGCGCCCTCGCGCATGGCGCCAACCGCCATGCGGATGTCGCCGTGGCCGGTGATGAGGATCACCGGCAGGTCGGGGTCGAGGGCGCGCAGGCGCTCGAACAGGGCGCGCCCGTCCATGCCGGGCAGGCGTACGTCGCTGACGACGAGGCCCGGCGGGTCGGCGAGGATCGCGGCCAGCGCCGGCTCCGCGGCGGCGAAGGTCTCGACCTGGAAGCCGTCGAGCTCCAGGCTCTGGCGATTGGCCCGGCGCACGTCCTCCTCGTCGTCGACGAAGACGACCCGCTCGGGCCCCGCCGCCGGTTCGCCGCCGCTCATGCCGCCTCCGTCGCCGCCGGCTCGGGCCCCGCAGGAAGGTCGGCGCGGGCGAGCTCCATCCGGAACACGCTGCCGCCGCCCTCGGCCGCCCGCACGCTCAGGGAGCCGCCGCACTCCTCCACGATGCCGCGGGCGATGGCGAGGCCGAGGCCGAGCCCGTCGGACTTCGTCGTGAAGAACGGGTCGAAGATCTGCGCCCGGACCGCCTCGGGGATGCCGGGGCCGTTGTCGCGGACCTCGACGGCGACGCGCTGGGGCGCATCCGCCTCGACCTCGACCTCGACGCGGGCGCCCGATCGGCCCTCGACGGCGTCGAGGGCGTTCTGGAGGAGGTTGACGAGGACCTGCTCCAGGCGCTGGCCCTCGCCGAGCACGGAGAGGTCGGCAGGGGCGCCGGCGACGTCGAGCACCGTGCCCGAGCCGCCGGCGCGGTAGGCGACCATCTCCAGGCTGTTGCGCAGGATCTCGGCGAGCGCCACCGGCTCGCGGCGTCCGGAGGCGCGCCGGGCGAAGCCCTTGAGCTGGCGGGTGAGGGTGCCGATCCGGTCGGTAAGGCGGCCGATGGCCGAGACGTTCTCGGCGGCCTCCTCGGCCCGGCCCCGTCCGACGAGGATTGCGGCGTTGTCGGCGTAGGAGCGGATGGCGGCGAGCGGCTGGTTGATCTCGTGGGCGAGGCTCGCCGCGAACTGGCCCAGCGCCGCGAGCCGGCCGGCCTGGGACAGCTCGCGCCCGAGGCGCTCGCGCTCGGCCTCGGAGCGGCGGCGCTCCTCCATCTCGGCGCGCAGCTGCCGGTTGGCGTCGCTCAGCGCCTGGGTCCGCTCGCGGACCCGCGCCTCCAGCTCCTCCCGGCGGGCGGCGGCCTCGGCGAGCCGGGCCCGCGTCCGCGAGCGGCGCCCGGCCAGCGTCGCGAGCCCCGTGCAGGCGAGCCCCGTGGCCAGCAGCGCGATGATCCCGCCCTGGCGGCGCTCGCGCTCGACCGCGGCCGCGACGGGGGTCAGGGTGGAGAGCCGCCAGTCGGTGCCCGGCACCGGCGCCTCGCGCAGGAGCATCGCCCGCTCCGGCCCGCCGTCGCGGGCGCGCACGAGGTCGGCGCCCTCGGAGAGGGGGGCGAACGGCATCGCCTCCAGGGGGGCCGCGCCGAACTCGAGGCTCTCGCGGATCCGTGACTGCTCCTCCGCCGGCACAGGGCGCAGGGTGCGGAAGCGCCACTCGGGCGCGCTGGTGACAAGGACGATGCCGCGCGGGTCGGAGACGAAGACCTGCTCGCCGGCCGCCCGCCAGGCCGCTTCGATCCCGTCGAACTCGATCTTGATGACCACGACCCCGCCCCCTCCGGCGAGGCGCCGGGAGAGGTAGAAGCCCGGCCGGCCGCTCACGGTGCCGAGCGCGAACTGGGAGCCCGCGCCCTCGCTCATCGCCTGCCGGAAGTAGGGACGGAACGCGTAGTCGCGGCCGACGAAGGTCCCGTCCTCGCCGGCGTTGCTCGCCGCCACGGTGATGCCGTTCGTGCCGATCACGTAGATCACCGCCGAGCCCGTCGCCCGCGCGATCTGCCGCAGGCGGCCGTCGACCTCCTCGACGAGGCGCGCGGGCGCGCCGGGGGCGAGCATCGCGGCGATCTCCGGATCGGCGGCGAGCGCCAGCGGCAGGGCGCTCTGCGCCTGCATCTCGGCGCGCAGCACCCCCGCCTGGAGGTCGACGGCGCTCTGGGCCGTGCGGCGCAGGTCCGCCAGCGCCCAGCCCTGCGCGAGGTGGCTGCCGGCCAGCGCCGCCAGCACCATCGCCACGAAGCTCCCGATGAGAAGGGCGCCGCGCCGGCTTCCGCCGCCGGCGGGAGGCGCCACCGCATCCGCGCTCATGCGCGCGGGCCCCGTGCGGATTTCCGGAACGGGGCGGGGCCGCGCGTGCGGTCCGCCGCACGACCCTGCCGGGAAGGCCGCGGAGGATGCCGGAAAAACACCTTTCTTGCCAACGAGTTGCCGATCTTTCGCCGGGCCGTGCGATTTGGCACGCGGGTTGCCGAGGGGACCATCGAGCACGGCCGCGCCCTCACCGGGGAACGGCAGCACGACCAAGACCAAGAGAGGACGGCCGAGCGAGCCCGAAGGGCCGCCGCGGCCGAGCCGACACCCGATCGTTCCTCGTCAGGGAGATACGCCATGGCCGCCATACCCTCGCCCCTCACGGTGCCGCACGCGCCGCCGAAGCCCAAGCCTCTCTACCGCACCCTGTACTTCCAGGTCCTTGTCGCGGTGGCGATCGGCATCCTGCTCGGCCACTTCTACCCGCAGCTCGGCGCGGACATGAAGCCGCTCGGCGACGCCTTCATCAAGCTCGTCAAGATGATCATCGCGCCGGTGATCTTCCTCACCGTGGTCTCCGGCATCGCCGGCATGACGAACCTCGAGAAGGTCGGCCGGGTCGGCGCCAAGGCGCTCATCTACTTCCTCACCTTCTCGACGCTGGCGCTCATCGTCGGCCTCATCGTGGCCAACGTGCTCCAGCCGGGCAACGGCCTGCACATCGATCCGAAGTCCCTCGATCCGAAGGCGGTCGCCACCTACGCCGGCAAGGCGAAGGAGCAGTCGATCGTCGACTTCCTGATGAACATCATCCCGGCCACCGCGGTCGGCGCGTTCTCGGGCGGCGAGATCCTGCAGGTGCTGTTCTTCTCGGTGCTGTTCGGCTTCGGCCTCGCCTTCATGGGCGAGCGCGGCAAGCCGGTCCTCGACCTCATCAAGGTCCTGACCGAGGCGATCTTCGGCATCGTCAACATCATCATGAAGGTCGCCCCCATCGGCGCCTTCGGCGCGATGGCCTTCACGATCGGCAAGTACGGGATCAGCTCGCTCGCCAACCTCGCCTACCTCGTCGCCGCCTTCTACCTGACCTCGGCGATCTTCGTGCTCGTCGTGCTCGGTGCCGTCGCCCGCTACAACGGCTTCTCGGTCCTCAAGCTCATCCGCTACATCAAGGAGGAGCTGCTGCTCGTGCTCGGCACGTCGTCCTCGGAGTCGGCGCTGCCCTCGCTCATCGACAAGATGGAGAAGGCCGGCTGCTCGCGCCCCGTGGTGGGCCTCGTCGTGCCGACCGGCTACTCGTTCAACCTCGACGGCACCAACATCTACATGACGATGGCGGCGCTGTTCATCGCCCAGGCCACCGACACCCCGCTCTCGCTCGGCGAGCAGGGGCTGCTGCTCCTCGTCGCCATGCTCTCCTCGAAGGGCGCGGCCGGCGTCACCGGCTCGGGCTTCATCACGCTGGCCGCCACCCTCGCCGTGGTGCCCTCGGTGCCCGTCGTCGGCATGGCGCTGATCCTGGGCATCGACCGCTTCATGTCGGAGTGCCGGGCGCTCACGAACTTCATCGGCAACGCGGTCGCCTGCATCGTCGTCGCCCGCTGGGAGGGCGAGGTCGACGAGGCGCGGCTCAAGGCGGCCCTCGGCGGCGAGCCGCTGCCGGCCCCCGCCCCGGCGCTGCACCCGGCGGAGTGATCCGCGCCGCCTTCCCGCGAGGGCAGGCGTGACGAAGCGAGGCCCCGGCATCCCCCGATGCCGGGGCTTTCGCGTTCACGGACCTCGCGCGGACCTCGCGGAAGCGGGCGCGGCGGGCTATGGCTCGGGCCGCGAGCCGGGCCTTCCGCGCCGGCCGGAGAGTGAGCCCGTGCGCGCCGACGAATTCCTCGCCGCCCTCGCCGACCTGCCCGTCGCGGGCCTCGACGCGCTCGCCGGGCAGGGCGGCCTCGTCGTCGTCGCCCCCCACCCGGACGACGAGAGCCTCGGCTGCGGCGGCCTGATGGTGCAGGCCCTTCGCGCCGGCCGCGCCGTGCGCGTCGTCATCCTCAGCGACGGCTGCGGCTCGCACCCGAACTCGCAGGCGTACCCGGCCGAGCGCCTGCGGGCGCAGCGGGAGGCCGAGACCCTGAGGGCCGTGGCCGAGCTCGGGCTCGATCCCGCCTGCGTCACCTTCCTGCGCCTGCCCGACGGCGCGGTGCCCCACGAGGGCGCCCCCGCCCAGGCCGTCGCGGAGCGCATCGCCGGGATCGCCGAAGCCTGCGGGGCCGGCGCCGTGCTCACCACCTGGGGCGGCGATCCGCATTGCGACCACAAGGGCGCCGCCGCGATCGTCGCGCTCGCCCGCCCGCTCCTGAAGGATGCCCGGACCTTCGCCTACCCGATCTGGGGCTGGGTGCTTCCGCCGGAGACCGAGGTCGGGCTGGCCCCGAGCGGCATCCGTCTCGACGTGCGGGGAGAGCGCGCCGCGAAGCGCCGGGCCGTCTACGCCCACACCTCGCAGACCACGGGCCTCATCGACGACCCGCCGGGCTTCCGCCTGGAGGAGGCGATCATCGATCGCCTCTGCGGCCCCTACGAGTGGTACGTCGAGACGAACGCCGAGACGGACGCGGGGACCCGTCCGTGAGCGGGGTCAGCGTCCTCACCCTGAACAAGGGCCGGCGCCCGCATCTCGACAACCTGCTCGCCGGCCTCGCCCGCGGCGCGCCCCCGGACGAGTGCGTCGTGGTCGAGATGGGCGGCGACGAGAGCCCGCTGCCCGCGCTGCCCTTCCCGGTGCGCCGGGTGATGCTCCCGGCCGAGGGGCTGGCGCTCGCGGGCGCTCGCAACGCCGCCCGCCGCGCCGCCACCGGCGAAACGCTGATCTTCCTCGACGTCGACTGCATCCCCTCCCGCACCCTGGTGACGGGCCTCGCCGAGGCGGCACGGGCCCGCGACGGGCTGATCTGCTGCGAGATCCTCTACCTGCCGGCCGGCGCCGCCGAGGGCGCCTGGACGGAGGCCGGGCTCGAAGCCCTCGGCCAGACGCACCCGGTCCGCAGCTTCCCGGCGGAGGGGCTCGCCGAGATCGACAATGCCGGCCTGTTCTGGTCGCTCGCCTTCGCGGTGCGCGCGGCGAGCTTCGACCGGATCGGCGGCTTCGACGAGGATTTCTCCGGCTACGGCGGAGAGGACACCGACCTCGCCTTCCGGGCAGCGGCGGCCGGCCTGCCGCTCCTGTTCGCGGGGGGGATGCGGGCCTTCCACCAGCACCACGCCTCCTGCGATCCGCCGCTCCAGCACTTCTCCGACATCGTGCGCAACAGCCGCCGCTTCCACGCCCGGCACGGCTTCTGGCCGATGTCCGGCTGGCTCGACGCCTTCGCCGGCCTCGGCCTGATCGCGCCGGACCGGGCGCGGGACCTCACCGTCCTGCGGGCGCCGACGCCCGAGGAGATCGCCGCGGCGCGGCTGGCGCCGGAGCGGGTGTTCTAGCCCCGCGCCTCCAGTCGCGCGGCGGCCGCCTCGATGGCGGCGGCGGTGCGGGGGATCGCGTCCGGGTCGGCGAGCCGGGCGAGGGGGGTCGGGTCGAGGGCGAGCGCGCGGGAGACGAGGTCCGGCCAGGCGTCCGGCGCCGGCCAGCCGTCATGCCGACCCTCATGGACGACGGCGGCGCCGAGGCGGGCCAGCGCCTCGGCTTTCAGGGCCTGCTCGCCGAAGGCGCGGGGCTCGGGCAGGCAGAGGAAGCGCTTGGCCGCCCCCGCCACCGCCGCGAGCGTGCCGTCGCCGCAGGCGCCGACCACGAGGGAGGCGGGGGCGAGCCGGACGAGCACGTCGGCGACGAACCCGTGCAGGTGGAGATTGTCCGGCACCGGACCCTCTCCCTCGACGGTGCCGAGCACGTGCCAGGCCCGCTCCGGCACGGCGCGGGCGGCAGCGGCGAGGTCTGCGAGGGGGCGGGGCGCCCCGCCGCTGCCGAGCAGCACGACGATGCGCCCGTCCTCCGGCGCGGCGGACGGGGCGGCGCGCGCGGCAAGGAGCCCGGCATAGACGGTCTTGGCGCGGACCCAGTCCGGCGTCGCCGGGTCCTCCAGCGCCTCGGGGAAGGGCGCGATCAGGCCGCTCGCGGCGCGGAACGCCTCGAGATGGGGCGGATCGTCCCGGCGGCCGGCGAGCCGCACCACCAGGGTCGGGAGCGAGAGGAGACGGGCGAAGAGCGCCACCTCCACGGACACGTCGACCACGAGGAGCGCCGGGTTCGTCCGCGCCGCCCACGCCGCGATGCGGGCCGTGCGGGCGCGCAGGCCCGGATGGTTCAGGGGCGCGTAGTGCAGGGCGAGCGGCCGCTCCGCCTCGCCGTCGACGCCCCCGAAACCGGGATCGCCATGCCCGATCGGCCGGTCGTCCGGCAGGTCGAGGACGAGATCGGCCGGGTGGCCGGGATCGCGGCCGTGAAAGGTGCCGATCAGGGTGCAGGGCCGCGACAGCGAAGCCGCGACGCGCCGGGCGCGGTCGAGATGGCCGGCGCCCTGATGATGGACGTACCAGCCGATGCCGCCCCTCACGCGGCCCGCTCCGGCGCGGCCAGCATCGCGTCGAGGCCGGCCAGCGCCTCCTCCAGGGGCACGAAGGCCGGCGGGGCGGAACGGGCCTCGACGAGCCGGTTCGCCCGCTCGACGAAGGCGATGTCGTTGGGGCAGGTCTCGAGCCGCAGCGCGGCGATCTCCTCGGGGCCGAGGCCCAGCGCCGCGAGCCCGCGTGTCAGGCCCTCACCGCCCTCCCGCCAGAGCCGGCGCAGACCGGCGCGGCGGCGGACGAGGGCGAGCCAGTGGGCGGGCTCGGGCAGGGCGTAGGTCTCGGCACCGGCGACGACCGCGGACCGCCGGGCCATCTCGCGAGCCATCCCGCCTTCGGCGCGGCCGAGCGCCCGGTCGGAGGCCAGCACCTGGACGGCGGGACAGTGGCGCAGCCGGCCGCCGGCCTCGACGACCCGCGCGACGAGGGCGTTGTCCTCGCCGCCCGGCAGCGGCGGCAGGCCGCCCACCGCCCGGTAGGTCGAGGCGCGCAGGCTCAGGCTCGCGCCGGTATGGCTGCCGTGGCGGGGCGCCGGGTCGTGGGCTTGCGGATCGTACAGCTCCTCGAGCCCGCGCACGCACGACCAGTAGCGCTCGATCGCGGCGTCGAGGCGGTCCTGCGCCGCCGGCCGCCCGGCGTCCGGATCGATCATCAGCCGGCCGCCGACGATCTCGGCGTGTTCGAGGGCGGCGCGGTTGGCGGCGACCCAGCCCGGTGGCACCCGCGCGTCGGCATCGGTGGTGAGCAGGATTCCGTCGCCGCCGAACGCCTCGGCGAGCCCCGCGCCGGCATCGAGAGCGGCCCGGCGGGCGGTGCCGACATGGGCCTCGCTCGGGCCGTATTCGGCCTCGACGAGGCGGATGTCGAGGGCGGGCAGGGCGAGCGCGCGCACCGCGTCGGCGGTGCCGTCGCGGCAATTGTTGGCGAGCACCACGACCGGCAGCGGCGCCCCGGCGTCGAAGCCGTCTTGGAGGGCGAGCGAGCGCAGCAGGCGCGGCAGGCGCTCGGCCTCGTCGCGGGCCGGCACGCAGACGACGGCCGGCAGGGGCCCAGGCATCGCTAGCTCCCGGCGAGACCGGCGACGCGGCCGAGGCGCGGCGGCACCGGCACGGGGGCGGAGAGCATCTCCGTGTAGAGCGCCTCGTAGCGGTCGGTCATGGCCTCGGCGTCGAACAGGGTCTGCGCTCGATGGCGGCAGGCGCGGCGGTCGAGGCCGACGGCCTCGGTCAGAGCGCGGGCGAGGTCGTCCACGTCATCGGCCGCCGCAAGGCGTCCGCAGGCGTCGTTGAGGATGTCCGGCAGCGCGCCCCGGCGGAAGCCCGCCACCGGCGTGCCGCAGGCGAGCGCCTCGGCGACGACGAGCCCGAACGGCTCCTCCCAGCGCGGCGTCACCAGGGCGGCGCGGGCCGAGCGCAGGCGCCGGGCAAGCTCCGGCTGGGCGAGGTGCCCGAGATAGGTGACGCCGGGGCCGAGGCGGGGGGCGATCTCCCGCTCCCAGTAGGCGGCGTTGTGGCGCGGCCCCGCGAAGGCGATCGGCAGCCCGGCGCGGCGCGCCGCATCGATGGCGAGGTGCGGTCCCTTCTCCGGGACGATGCGCCCGCTCCAGAAGGCGTCGATCTCCGGCTCTCCGCTCGTGCGGGCGGCGAAGGCGGAGAGATCGATGCCGTTGCTGACGATGTGGGGGCCGTCGATGATGCCCCGCCACTGGCGCGTGAGCGCCCGCGAGACGGCGGCGTAGACCATGTCGGGACGGGCCGCGTTCACACCCTCGACCAGGGAGTCGAAGGGCGGGGTGTGCAGCACCGTGATGACCGGGGCAGGCACCCGGCCGCTGCGGGCGAGGGGCAGGGCATGGAGGCTGTTGTTGTGGACGACGTCGAAGCCGCCGCGCTCGACCGCGTCCATAATCCGCTCGTAGGCCGCCTGCTCGTTGGGCTCGATGGCCGCGTCCCTGACGGGGTCGCCGCAGAAGTCGCCCGTCGGCGGGCAGACCTCGACGGGCCGCAGCCGCGCATCGGTGCCCTCCGCCGCGAACAGCGTCACGTCGTGGCCCCTGGCCTGGAGCGTTCGGGTGAGGAGGTGGGTGTGCATCTCGAGCCCGCCGGCGAAGGGCTCGCCGAGGGCGTATTTGAGGTGTCCGATGAGTGCGATCTTCACGGATGCGTTTCCGAGGCGAGACCTCCGCGGGCCTGCCATGCCGAGTGCGTTCTAAATTCAGCTTTCGTTCCACAACGAAGGCTGAACGAATCTGCGTTCGGCCCACGTCGCGGATCGGGAAACTCCGGGACGGCCACAGGTATCCGCGCCTCACCGATATCCACAGCCGGCGATCGAAGCTCAGGCGCGCCCCGCCGGGCGCCGCCAGCCCAGCAGGACCCAGGTCCAGACGGCGGCGAGCATTCCGGCGAGGGCGAACCAGGTCAGCGCGTAGACGAGGTGGCTGTTGGGAAAGCGCACCACGGTGAGCCCGCCGACGGGCTCGTCCGCCCGCGCGCCGGGCCGCGCATCGGCGTCGACGAAGTAGGGGGCGAGGTCGGAGAGGCGCCGCGCCGCGCCGATGGCGGCGACGTCGCGAGAGTACCAGCGGCCGGCGGCCGGATCGTTCGCGCGCAGGAAGGCGCCGCCGGGCTCGCTCACCCGCAGCAGGCCGGTGACCCGGGTCTCGCCGGGTTCGGGCGGGGCAGGGGTGCGGCCGGCGGCGGCGAAGCCGCGGTTGACGAGCACGGTGCCGATGTCGGTCCGCAGCGGGGTCATCACCCAGAAGCCGCCGCCGAGCTCCGTCACCGCCTGGACCAGGGTGTCGCGCCCGTCGAGATAGGTGCCGGTGAGGACGACGCGGCGGTAGGCGTCGCGCTCGGCCGTCACGGAGGGCCATTCCGCCGGGCCGGGCGGCGGTGCCGGGTCGGCGTGGATGCGGGCCTCGACGCGCTCGATAAGGTCGAGCTTCCAGGCCCGGCGCTCCACCTGCCAGACCCCGAGCCCGGCGAGCCCGGCGACGCAGGCGAGCACCACGAGCGTGGCGAGGACGCGCACGGCGCGGCGGGGCGCCGCGCCGAGGCTGGTGTCAGTGGGCGTGGTGATGGCCGCTCGGCGGCGCGATGGCCGGGACGCCCCGCGCGTTGTCCGGCGCTGCGCCGCTCGCGGCGGGCGCCGCATGGTCCATGTGCGGCATCATGTTGGTGTTGAGGTGGTGCATCACCCACAGCGAGCCGGCGAGCGTGATGATCACCAGCGTCAGGGTGAAGACCAGCGCCAGGAACGTCCATCCGTTCTCGGACTTCGTGTTCATGTGCAGGAAGTAGATCATGTGGACCACGATCTGCACGACGGCGAAGGCCATGATGACGAGGCCGGTGACCTGAGCGTCGCCGAGCACGTTGCCCATCACCAGCCAGAACGGGATCGCGGTGAGGATCACCGAGAGCACGAAGCCGGTCATGTAGCTGCGGAAGCTGCCGTGGGACTGGCCGCCGGAGTCGTGATCGTGCGCGCCGTGGTGCCCGGCGTGCGAGGCGGCGTGGCCCTCGGCGCTCATTGGAGCACTCCCATCAGGTAGACGAAGGTGAAGACGCCGATCCAGACCACGTCGAGGAAGTGCCAGAACATCGACAGGCACATCAGCCGGCGGCGGTTGTCGGGGACGAGCCCGCGCTGGACCACCTGCACCATCAGCACGACGAGCCAGAGGATGCCGAGGCTCACGTGCAGGCCGTGGGTGCCGACCAGGGTGAAGAAGGCCGACAGGAAGGCGCTGCGCTGCGGGCCGGCGCCCTCGTGGATGAGGTGGTGGAACTCGTAGAGCTCCAGCCCGACGAAGGCGACGCCGAACAGGCCCGTCACCGCCAGCCAGAGCAGGGTCGTGCTCTGGCGGTCCTTCTCCATCGCCAGCATCGCGAAGCCGTAGGTGATGGAGGAGAGGAGCAGCATGCTGGTGTTGAGCGCCACCAGCGGCAGGTCGAACAGGTCCTTGGGAGAGGGGCCCGCCGCGTAGCTGCGGCCGAGCACGCCGTAGGTGGCGAACAGGACCGCGAAGATGAGGCAGTCGCTCATCAGGTAGAGCCAGAAGCCGAGCGCGGTGCTCTGGCCGGTGTGGTCGTGCTCCTCGGCGTGGAAGGCGTCCTCGGCCGCGCCGACCGCCGGGCTCATGGTGTTGGCAGCCATCGGCTCAGACCCGTCCCGCCAGGAGCGCGGTGCGCTCGTCCTCGGCCCGCACCACCGTCTCCGCGGGGATGGTGAAGTCGCGGTGATAGTTGAAGGTATGGGCGATCGTCACGACGAGCATGGCGAGGAAGCTCAGGCCCGCGAGCCACCAGATGTACCAGATCATCCCGAAGGAGAAGACCACGCTGAGCGCGCCCAGGATCACGCCGGTGCCGGTGTTGCTCGGCATGTGGATCGGCCTGAAACCCGTGAGCGGGCGGCTGTAGCCGCGCTTCTTCATGTCCGACCAGGCGTCGTGGTCGCGCACCAGCGGCGTGAAGGCGAAGTTGTACTCGGCGGGCGGCGAGGAGGTCGACCACTCGAGCGTGCGCCCGTTCCACGGGTCGCCCGTGGTGTCGCGCAGCTCCTCCCGGCGCCGGATGCTGACGGCGAGTTGCACGATGAAGGACAGGATACCAAGCAGGATCAGGAAGGCGCCGAAGGCCGCGATCACGAACCAGATCTGGAGGGACGGGTCGTCGAAGCGGTTGAGGCGGCGCGTCACGCCCATCAGGCCGAGCACGTAGAGCGGCGTGAAGGCGAACCAGTAGCCGGTGAGCCAGAACCAGAAGCTCATCTTGCCCCAGAACGGGTCGAGCCTGAAGCCGAAGGCCTTCGGGAACCAGTAGGTGACGCCGGCCATCAGCCCGAAGACCACGCCGCCGATGATGACGTTGTGGAAGTGGGCGATCAGGAACAGCGAGTTGTGAAGCACGAAGTCGGCCGGGGGCACGGCGAGCAGCACGCCGGTCATGCCGCCGACGACGAAGGTGACCATGAAGCCGATCGTCCACAGCATCGGCACCTCGAAGGTGATGCGCCCGCGGAACATCGTGAACAGCCAGTTGAAGATCTTCGCCCCCGTCGGGATCGAGATGATCATCGTCGTGATGCCGAAGAACGAGTTCACGCTGGCCCCCGACCCCATCGTGAAGAAGTGGTGCAGCCAGACGAGGTAGGAGAGGATCGTGATGACGACGGTCGCGTAGACCATTGAGGCGTAGCCGAAGAGCCGCTTGCCCGAGTACGTCGAGACCACCTCCGAGAAGATGCCGAAGGCCGGCAGGATGAGGATGTAGACCTCCGGATGACCCCAAATCCAGATGAGGTTCACGTACATCATCGGGTTGCCGCCGAGGTCGTTCGAGAAGAAGTGCGTGCCGACGTAGCGGTCGAGCGACAGCAGCGCGAGAACGGCCGTGAGGACGGGGAAGGCGGCGACGATGAGGATGTTCGTGCACAGCGCCGTCCAGGTGAAGACGGGCATCTTCATCATGGTCATGCCGGGCGCGCGCATCTTCACGATGGTCGCGATGAGGTTGATGCCTGAGAGCAGCGTGCCGATGCCCGCGATCTGCAGTGCCCAGATGTAGTAGTCGACGCCGACGCCGGGGGAGCCGGCGGGCCCGGAGAGCGGCGGGTAGGCGAGCCAGCCCGTGCGGGCGAACTCGCCCACGAACAGCGAGAGCATCACGGTGACGGCGCCGCTCACCGTCATCCAGAACGAGAAGTTGTTGAGGAACGGGAAGGCCACGTCGCGGGCGCCGATCTGGAGCGGCACGACGTAGTTCATCAGGCCCGTCACGAACGGCATCGCCATGAAGAAGATCATGATCACGCCGTGGGCGGTGAAGATCTGGTCATAGTGGTGGGAGGGCAGGTAGCCCTCACTGCCTCCGAAGGCGATCGCCTGCTGGGCGCGCATCATGATCGCGTCGGCGAAGCCCCGCAGGAGCATCACCAGCGCCAGGATCACGTACATGATGCCGATCTTCTTGTGGTCGACGCTGGTCAGCCAGTCGCGCCACAGCGGCCCCCAGAACCGGAAGTAGGTAATCGCCCCGAGCACCGCGATCCCGCCCAGGGCAACGGCGGCGAAGGTCACGAGCAGGATCGGCTCGTGATAGGGGATCGCCTCAAGCGTGAGGCGCCCGAAGATCAGCTTCTGAAGGTCCGTGTCGGCGAACATGGGGTCGGTCCCGTGACAGGGGCGCCGCGGCTCTCGGACGGCGCGCTCCGGATCAGCTCACTGGTTCAGTTGGGTGGGAGCGGGTCCGCCCTGACCGGCGGGCGGCGCGCCCTCGTTCTCCCGGCCTCCGGCGGCCGGGCCGTGGTCGTGCCCGCCCGAGGAGCCTTTCGGGCTCGATCCCTCGGGCCTTTCCTCGCCGCTGCGGGCCGGCCGTCCGGAGGCCGGCGTCGTGGCCGAGGGCGCCTCGGAGCCCTGAAGCTCGTGGCGGTTGTCGTACTCCAGCCGCTCGCGGTTGGCGTGGCTTTCCTTGCCGGCGCCGCCCTTGGCGTCGATGGCCATCATCTCGTTCATGCACATCTTGCCGGGGATGGCGCACATGTTGAGGATCGCCTGGAACAGCCCCGGCTCGTAGCCGGCGTAGAGGCGCGCCGGCTCCGCCTCGCTCGGCCGCTCGAGCTTCAGGTACTCCTCCCGCGAGAGGGTCGAGCCCTTGGCCTTGGCGTCCGCGACCCACTTGCCGAATTCGTCCGGCGAGAGGCCGAGGAACTTGAAGTTCATCCGCGCGAAGCCGGAGCCGCTGTAGTTCGCCGAGAAGCCCTCGTAGGTGCCCGGCTTGTTGATCACCGCGTGCAGGCGGGTCTGCATGCCCGCCATCGCGTAGACTTGGCCCGCCAGCGCCGGGATGAAGAACGAGTTCATCATCGTCGCGGAGGTGATCTTGAAGTCGATCGGCACGTCGACGGGCGCGGCGAGCTCGTTGACCGTGGCGATGCCTTGCTCGGGGTAGAAGAACAGCCACTTCCAGTCGAGCGCCACCACCTCGACCTGGAGCCGCTTGGTGCCGGCCGGGATCGGCCGCGACGCGTCGAGGCGCGCGATCGGCCGGTAGGGGTCCAGCGTGTGGGTGCTGATCCAGGTGAGCGCGCCGAGCGCGATGATGATGACGAGGGGCGCCGCCCAGATCACCACCTCGAGCTGCGTCGAGTGGTGCCAGTCGGGATCGTAGACGGCCGACTCGTTCGAGCGGCGGTAGCGCCAGGCGAAGAACAGCGTCAGCGCGATCACCGGCACGATGATGAGCAGCATCAGCCCCGTCGAGGCGATGATGAGGTTGCGCTGCTGGAGGGCGACGTCGCCGGAGGGCTGCAGCAGCACCATGTTGCAGCCCCCGAGGAGGCCGAGGAGAGGCAGCAGCGCCAGCAGGCGCAACGACTTGAGGCTCATCATCGATCTGCATGCAGCGCCGGGCGGGCTGCCCGGAAGCGCGAAGGCAGGCGCTCCGTGCGTCCCGGACGGCGCGGTGGCAAGTGCCGGTTTCTTAAGCCAGCCGCGCGCCGGGAGCATAGCCTCGTTTCACAGGGCCCGAAAGCACTGGCAAGACGCAGGACGATAAGGCATTTTGAGCCGGTGCCGGACCCGCCTCGCGCCGGGTTCGACGCCGTGCTGCCTTTTGCCGCAGTGCAACAAGCGCCGCGAACGGGTCTCGGTGGCTCGTGGCCCGCCCCGGTGCCGCCGCCCCCGATCCGCAGCGCGAACCTTCGCCGAGCGAGCCCCGCGATGAGCACAGACCACGCCCTGCCCCACTCGACCGACCTGGAGCGCGACGCGCGCGCCGTCTCGCGCGATCACAAGGTCGATCCGAGCGAGATCGCCATGGGCGTGATCATCGGCCGGACCTCGGAGTTCTTCGACTTCTTCGTGTTCGGCATCGCCTCGGTGCTGGTGTTCCCGAAGGTGTTCTTCCCCTTCGTCGAGCCGCTCACCGGTACGCTCTACGCCTTCGCCCTGTTCTCCCTGGCCTTCGTCGCCCGCCCGATCGGCTCGGCGATCTTCATGGAGATCGACCGGCGCCACGGCCGCGGCGTCAAGCTGACGATCGCCCTGTTCCTGCTCGGGGGCTCGACGGCGGCCGTGAGCTTCCTGCCCGGCTACGCCACGCTCGGCGCGGTCTCGATCTGGCTGCTCGCCGCCTTCCGGTTCTCGCAGGGGCTCGCGCTCGGCGGCGCCTGGGACGGGCTCGCCTCGCTGCTCTCCATGAACGCCCCCGAGAACCGGCGCGGCTGGTACGCGATGATCCCGCAGCTCGGCGCGCCGATCGGCTTCATGCTGGCGAGCGCGCTGTTCTCGTTCTTCCTCGTCAACCTGACGCAGGAGGACTTCTACGATTTCGGCTGGCGCTACCCGTTCTACGTGGCCTTCGCGATCAACGTCGTGGCGCTGTTCGCGCGGCTGCGGCTCGTGGCCACCGACGAGTTCGCCAACCTCCTCAAGACCCGCGAGCTGCAGCCGGTGCCGGTGTTCTCGGTGCTGCGCACCCACACCCGCGACATCCTCATCGGCGCCTTCGTGCCGCTCGGCAGCTACGCCCTGTTCCACCTCGTCACGATCTTCCCGATCTCGTGGATCACCCTGTTCACGCAGCGCTCGGCGGGCGAGTTCCTGATGGTGCAATTCGCCGGCGCCATCATCGCGGCGGGCGCCATGGTCTCCTCGGGGCTGATCGCCGACCAGATCGGCCGGCGCACGATGCTTGCGATATCCGCGGGCCTCGTGGCGCTGTTCGCGCTGGGCAGCACCCTGGCGCCGCTCCTGTTCGGGGACAGCGCCGCCGGCCAGACCATCTACGTCGTGGTCGGGTTCGGCTTGCTCGGCCTCTCCTACGGCCAGACCGCCGGGGCGGTCGCCTCGAACTTCGGCACGCACTACCGCTATACCGGCTCGGCGCTCACCTCGGATCTCGCCTGGCTGATCGGGGCCGGCTTCGCGCCGCTGGTGGCGCTCAGCGTCTCGAGCGAGTTCGGGCTCGCCTGGGTCGGCGTCTACCTGCTCTCGGGCGCGATCTGCACGCTGGCGGCGCTTGGCTACAACAAGCTCGAGAACAGCCGCGCCTGAGCGGCCTCGCCCCATCGGGGGGTGCTTCAGAAGAAGCGCTCCTTGACGACGATCGTGTCGCCCGGCCGCACCGGGTAGGTCATCGGCACGATGCCGTTGACGAAGCCCTGCGGGCCCTGGCGGGTCAGGACGGCGTAGTCCCGGGCCGCCCGCGGGCCGAAGCCCGCCGCGATCGCCACCGCCGTTTCGACGGTCATGCCGCTGACATAGGGGTACTGGCCCGAGGTCGTGACCTCGCCGAGGATGTAGAACGGCCGGTAGGCGTCGACCTCGACCGTGACGTGGGGCTCGCGCACGTAGCCGGCGGCGAGCTTGCCCTCGATGATGCGCGCGGCCTCGCCCGTGCTCTGGCCGCCGATCGCCACCGTGCCGATGAGCGGCATGGCGATGCGGCCGGCGCCGTCGACGGCGTAGATGTTCGAGAGGTTGTCCTGTCCGAACACGATCACGCGCAGGCGGTCGCCCGCCGCGAGGGTGTAGCGCGCGCCGATCGAGCCGGTGCCCGTCGCGTCGAGCTCCGCCGTCCGGTAGTCCGGGCGCAGGCAGCCGCCGAGGGCGAGGCTCGAGGCGAGGGCAAGACAGAGGAGCCGCCGGTTCATCGCACGATCCACCGCGATTATGGGTTGTCCCCCGCTCTAGACCGCCATGGTTAAGAAACCCTCACGTCCCGAAAGGGCGCGTCCGGGTGGTTGTGCGTCTTAACCGTCGAGCAACCTTAACGATGTCTCATCACGCCCGAGGCGGATTCCGTGCCGCCTGCGTGCCGAGACCATCATCATGCCCCGCCTCACGCGCCCCGCGCCCTTCTCCGCCGCCGCGCCCGGCCCTGCCGGGGGCCGTCCGAAGGCCGCCCGCCAGGGCGCGAAGGGCCTCGCGGCGGGCGCCCTCGGGCGGACCCTGCTCCGGTCCTGGGCGCGCATCCTGCTTCCGACGCTCGCCGTGGGCGCCGCGACGCTCGCCGTCGTGCAGGCGCTGCCGCCCCGCTACACCGGCGAGGCGAAGCTGCTTCTGGAGGCCCGCGAGGGCGCCTCCGGCCGCGGCGGCGAGCGCGGCGCGCCCCTCGACGACCAGGCCGTGGCGAGCCAGGCGCAGGTGGCGATGTCCCGCGACCTCGCCCGCGAGGCGGTGCGCCGGCTCAACCTCGTCGGCAACCCGGAGTTCGACGCGAGCGTCGCGGAGCCGGGGCTCCTCGACCGGGCGCTCGCGCTCGCCGGCATCGGCCGCGACCGGCAGGGCCGCTCCGCCGAGGAGCGGGTTCTCGACGCCTATTCCGAGCGGCTTTCCGTGCAGCCCGCCGGGCGCTCGCGGGTGCTGTCGGTGGCCTTCACCTCCCGCGATCCCGAGCTCGCCGCCGCCGGCGCCAACGCTGCGGCCGAGCTCTACCTCGCCTCGCTCCAGGCGACGCGTCTCGATTCCGCGCGCAACGCCACGACCTGGCTCGGCGGCAGCGTCGAGACGCTGCGCAATCGCGCCGCCGAGGCCGAGGCGAAGGCCGAGGCCTACCGGGTCAAGCACGGGCTCGCCGCCGCCGGCGGCGCCGGCCAGCCGCTCACCGGCCAGCAGCTCGCCGACCTCTCGAACCAGCTCGCCCAGGCCCGGACCCAGCGCGCCGACCTGACGGGCCGCGTCAAGGCGATCAAGGAGATGATCAAGGACGGGCGCGCCTTCGAGATCCCGGACGTCGCCGACAACGACCTCATCCGGCGCACGGTGGAGAGCCGCATCGCGCTGCGCGCCCGCCTCGCCCTCGAGTCGCAGACGCTCCTGCCCGCGCACCCGCGCATCAAGGAGCTGACCGCGCAGATCGCCGAGCTCGACGGGCAGATCAAGGCGGCGGCCGAGCGGATCGGGCGCACCCTCGAGAACGACGCCCGCATCGCCGGCGCCCGGGCCGAGAGCCTCCAGGCGGCGGTCGACGGCCAGCGCGACGTCGTCGCCAAGGGCACCGGCAGCGAGGCGCAGCTGCGCGCCCTCGAGCGCGAGGCCAAGGCCCAGCGCGACCAGCTCGAGACCGTCCTCGCCCGCTTGCGCGATGCGGCCATCCGGGACGGGGAGGGCGCTCTGCCGGCGGATGCGCGCCTCGTCTCGCGGGCGGTGGCGCCCCAGCACCCCTCCTTCCCCGACCGGCTGACGACGCTCGCCCTGGCGATGCTCGCCGCCTTCCTGGTCTCGACGGCGCTCGCCCTCGCCGGCCGCCGCCGTCCCGAGCCCGTCGCCCTCCGCACGGAGGAGACCGCCGAGGCGGCCCCGCAGGCCCAGGCCCGGGAGCCCTTCCTGTTCCCCGAGGCCGCGCCCCCGGTCTTCCGCGCCTTCCCCGATCCGGCCGAAGCCGAGGCGGCCCGCATCGCCGCCGAGGCCCCCGCTCCGGTGACGGAGGCCGAGCCCGCCGGCATCGAGACCGCCGCCGCCGAACCCGCTCGCGTGTCCGCGCCGGCGAAGGCCTCCTCGGAGCCCGAGACCGCGCAGGCCGAGGCCGCCGATCCCCTCGCGCTCGCCAGCCTCATCGGCCGCCTGGAGGCCGGTCCCCGCGAGGCGGCGGGCCGCACGGTCCTCGTGGTCGAGCTCACCCCCCGCGATGCGGCGGCCTCCCTCGGCGAGAACCTCGCGCGGACGCTGGCCGAGCGCGGCCCGGCGCTCTGCGTCGACCTCTCGACGCCCGCCCTCGACGGCGACGCGCCGGGGCTCACCGACCTCGTGGCCGGCACCGCCGACTTCGTGGACGCGATCCAGCCGGCCGAGGGCTCGCGGCTGCACCGGATCGGCCGCGGCTTCGTCGAGACCGAGATCCTCGACGAGGAGCCCGAATCCCTGGCGATCTGCCTGGAGGCGATGCCGGAGGCCTACCCCTGGGTCGTCTGCCGCATGGGGGCCCTCGACGAGGCGGTTCTCGAAGCGATCGCCGCCCACATGGACAGCGTGGTGCTCGTCTCCGACGCCCCCGCCGACGACCTGCGCCTCGTCGCCCTCTACGGGGTCGCGGAGGCCGCGGGCGCGGGACAGGTGCTGGTGGCGCGGGGTCCCGGCGCTCCGCGCGCCGCGGCGGCCGAGACCGCGCCCGAGGCGGAGGAGCCGATGCGCCTCAGGCTGTCAGCAGCCTGAGGGCGCCCGTCCCGCGGACGCGCCGCACGAGGCTCACCATCCACGGGCTCGCCTTGATCCGCCGCTTGGCGCGGGTGCGGGCCAGCGAGGCGAGGCCGAAGAGGTGCCCGCGCATCGTCACGGGCACCACCGCGCGCACCATCTCGATGGTCTCGTCGCAGATGCTCGCCTTGTAGCGCGCCTCCCCGACCCCGAGGTCGAAGGCGCGCCGGCCGCGCTCGGCCTGCTCGCGCACGAGGTGGAACAGCAGCAGGTCGCCGGGGCTGTAGCGAGCGACGCTCGCGTCGGCATCGAACGAGGTCATCATGCCGCTGTAGCGGCCGGCATCCACCGCGCCTCCGAAGGTGGCGAGCACCCGCCCGCTCTCGCGGACGACGAGGGCGTGAAGCTCCATGGCGCCCCCCTCCACGGCCTCGGCGAGGAAGCGGCGGACCGCCGGCTTCGCGTAGGGATCGGGCACGCCGAGGCTCGCGAAGCGGGCGCTCTTCTGGGCGTGGAACGCGTCCAGGATCGCGCGGATCCCGGCCTCGCCCGAGGCCCGGCGGTACTCCAGAGGGCCGACCGCCTCGGCGAGGCGCTTCTCCTTGGAGCGCAGCTTCTTGCGGGCGTCGGCGCTGAACACCCGCTTCAGGGTGCTCTCGGGGTCGGGGCCGAGCATGAGGCCGTAGGCGTCGCTCGCCGCGCGCTCGCCGCACTGGGCCAGGGGATTGACCGCCCCGTCCCAGGTCACGGGCTGGTGCGAGAGCACGAACACGTCGATGCAAGCCGCCCGACCGGCGCGGATCATCGCCGCCGCGAGATCGTCGGCGGAGACCGCCGCCGCCTCGCGGGAGGCGAAGAGCGGCATGTGGAAGTTCGCGTGGCCGCCGCCGAAGCCCCGGGCGACCGTCACGCAGCCCTCGCGGGCGACGCTGAGGGGCATGAGCAGGCGGGGCTGCCCGCCGGCGTCGCGGATCGCGAGCACCCGAAGGGCGCCGCGATCCGCGCCCGAGCGCGCGAAGGCCTGGACCCAGTCGAGGCGCTGATAGGGCGTGCCGAGCGGCGCCGGACCGCTCTCGACGAGACGCCAGAGCGCCTCCGCGGAGGCGAGATCCGGCAGGATCTCCGCGGTCAGGAGCCGTGCCGCACCCGCCTCGTAGCCGTAAGCCTGGGCCAGCCCTTCCGCCAACGCCGTCATTCCGCGCCCCATGCGCACCACGCGTCCGCGCGATGCCCCTCGGACTCCTTTAGCGCCCGGGCGGGTAAACCGGAGTGGACGGCGGGGAGCGATCCTTCGGCGTAGGTAACGAAGCGTTTCCGGACGGACCGGGGATTTAGAGCGCTTTCCGAAGAAGCGGACGCCGGTTCGTCGCAAGAAAGCGCGGCAAACCAAGGGGCTAGAGCAGTGACCCGACCCAACGTGGTCGGGCACGGCTCTAATGACGGCGGCGGCGGCGATACGAGCGCGGCGCGTCCTCGCCGACGGCGAAGGCCATCGACTGACGGCCCCGATGCCCCCAGCTCCGGCGCCCGTAGCGGCTGCGGCGGGTCTCGGCGGGAGGCTCCTCGGTGGTGGCGGCCGCCGAGGCCGTGGCGGCGGGCATCGAGGCGGCCCCGCCGCTCCCGCCGTCGCCGCCGGTGATCAGCTTCGCCTCCGGCCCGAACATCGCCAGGCACTGGTTGAAGGCGAGGTCGTTCTTGAGGCTCTCGCAGTCGCCGATGGAGCGCGGCGCGGCGAGAGCGGAGGCGGGAACGAGGGCGAGCGCGAGGAGGACGGGCGCGAGGCGCGACGGGCGGGTCATCGGGCGGGGAGGGTCCGGTCGGAGCGGCGTCGGGGAAGCGCCCGCTTCTCGTCCCCGACTGCGGCGAAATCGAGGGTTGCGGGCCCGCCGTCCCGCCGGGGCGCCGCCTTCAGCGGTCCGGCCGCTCCATCCACTTGATCAGGGGCATCAGCGGGAAGATCCAGGCGATGCCGAGGATGCAGTAGATCACCGTCTGCACGGCCGGCGGCGTCTGCGAGATGCGGCTGTCGGCGAGCGCCATGGCGAGGGGCGCGTAGATCATCACGAAGCCGATGATGGCGAAGGTCCCGATCAGGGTCCGCGTGCGGCGGCGCATGGCTTATGTCCTCTCCGGCGGCCGGGCTAGCGCCCGCCGCCCCCGAAGGCAACGCCCCCCGCGTCACGGACGGCCGTTGCCCCGCCGGCCGCCATTGCCTACCACTCCCGGCCATCCGGAACCGCTCCGCAGAGACCCCGTGACCGCCAGCGCCCTCGAACTCCAGCCTGCCCCCCGCTCCGTGCCGGGCTCCGAACCATCCCGCCGGCCGGTGCGGATCTGGCTCTACACGCTGGCCCTCCTCGTCGTCGGCATGGTGGCGCTCGGCGGCGCCACGCGGCTCACCGGGTCGGGCCTCTCGATCACCGAGTGGCGGCCGGTGACGGGCATGGTGCCCCCGCTCTCGGCCGCCGACTGGGCGGCGGAGTTCGACAAGTACCGCGACACCCCCCAGTACCGTATCCTGAACCAGGGTCTCGGCCTCGCCGACTTCAAGGTGCTCTACTGGTGGGAATGGGCGCACCGGCAGCTCGGCCGCTTCGTCGGGCTGGCCTTCTTCCTGCCCTTCGCCTGGTTCTGGTGGCGGGGCGATCTCTCCCGGCGGCTGCTCCTCGGCCTGCTCGGGCTCGGGCTCCTCGGCGCCCTCCAGGGGACGGTCGGCTGGATCATGGTCGCCTCCGGGCTCCAACCCGGCATGACCGCGGTCGCGCCCCTGAAGCTCGCGATCCACCTGACGCTCGCGAGCCTGATCCTCGCCGGCCTCGTCTGGCTCGCCGCCGGCATCCGGCCCGCCGCCGTGTCGCCGCTCGCTTCCGCGCGGCTGCGTCGGACGGCGCTGGCGCTGCCCGTCCTCGTCCTTCTCCAGATCTTCCTCGGCGGGCTCGTGGCCGGCTCGCGGGCGGGGCTCGTCTACAACACCTGGCCGAGCATGGACGGGATGCTGGTTCCGCCGGCCGACGTGCTCTTCGCAGTCAGGCCGATGATCGAGAACTTCATCGACAACCACGCCCTGGTGCAGCTCAACCACCGGCTCGTCGCCTACCTGCTGCTGGCCGTCGCGCTGCTGCACGCGCTCGACGCGCGCCTGACCCTCGGCGCGGGAGGCGCCGCCCGGCGGGCGGCGGGCATCGCCGGGCTGGCGCTCGCCCAGGCCGGGCTCGGCATCGCGACGCTGCTGCTCGCCGTGCCGCTCCACGCGGCGCTCACCCACCAGGTCTTCGCCATGGCGGTGCTGGTGATGGCCGTCGTCCACGCCCGGCTTGCCTACGGCGTCCGGGCGCCGCTGCGGGGCCGGCCGGAGGCCGCGGTGCCCTTCGGATACGAGGGGCTGGCGGCGCACCACGCCTGAGCGGGACGAGGCGCCTTCACCTTATCGACAGAAAAAGCGGCTGCTGCCTGCGGTGAGTAGTCTCCCCAGGGAACGGCCTTAAGCGGAAGCGTATTACCGTCAGCACGTTACGGGAGGCAGAAATGTTCCTGGACACGGATGGGCGGCCTCTGACGCTGACGTGGCACTACACGCGCCGGGAGATCATGGCCGACGGCGTGATCCACTGCCTGGGCGTCGCGCTGGGCCTGACCGGCGCCGTCGCCCTGGTCGTCACCGCCGCGATGACGCATCTCGGCTGGGAGGCACGGGCCTCGGTGGCGATCTACGCCGCAGCGATGGTCTCGATGCTCGCCGTCTCCGCGATCTACAACCTCCACCCGGTGAGCCCGCGCAAGTGGCTGCTGCGGCGCGCCGACCACGCCCTGATCTACCTGATGATCGCGGCGACCTACACGCCCCTCGTCGCCCTGGTCGGGACCGGGCCGATGGCGGCGGCGCTGCTGGCCTTCATCTGGATCGTCGCCGGGATCGGCATCGCGGTGAAGCTGTTCTTGCCCGGCCGCTTCGACCGGCTCTCGATCGGGCTCTACCTGCTGCTCGGCTGGAGCGGCATCTTCGCCTACGAGTCGGTGATCGCCGCCCTCCAGCCGACCGCCCTCTGGCTGCTGGCGCTCGGCGGCGTGCTCTACTCGGTCGGCGTCGTGTTCCACGTCTGGCGGACGCTCCCCTTCCAGAACGCGATCTGGCACGGCTTCGTCCTCGTCGCGACCGCCTGCCACTACGGCACGATCTACGCGAGCCTCCCGAGCCTCACCGGAGCGGCCTGAGCCGGATCCCGGTCACGTCGCCGGACTCCGCGTCAGCGCGCAGGCTTGGCGATCCACGGGTTGATGACTCGCATCGGCGCAGCCGCCTGCTGCACCACGGCCGGCTCCGCCTTGGCGGGCGCGGCCTGCTTGGGCACGATCCGGTTGACCCGGCCCGCCACCCGCCGGGCCTCGGCCGCGGGCAGGGCGCCGCGGGGGGCGACCATGGCCGCGAGCAGCGCCCGGGTCTTGCGGCTGACCATCGAGGAACTGTCGGCGGCCTCGAAGTCGCGCATCGTCCGCTTGCCGCCGGCCGAGCCGGTGTAGACCCGCGCGCCGGTCTTCAGGATGACGATGTCGCCCGGCCGCAGGGTCTCGTCCCGGAGGAGGGCGGCGGCGGCGCCGTTCTTCATGTCGAGGGGCTTCTGACGGTCGCCGATGCGCAGGCTGAGGGGCTCCGAGACGTTGAGCGCCGCGTAGCGGTGGCGCGGGCGGCTCGCCGAGCGCAGGCGGCGGCGATACTGCTCCTGGAAGGCGGGCGCGGCCGACGGCGGCGCCTCGACCTGGCGGGGCGGCGCGCCGAAGAGCTGGTCGAACAGGCCGCCGAGTCCGGCGCCCTGGGCCCGGACGCCGACCGAGGGCAGCACGACGAGGCATCCCCCGAGGAGGGCGGCGACGCCCGCGCGCAGGGCGATGGACCGCGCGTCGAGGCGCATCGGCAGACGCATGGGCATGGGATCCCCCCGGAATTGACGGATGCCGTGCGGCCAAGCCGCGGCTCTCGGGGGCCTTAACGAACGCTCAGGATTGAGGGTTCCCGGTCCTGTATACCAGATGCACCGCCGTCGGGATCAGCCCCGCCCCGCCTCGTCGCCCTCGCCGATGCAGTCGAGGGCGCGCTCGACGGCGCCCACCGCATCGAGGAGGTTCTGCACCGTACACTCGACCTCGCGGGGCGGGCGGCCCATGGCGGCGGCCCGGGCGCTGAGATCCTCGAGACGCTCCAGCACGTCGAGGAGATCGCCCGCGACGGAGACGACCTCGCAGCGGGCGAGGCGCACGGGCTCGGGCCGGCGGAAGGGAAGCACGTTGCTCATCGGGGCCAGTCTTGGCCGATTGCCCGGCGGGCCGCCAGAGCGGCGGGGCCGGAACCGGCTGAATCGCCCGTCCCGCCCACGGAAACGCGCCGAAGTGGTGTGTTTTCCGTGGCCCGGCGACATCACTCTGCATGCAACGCGTTAGAATGTCCTTCGCATCTTCATCGGCGCTCGACGCGATAAGCCGAGCGAGGCCAACGCGATACATCGGATTTCTGCGATGCAGGATCACGAGACCGTCGCGCACCCCGCGCTTGACGGGAGCAGGGGCCCGGCAGCACCACCGGCCGGGACCGAACGAGAGCCCTTGAATCCATGCGCCCGATCCGCTTCGCCGCCGCCGTCGCCCTCCTTGGCCTGCTCGCCGCCTGCGCGGGGGCCGACAAGTATGACTCCCGCAGCGGCTACGCCGAGCAGTTCAGCGCCGACGCCTTCCGGCGTTCCTCCGACACCAACGGCACCCAGACCCGCCGCGACGTGAACCGCGCCTACACGGCACCGAGCCTGCCCTCGATCGGCAACCGCGGCATCTGAGCCCGTCTGGCCTCGCCCCGATCTCGTCGGGGCCGAGGCGGCTTCCGATCCCGCCTCAGCGCCTGGCGAGCGCGTCGGCGAAGGCGGCGACGCGGTTGCGGGCGTAGGTCGGCAGGCCGGCGCTGATCGACGAGCCGGTGTTGAAGCTCGAATTGCCCATCAGCACCTGTGCCGGGAGCAGGTTCTTGAGCACCGGCACGCGGGCGTACTCGGCCTTGCGGTCGAGCACGTCGGCCTTGACCGCGAGCGCCATGGAGACGCTCACCACCGCGCGCTGCGGATCGCCCGGCACCGGCTGGACCACGGCAAGGAAGGTGCCAAAACGCAAGATCTGGTTCACCCAGAAGATCGTCTGCCTGAGGGCGCCCGTCACCGGCGTCGCGACGCCCGTGAACTCGGAGAGCCCGGCGGCCTCGGCGGGTGGCAGCACCCGCAGCTCGCTCTGGAAGGAGACGAACTCGGCGATCTTCTTCCGATCGCCCTCCTCAAGCTTGTTGGCGAGGCGCACGCCGAGCGGCAGCTTGCCCTCGAGGTCGTAGCGGGACTCGATGCAGAGCCCCTCCGCGCACCAGGGCCGGTCGGGCCGGCGGGCGAAGGCGGCCGCCGGGTCCTTGGTCGGCGTGACCTCGGCGGGGTTGAGAACCCGGTGCTTGATCGCCGGATCCATGGCCTGGACGAAGGCGAGGTTGGCGAAGGCGTTGAGGTCGATGCCCTCCGCAGGCCTCGCCACCACGAAGCGGGCCTTGGCGACGTAGACCTTGAGCGCCTCGTGCCGGGGCTTCGAGACCCCGTTCACGGTGGTCGTATAGTCGGGCTCCTTGTAGCCCGCGAAGGGGGTCAGCGCCGCGGCCTCGGCCGGGCGCAGGCGCGCCCAGTCCTTGAACGGGGTCAGTCCGCTCTCCGGGTTCTCGGGCTTGTCGCGATAGTCGGTGAAGACGATGGCGCCGGGCTTGAGGGTCGCGGGATCGACGGCCTCGACCGCGGGCACGTCGCGCACCCGTCCCGTCGCGGCGGCAGGCGCCGCCTCGGTCTGCTTCATGCCCTCGGCGGCGAGCGAAGGGCCGGCGAGGGCGGGAAAGAGGGCGAGCGCCAGGAGCGCGCCCACCGAGGAGAAGGGTCGGATCGGCGCAGGGGACGGCAGCGTCACGTCGCGGGCCTCGTCACGAGAGGGAAGGATCGGGCAGGGGAGAGCGGGAGAAGACCGCGTCAGTAGCGCGGCTCGTCGCCGAACAGGTAGTCCGGGTCGCGCCGCCGCGGCCGGGCGATGGGCTCTTCCTCGCCGAAGGGCGAGACGTTGCTGCCGGGCCAGGGCCGGTAGCCGTCCCCGTCCGCTTGGCGCCGCCGGGGCGGGACGGCGCGGCGCTCGCCGAACGGGTCGAGGAAGTCGGCCTCGGGACCGCGCTCGCGGGTCATGTTGCCGTAATAGTCCCCCGCCACGTCCGCTCCGTCCTCGGAGCCGCCGAAGGCGGCGTCGCCGTCGCCGGCATCGGGCCGCATGGCGTAGAGGGTCTCGCGGGGCAGGAGGCGGAACTGCGTGTCGGCCACGCGCCCGTCGGGTCCCGCGCGGAAATGCTCGACCCTCCCGCCGGCGCCGATCTCGCCGCTGCGCGGATCGATCGCGCGGTCGACGATGAAGCGCCGCGTCTCGGGGGAGGGGCCGGCGAGCGGGGTCCTCGGCACCCCGTTCGCCCAGGCGGCCTGGAGGATGCTCCCGGCGATCGGCACGGCGAGGTGGCCGCCGGTCTGGCCGCGGCCCAGCGTCCGGCGGGTACCGTCGGCGTTGTCGTAGCCGACCCAGACCACCACCGTGACCTCGTTGGTGAAGCCCGCGAACCAGGCGTCGTTCTCGTTCTCGGAGGTGCCGGTCTTGCCCGCCACGTACGCCGAGACCTTCGAGAGCGCGGCGGCGGTGCCATGCTGCGTCACGCCCTGGAGCATGGTCTTGAGCTGGTAGAAGGCGACTCCGTCCGCAGACCCGATCCGCACGGGCGCGCGGGCGGCGCGGGTGTAGACGGGCTTGCCATCCCGCTCGACGGATTCGAGGGCGTAGGGGGCCGGCCGCGCGCCCTCGTTGGCCACCGCCGCGTAGAAGCCGGCGAGATCGATCATGCGCACCGGCTGGGCGCCGAGCACGAACGGGTAGTAGGGCTCGCAGGCGGCGTAGATCTGCGCCTCCAGCGCGATGTCGCAGACCCGCTGCAGGCTCGCGGGGGCCTTCTCCGAGATGCCGCCCTGGAGGAGGCGGGCGGTGACGAGGTTCTTCGAGAACTCGAGACCGCGGCGCAGCGTCGTCGGGCCGGCGCCGCCGCCATCGTAGTTCTTCGGTGACCAAGAATCCCCGGCCCCGCCGATCGGCGGCAGGGTGACGGCGGCATCCATCACCAGGGTGTTGGGCTGGAGCCCGGCGTTGAGCGCAGCGAGGTAGGTCAGCGGCTTCAGGGTGGAGCCCGGCTGGCGCACCGACTGGGTGACCCGGTTGAGCTGGCTCGCCGGGTAGGAGAAACCGCCGCTCATCGCCAGGATGCGCCCGGTGCGGTTCTCCATCACCAGCGCTGCCCCCTGCACGGTGGGCTTGACCCGGATCTCGGCGCGCAAGGCGCCGCGGCCCTCGCGCAGCTTCACGCGCACCGCGTCGTAGAGCTGGAGCTTGCCCCGCGCGATACCGGGATCGAGGATGGCGGTGCGCCCGTCCGCGAGCCCGACCTTCACGGGCCCGCGCCCAGCCTCGATCACCACGGCCAGCGGCCAGCGCACGTCGTAGAAGACGGGCCGGGCGCTCTCCAGCGCCCGCTGCCAGGCCGGCTTCGGGCCGCGGGGGGCTTCGGGCTTGGCCGCGGCCTGCGCCTTGCGGGCGGCCTTCGCGGTCTTGGCGGAAGGCTTGCCCTCGGGCGGGAGCGCCGCGAGAGCCGGCGCGGCCTCGGCGCCGGTGACGGTGGGCGCAGCCTGGGGTGAGGCCTCGGGGGCGGAGACAGCGGTCTGCAGCCGGCGCACGCTCTCGGCAAGGTTCAGCTCCGGCCCCGAAAAGGTCTGGCGGCCGGTGGCGCGCTCGTAGTTGGCGAGCCCGTCCTGGAGCAGGCCCTCGACGGCGCGCTGGAGCCCGGCGTTGAAGGTCGAGCGCACGGTGAAGGACGAGGCGGTCAGCGAGTCGAGCCCGGCCAGGGAGCGCGCCTCGCGGGCGATGTAGTCGACGGCGTAGAGGCCGCCGTCGCGCCTTGCGCTCTCGGCGGGCTTGAGGCCGAGATCGGCCTTCACCGCCTCGGCCATCTCGGCGTCCGTGATCGCGCCCTCCTCTTTGAGGCGGGCGAGAACGTAGGCGCGGCGCTCTCGGGCGCGCTCCGGCTGGCGGTCGGGGCTGTAGTAGTTCGGGCCCTTGGGCATGCCGGCCAGCAGCGCCGCCTCGGGCAGGGTCAGCGCGCCGACCGATTTCCCGAAGTAGCTGCGCGCGGCCATCTCGATGCCGTAGGCGCCGCGGCCGAGATAGATGCCGTTGAGGTAGAGCCCGAGGATCTGATCCTTCGAGAGCAGCCGCTCCAGGCGGGCGGCGACGATCATCTCGCGGATCTTGCGCTCGTAGGTGACGTCGTCGCCCACCGAGAGGTTCTTGACGACCTGCTGCGTGATGGTCGAGCCGCCCTGCGGGCGGCCCGGCGAGGCGAGGTTACCGATGAAGGCGCGGATCACGCCGCGCTCGTCGATGCCGTGATGGCTCTCGAAGCGCTTGTCCTCGGCCGCGATGAAGGCCTTGCGCACCAGCGGCGGCACGCTCTCGATCGGCACGCTGAGGCGCCGTCCGTTGGCCTCGAAGGTCTCGGAGAAGGGCTTGCCGGCATTGTCGAGGATGAGGCTCGCGCCGGGCAGCTTGATGTCGCGCAAGCTTTCCGCCGAGGGCAGGTCGGCGGCGGCCTTGTTGTAGAAGGCGATCACGGCAGCCGCGTCGAAGGGGGAGCTCGCCGGGTTCTCGCCCTTGCAGAACTGACGGTAGCTCGTGTTCAGCTCTCCGATGTCGAGCCCGTGCAGGATCTTCGGGGCGTTCGCGCCCGCGACGGCGGTCGGGTCCTCCATCGCCGTCGAGATCAGGTCGTCGAGGTTGATGTCCTCGATGTCGAAGGCCTTGCGCATGTGGGCGCAGCCCTCGCGCAGGATGCGCACCACCTCCGGCCCGTCCTTCCCCGGGTCGAAGCTGGTCCTCACCGCCTCCGGATGGGTCGTCACCTGGCTCAGCGTCAGCGCGGTGGCGAAGAGCTTGATCAGGATGGTGTTCATCGAGACGGGGGCACCGGACGGGACGCGGGGAAACCCGGCGGGCCCTCAGGAGGCGCCCGCCCGCCTGAACATGCGGTGCACAACGCGGCTGTTTTAAGTCGCGCGGCGAGTCCCCCGGCGGCTCAGCCCTTGATCGTGAAGGGCTGGTCGAAGCTCGTGACCTTGCCGGCGTTCGTGTCGCGGATCGTGTAGGTGAGCACGTAGTCGCCGGGCTCGATGCCCGTGAGGTTGAGGCTGAGGTTGAGGAAGAAGGGCTGCTGCCGGCCGGTGGTGCCGACGGAGACCTTGTTGAACTCCTGCTGGCCGGCGAGCACCTTGCCGGCGGCGGTCTTGACCAGGAAGTCCATGGACAGGGCGATGGTGAAGCCGCCCTCCGGCGCGGGCTTGAGGCCGTAGCCCAGAGGCTCCGCGTAGGTGCGCAGCACCTCGCCCTTCGCGAACACGCTGTCGGGCTTCCTCTGCACGTCGCCGAAGGACTCGGCCTTCCTCGACACGAAGGCGACGTTGCGCTGCCCGAAGGGCAGGCGGTCCTTGACCGCGAGCACCGCCCTCTCCAGCGCCTCGAGGTCGGCGACGCTGGCGGACCCTTGGGGAACCGGCACGCAGGTCCCCGCGCTCGTCTCCCCGCCCCGGGCGGCCGCCCGGGCCGCCGCGCCGAGATCGCCCTGCTGCGCGAGCGCGCCGCCTGCGGTGAGCGCCGCCAGCGCCAGTCCCGCGATCACCCTGCCCACCATGCCGCGCTCCTCCTCTCGACGGACTCCGCAAGCCGCGAGCCTTGCCGATTCCCGACCCCGCGGCAGGAAGCGGGGCGGGAGGCTGCGGGTCAAGCCGAATGGGCCGACAACCTTGGCGGCACGCTTTGGCACGCTGCCGCGTTGAGGCGGCGCCGCCCGTACCCAGGGCGGTGCCGGGGCCCGCCGATGATCACCGACCTCTGGTACAAGAACGCCGTCCTCTACTGCCTGTCGGTGCGGACCTTCATGGACGCCAACGGCGACGGGATCGGCGACTTCGCCGGGCTCGAGCGGCGGCTCGACTATCTCCAGGGGCTCGGCGTCACGGCCGTCTGGCTGATGCCCTTCCAACCGTCGCCGAAGCGCGACGGCGGCTACGACATCTCCGACTACTACGGCGTCGACCCGGACTACGGCTCGCTCGGCGACTTCGTCGCCTTCACCCACGCCGCGCGGCAGCGGGGGCTGAGGGTGCTCATCGACCTCGTGGTCAACCACACCTCCGACCGTCACCCCTGGTTCCAGTCGGCCCGCAGCGACCCGGACTCGCCCTATCGCGACTGGTACGTCTGGTCGAAGGAGCGGCCGGCGAACTACGACGAGGGCATGGTCTTCCCCGGCGTCCAGAAGACGACCTGGACCTACGACGCGCAGGCCAAGGCCTGGTACTTCCACCGCTTCTTCGACTTCCAGCCCGACCTCAACACCGCGAACCCCGCGGTGAGGGCCGAGATCCTCAAGATCATGGGCTTCTGGCTGGAGCTCGGCGTCTCGGGCTTCCGCATGGACGCGGTGCCGTTCGTGATCGCGCAGAAGGGCGCCGACGTGAAGGGCGAACCGCGCGAACAGTTCGACATGCTGCGCGACTTCCGCGAGTTCCTGCAGTGGCGCCGGGGCGACGCCATCATCCTGGCCGAGGCCAACATCCTGCCGAAGCAGGACCTCGACTATTTCGGCGACGACGCCGACCGGATGAACATGATGTTCAACTTCCAGGTCAACCAGGCGACGTTCTACGCGCTCGCGGCCGCCGATTCCCGGCCGCTCGCCAAGGCGATCGAGAAGACGAAGCCCCGACCGCTCTCCTGCCAGTGGGCGACCTTCCTGCGGAACCACGACGAGCTCGATCTCGGGCGCCTCACGGAGAAGCAGCGTCAGGCGGTCTTCGCGGCCTTCGGGCCGGACACCTCGATGCAGCTCTACGACCGGGGCATCCGCCGCCGCTTCGCGCCGATGCTGTCGGGCGATCCGCGCCGGCTGCGGCTCGCCTACGCGCTGATGTTCGCGCTGCCCGGCACGCCGGTGGTGCGCTACGGCGACGAGATCGGCATGGGCGACGACCTCGCCCTGAAGGAGCGCGAGTGCGCCCGCACGCCGATGCAGTGGACGCCCGAGGCGAATGGCGGCTTCACGAAGGCGGAGAGGCCCGTGATGCCGGTGATCGGCGAGGGCCCCTACGGCTTCACCCACGTCAACGTCGCCGATCAGCGCCACGACCCGGACTCGCTGCTGTCGTGGATGCAGAGCATCATCCGCCAGCGCAAGGAGGCGCCGGAGATCGGCTGGGGCGAGGTCACGCCGGTCGAGACCGGGGATCACGCGGTGCTGGCGCTGCGCTACGACTGGCGGGGCAATTCCGTGCTCTGCCTGCACAACCTCGCCCCGGAGCCGCTGGAGATCGTCCTGCGCACCGGTGTCGAGGGCCCGGAGAACGCGGTGATGGTCGACCTCCTCACCGGACGGCGCAGCGAGGCGGGAGAGGACGGCCGCCACCGCGTCTTCATGGAAGGCTACGGCTACCACTGGTTCCGGGTCGGCGGCCTCGACGCGCTGCTGCGGCGGACGCAGACCTGACCGCGGGGCGGAGCCGCTCGACGGGTCGGGACGGCGGGCGTAAGGCTTCCCCGCCGGGCGTGCCGCGACCGGCCGGAGACGAACCGTGCCCGACCTCGCCGTCCTTCTCGCCTTCGCTCTCGTCGCCCTCGGCCTGGTGCTGACGCCGGGGCCGAACATGATCTACCTGATCTCCCGCGCGGTCTCGCAAGGGCGGCGGGCGGCGCTGGTCTCGCTCGGCGGCGTGGCGCTCGGCTTCGTCATCTACATGCTCTGCGCGGCCTTCGGCATCACCGTGCTTCTGCTCGCCGTGCCCTACGCCTACGACGCGCTGCGCCTCGGCGGCGCCCTGTACCTGCTCTGGCTCGCCTGGAGCGCGGTGCGGCCGGGGGGCCGCTCGCCCTTCGCGCTGCGCGACCTCAAGCCCGACGGCACCCGGCGCCTGTTCCTGATGGGGCTGCTCACGAGCCTCCTCAACCCGAAGGTCGCGGTGCTCTACCTCTCGCTGCTGCCGCAGTTCATCGCGCCGGATCACGGCAGCGTCCTCTCGCAGGCGCTCGTCCTCGGCTCGGTGCAGATCGCGGTGAGCGTCGCCGTCAACGCGATGATCGCCATGGGCGCGGGCTCCATCGCCCGGTTCCTGCGGGAGCGGCCGTTCTGGAGCACGCTGCAGCGCTGGCTGACGGCCACCGTGCTCGCCGCCTTCGCGGTGCGCATGGCCACCGACGCACAGCGCTGAGGAATGCCTCGGGTCCCCTCGGCGCGCGATCCGGGCTAGAGAGCGTCGACGGACGCCTCTTTCGAGACCAACCCGGAGCCCCAATGCCCGCCACGCCCCGCGCCGGGATCGTCCCGGTCACGCCCTTCCAGCAGAACTGCACCCTGATCTGGGACGACGCCACCAAGGTCGGCGCCGTGGTCGATCCGGGGGGCGACCTCGACCGCATCGAGGAGGCGATCCGGGGGCAGGGGATCACGGTCGAGAAGATCCTGCTCACCCACGGCCATATCGACCATGCCGGCGGGGCCGCCGAGCTGAAGGAGCGCCTCGGCGGCGTGCCGATCGAGGGCCCCCACGAGGCCGACCGCTTCCTCCTCGACGCGCTCGCCGAGACCGGCGCCGGCTACGGCATCCCCGATGCCCGCCCCGTCACGCCGGACCGCTGGCTCGACGAGGGCGACGCGGTGACCGTCGGGGGCTTGAGCTTCGACATCCTGCACGCGCCCGGCCACTCGCCGGGCAGCGTCGTGTTCGTGAGCCGGGACGCCCGCTTCGCGCTCGTGGGCGACGTGATCTTCAAGGGCTCCGTCGGGCGCACCGATCTCCCCGGCGGCAACCACGCCCAGCTCATCCGCGCCATCCGCGAGAAGGTGCTGCCGCTCGGCGACGACGTCGCCTTCATCCCCGGCCACGGCCCCACCGGCGTGCTCGGCGAGGAGCGCGAGACGAACCCGTTCCTCCAGGATTGACGGCCTTCCGGCCCCCGCGATTTGCGCCGGGCGGAGGCCTCTGGCAAACCGCTCGGGAAGGGGTGTTTTCCGGGCCTGCCGAGGGCCCGGAAACGATGCAATTTCAACGCGGAACGCCTATATCAGGTGCACGTGACGAATCGGGCCTCAGGCCACCATCCGGCGCCCCTCCTCCGAGGCGCGCTCGCCTGACGTAAGCCCTCAGGGAACTCCATGTCCGACATCCCCCAGACCGAGCCCACCGACGCCTACGGCGCGGAGTCGATCCGCGTGCTCAAGGGGCTCGACGCCGTGCGCAAGCGCCCCGGCATGTATATCGGCGATACCGACGACGGCTCGGGCCTCCACCACATGGTCTACGAGGTGGTCGACAACGCCATCGACGAGGCGCTCGCGGGCCACGCCGACCTCGTCACCGTGACCCTCAACGCCGACGGCTCCTGCACGGTCACCGACAACGGCCGCGGCATCCCCGTGGACATCCACAAGGAGGAGGGCGTCTCGGCGGCCGAGGTCATCATGACCCAGCTCCACGCCGGCGGTAAGTTCGACCAGAACTCCTACAAGGTCTCCGGCGGCCTCCACGGCGTCGGCGTCTCGGTCGTCAACGCGCTGTCCGTGAGCCTGAAGCTGCGCATCTGGCGCAACGGCCAGGAGCACGCGATGGAGTTCCGCCACGGCGACGCGGTGGCCCCTCTCAAGGTGGTCGGCGACGGCGGCGGCCGGCGCGGCACCGAGGTCACGTTCCTGCCCTCGCCCGAGACCTTCTCCCTCGTCGAGTTCGACTATCCGACCCTGGAGAAGCGCCTGAGGGAGCTCGCCTTCCTCAACTCCGGCGTGCGCATCGTGCTCACCGACGCGCGCCACGCAGAGCACAAGCGCGAGGAGCTCTGCTACGAGGGCGGCATCGAGGCCTTCGTGCGCTACCTCGACCGCTCCCGCAAACCCATCGAGGGCGTCGCCAAACCGATCTACGTGCGCTCCGAGCGCGACGGCATCCGCGTCGAGTGCGCGCTCTGGTGGAACGACGCGTACAACGAGACCGTGCTGCCCTTCACCAACAACATCCCCCAGCGGGACGGCGGCACCCACATGGCGGGCTTCCGCGCGGCGCTGACCCGGCAGATCACCGGCTACGCGGAATCCTCCGGCATCGCCAAGCGCGAGAAGGTCTCGCTCACCGGCGAGGATTGCCGCGAGGGGCTCACGGCCGTCATCTCCGTGCAGGTGCCCGACCCGAAGTTCTCCTCACAGACGAAGGACAAGCTCGTCTCCTCCGAGGTGCGCCCGGCCGTCGAGAACGTCCTCAACGAGGGCCTCTCGAACTGGCTGGAGGAGAACCCGCAGCCGGCCCGCTCGGTGATCGCCAAGGTGGTGCTCGCGGCCTCCGCCCGCGAGGCCGCCCGCAAGGCCCGCGAGACCGTGACCCGGAAAGGCGCCCTCGACATCGCCTCGCTGCCCGGAAAGCTCGCCGACTGCCAGGAGCGCGACCCGACGAAGTGCGAGATCCTGCTGGTGGAGGGCGATTCCGCCGGCGGCTCGGCCAAGCAGGGTCGGGACCGCACCTTCCAGGCGGTCCTGCCGCTGCGCGGAAAGATCCTCAACGTCGAGCGGGTGCGCGCCGACCGGATGCTGTCCTCGGCCGAGATCGGCACGCTCATCACCGCGCTCGGCGCCGGGATCGGCCGCTCCTCGACGGACCGGGAGGGCTTCAACCCGGAGAAGCTGCGCTACCACCGCATCATCATCATGACCGATGCGGACGTGGACGGCTCGCACATCCGCACCCTGCTGCTGACGTTCTTCTTCCGCCAGATGCCGGAGCTGATCGAGCGCGGGCACCTCTACATCGCCCAGCCGCCCCTCTACAAAGCCGAGCGCGGCCGCAAGGTGCTCTACCTCAAGGACGAACGGGCGCTCGAGGACTACCTCGTGGACCAGGGCATCGAGGGGGCCGTGCTCCGGCTCGCCTCGGGCACCGAGTTCGCGGGCGAGCAGCTGCGCGCCCTCGTCGACGAGGCCCGCGCCTTCCGCTCGACGCTGCAATCGCTCCACACCCGCTACGACCGGGCCGTGGTCGAGCAGGCGGTGATCGCGGGCGCGCTCCGCTCCGACGCTGCCGAGAACCCGGCGGAGGCCGAGGTGCTCGCCGACATGACGGCCAAGCGCCTCGACGCCATCGCCGACGAGATCGAGCGCGGCTGGACGGGCGAGGCCTCCGAGGGCGGCTACGTGCTCAGCCGGACGCTGCGCAGCGTGCGCCAGGTCGCGACGCTCGACGCCGGTCTCGTGGCTTCGCAGGAGGCGCGCCGGCTGGCGGGCTTCGCCGACAACCTGCGCGACGTCTACGGCGAGCCCGCCACGCTCGTGCGCAAGAACGACGAGAGCGTGCTGCACGGGCCCGTGGGCCTGTTCGAGTCCGTGATGGCCTTCGGCCGCAAGGGCCTCCAGCTTCAGCGCTACAAGGGCCTCGGCGAGATGACCGCCCAGCAGCTCTGGGAGACGACGCTGGACCGCGACGTGCGCTCGCTCCTTCAGGTGAAGGTCAAGGACACGACCGACGCCGACGACCTCTTCGTCAAGCTGATGGGCGACGTGGTCGAGCCCCGCCGGGAGTTCATCCAGGAGAACGCCCTGCTCGTGGCCAACCTCGACGTGTAGCTGGCCGGGACTGTAATTTCTCAGTAAAATATGTCCCGGGAAGCGAATTATGTGGACCGATTTACTGAGAAGCCTGACCTCGCCGGCGTATCGGCAGGTTTTCAGGTTGGGAGAGCATTGATTCAGAGATGCTCTCCGCTGTCAACATCAAGCTTTCGTCAGTGCCCTTTGGTGACCGAGATCCAACGCTTTGAGGTCGGTTACCTGCTGAGCGCCATGGCCGCCCTAGCCGTCGGGGTACGGACCGCTTAGGTTCGGAGTGGGTAATGAAGACGGGGTTCCATCCGGCGTTGGTCGTCGCGGCGGGTGCCAGAGCGGGCAAACACCCCCGCAACGTCGACCGGGCGTTGGAGGACGCCCAAGCCCTCATGGGGCCGCCCCCCTTCGGTTATGATTAAGCCGCCCGGCTCCTGAAAGGACTGCCTAATAGTAAGTGCTGGCGCTCAGAACAGCATCCAGCCGGTTCTGCAGCCGCTCCGGCAGTACGGACTTCCAATCCACCATCGCGGGCGTACCGACCAAGCCGACGATGGCAGCTACGGCCGCCTCACACTCGCCGGCGTCCATCTCCGTAACCATGGCGTAGATGTCCGGCGAGCGTGGAAGACCCTTCATCCCCGCAATGCCCGATACCTGAACGGTGGCAAACGTGGCTTGGGTAGCGAGGTCGCCGCCCTCCGTGGCTAGCAGCGGGATGGACGAGTAGAAATCGTCGAGCCTCAACTCGACCCCGATGGCCGCTAGCCGAAGGACGGCGTCCGGTCCTTGTAGGAGTTCGTAGTGCCATCCGTCTCCCTGACGGTGGAAGAATCCGACCCGGCGTTGGTCCTGCGCGACATGGACGAAATGCATGAGGTCGTGCAGCGTCTGGTATTCGAGCCATTTCCCGCCGCGGTCGTACCGTTCGGTCGCGGGGGGCAGAACCTCCACGATGACGGTCGCCGAACGGACGCTGTTGGTCTCCGGATCCGGTTCGACGGTATCCCCGCAGGCGACGAAGACATCCGGGTAGACGCGTGCCGTTCCCGCTTGGAGCCGCATCGTCTGACGTAATGACGCGCACGGCCCGCCGGGGGGAGGCGGTCGGCAATCAGGTTATCGAGGCACCGGGTCAAGGCATGGTGGGCGATGGAGCCGCCGACCAGCATGCGGACAACCTGCCCGTCGATGTACTCCAGCCGCTCCCCTTCCTCCGCCGCTTCGCAGAGGCGTTCGTACTCATCCAGCCCGATGAAGTCGTCGCGTAATGCAGCGGGCATGCTTTGGCACTATAGGTTCCCCCTCATCATACGCTTGGACGTGGCGATCCGGAAGCTTTGGGCAAGGCACGGTGGCCGTTCGGCGCTCGCACGGGAACGTCCGGGTCAGCGCGACGCCTGTGCTCCCTCTGTCGGATGCTGACCGGCCCTTTGCGGGAGGAGGACGATGAGCGCGACGATGAAGGCCGCGATCACGGCGGAGGCGAGCGGCCGGCTCAGGTTCAACCCGCCGTCGGCGACCGGCTTGTCGAGGAAATCGCCCACCGTGGCCCCGAGCGGGCGGGTCAGGATGAACGCCGCCCAGAAGAGCGTGACGCGCGAAACCGAGGTCCGGTAGTAAAGGGCGACGACGACCGCGAGCGCCGCCGCGAAGACGAGGGCGCCGCCCTCGTAGCCGAGGCCGCCGGTGTCCGCGAGCCAGTCGCCGAGCGCGGTGCCCAACGTCTGCGAGAAGGTGATCGCCCCCCAATAGAACGCTTCGACCCGGGGGGTCGAAACCGTGTTCACCGACACGGTGCCCTCGGTCGCGTACCAGAGCCCGAGCACGGCCGCGAGGCAAACGAGGAGCAGGGTCGACCCGCCGGTGTACCCGATGCCGAGCGAGCGGTCGGCGAAGTCCGCCATCGTCGTACCGAAGGTGGTCGAGGCGACGATCGTGGACCAGTACAGGACCGGGTGGAACCGCTTCGACATGACCTGGGCGACCACGAGCGCGACCAGCAGCACGGCGAACAGGGCGGTACCGGCGAGGTAGCCCCAATTGAGGGTCATGGTGACGGTATCGCCGCCGGTCTCCCCGAGCGTCGTGGCCAGGATCTTGATGATCCAAAAGCCCAGCGTGACCTCCGGCACCTTGCTCAGAGCGCGTTCGTAACGGTCGTCCATCGGACCTGCTCCTTCTTCGAGGGGAAACCTCACGGCGCGTCGGCGCAGGCCGCCCGGCGACCGGCACGCTGCGGGATGAGGAGGACGAGCCCGGCCATGACGAGCGCGAGCACGCCGGAGATCGTGATGTCGTCGATGCCCAGGCCGCCGGAAGCGACTGGCTTGTCGAGCGAGTTGGCGAGGGTGGCGCCGAGCGGCCGCGTCAGGACGAACGCCGTCCAGAACAGCATCGGCCTGGAAACGCGCGTTCGCAGTTGGAGGGCCGTGACCACGACCAGCGCGACGAGGATGAGGAGCGCGCTCCCGTTGTACCCGAGTCCGCTGCTGTCGGCCATCCAGTCGCCCAACGCGGTGCCGAGCGTCTGGGAGAACATGACCGTGGCCCAATAGAAACCTTCGGCCCGCGGGGACCGTACCGTCTCCACGGCGACCGTGCCGAGCGTGCGCTTCCACAGGATCAGGGTCGCGACGACCAATCCGAGCAACACCAGGGACCCGCCCGCGTAGCCGATGCCGAGGGACCGGTCGCAGAAGTCGGCGAGGGTCGTGCCTGCGAGCGTCGTCGCGGTGACCACGGCCCAGTACAGGAGCGGCTGGAAGCGGTCCGCCCGGACCTGTGCGGCGAGCAGCACCGCCAGGGCGGCCCCGAAGATCGCCGTGCCGGCGAGATAGCCGAGACCGAGCGTCAACGTGACCGCGTTGCCGCCGACCTCGCCCAACGTCGTGGCCACGATCTTGATGGCCCAGAACCCGGCGGTGGCTTCTGGCACTTTGGCGGGTTCGACGTGTCCGGGTCGCTCGATCGGTTGCATCGGGCTGCCGTGGGAAAGCGAGGGCTGGCTCACGCGGTGTGGGTCTGGTCGATGATGGCGAGCAGGTCGTCGACCGCGCGACGGCAGGCGGCCGGATCGGGGTTCGAAGCCCGCAACGCGTCGAGGGTGCGGTCGATGGCCTTGTCCACGACGTGCCAGTCGGCGGCGGCTCGCGGCTTCAGGCCGGCCTCGGACGCGTCCCAGGACAATTCCAGGTCCTTGATGCGCGTCTTGGCGGCGGCGAGGTCGCCCCGGTCGGTCATCGCCTTTACGTCGACGACGATGGTCCGGAACTTGGAGAGGTCGCCGAGCTTCGAGGCCGCCATCGCCTTGGGCGTCGCTCCGACGGCGGCGTCCTGCATCGCCTGCAGGCCCAGGGGGGCGGCCGTGGCGCCGATGACCGTCGCGGCGATGGCGGCGAGGAGGATGTTTCGCATGGTCATTCGCTCCGTGTCGTGCGGCGTTGGAAGGACTGGAGGATGGGGATGCGGGAGGCGGCGGACGGTCAGGCCCGCCGCTGTCCGGCCGGCTCGCCAGGGCGTCCGGAGACGAGGCTCAGGGACGTCACCAGGGCGACGATGACGGCGAAGAAGGCGAGGCTGGTGGAGGCCGTGCCGAAGCCGAGGCCGCCGTATTCCCGTGCCTGCGACAGCAGATCGCCCAGCGATGCGCCGAGGGGGCGCGTGACGATGTAGGCGAGCCAGAAGATCGTCACCGGGTTCGTGCCGAGGCGCCAGGCGAGGGCGAGGGCGGCCAGCATCGTGCCGAAGATGACGACGCCGAGATTGAAGCCGAGCCCCAGCGCCTCGGTAGCCAGGTCGCCCGCGGCCGTGCCGAGCGCGAAGGTCAGGAGGATGGCGAGCCAGTAGAACGCCTCGCGGCGCCGGGTCACGATGGCGTGGATCGAGAGCGTCCGCTCGGTCGCGTACCAAAGGGCGAACACGGTGGCGAGGGCGGCCGCGAACACGCCGGTGCTGACGAAGAGGCTCACGCCGAGCTTGTCGGTCAGGATGTCGGTAACCTGCGTGCCGACCACGCTGACGAGGACGACGGTCGACCAATAGGTCCAGGGCAAGTAGCGCCACTCGCGCACCTGCAGGGCGAGGACGGCCGCGAGGAGGCCGGCCGTGAGGGTGGCGGTGACGGCGGCACCCAGGCCGACGTTCACCGCGAGGTAGTCCGCGCCGGTCTCGCCGACGGTCGTGGACAGTATCTTGATGACCCAGAAGACCGCGGTGACCTCCGGTACCTTGTTCAAGATCTGGCGCTGGATCTCGCTCATCCCCGTCTCCCGTCCGTCATGGTCGGGCACCGTGATAGCGAGCCATAATGAGGGCAGAATGAGCTTCGTCCAAAGGAGCCGCAGGCTCGGCCTCAGGCCGGCAGTCTGACGGTTGCGAGGGTCCCCTGCCCGTCACGTCGGTTTTCGACCGTCAGGCCGAGGTCGTTGCGCTCCGCGATGCGGCGGGCGATGGCGAGCCCGAGCCCTGTGCCTTCGACTTCCGGTGGCGCGGCCCGGAAGAAGCGGTCGAACAGGCGGCCCTCGCTTCCCGGCGGCAGCCCGCAGCCGGTGTCCCGAACCGTGACGACGCACGCACCGTCCCGGTTCAGCAGACGGACGTCGACCTGGCCTCCGGACGGCGTGTAGCGCAGGGCGTTGTCGACGAGGTTGGCGAACAGGACGCGGACCTCGTCCTCCGACGCGTGAAGCGTCGCGGGTGTCTCGATATGCACGCCCAGGTCGATGTCCTTGCGCTCGGCGAGCACGACGTGGTCGGCGACGCAGTCGAGCAGGAGCTGGCCGAGGTCGACGGATGCAGGACGCGCCTCGGCACCGTCGTCGAGCCGGGCGAGACGGAGCAGTTGATCCACCAGCCGGTTCGCCCTCCGGAGGCCGTCCGCCAGCGCCGTACGCCGCGCGTCGCTCCCGCCACCGGCAGGCCCGCCGAGGGAGTCGAGTTGGATCTGCATCGCGGCGAGCGGCGTACGCAGTTCGTGCGCCGCGTCGGCGACGAACCGCTTCTGGGCGGCCAGAGCGGCCTGCAGGCGAAGGATGAGCCCGTTCATGGCCTCGACGAGGGGCGCCACCTCCGTCGGCACGCCGCGCGTCGGCAAGGGGCCTTGGGCGGCGGCGCCGCGCCCGGCGAGGTCATGCACCAAGCCGTCGAGCCGCCCGAGCGCCCGGTTCATCGCCCAGCCGACGACGATCCACGACAGCGGGACGAGGAGCAGCAGGGGGGCCACGGCACCGAGCGCCGCATTGCGTGCGAACTCCGCCCTCACGACGTCGCGCTGGGCGACCCGGACCGTCGTTGTGCCGTTGGCGGTCGTGTATGTGCGCCAGAGCTCGCCGCCCATGACGACGTTCGCATATCCCGTGCGGCCGGGGTGGCGGACGTCGACGCCGCGGTCGTCGCGCAGGACCTGCCCGTCCTTCCAGATGGTGACGGCGAGTTGGTCCTCCGGGTCCTGGTCGGCGGCGGGCGGCGCGTCCGCGTCCGTTAGCCCGGGACCGGCGTTGAGGGCGACTTGCCGCAACTGCCCGTCGAGGAAATCGGCCGCCTCGATCCGCGCGAGGGCATAGGCCGCGACCATCGCGGCCAAGCCGATTCCGGCGAGCAGGGCGGTCATCCAGACGAGCGTCGTGCGGCGCAGGGAGGCGGCCCTCATGGCTTGGGTACCATCCAACCTGCGCCGCGGACATTCAGGATCACGCCCTTGCCGACCTTTCGACGGACCGTGAGGATCAGGGCGTCCACCGCGTTGCTCTCGACCTCCTCGCCCCACCCGTAGATGCGTTCCTCGATCTGCGCACGAGAGAGGATGCGCCCCGGTCGCTCCATCAGGGCGTGCATGAGGGCGTATTCGCGCGCCGACAGGACCGCGACGGTCCCGGCGTGGGACAGGACGTGGCTTTCCGTGTCGAGTTCGGTCTCGGCGGCCACGAGCCGCGCGCTCGCCCGCCCGGCCCGACGGCGCAGGATGGCCCGCATCCTGGCGAGCAGCTCGCGCATCTCGAACGGCTTGACCAGGTAATCGTCCGCCCCGAGGTCGAGGCCTGCGACGCGGCTTTCGAGGCCGTCCCGCGCCGTGATGATGAGCACCGACGTGTCGATCCCGGCCGCCCGGGCGGATCGAAGCACCCGAAGTCCGTCCCCGCCCGGCAGGCCGAGGTCGAGCAGCGCGAGCGCGTGGCCGCCGTTGAGCAGGGCCGTCTCGGCCTCGCCGCCGTCGCGGACCCAATCGACGGAATAGCCCTCGGCCGAGAGGCCGTTCGACAGCCCTTCGCCGATCATCCGGTCGTCCTCGATCAACAGCACGCGCATCGGTCGGTCCGTCCGGTTTCGAGCCCTCGCCCTGGACTGCGCCGCGACGCATCCCTTCCCGCCGGCTTCATCCTCGATAGGCGACGAGCACGGCCCCGGCGGCGATGAGGGCGACGCCGAGCCAATTCGGTGGAGATAGACGTTCGCCGAGGAAGACGACCCCGAAGACGGCCACCAGCACGACGCTGAGCTTGTCGACCGGGGCCACGCGGCTGGCCTCGCCGAGCTTGAGGGCGCGGAAGTAGCAGATCCATGAGCCGCCCGTGGCGAGGCCCGAGAGCACCAGGAACACGTAGGTCCTGGCCGAGACCGACCCGACCGGTACCCACTGGACCGTGCCGACCAGGATGGCGCCGAGGGCGCAGAGTATGACGACCGTGCGGATGAAGGTGGCGAAGTCGGAATTGACGTTCTCGATGCCGACCTTGGCGAAGATCGCGGTCAACGCCGCGAAGGCGGCAGAAAGCAGCGCCCACAGCTGCCAGGATCCGAGCAACGTCCTCATGCCGTGTTCCCCTCGATGCGGACCTGCCGCGACGCAATCCTCACGGCCCCCGACAGACCATCGGATGAGGGATGTCCGGCACCCGACGCCCCCCCCTGAGCGTCGCCGTTCCAACGCTCGCCGTGTGGTTCCTAATTCGCCCTGGACGGCCATTGCCGATGCAGGTCGTCGATGACGAAAGCATGCTCGTGCCGGCCCTGACCGATCCCCCGCACGTGGGGGTGGGACGGGTCGAGGTCCGCGTGGGCATGTGCGACGACGTCCGGGTCGGATGCAGGCCAAAGCATGGCCGCCGCCGCGACGCCCGCGACGGTCAGGGCGCCGAGTGCCGCCAGGGTCGCGGGCATCCCGACGGCAGCGCCGAGGCAGCCCGCCAGCGGGTAAGTGAGGAGCCACGACGCGTGCGAGAGCGCGAACTGGGCGGCGGAGTAGCCGATCCCAAGGACGAGCCAGGTCCCGAGCAGTACGGGCCAGCCGATGGCCCCGCACCAGGTCAGGGCAGCGACCCCGACGAGGACGACTCCGAGGAAGGCGGCGGACGGCAGCATCACACCCCTGTCGGACAGGCGGTCCAGGACCCGCGGTAGGACCAGGGCGGCGGCCATCGAGCCCGCGCCGAAGGGTCCAAGGGCAAGGGCGACGTCGTGCTGGGGGCGTCCGAGCAGGGCCTGGACGATTACCACGGTATTGACGATGACCATGGCGCCGGCCGCCGCGACGGCGAAATTCAGGGCGAGCAACCCGCGCAGGCGCGGTGTCGCCAGGAAGATCCGCCATGCCCAGTTGGCACTCGATACGGAGACGCCTAAGCCTCAGTGACGGGCCGGGCACCGAGCACAGAAAAGGCGACAGGCGCGTCAGGTCCGCGGGACCTCTGCTCTCCGTCACCAACACTCGATAACTGATAAATGGTCTCATCGGATTTCAACCAAGAGATCTACGCAAATCTTGGACGAATGCCTTCGCGAGCGCCGGCGCCTCGGCCACCACCTCTTCGTAGAACTTGGTCCCCACGGGGCCTGCCTGGGAATAATCCGGGGTCAACTCACCGATTGTCGCCGCGATCTCTGCGAAAACCTCTTCCCGTTCAGGTGCTGAAAGTTTTTGCATGAGAAGGGTCATCATGGCGATGGTCGATGTTCTCAGAACCGCAAGCATCGCCGTTGTCGTCACGGCAAAATGGTGCGTTTGTAGATCATTCATTGAAAACACCTTGCATAGTCAAGCATCATTACTCAGGCATCACTTCATGAGGTGCTTGAAGTATTGGAGAAACAATACGGCCAGAGGCAATCCGATACAGATCGCTATCATCATTCGATCCGCGGCTTTGCGGACGTATGGCCTGACCCGTCGCTTGCGCCGAGGATTTGGCGCCCACTCGCTCTGCAGCCGCGCCGATTTCTTGCTCATGCCGGATGCTCGCCGTCACACGGGCAGGCGCGCGGCCTCGGCCGAAAGCGCCTCGTCCTCGACCTGGACGGTGACGTGCTCGATGCCGTGTCGCTCCTTCACCAGACGCCGGACCGCGCGGATGAGGTCGGGTCCGGCGGCGACGTCGTCCATGACCACGTGGCCGCTCATCGCGTCGAAGCCGGAGGTCAGCGTCCAGGCATGAAGGTCGTAGGCGCGCCGCACGCCAGGCATCGCCTCGATCTCCGTTCGTAGCGCGGCAAGATCGACACCCAGAGGCGTTCCCTCCAGCAGGATGTGAAGCGCCTCGCTCAACAGGCGCCAGGTGCGCGGCACGATGAACAGGCCGATGCCGGCGCCGACCAGCGGATCGACCCATCGCCAGCCCGTCGCCATCACCACGAGGGCCGCGGCGATGACGCCGACCGAACCCAGCATGTCGGAGAAGACCTCGAAGTAGGCGCCCTTGACGTTGAGGCTTTCCGACGATCCGCCCGCGAGGAGTCTCATGCTGGCGAGGTTCACCCCGAGGCCGACGAACGCGACCAGCATCATCGGCCAGCCGAGGATCTCGGTCGGCTCGAAGAAGCGCCGGTAGGCCTCGTACAGGATGTAGGCCGTCACCCCGAGCAGCACGACGGCGTTGGCGAGGGCCGCCAGGATCTCGAAGCGCATGTAGCCGAAGCTCTTGCCCGGCGACGGCGCCTTGGCCGCGTAGTGGATGGCGAGCAGCGACAGCGCGAGGCCGCCGGCATCCGTGACCATGTGGGCGGCATCGGCCAGCAGCGCGAGGCTGCCGGTGAGCAGGCCGCCGACGACCTCCGCGGCCATGTAGGTCAGCGTCAGGGCGAGCGCCCAGGCTAGGCGCCCCTTGTTCCTGCCCGCCGCCGAGCCCGCGGGTATGCCGCCGCCGTGCGAATGCCCGTGGCCGCCGCCGTGCGCGTGTCCGTGTCCCATGTCGCTCCCAGTCTTTCGTTGCCGTCCCGGACCGGCCGCCTCAGGGGCCGGAGGAGCCGATGAGCTCGGCCACGTGCGCGCCGGCGGGGTGTCCGGTCGCGGCGAGGTGGGCGGCCGAGCAGGCCGCGTAGCCGGGACCGAACGCCGCCATGACGAGCTCGTGCCGCCCGTCCGGAGCCTCGCGGCTGGCCAGGAGAGCCCGACCGCCGGGCCAGAGCTCGGAATCGGCCGATGGCCCCGGTGTCGGCTCGCCGTAGCGGCGCACCCCTTCGTCGTGGATGGCGCGGCGCACGCGCGCGAGTTCCTCGCCCGCCAGGGGGAGCCCCACCCAGACGACCTCCTGCAGACCCTCCTCGCGGCAGACCACCAGCACGACCTCGGCCGTTGCCGACCCGACGGCCGGCCGCCAGCCACGCGGGTAGTACAGCGCGGTCAGGTTGGCCTCGCGGTCGGCCTTGAGCGGGCGCGGCACGTCGGCGACGGGCCCCCACGCGAGGCCGAACGGAGCCTCGCCGACGCCTCCGTCCGCGCCCGGAGCCGCACCCGTCAGCGCGAGGAAGGCGAAAGGAGCCGCCAACCAGGTTGGGACGCGTCGCATCTCGTCTACTCCGCCGCCTTGAGGTGTCGTGGCCCCGGCTCCCGCGGCCGCTCCGCGACCTTCGGGACGACAACCTTGCCGAACCGGGCGTACAGGGCCGGCAGCACGATCAGGGTCAGCAGGGTGGCGCTGATCAGGCCACCGATGACCACGGTGGCGAGCGGCCGCTGGATCTCGGCGCCGGTCTCGGTGGCGATGGCCATGGGCACGAAGCCGAGCGAGGCGACCAGCGCCGTCATCGCCACCGGCCGCAACCGGGTCATGGCGCCCTCCAGGATGGCCTCGCGCTTCGGCCGGCCCTCCGCCACGAGCTGCTTGATGAAGGTCAGCATGACGAGGCCGTTGAGGACCGCAACGCCCGAGAGCGCGATGAACCCGACCGCCGCCGGTACCGAGACCGGCATGCCGCGCAGCCAAAGCGCGAAGATGCCCCCGGTGAGGGCAAGCGGCACCGCGCTGAACACCAGCAGCGCGTCCCGCGGCGAGCCCAGGGCCGAGTACAGCAACAGGAAGATCAGGAAGAAGCAGACCGGTACCACCACCATCAGCCGCCGCTTGGCCGAGGCGAGGTTCTCGAACTGCCCGCCCCAGGTGAGGTAGGAACCTGGCGGCAGCTGCACCTGGCTTCCAACCTTCGCCTGCGCCTCCGCGACGAGCGAGCCGATGTCCCGCCCGCGCACGTTGGCCGTGACCACGACCCGCCGCTTGCCGTTCTCGCGCGAGATCTGGTTCGGTCCCTCGGTGACCGAAAAGCTCGCCACCTGCTTGAGCAGGACCGAGCTCGCCCGGCCGTTCGGGCCCGCCGGCAGCGGCACCGGGATGTTCTCCAGGGCCTCCCGGTCCTCGCGGACCTTGTCGGTCAGGCGCACGACGATGGGGAAGCGACGGTCGCCCTCGAACACGACGCCGGCGTCCCGTCCCCCGATGGCCGCGCCGATGACCTCCTGGATCGCCCCGGTGCTCAGGCCGTAGCGCGCCGCCTCGGCCTTGTTGATCTTGATCTCCAGGAACGGCAGGCCCGCCGTCTGCTCGACCTTGACGTCCTCGGCGCCGTCGATGCCCTTCAGGACCGCCGCGACCTGGTTGGCCGCCTTCAGCATCGGCTCGAACTCGTCGCCGAACACCTTCACGGCGAGGTCGCCCCGGGTGCCGGCGAGCAGCTCGTTGAAGCGCAGCTGGATCGGCTGGGAGAACTCGTAGACGTTGCCGGCGAGCGCCCCGACCGCCTTCTCGATCTGCTCCTGCAACTCGGCCTTGGACAGGCTCGGCTCGGGCCACTCCTCCTGGGGTTTCAGGATGACGAAGGTGTCTGAGGAGTTCGGCGGCATCGGGTCGGAGGCGACCTCGGCGGTGCCGGTCTTCGAGAAGACGTAGGCCACCTGCGGGAATTTCGAGACCACCTTCTCGACCTTGAGCTGCATCGCCTGCGACTGGGTGAGGGAGGTCGATGGGATTCGGGTGGCGTTGAGGGCGATGCTCTTCTCGTCGAGCTGCGGGATGAACTCGGTCCCGAGGCGGGTGAACAGGATGCCCGCCCCGACGAGCAGCAGGAGCGCCGCGCCGACGAAGACGAACGGCGCCCGGACCGCCGCGCCGAGCACCGGGCGGTAAGCGGCCTTGAGCGCCCGGATGATGAGGTTGTCCTTCTCCGTGACCTTGCCGGTGATGACGATGGCGATGAGCGCCGGCACGAAGGTCAGCGACAGCACGAAGGCCGCCACGAGCGCGATGATCACGGTCAGCGCCATCGGCTCGAACATCTTGCCCTCGACCCCCGTGAAGGTCAGGAGCGGGACGTAGACCAAGATGATGATCGCCTGCCCGTAGAGCGACGGCTTGATCATCTCCTCGGCTGAGGCGCGGACCGTCTGGAGGCGCTCCTCGGTGTCGAGCCCCCTGCCCAGCTCCTGCTGCTTCTCTGCGAGGTGGCGCAGGGCGTTCTCGGTGATGATCACCGCCCCGTCGACGATCAGCCCGAAATCGAGGGCGCCGAGGCTCATCAAGTTGGCCGAGATCTTCGCCTCGACCATGCCGGTCATGGTCATCAGCATGGCGACCGGGATGACCAGGGCCGTGATGATGGCGGCCCGGATGTTGCCGAGCAGCAGGAACAGGATGACGATGACGAGAGCCGCGCCCTCGGACAGGTTCTTCACCACCGTCTTCACGGTCGCCTCGACGAGCCGGGTCCGGTCGAGGACGGTCTGGACCTCGACGCCGGGCGGCAGGCTCTTGCGGATCTGTTCCATGCGCGCGTCGACCGCGGCAGCCACCGTGCGGCTGTTCTCGCCGATCAGCATCAGGGCGGTGCCGACGACGACCTCCTGGCCGTCCTCGCTGCCCGAGCCCGTGCGCAGGTCGCGCCCGATGCGGACCTCGGCGATGTCCTTGATCCGCACCGGCACGCCGCCCCGGGTGGCGACGACCACGTCGCCGATCTCGTCCATGCTCTCCAGGCGGCCGGCGGCGCGCACGACGTAGCCCTCGCCGTTGTCCTCCAGGTAGCGGGCGCCCTGGTTGGCGTTGTTGGCCTCCAGCGCCCGGGCGACGTCCGAGAAGGACAGGTCGAGGGACGCGAGCCGCGTCGGGTCGGGCTGGACGTGGTACTGCTTCTCGAAGCCGCCGATGCCGTCGACCCCGGCCACGCCGGACACGGTCTTGACTAGGGGGCGGATGATCCAGTCCTGGACGGTGCGCAGGTAGGCGGTCTGCTCCAGCTCGGTCTTCAGGCGCTGGCCCTCGGGGGTCAGGTAGCTGCCATCGGGCTGCCAGCCGGGCTTGCCCGCCTTCGAGACCGTGCGCTCGCCGGGCTTCGCGTAATGGATCGACCACATGTAGATCTCGCCCAGCCCGGTCGAGATCGGCCCCATGCTGGGCTCGGTGCCGGGCGGCAGGTCCCGCCTCACCTGCGCGAGGCGCTCGGCGACCTGCTGGCGGGCGAAGTAGATGTCGAGCTTCTCCGCGAAGACCGCGGTGACCTGCGAGAAGCCGTTGCGCGAGAGCGAGCGGGTGTATTCGAGCCCCTTGATGCCCGCGAGCGCGGTCTCGACCGGGTAGGTGACCTGCTTCTCGATGTCGACGGGCGAGAGCGACGGCGCCGTCGTGTTGATCTGCACCTGGTTGTTGGTGATGTCGGGCACCGCGTCTATCGGCAGCTTGGTGACCGAGTAGCCGCCGAAGCCGGCGGCCAGCAGCGACAGGAGCAGAACCAGCCAGCGCTGGTGCACGGAGAAGTCGAGGATGCGGCTGATCATGTCGGGCTTCCTCAATGGTCGTGGTCGGCTTCGCTCTTCCCGAGCTCGGCCTTGAGGAGGAAGGTGTTGGCCACCGCGATGGTCTCGCCGGGCTTGAGGCCCGAGACGACCTCGAAGCCGTCGTCGTCGGAGCGCCCGAGCTCGACCTCGCGCTTTTCGAAGCCCTCGTCCGTGCGCACGAAGACGACGCGCTTGCCCTCGACGGTCTGGAGCGCCGACTTGGCGACCCGCACCGGCACTTGGTCCGTCGCGGTCTCGACCTCGGCGGTGACGTAGGTGCCGGGCCTCCAGGCCATGTCCTTGTTGGGCAGCGAGACCACGACCCGGGCGGACCGGGTGTCGGCGTTCAGCAGCGGGCTGACGAACACCACCTTGCCCTGCTCGCTGCGGCCGCCGCGGTTCACGGTGACCCGCGCGCCCTCCCGGACCTCGGCGAGGTCGGAGGTGGGGACCGCGAGCTCGATCCAGACGGTCGAGAGGTCGGCGACGGTGTAGACGTCGGCAGGGTCGCCCTCCTTGCCCACCGCCGTGCCGACATCGACCTTGCGCTCCACGATGCGGCCGGCGATGGGCGCCCGCAGCTCGTACTGGCGCAGCGTCGAGGCGTTCGGCGTCGCCTCGTCGCGTTTCTGCGCGGCGGCGACCTCGGCGGCGTTCAGGCCCAGCGCCGAGAGCTTCTGGCGGGCGAGGTCGACGCGCAGCTGGTTCTCCTGGAACACGGCCTTGGCGTTGTCGAACGCCGCCTGGGATGCCGCCGCCGACGCCAAGAGTTTCTGCTGGCGCTCGAAGTTGATCTTCTGGAGGTCGGACTGGACCATCGCGGTGAGGTACTCGCTCTTGGCGTCGGCGACTTCCCGGCTGTCGAGGAGGGCGACCACCTCGCCCTTCCTGACGTCGTCGCCCAGGCGCTTGCGCATCTCGGACACCGTGCCGACGACGCGGGCGGGGACGCGGGCGATCCGGTCGGTATCGGGCGTGATGGTGCCGGGCACCAGGACGTGTCGCGAGAGCGTCCCGCCCTCGGCCTTGGCGACGCCGATGTCCTGCCCCTCGACCTGCTCGGCCGTCATCTTGACGTGGCCTTCCTCGCCCTCCGCCTCGGAATGCTCGTGCTCGCCGTGAGCGTGGGCTCCCTCGGCCTTCGGCGCGGCGGCCTTGCCGTGGTCGTGGCCGTCGCCTTCGGCATGGTCGGCCTCATCCTTCGGCGCCTTCCCGCCAGGGGGCGGGCCGGCGGCGAAGGTGAGGATGGCCGGCGGCAGCCCGGCCGATGTCAGGAGGCCGCGGACGAACGCGGATATGGCGGGGACGGCGGCGCCGACGACGATGCCGGCGGCCACGAGGACCGCGGTGATGAGGATGCGCATGAGACCTGCTCGGCCGGGATCGGGCGCCGTTCGGACGGACGCGGCAGTCCCGCTTCTGTGGCGTGAGGAGTGGCCCGGAGCGCGGGCTCCGGGTTCGGGACGCGCCTCTGCGGCGTCACCTCAGGCGCGGGGGGGCCTCGGCAGGCGGTCCGGCGAGACGGAGGAAACCGTCTGGCTCAAATGCGCATAGGCCAGCCGGGCGACCCCGAAGACCGGCTCCGAGAAGTCCGCCACGGCGGGTGCCGCCTGGTGGCAGCCACAATGGAGGTGGCAGGCCATGCCGGGGTCGGTCGCGCCGGTGTCGGGCGCGGCCTCAATGCTCGCGATCTCCGTGACGTGCCTGCCGCCGCCATCGTGGTACGCGACGTCGGCGGCGAGGCCGGCGGCGGGCGCGACGAGGGACAGGGCGAGGGCGAGCGCGAGCAGGCGTGCGGCGAACGCCCACCATCCCCGTGCCGCCCACCTGCGGCTATGCCCGCGTCCTGAACCCATCTCCGGCCTTATGCGCGATTTATCCCGGATCGGACAAGGCATCGTCCTGGCCTCTTGAACCCGGTCTGAACAGATTTTGTGGCCGCCATGCAAGGTCAGCCGCGGTCACGACGCGAAAGCGGCCAAGCCGTTTCTCGCTCGGCCGAGACGAATACCGGGCGAGGAAAATCCGGGAACGGTTTCGCGGGGGGCCGCATTCCCGGCCGACCGCGAAACATGGAGATCCTTGGATGAAGATCATGTTCGCCGCCGCCGCCGCGGCCGCCCTGGCCCTCGCGCCGGTCGGTGCGCTCGCCCAGCACGTGGACGTCGGCCCCGGCGGAGTCGGGGTTCACGGCGACGGCCACCGCCGCGATGTCGACCATACGCACACCACCGTCGAGGAGAACCATCGCGACCGGCCGGTCGTGCACGAACATCATGACGACCATCACGAGAAGACCGTCGTGGAAGAGCACCGCCACTGAGCGGCTGACATCGCGACGGGGCCGGGCCGGGGGCAGCGACGTCCGGCCCGGCCCCTCGCATTTCGAGGACGTCGGCGAACCTGGGGTGACGGCTTCCTGAACGACGGTCTCAGAACCTGTTCAACGGCCGCCGCGCAAACCGCCGCAATAGGAATCCCCGGAGGAGACAGCGATGCGACGGCACCTAGCAGGCTTGATGGCGGCGGCCATCCTCCTCGCGCCGGCCGCGGCCTCGGCCCAGTATTACGAGCGCGGCTACGGCTACGGCGAGCGGCGGCCGCACGACCATGTCGATGTCTACCGCCACGGCAACCATGACGACGTCGTGGTCCGGCACCATCACCCGCGCCGCGAGGATTACGGGCCGGGCCGGTTCGAGCGGCACCATCACCATCACGACTTCGACGACTGAGGTCGCCGCCTGGCGTCGAGAAGAGGTCGCCCGCACCGGCTCGCGCCGGTGCGGGCGCATCACGACGCGCGAGGGGTCGGCGCATCGTGAACGACGTGCCGAGCAGGCTCGGCGAGCGCGTAGCCGATCACCGCGGCCAGGAGCGCGAAGACGACGAGCAGGGGCAGCATCCGCATGTCCGCGCCTCCCGCCCCCGCGGCCTGCCCGGCGAGCTCACTTCTTGCCGGGCTTGTCGTGGCTGTGCCCGTGGGCATGCCCGTCGTTGTCCGAATGCGCCGGCTTGCCGTCGGGCCGCTTCTCACGGGCCTCGCTGACGCGCGGGTCGTCGCGATGGGCCGGGCCGCCCGACACGCCACCGGTGTTCGGGACGGCGCGCTCGGGGTTCGAGGCATTGCCGTGGCTGTCCACGGCGAAGGCGGACCCCGTGGCCGCGGCCAGCATCCCGGCGGCGAGGACGGCGGCGAGCGTGCGCTTCATCTGTCGGTCTCCTGTTCGGCGCCGACCGCGTCGGCCGCTTCGAAGTCCGAGATAGCCAAGCCGTTTGTCTCCGGGACGCCGCGTTCGTGACGAAGTGTGTCAGCCGCCGCGCCCAGCCCGGGGCACGCGGATCTCGGCCCGCAATCCGCCCTCCGGCCTCGTGGTCAGGATGAGCGTGCCTCCCTCCGCTTCCACGGCCCGCCGCGCGATGGTCAGGCCGAGTCCGGTCCCGCCGGTGTTTCGGTTGCGCGACCCCTCCAGGCGGGTGAAGGGCTCGAAGGCGCAGGCGACGTCGCATGCCGGGATGCCGGGCCCGTCGTCGTCGATGCGCAAGACCAGCGCTGTCTCTTCGGCCGCCAGGGCGATGCGCACCCGCGCGCCGTAGCGCACGCCGTTGTCCACGAGGTTCTCCAGCGCCCGCCGGAAGGCGACTGGGCGCACCGTCGCCAGGGCCCGGCCGGGTCCTCCGTATGCGACCGCCCGGCCGGCATCCGCGGAGGCGTCGGCGACCCCCATCAAAATGCTCGCGACGTTGGTGACCTGCCGCGGCTCCGGGTCGGCGTCGCCCCCCAGGTAGGCCAGCGTCGCGTCGACCATCGCCTGCATGTCGTCGAGGTCGGAGGCCATGGCGCGGCGCCCGGCCGGGTCCTCGACGTGGTCGAGGCGCAGGCGGAGCCGGGTGATGGGCGTTCGCAGGTCGTGGGACACGGCGGCGAGCGCCTGCGTCCGCTCGCCGACCAGCCGGTGGATGCGCTCCTGCATCGCGTTGAGGGCACGGCCGATCCCTCGGGTCTCGTCGGGACCAATCTCGGGAACCCGGACGGGGGCGCCGTGGCCGATCCGTCCGGTGGCCCGGGTCAGCTCCCGCAAGGGGCCGGCGATCCGATGCATCAGGACGACCGCGGCCACCCCGACGAGGATGGCCATGGCGGTGGCGAGCGAGGCCCAGGGCGCGACGGGGACGAGGCTCGGGGCGTGCGCGGACCGGAAGGTCAGCGCGCTCCCGTCCGGAAGCGGGATGATCCCGCGCAGGTCCTGCCGGTGGAGCGGCTCGTCCGGCGCCTCCAGGTTCAGGGCGAGCCCCGCCCCGAGGACCGGTTCGAGGGCGAGGAGGCGGTCGCGCAGGTCCCGGAGCGCGGGATCGGTCGCCCCCGGGGGGCGAGCCGGCGCTGGGGCGTCCCAGCCGATCTCGAAATGGTTCGACGAGAGGGCCTCGGCCTCGTCAGCCCGCTCCTCCGGCGGGCGCCGCGACACGGCCTCGCGCGCGATGACGAGTTGGCGGGCGACCTCGGTGGCGAAGGCCTCGTCGGCGGCGGCCGCCGCCGAGAGGCGGTAGATCGCCAGCGCGCCGCCATGGACGAGGAGCACGGCCAGGAGCAGGACGACGACGGTGCGCCCCTCCAGGCTGCGGGCGAGGCCGAGGACGCCCCTCATGCCCGCTCGACCTTGGCGGCCAGCATGTAGCCGGTGCCCCGCACCGTCTTGATGACGGCGGCCGTCCCCGCGGGCGGTTCGAGCTTGCGCCGCAGCCGGCTGACCAGGGTGTCGACGCTGCGGTCCGACGGCGCGGAGAGGCGCCCGCGGCCCATCTCCAGGATCTGCTCGCGGCCGAGCACCCGGCCCGGGTGTTCCAGGAACACCAGCAGCAGGTCGTGCTCGGCGCCCGACAGGTCGACGGCGGCGCCTTCGGGATCGGTCAGGGCGCGGCTGCGCAGGTCGAGCCGCCAGCCGGCGAAGGCGAGGGATTCCGGCCGCGACGCCGCGCTCGGCACCGGCGCGAGCGCCGACCGGCGGAGCACCGCCCGGATCCGGGCGAGGAGTTCTGGGCGCCCGAACGGCTTGGCGACGTAGTCGTCGGCGCCCAGTTCCAGGCCGAGCACCCGGTCCGCCTCCTCGTTGCGGGCGCTCAGCATGATGACCGGGACGGTGCCCTTCGCCCGCAGGGCCCTGAGCAGGTCGAACCCGGACGCGCCCGGCAGCATGACGTCGAGGAGGACGAGGTCAACCGGCGTGTCGGGCAGGAGCGACCACATCTCGGCGCCGCCGCGGCAGCCCGTGACCCGGAAGCCGCTCTCCCGCAGGATGCGGCCGACGAGCACGCGCATGCCGTCGTCGTCCTCGACGAGCAGGATGTGGGCCTCGTCCGGGAGGGACCTGGTTTCGCCCGCGGCAAGCATTCCGGATACAGCCTAGCCGATCATCCCGTCGAGCAGGAGCAGCAGCAGGAAGCCCGCGAAGAACATCGCCGTCACCCAGGGGCGGTCCTCGGTCTCGTGCGCCTCGATGAGGAGTTCCTCGGTCACGAGGTACAGCAAGGCGATCAGGCCGAAGGAGAGGAAGCCGGCCTGGACGGCGGCGGGCAGCGAGCCGACGGGCCCGCCGAGCAGGGCTCCGAGCGGGAGCAGCAGCACGAGGGCGGCCGTCAGGCCGACCACCTTGCCCTTCGACGCGCCGCCCTCGCCGAGTTCGTTCGCCACGGTTAGTCCCAGGAACAGCACCTCGATGGTCAGCGCGACGGTGAGCAGGATGCCGGCCTTCGCCCCGGCCGCGAAGGCGATGCCGAGGACGAGGCCGTCCACCAGGATGTCGATGCCGGTGACCGACATCAGCCCGGCCGGCCCCTTCACCCGCTTCTCCAGGATACGGACGAGGAGCATCGCGGCGACGCCGAGCGCGCCCCCGACCAGCATGGCCCAGGGCGATCCGGCATGCTTGACGTCGGGCAGGATCTCGCCCGCGGCCGCCGCGAAGACGACGCCCGCGGCGAAGTGCTGGATGGCGCTGACCAGGACGGGGCCCGGCCGCAGGTTGACCGCCACCGCCGCGCCGACGACGGCGGCCGCGGCGGGGATCAGGGTATAGGACCAGGCTTGCATGCCGCGCTCAGACCACGTGGTCCGGAGCCAGGGCGCAGGCGGTGGCCTCGCTCGTCTCCACCTGGAGGGTCGTGTGGCTGATGCCGAACCGCTCCCTGATGCCGGTGGCCGCCGCCATCAGGAAGGCGTCGTCGGGACGGCCGCCGGGCATGAGGAGGTGCGCCGTGAGGCAGGTGTCCGTGGTGCTCATCGCCCAGATGTGCAGGTCGTGCAGGGCCGCGACGCCGGGCAGCCCTTCGAGGTGGCGGCGTACGGCGACCGGGTCGATGCCCGGCGGGACGGCGGCGAGGGACAGCGTAAGACTGTCTCGCAGGAGCCCCCACGTGCTCCAGACGATGACGGCCACGATGGCGAGGCTCACCACCGGATCGAGCCACGTCCATCCGGTGTAGAGGATGACGAGGCCGGCGATGACCACCCCGGCCGAGACGGCGGCGTCGGCCGCCATGTGCAGGAACGCCCCGCGGATGTTGATGTCGCCCTTGGCCCCGGAGGCGAACAGCCACGCGGTGATGCCGTTCACCAGGATGCCGATTGCGGCCACGACCATCACGGTCTTGCCTGCGACCGGGACGGGCTCACCGAACCTCTGGATCGCCTCCCACGCGATGGCGCCGACGGCGACCAGCAGGAACACGGCGTTGAAAAGGGCCGCCAGGATCGACGAGGCCTTCATCCCATAGGTAAACCGCGCGCTCGGGGCCCGCCTGGCCAGCACCGTCGCGATCCAGGCCACGATGAGGCCGAGCACGTCCGAGAGGTTGTGGCCGGCATCGGCGAGCAGGGCCACCGAGTTCGCCAGGACCCCGTAGGTCGCCTCGACGGCCACGAAGCCGACGTTGAGCGCGATGCCGATGGCGAATGCCGTCCCGAAGCTTGCGGGGGCATGGCTGTGCCCTGGCCCATGGGAATGCCCGGCATGGTCGTGACCCGCCTCGCCGTCGTGGTCATGCGATCCGTGATCATGTCCTGCGCGTGCGTCGTGTGATGTCATGGTCGTCCCTGTATCCGTCTTGGTCTGTACGCGGATCGGTGCGCGCCTTATCCGGACGCCGCGGTTCGCGTCGTGACGGCGCCTTCGCGATACTCCGCCCAGGCCTGCCGCAGGATCTGCACCGACGAGGTCAGGAAGATGCCGGCCATCACCGCCGCGACGGCGAGGTCGGGCCAGGCCGACGCGGAACCCCAGACACCGAGCGCAGCCACCATCACCACGACGTTGCCGATGGCGTCGTTGCGCGAGCACAGCCAGACCGAGCGCACGTTGGCGTCGCCGTCCTTGTAGGGGCGCAGCAGCAGTACCGAGCCGAGGTTGGCTGCCAGGGCCATCAGCCCGATGACGCCCATGACCTCGGCCTTGGGCACCCCGAGCACCAGGACGTGGTAGGCAGTCGAGCCAAAGACCCAGACTGCCATCACGCTGAGGGACAGCCCCTTGGCGAGCGCCGCCGTGGCCCGAGCCCTGAGGGACGCTCCGATGACCGCGAGGCTCAGGCCGTAGGTGACCGTGTCGCCCAGGAAGTCGAGGGCGTCGGCCTGGAGCGCCTGCGAGCCGGCAAGGTGCCCGGCGGCCATCTCGGTCAGGAACATGGCGCCGTTGACGGCGATGACCGTCCACAGCACGCGCTTGTAGCGCGGGTCGACCCCGTCGAAGACGGGCACGCCCCCAGAGCAGCCGCAGGCATCCCCCGTGCCGCAATCGCCCCCCGCGACGACCTGCGGCGGCGCCGCCGGATGCGCACGTTCCGCCCTCGATGCCTGACAGCCAACGGTCGAGCCGCAGCACTCCTTGGCCATGACGCCTCCTTTCCAAGTCGTGGACGACTGCCTACTTCCTCCAGCGACTAGAGGAGCAAGCGGAAAAATGGAGCTGTCGATAGGCGAGCTGTCGCGGCGTACCGGCGTGCTCGCCACGACCATCCGCTACTACGAGACGGCCGACTTGATGCCGCCGCCGCCGCGGACGGAAGGCGGCCGCCGCCGCTATGGGCGGGCTGACATCGAGCGCCTGGCCTTCATCCGCCACGCGCGCGAGCTCGGCTTCGAGGTGGACGCCATCCGTGAGTTACTGGCGCTGGCCGCCCAGCCCGACCGCTCCTGCGCCGAGGTCGACAAGATCGCCCGGCGTCACATGGCCGAGGTCGAGCGCCGCATCGAGCGGCTCATGGCCCTGAAGGGCGAGCTCGCCCGCATGACCGACGCGTGCGGCCAAGGCCGGGTCGGCGAGTGCCGTGTCATCGAGGTCCTCTCGGACCATGCCTGCTGCGAGGATGAGGGCCACCGCGCTACCCGGAGCCGGCGTCCCACAAGGCCGGAAGCGAAGCAGGGAGCCCGGCCCCGGAGCGCATCGTCGTCGACATTCGATCAGGAAGACGACATGATATTTCGGGAGGGCCGGGCTCAGCCGTGATTGGGACTTCCGAACATTCGAGGTTTGAAGCAACCGAATGCCAGGACCGCTTCCTGTAACCGCTCTGGTTCGCGGCCGGAGCGGACCGACGGTGGGGGCCTCTGGGTCTACCGAGGATGCAGGCGTCGGATGGGTGCTCCGAAGCTCACTCGGCGGGGTCGATCATATCGAGCACCGGGCATCCAGGAGCCGCCCCACCGGGGCACTGCTCGATGGTTTCGGCCAGGAGACGTTCGAGCCTTGACAGGTCCGCGATCTTCGCACGCACCCGGTCAAGGTGGTGCCTCGCGATCCCCTGTCCCTCGCGGCAGGTTGCCTTACCAGGCCGACGCAGTTCGAGCAGCGCCCGAACCTCGTTCGGCGTGAAGCCAAGTTCGCGTCCGCGACGGATGAAGGCCAGGGTGCGCTCGTGCTCGACGCCGTAGGACCGATGGCCACCCTCGGTGCGCGGGGGCGAAGGGAGTAGGCCGACCTTCTCGAAGTACCGGATGTTCTCGATGTTGACGCCGGTCCGCAGCGACAATTGACCGATGGTCAGGGCCCCGCTTCGCGCCCCCTTAGCCGTACCCATGAAGATCGCCCTTGATCCTGTAGTGGCTACAGGATGCAGGGTAGCCGAGGATCACGATGGATACGAGACATGACCCTCGATCAGACACCGCCTGCCGAACGACCCGTCCACGAACCGGCCGCGGTCAGCGTTGGCAGCATCGCTGCGCTCGGCGCCATCACGGGGCTCGGTGCCCTGGCGGCCTCGTCGTGCTGCGTGCTGCCCATAGTCTTGGGCGGCCTCGGGATCGGTGCTGGGGTCTTCACGGTCCTCGGCGTGCTCGCCTCTCTTCGCACGCCGCTGATGCTCGTCAGCGTCCTGGCGGTCATCGCCGGCTGGTTCTTCTACGCGCGGCGGCGACGGGCTGCTTGCGGGCCGGATGGATCATGCCCAGCTCCGCGTCGGTCATCCGCCCCCCTGGTGCTTCTCAGCCTCGCCACGCTGTTCATCGCCGCCGCTGCGGCCGGGAGCTACTTTGAGCCCGCCCTGATCAAGATGCTGCGGACAGCCTGATGAAGCTGATCTCGATCCTGACCTGTCCGCATTGTGGGCACCGGGCTTCGGAAACGATGCCGACCGACGCCTGCCAGTTCTTCTACGAATGCCCTGGCTGCGGCACTCTGCTCCGCCCGAAGAAGGGCGATTGCTGTGTATTCTGCTCGTACGGCGATGTCCCGTGCCCGCCGATCCAGGAAGCTCAGGAACGAAATGAACCGGCGAGCTGCTGCAAGGGCTGAGCAGCCATACTGTTTAGCTCCATCACGCCCACCCGGTGAGTGGCGCTGCGCCAAAACCGAGGTCGGCTTGCGCAAACCCATCCGAACGCCGTGCGGGTCGCCTGATGCAAAGCGTCCCAGTCTGGCGCGCTAAGGACAAAAACACTGCCGGCGCAGCAGCCAGAAACCTGCCCAGAATCGTAGGATTGTGAACGTGGCGCACGCGCGCCCCATGGCAGCCAGCGGCGGCGCGACTATCGACGGATGCCGCGCGTGCACGAACCGCAGCCTGCGCACCTCGTCCTCGGCGTAAACCCGAAGGCCCGACACCGACCGGGTCGGTGTCGGGATCAGGCCCGTCCGCACGTAGTAGCGGATCATCTTGGGCGAGATCCCGCAGGCGCGTGCCACCTCCCCGATCCTCATCGCCCCACTCCTAGTTCCGTCGAGGCACGTCGGCGCACCCGGATGAGTCTGGACGCCGCGACCGACCCGGCCCCGCGACCGCTTCGCTCGGCTCGAACGCCGGTGTGATCCGGAGCGTGCTCGCATCGCCGCCGGCCGAGCCGCGCCGGACGGCCTTAGGGCACGCGACGTCGCCGTGGCCGGAAGCACCGACGGTGGAGCCCCGAGGGCCGCGGTCGCCTTCGCTACCGGGGGCGGCCGCGCCAGGACCTCGTATGGTGCGGGCCCCGGGAGGCGGAGCGGGGGGAGGCCGCGGTCGGGGAACGGCACAGGTTGGGCGCCCGTCGGCTAGGCCGCCTCCCGTGCCGAAACCGACCTCGTGATGCCTGGCTGAACGGCAGCCGGAAGGTCGACGGCCCGCGTGACCTCGGCGAAGCGCGCCGCCGCGTCCGACCAATCCTGGGCGAAATCGAACAGCTCCCTGAGGGCGGGCGCGATCTCCTTGTAGGCCGCGAGCGCCGCCACCAGGGCGCCGAGCGTGAGGCGGCCTTGCACGACGAGATAGCCGCCGATCAGGAAGAAGAAGAACGGCGTGAGGTTGGACGTGTAATTGTACAGGCTCTTGATGCCGCCCTTCATGTCGTTGATGGCGACGCGGAGCCGCTCAAGCTCCTCGACGTGCGCCATGTGGCGCCGCAACGACGAGGCGGATGCATCGCGCTCCGCCGCGGAAGGGGCGAGGCCCGGACGCCCGGCGACCTCGGGCGTGGTGACGAGGGCGCCCAGCGTCCGCGTGGCGAGGACGCGCTGCCGGACCTTCGCGTTCAGACGCCTTTGGAGGCGCGGCAGGACCGTAAGCTGCACCGGCAGCATGATCAGCGCGGCGAAGGCAAGGGCGACGTCCTGGAGCAGGAGGAAGGCGACGCTCGTGACCAGCACGCCCCCCTGCACGATGGGGACCGCGACGAGGCTGCCGCCGAAGTAGCCGATGGGCTCGACTTCCTGGACCGCCACGGCGGAGAGCGTCGTGCGGCGTTCGACCGAGCGCTCCGTCCGCACGCGCCGCAGGACGGCCAGGCGCAGGCGTCGCACGACCCGCTCGTTGACGCGTCCGCGGACCCGGTTCGCCGCGTACTTCAGGAGGCCGTTCACGGTGAGGACGGCGAGGTAGCCGGCGCACAGGGCGAACAGGAGTTCCGTGCGGCCGAGGGGGAGTCCCAGGAACGTCATGCCGGGATGCCCGTCGCCCCGCGCGTCGTCGAGCGTGTGGTTGACGATGTGCTTGGGTATCTCAAGGGTCAGCCAGGCGGCCGGCAGCGTGGCGAGAGACAGGAAGACCAAGCGGACCTGGATGCCCGCCGTGGCACCCAGGACGTATGCCTCCAGGCGCCGTCCCGGCCGGAGCGCGAAGCCGCGATGCCGACGGCCACGGGACGGGGCGTCCCGCAGGGCATCGGTGGCTCCCGCCGCGGCGACAGCATCCGCCGTCCGCCGACGGCGGCGCAGCGCGGCGCGGCCGACGAGCCACGCGGTCCACACAGGCGCCACGACGAAGACGAGGAGGGCATCGGCGACGATCCACCAGTGGCCGTGTGGGTAGTCGAGGCCCGTGAGCCTGTGGGCGAGGGCGTGGATGGCTTCGATTGCCGTCACGGGGCGGATCGGTCCGAATGTCCGGGAGGGGAGGGCGCGCTTCGCGGCCCGGCGTGATTGATGGGCTCAGTCGGCATCCGGCGGCTCCGCCTCTCGTGCGTCCACCTCCGACTGGATGCCGTCCCCTGGGTGAGCGCCGTAGCCCTCGTCCCGCGGCGTGGCGCGCGCGCCGCGACCCACGGCCCCCGCCCGCGGTTCGAATCGGACGGTTCGGAACGTCCCGAAGGCGAACTGGCGTCTCGTGCGGATCGAACAGGGTCTGAAGCCCGCCCGTTCGACCGCCTTGAGGGAGGCGGCGTTGTCGGCGTCGACGAAGGCCACCAAGTGTCCCTTGCCCAGTGACCGGGCGCGTTCGGCGATCAGGTACACGGCGGCGGCCATGGCGCCCAGGCCGCGGAAGCCCTTCGGCGTGAAGGCGTTCTCCAGCATGGCCTCGTCGGCTGCCAGAACCGGCAGGGCCCCGGACCGACGGACCGCGTCGCCGTAACCCGGGTCGGTGAGCCACTGGACGTGGCACGGGCGGCCCGACCTGACCTCTTCGAGCACGTAGCAGCGGCTCGGCAGGACGCCGTGCGCG
>NZ_BPQR01000021.1 GCF_022179345.1 Methylobacterium jeotgali | reverse complement strand
GGAGACGCCGCATGAGCGCCAAGGCCCTCGTGCCCACGGAGGCAGCGCCGGAGATCCCCGAGAACTGGCGGCACTCCGTGATGATCGCCTATCTCGTCATCCTCGTCGCCTTCGGCGGCGGGGCCGGCTGGGCGTCGGTGGCCAAGATTGCCAGCGCCGCGATCGCGCCCGGCACCATCATGGCGCAGTCGAACAAGAAGACCGTCCAGCATCTCGAGGGCGGCATCGTCCGCGAGATCCTGGTGCGCAACGGCGATCCCGTGACCGAGGGACAGCTTCTCGTGCGCCTCGACAGCACGCAGCCGCGGGCGACCCTCGATACCTTCCGCAACCAGCGCGCCGTCGCCCTGGTGCAGGAGGCGCGCCTCGTCGCCGAGCGGGACGGGGCCGGCATCATCATTCTGCCGGTCGAGCTCAAGGAGCGGGTGAACGATCCCGTGGTCTCACGGGCGCTCGCCGACCAGAACGCCAGCCTGCGCGAGCGCGCCACCTACCTGCGCTCGCAGGTGGACACCCTCAACGCCCGCATCGCCCAGGCGGAGCAGGAAATCAAAGCCCTGCGCAACGACGCCCAGGCCGCCCGCGACCAGATCGCCACCATCGACCAGGAGCTGCCGGGCCTGAAGGGGCTTCTCGCCAAGCAGCTCGTGGCCGTGACCCGCGTGACCACGCTGGAGCGCGAGCGCGCCCGCCTCCAGGGCCTTCAGGACCGGGCCGTCTCGGACGGCGCCAAGGCCGAACAGGGCATCAGCGAGACGAAGTTCCAGATCGAGCAGATCCGCCAGCAGTTCCTGCAGCAGGTCGCCTCGGACCTCATCGACATCCGCAAGACCCTCTCGGACCTCAACGAGAGGGAGAACGTCGCCCGCGACGTGCTCTCGCGCGTCGAGGTGCGCGCGCCGAAAGCCGGCATCGTGCAGGGGCTGGCCTTCTTCACCATCGGCGCGGTCGTGAAGCCGGGCGACACCATCCTCGAGATCGCGCCGACCGGCGAGGAGCTGAGCGTCAGCGTCCAGATCCCGCCGAGCGAGATCGACGCGGTGATGGAAGGGCTCAAGGCCGAGATCAAGTTGCCGACCTTCCACTCCCGCCGGGTGCCGCGGATGTTCGGCAAGCTGCGCTCGGTCTCCTACGACCGGGTGGCCGACCCTCAGAACCCGGGCAACTACTATTTCCAGGGCGAGGTGACGGTCGATCCGGAGACGATCCCCGACGAGATCCGCGACAGCCTCAAGCCCGGCATCCAGGCCGACGTGATCATCACGACCGGCGAGCAGACGCCCCTCGACTACCTGCTCGGGCCGCTCTTCGACCGGGTCAGCCACGGCCTGCGCGAGCGCTGAGGCGCATGGTCCGGGGCGCGATCACCGGCGTAGCCGGAGGTATCGTCGAGGGCTGGCTCGCCCTGGACGGCGGCGGGAGGCCGCGCACGGCGCTGCTGGCCGCCGAGGACGGCATCTCGGTCCGGGCCATCGCCGACCGGTATCGCGCCGACCTGTTCGCGGCGGGGCTCGGCCACGGGCATCACGGTTTTCGGGCGCGGGTGCCGTTGGGGGCGGGGCGCCGCCTCCGGCTCGTGGACGAGGCGAGCGGGCTCGCCCTTTCGGAGATCCTGTTCCCTGCCGCGGATGCGTCCGACGATCGCCCCCTGACCGTCGAGGCGCTGATTGCCGGGCCGCCCCGCTGGACGACCGCCGAGCTCGTCCGGCACGCGGAGAACCTTCCCATCGCGGCGACGCTGGCGGCGCTCGGCCCCCAGGTCGCCCTGGAACGGATGACGCGCTTCATCTTCGGCGAGGTGCCCGACGTCGGCAGCCTGCGGGACCTCGTCCAGGCCGTCACGGACGAGCGGATCGGGCCCGTCGACGCGTTCCGCATGCTCCTGCGGACGGCCGAGCGGATGGCAGGCGGACCGAAGCCCCTGCCCGGCGTCTACGAGGGCACCTACCCGTTCCTGCGCCGATAGGGGCCGGAACGCCGCGAACGGGACGATGCCGGCGCTCATCGCCAGCCTGCCGAGGATGGGCGCGTCGAGAAGGATCGGGCGCGGGGCCGCCTCCGCCGGTCACGGCGTCACGAGCAGGAGGCCGGCGAGCGCCGCCGCTAGGGCCGGCGGCATCACCAGCAGGCCGAGCTTCAGGAACCGCCAGGCGCCCACCGATTCGCCCTCGCGGCGGATGGCCGTCAGCCACAGGATGGTGGCGAGCGAGCCCGTGACCGAGAGGTTCGGCCCGAGGTCGACGCCGATCAGGATCGCGGCGGCGACCCGCTCGGGCACGTCGGCGGCCTGGACGGCGGCGCCCGCGACGAGGCCGGCGGGCAGGTTGTTCACGAGGTTGCAGAGCACGGCCACGAGGCCGCCCGCCCCCCAGGCGGTCGCGTCGGGATGGGCGGTGGCGGCGGCCCGCAGGAGATCGGCGAGGCGGGCGAGGACGCCGGTGGCGCCGAGCGCCTCGACTAGCACGAACAGGCCGGCGACGAGGGGCAGCACGCTCCAGGAGATGTCGCGCATCGTGTCGACGAGGCCGCCCCGGCGGATGGCGAGCACCACGAGCGCCGTCGCGAGGCCCGCGACGAAGGTCGGCAAGCCGAGGTCGAGATCGGCTGCGGAGGCCGCCATCAGCGCCAGCGCCGTGGCGAAGATGCCGGCGGCGGCCACCTTGCCGGTCGTCGAGAGCGGCTTCGTCTCGACCGTGCTCTCGATCCGCATCTCCCGCAGGGCGCCGGCCTGGGTCAGGCGGAGCACCGCGTAGGTGACGGCGATGGAGAGAAGCGAGGGCAGGGCGAAGCGCGCGAGCCAGGCCCCGAGCGGCGGCATGTGCGCGGCGTAGACGACGAGATTGGCCGGGTTCGAGATCGGCAGCACGAAGCTCGCCGCGTTGGCGATGAAGGCGCAGATGAACAGGTAGGGCAGCGGCTCGGCCTTGGCGGCGCGGGCCGCGGCGTAGACGGCGGGCGTCAGCACCACGGCGCAGGCGTCGTTCGAGAGGAACACCGTGACCACGGTCCCGACCGCGTAGACCAGGGCGAAGAGCCGCGTCGCCGAACCCTTCGCGAAGCGCACCGCGAGGGCGGCGAGCCAGTCGAACAGCCCCTCCTTCCGGGCGATCTCGGCGAGCAGCATCATGCCGATCAGGAACAGGTAGACGTCCGTCCCCTTGGCGATGCCGGTCCAGGCGCTCGCGAGCGGCAGGAGGCCGAAGAGGACGAGCGCGGCGGCGCCGAGCACGGCCCAGATCGCCTCGGGCCAGGCGAAGGGCCGCACGATCACGCCGAAGGTAGCGAGGCCGGCGATGATCCAGGTCGCGAGATGGGGTGTCAGCGTGAGCGCGCCCATGATCCGTCGTCTTCGTGATGGGGGTGGTTCAGAGGGGCGAGGCGAGCGCGCTCACCAGTCGCGCCCGGCCCGGTTGGGGCCGAGCTGGTCGCCGCGCAGGCCCTTGTCGGGCCAGGCGGGGAGGTGGAGGTCGTCCGTGCCGATCCGCAGCGGGCGTGGGAGCGTCGCGAAGGCGATGCCGACCGGCTCGATGGCGTCGCGGTCGAAGGCGGTCACGGTCTCGCCGTCCTCTGCGGTGTGCCAGGCCTCGACGGTGATCCGCTTCGCGCCTTCCGGCCACGGGACGTTCGCGGTGAAGCAGCGCTCGCCCTTGGCGGGGGGCGCCATCGGCTGCCAGAAGCCGTCGTCGGCGCGGCAGCGGCAGCGCACGTCCGCGCGGTCGCTCAGCACGAGCGCGCAGGGCGATCGTGTCGGCATCCTCCCGGCCGGCGGTCGCGACGCGGCGGTCGGCCGGGGCCGTGATCATCACGAAGGGCCAGTCCCGGTCGGAGGGCTTGAAGCGCCAGCTGACGACCCCGCCGTCGAGGGCGCAGACGGCGTAGCCCGTCGAGCCGTCCTCGTTCTGCCCCACGGAGCGGGCGGCGGCGTAGTGCGTGCGCCCGTCGGGCGTGATCTCGTTGTAGTGGGTGTGGCCCATCTCCACGAGCCGGACGCGCCCGTTCCAGATCGCGCCGGCGACGTCCGTCGCCTCGGAGCGGACCTGAATGTCGGCGGGGTAGGTGTGCATGAAGACGGCACAGGGAATCCGGGCGGTGCCGTCCTCCCGGAGCGTGTCGCGCACCTGATCCGCGAACCACTGCGCCTGCGCCTTGCCGAGCCGGAAATCGAGGCCGACGCCCTTCCGGCCGTGGCCGGCGCTGACCATGTCGAGGAACAGGCAGCGCACGTCGTTGATCGTGGCGGCGTAGTAGTACTGGCGCAGCGTGACGGCATCGCCGTCCATGTCCACCTCGTGGACGAACGGCTTCGGCAGCCCCGTTCCGTTCCGGAACCGCTCGAAATCCTCCATGCGGCCGTGCTGGCGGTCGTGATCGCCGGGGATGAGGTGGAGCGGCCCGGCCGGATGGTCCCTCAGCGCCGCTTCGAGGATCGCGTACTGGTCGGCCTCGCCGTCGTCGGCGATGTCGCCCGGCAGGTAGACGAAATCGAACCCCTCTCCGCGCAGCGTCGCGATCTCGGCGAGGATCGCGTTCACGTCCGCCTCGAGTCGCTGCTTCTCCCGCGCATCCGCGGGCGTGTCGTCCTCCTTCGGTGCGACGAGATGCAGGTCGCCGACGTGGAGGAAGACGAACGGCGCCTTCGCGCCGCCCTTCGATGCCTTGGCCATGGCCGCCGATCCCCCCGGACGCGCTCAGGCGATCGCCGGCGCGACGCCGGTCGTGGAGCCGCCGCTCGGAGTCGAGGCTACGGGCGGCTCGTAGTCGCGCGTCTCGGGCATCAGGGTCAGGTAGACGACGAAGCCCGCCGCCGCGATCGCGGCCAGCGTCAGGAAGGCGGCGCTGAAGCCGGCGCCGACGATGACGAGGCCCGCGAGCGTCGCGGAGAAGGAGGCGCCGAGCCCCTGGGCGGTCGCCACCGCCCCCTGGGCGACGTTGAAGCGGCCGGTGCCGCGGGTGAGGTCGGCGACCACGATCGGGAAGAGCGCGCCGTAGATACCCGCGCCGATGCCGTCGAGGCACTGCACGGTCACGAGCCAGAACGGGTTGTCCGAGAAGGTGTAGAGCACGCCGCGCAAGGCCAGGAAGCCGAAGGCGGCCAGGAAGATCGGCTTGCGGCCGATGGCGTCGGCGCGGGCGCCGACGAAGACGGCGATCGGCACCATCACGCACTGGGCCGCGACGATGCAGAGCGCGATGAGCGATGTCGCGTAGTCCTTGCCGACGACCTTGGTCAGGAACTGGCCGACCGAGGGCAGCATCGCCGCGTTGGCGAGGTGGAAGGCGGCGCAGAGGCCCGCGAAGAGCAGCAGGTTGCGGTTCGAGAGCAGCGCCGCGAAGCCGGACGGAGCGTGGTCCGCGCTCTGCGCGTCGCCGTCGTCGAGGCCGCGGGCGAGATCGTCGTCGATGGCCTCGGCGGGGATCATCAGCATCGCGACGATCGAGGCGGCCGCCAGCGCCGCCATCAGCCAGAACACGACGATGGGGCCGAACAGGTAGGCGGTGCCGCCGGCGATGGCCGCGGAGGTGGCGTTGCCGGCGTGGTTGAAGCCCTCGTTGCGGCCGATGCGCTTCGAGAACGCCTTGGGCCCCACGATGCCCAGCGTGATCGCGGCGAGCGCGGGCGGGAAGATGGCGCCAGCGATCGCGGCGATGGACTGCGTCGCGGCGACGAGGGCGAAGTTCGAGACGAAGGGCAGGGCGAGGCTGCTCAGCGTCACGGCGACCGCCGCCGCGATGACGATCGCCCGCTTCGAGCGCGTGCGGTCGATGAGGGCGCCGGCCGGCGTCTGCGCGATCAGACCGACGAGACCCGCGATGGTGATCACGAGGCCGATCGTGGCCTCGTTCCAGCCCTGATCCGGGCCCCGGACCGCCAGGAGATAGATGGCGAGATAGGGCCCGAGGCCGTCGCGGACGTCGGCCAGGAAGAAGTTGAGGGCGTCGAGCCCGCGCAGGGTCCGCGTCGACGGGGCGCGCGTCGTCTCCGCCGCCGTGGAACCAAGCTCGCCCATCTCGACCCCCGCGCCCTCGCGGCCACGCTGGTCGCAGCCGGTGCGCTAACAGGGGCCGCCTTGCAAGGTTCCTGGCCTTCCTTTCACGACGGCGTGAGGGCGCCGCCTGGCCCTAAGACTTTGGTCCAAGGGCCGTTTCGGGCCCTTTACCGACCGGCCAGCAGGGGGGACCAAGTGGGATCTGAGGCGTAGGACGGCGTCGGCACTGGCTGCTCCACCTTGCCGGTCACGTCGACCATGTAGAGCTTGCCGCCGCCCTGGCCGCCGGGGTCGCGGAAGAACAGCACGTACTGGCCGTTTGGCGCGAAGGTCGGGCCCTCGTTGTGGAAGCCCTCCGTGAGCACGCGCTCGCCGGTGCCGTCGGACTTCATCACGCAAATCGCGAAGCCGCCCTTGCGCTGACGGGTGAAGGCGATGAGGTCGCCCCGCGGAGACCAGGCCGGCTGCGAGGCCGAGCCCTCGCCGAAGGAGATGCGGCGGGGGTTCGAGCCGTCGGCACCCATCACGTAGATCTGCTGCGAGCCGCCGCGATCCGACTCGAACACGATCTGGCTGCCGTCGGGCGAATAGGTCGGCGAGGTGTCGATGGCCATGCCGTTGGTGATCGGGGTCTGCGCCTTCGAGGCGAGGTCCATCGACACGATGTCGGCGTTGCCGCCCTGCTGGACGCTCATCACGAGGCGGCGGCCGTCCGGCGAGAAGCGGGGGCTGGTGCTCATCGATTCGACGTTGCCGAGGTTCTGGCGGGAGCCGGTCTCGAGGTTGATCACCTGCACGCGCGGTTGGTGGCCGGTGGCCTGGGCCATGAAGGCGATGTCCTGGGTGGCCGGCGAGTAGCGGGGCGCGACCACGGAGAGGTCGCCCGAGGTCAGCGCCCGCACGTTCGCGCCGTCCTGGTCCATGACCATCAGGCGCTTGCGGCGGTTCTCCTTGGGGCCGGACTCGTCGACGAAGGCGATGCGGCTGTCGAACCAGGGACCCAGCCCGGTGATCTTGGTGTAGACCGAATCCGAGATCAGGTGCCCGGTGCGGCGGGCGTTGGCCGGGTCGGTGGCGTATTGCTGGCCGGTCATCTGCTGGCCCGAGGTCACGTCCCAGAGGCGGAACTCGACCTTGAGGCGGCCGCCGCCGTCCCGCGAGACCCGGCCCGTGACGAGACCCTGGACGCCGGCATCCCGCCACTTCTCGAAGCTCGGGGCGGCGTCGAAGGGCGGCTGCTCGGGGAAGCGCGCCTTGTCGAGGGGCGCGAAGTAGCCGGAGCGGCGCAGGTTGTTCGTGACGACGCTGGCGACGAGGCCGCCGAGGCTCGGGTCGCCGGTGAACTCGGCCACCGCGATCGGCATCGGCTGGAAGCTGCCGCCGCCGATGCGCAGCTGGAGCTGCGCGCGGGCCGGCGCGGGGGCGAGGCCGACGAAGAGGGCCGCGAACAGCGCGAGGAGAAGGGCGACGGGCGCCGACGGGCGCCGTTTCGAGAGGCTGTGCGTCATGGGTCCTGTCCGGGCTCCGGCGGAGCGATGAGGGCGGTCGCGGACGGGTCCGGCGTTCTCAGGTCGCCGAGAACTCGAACTCCGCGTTGATGGCCTTCCAGTCGTTGTAATAGGGCGCGTACTGGGCCGGGATCTTGTAGGGCGCGCAACGCCGCACGGCGCGCAGCGCGGCCTGGGCGATGGACTGGTCGACGGCGCTGGCGCCGCCGCGCATGATCCGGGGCTCGGCCCCGAGCGATCCGTTCTGGTTCAGGCGGATGTCGAGCATCGGCAGCACTACGCCCTGCGCCGCGCCCGGCGGCGCCGCGTAGCAGCGCTCGATCTGCTGCTGGAGCATGCCGACGAGGGCGTCGCGCATCGAGGGCGAGAGCCGCTGCGAGGTGCCCGTCGCGGCACCCAGCGCCGCCATCTTCTGCACTTCGTGGCCGGTCGAGCCCGTGGACTGCGAGGGCGCTTTCGAGGCGAGCATGGTCTTGATGTCGCCGGCGTTGAACTTGTCGGCGAGCTCGGCCTGCTTGCGGGCCTTGGCCTCCGCGTCGGCCTTGGCCTTGGCGGCCGCCTCCGCCTTGGCTTTCGCGGCGGCCTCCGCTTTCGCCTTGGCGGCGGCTTCAGCCTTGGCGGCCTCGGCCTTCTCCCTGGCCTCTTCCGCCTTCTCGCGCTCCGCCTCGGCCTTGGCTTCGGCCTCCGCTTTCGCCTTGGCCTCCGCCCGGGCCTTTGCGGCGGCCTCCGCTTTCGCCTTGGCGGCCGCATCCGCCTTGGCCTTGGCTTCCGCGGCGGCCTCCGCCTCCTCGCGCTCGATCAGCTTCGTGAGCTGCTCGCGCTTCTCGGCTTCCGCTTTCGCAGCCTCCGCCTTGGCCTTCGCTTCCGCCTTGGCCGCGGCAGCCTTCTCGGCCGCGGCTTTCGCCGCTTCGGCCCTGGCAGCCTCCGCCTTCGCCGCTTCCGCCTTCTCCTGGGCGAGCTTGGCGGCTTTCGCCTCCTCGGCGCGCTCCAGGCTCTCGCTACGGAGCGGCATCTCGTCGACGGAGGCGAGCTTCATCTGCGCGGTGCGGGTGGGTGCGGCCGGCGCATCCTTGGCGGCGTTCTCGGGCTCGCGCTCCTCGATCTTCTCGGCCTTGCGGTCGGCGCGGGGCGTGGCGTTCGGCATCGGCTTGTCGGCCTCACGCACGCCCTTGGTCAGCTCCGAGAACTGGTTCTCGGTCATCACCTCGACCGGCACGCCCTCCTGGGCCTCCGGCATCGCCTGCGCAACCACGGCGAACAGCGCGAAGCCGAGCAGCCCCGCGTGCACGGCGGCCGAGATCCAGACGCCCGGTTCCCTGCGGTCGAAGGAGAGCCTCACCTCAGCCGGCCTCCCCCGCTCAGCGCTGGTCGGGCTCGGTGACGAGGGCGACCTTCTTGAAGCCGCCGCCGGTCACGATCGCCATCACCTGGGCTACGCGCCCGTAGTCGACCCGCTTGTCGCCGCGCACGAACACTCGCTCCTCGAAGCCGGACTTCGCGGTCTCGGTGAGCCTCGGGATGATGGTGTCGTCGGTGAGCTCGTCGTTCTCCAGGAAGACTTGGCCGGTCTGCCGGATCGAGAGGGTCACGGGCTTGGTGTCGGAGTTGAGGGGGCTCGCCTTCGACTGCGGCAGGTCGAGGGGCACGCCGACCGTCATCATCGGGGCCGCGACCATGAACACGATCAGCAGAACCAGCACGACGTCGATGAACGGCGTCATGTTGATCTCGTTGATGGGGGCGCCGCGGCGTCCGCGCCGCCTGCGCTTGCCGCCCCCCGCTGCCGCTCCGGCCATAGCCATGTCGCGCGTGTCCTTGCTTCAGGCGGCGAGCGAGAGGCGCTCGTCGATCTGCCGGGAGAGGATGGCGGAGAACTCGTCGGCGAAGCCCTCGAGCCGCGACTGCGACTTCGCCACGCTCGCCTGGAGCTTGTTGTAGGCGAGCACCGCGGGAATCGCCGCGAACAGGCCGATGGCGGTGGCGAACAGCGCCTCGGCGATGCCCGGCGCCACCACGGCGAGCGAGGTGTTCTTGGAGGCGGCGATCGAGGTGAAGGCCGTCATGATGCCCCAGACCGTGCCGAACAGGCCGATATAGGGGCCGGCCGAGCCGATCGAGGCGAGGAACAGCAGCTTCGAATCGAGCCGCTCGACCTCTCGCTGGATGGTCACGTCGAGCACCTTGTCGATGCGCTGGGAGAGGGACTGGATCTGCCGGCCCGAGCCCTCGAAGGAGCGCTTCCACTCGCGCATCGCCGCGACGAACAGGGCCGCGAGGCCGGTGGCGGGGCGGTCGTTGAAGGAGCGGTAGAGTTCTTCGAGCGAGCGGCCGGACCAGAAGGCGTCCTCGAAGGCGTCCATCTCCTCCTTGGTGCGGCGGAAGAGCAGCGTCTTGTCGACGATGATCGACCAGCACCAGACCGAGGCGCCGAGCAGCCCCAGCATCACGATCTTCACGACGAGGTGGGCCTGCCAGAACAGGCCGAACAGGCTCATGTCCGCGACGGGCTGGGCGGCCTGCATGGCGTCGGCTGGGTTCATGGCGGGCGGCCCTCGGCTGCGATCCTCGCGCGGTCCTCGCGGACGCCGCGGCGGGGTCCTCGCTTTCGCGACGAAATTGGCGAGCGATATCAGGGCTATCGCGGGCGAATCTGTCGAAAGTAAGGGCCGCGCTTGCACTGCGGCATGAGCGGAACTCCGCGACCGAGTTAAGGCCCCCTTACGGTTAACAATCCCTTGCTCAGGCGCGCTTTGCGGCCGGGGGCTCGAGGCGGCGGCGCAGCGCGTCGGGCATGCGCACCGCCCGCCCGTCGCGGATGCAGGCGACGACCACCTCGGCGCTCACCAGCACCTCCCCGCCCCGGCGCACGCTTTGCGTGAGGTGCATCGAGGCGCCGCGAAGCTCCCGCGTCTCGGTGTGGACCGTCAGTTCGTCGTCCATGCGCGCCGGGCGCAGGTAGTCGAGTGTCATCTTCCGCACCACGAAGACGAGCCCGCCCGCCTCCCGGTGCAGGTCCGACTGGTCGCCGGCGAGCCCCCGCAGCAGCTCCGTGCGGCCCCGCTCCATGAAGCGCAGGTAGCTCGCATGATAGACGAAGCCCGAGAAGTCGGTGTCCTCGTAGTAGACGCGCACGGGGAGGGTGTGGGCGGTGTCCACGGGCTCAGGCGTCCGGCTCGTCGGCGCCTGAGAACAGCCCGAACTGCACGCTCGGATCGCGGGCGGGCTCGGCGAAGCCCATGTGGCGGAAGGCATGGGGCGTGAGGATGCGCCCACGGGGGGTGCGCTGCACGAAGCCCTTCTGGATCAGATAGGGCTCGATGATGTCTTCGATGGCGTCGCGCGGCTCGGAGAGCGCGGCGGCGATGGTCTCGATGCCGACGGGGCCGCCGCCGAAGGAGGCGGCGATCAGCGTCAGGTACTTGCGGTCCATCACGTCGAGCCCGGCCGGGTCGACGTCGAGGAGCTGGAGCGCCCGGTCGGCCACCGCACGCGTCACGGTCGGTGCGTCCTCGACGATGGCGAAGTCGCGCACCCGACGCAGCAGACGCCCGGCGATGCGGGGTGTCCCACGGGCGCGCCGCGCGATCTCGTCGGCGCCTTCCTCCGACATGCCGATGCCGAGGACGCGCGCCCCTCGGCTGACGATGAGGCGCAACTCGTCCACGTCGTAGAACTCGAGCCGGATGGGGATGCCGAAGCGGTCGCGCAGCGGCGTCGTGAGAAGCCCCGCCCGGGTTGTGGCACCGACCAGCGTGAACTTCGGCAGCTCGATCTTCACCGAGCGCGCCGCCGGCCCCTCGCCGATGATGAGGTCGAGCTGGTAGTCCTCCATCGCCGGATAGAGGATCTCCTCCACCGCCGGGTTGAGGCGGTGGATCTCGTCGATGAAGAGCACATCGCGCTCTTCGAGGTTGGTGAGCTGCGCGGCGAGGTCGCCCGCCTTGGCGATCACCGGCCCCGAGGTCGAGCGGAAGTTCACGCCGAGCTCCCGGGCGACGATCTGCGCGAGCGTCGTCTTGCCGAGGCCGGGGGGGCCGACGAACAGCACGTGGTCGAGGGCATCGCCGGTCTTCTTCGCCGCCTCGATGAAGATGCGCATGTTGGCGCGGGCGGCCTTCTGCCCGATGAACTCGGACAGGTTCAGCGGCCGGATCGACTGGTCGACGTCGTCGGGCCGGCTCTCCGGGTTGAGAAGGGATTTCGGCTTGCTCAAGTGGCGGGCTGGCTCGGCGGGCTCGAGAGGCGGAGCGCCCCTCCTAGCCCGCCCCAGCAGGGATGTCTAAGCGGCGGTTCGAGGCCGCCGGAGCCGTGAGCGCTGCCTCGGGCCGGCACGGCGCCCGGTCATCCCGCTGCCGCGCCGGAGCGGGGTTCGCTCCGGCGCCGCGGCCTCAGTTGGCCTCGGGCTCGATCTTCTCCAGGCCGCCGATATGGCGCTGGGCGTAGAGCTGCAGGCCGACCTGGCTGATCAGCTCGAGCTGCGTCTCGAGGAAGTCGATATGGCCCTCCTCGTCCTCGGCGAGGTGCTCGAAGAGGTTCTTCGAGACGCGGTCGTTGATCGACTCGCAGTACTGCGCCGCCTCCAGGTAGAGGGCGCGGGCCTCGTTCTCGGCGGCGAGGTCGGACTCGATGATCTCCTGCACGTTCTGGCCGATGCGCAGCGGGTCGAGCTCCTGGAGGTTCGGGAAGCCTTCGAGGAACAGGATCCGGTCGATGAACTTGTCGGCGTGGTTCATCTCCTCGATCGACTCCTTGCGCCAGGTCTTAGCGAGGTCGATGTAGCCCCAGTCGTTGAGCATGCGGAAATGCAGCCAGTACTGGCTGACGGCGGTCAGCTCGCTGCGCAGGCCACGGTTGAGATACTCGATGACCTTGGTGTCGCCCTTCATTCCCATGCTCTCCGTTCAGATCGTCCGTGACGGTCCGGGAGAGAGCGCGGCGACTCACGCGTTCAGGCTGCCATCTCCTCGGCCGTAGTTTGGAATTGAACCAAACTACACGGGCTGTGGCAACCCGTCGCGCACGCATGGGCGGACGTCGCCGCCGCTTCCTCGAGGGCGTTGCGCATGATCGAGCGGATGGTGCGGGCGCAGCGTCCGCACTTCGGGCTGCAGCCGAGGCAGGCATAGACCTGCGCGGGGGTGCGGGGACAGCCGGGTCCGTCGACGAGGCAGCCGCGAACCGCGCCGTCCGACAGCACGTTGCAGGAGCAGACGATCATGCGCGACCCGGTCCCCGGCCTTCCGCACCGAGCGTGCGGAACATTCCCATTGCCATCGGCGTGCGCGCCAGTTTAGAACTCTTGAAAAGTAGAGGTTTTTCAAGCTCTTAGCGCGCGGAGGGCAGATGACATCGTGCGCGCTCCGGGTCAAGGGGGCGATTCCAACGTGCGCGATCCGGTCGCGCCCTATCGGGCGAGCTCGCGCAGGCCGAGCTTGATGAGCGTCTTCGTTTCCGCACCCTCGCCGGCCTCCCTCAGCGCCGCGGCGATGGCGGCCGAGGCCTGGATCTGGGGATAGCCGAGATTGACGAGCGCCGAGATCGCGTCGGCGACGGGCTGGGGCGCGGTGCGTTCCTCCACGGCCCCGGTCAGCGCGATGAGCGCGGGATCGATGGGCGCGAAGGCGGGCGCCTTGTCCTTCAGCTCCGCGACGAGCCGGGCGGCGAGGCGGGGGCCGACGCCGGGCGCCCGGGCGATGCCGCCCTTGTCGCCGGTGGCGATGGCGGTGGCGAGCGCCCCGGGCTCCAGCACCGAGAGCACGCCGAGCGCCACCCGCGTGCCGACGCCCTGCACGGTCTGGAGCAGGCGGAACCACTCCCGCTCCGCATCGGAGCGGAAGCCGTAGAGGCGGATCATGTCCTCGCGGACATGCGTCTCGATGGCGAGTTCCGCCGCCTCGCCCGGCTGGGGCAGACGCTGAAGGGTGCGGGCCGAGCAGTGCACGAGGTAGCCGACGCCGTGGACGTCGAGGATTACGAAGTCCTCGCCGTAGGAATCGACCACGCCCTTCAGTTTGCCGATCATCCGCTGGAGTCCCCGCCGCCGCACGCCCGAGGCGGCCGCCGCGCCAGCCCTACAGTCCGGTGGCGTCCCGCGCCACGGCTTGAGGGCAGCGCCGCTTCATGAAAGACGGGAGGCCCGCAACGGAGACCCACCGAGACGATGCGCCGGACCCTGCTTGCCGCTCTCACCGCTTCCCTGGCCCTCTCGGCCGCGCCGGTCCTCGCGCAGCAGGACGCGCCACCCGCGCCTAGCGCCGACCCGACGCAGGTGCGGCCCGGCGCCTACGTGCTCGATCCCGCCCACGGCAAGATCACCTGGTCGCTTAACCATCTCGGCTTCTCGACCTATTACGGGCAGATCACCGACGTGGAGGCGAAGGCCACCCTCGATCCGAAGGAGCCGGGGAAGAGCCGCGTCACGGTCACGGTTAGGACGGACAGCGTCAACGGCCTCAACGACCGGCTCAACCAGCACGTCAAGACGCCGGACTTCTTCGACACGGCGAAGTTCCCGACCGCCACCTTCACCACGACCTCCGTCGAGCCGACCAGCCCGACGACGGCGCGCATCCTCGGCGACCTGACCCTGAAGGGCGTGACGAAGCCGATCGCCATCGACGCCACCTTCAACCAGGCCGGCATCGCGCCGACCGACAAGAAGTACACGGTCGGCTTCGATGGTCGCACGGTGATCAAGCGCTCGGACTTCGGGATCAACGCCTTCCTGCCGATCCTCGGCGACGAGGTGACGCTGCGCCTCGAGGGCGAGTTCAAGGCGGCCGAGTAGGGGGTCTCAGCCCCTGGCCAGCGCGGCGGCGATCCGCGCCGCCGCCGGCCCGGAGAGCGCGGCCGGCGCGTGCGCCTTGGCGAGCGCGTGGGCGCCGCGGTGGCTCGCGTGGGTGATGGCGATGGCCAGCGCGTCGGCCGCATCGGCGAGCTTGAACTCGGCCTTCGGCAGCAGGAACCTCACCATCGCCTGGATCTGGACCTTCTCGGCGTGGCCGGAGCCGGCGACGGTCTTCTTGATGAGGTTCGCCGAGTATTCCGACACCGGGATGCCGGCGAGCGCCGGCACCAGGAGCGCCACAGCGCGGGCGTGGCCGAGCTTCAGCGTCGCCTGCGCGTCCTTGTTGACGAAGGTCTCCTCGACGGAGACCTCGTCGGGCTTCGTCGCGGCGACCACCCGGCCGATGCCCTCGTAGAGCTCGCGCAGGCGCAGCGCGAGCGGCAGGTCGCCGTCGGAGGTGACGACGCCGCAATCCCCGTAGGAGAGCTTGGTGCCCGTCGCCGTGATGATGCCCCAGCCGGTGCGGCGCAGGCCCGGATCGATGCCGAGGATGCGGACGGTCTCGCTCATGCCGTGATCCGTCCCATCGCGCCGCGCGGCCTCAGCCCTGGAGCTTGGCGATCAGCGCCTCGGAGAGGGCGAAGTTGACGTAGACGTTCTGCACGTCGTCCTGATCCTCGATGACCTCGACGAGGCGCATCAGCTTCTCGCCGGTCTCGTCGTCGACGTCGACGGTGTTCTGCGCCTTCCAGATCAGGGCGGTGCGGGTCGGCTCGCCGAAGCGGGCCTCCAGCGCCTTCGAGACCTCGCCGTAGGAATCCTGGGCGCAGGTGACCTCGTGGCCGTCCTCGTCGGAGCGCACGTCGTCGGCGCCGGCCTCGATCGCCGCCTCCAGCATGGTGTCGGCGTCCGCCACGGAGGCCGGGAAGGCCACGACGCCGACCCGGTCGAACATGAAGGCGACGGCCCCGGTCTCGGCGAGGCTGCCGCCGGACTTGGTGAAGGCCGAGCGCACGTCGGAGGCGGTGCGGTTGCGGTTGTCGGTCTGCGCCTCGACGATGAGCGCTGCCCCGCCGGGACCGTAGCCCTCGTAGCGGATCTCCTCGTAGTTCTCGCCCTCGCCGCCGGCCGCCTTCTTGATCGCCCGCTCGATGTTGTCCTTGGGCATGTTCTCGGCGCGGGCCGCGAGCACCGCCGCGCGCAGGCGCGGGTTCATGGCGGGGTCCGGCGTGCCGAGCTTGGCCGCGACCGTGATCTCGCGGGCGAGCTTGCCGAAGAGCTTCGAGCGGACGGCATCCACCCGCCCCTTGCGGTGCATGATGTTCTTGAACTGGGAATGGCCGGCCATGGGAACCGCTGAGTGTCCGGTCGCGGGGCGTGAAGGCCGCCCCGGCGCCGCGCGTCGGGAGAGGACCGGTTTATAGGCGCGCCCGCCCCGCGGAGGCAACGCGGGGAGCCCTGCGCCGCGCCCACGCGTTGTGAGGAGATGAGACCCGGACGCAGCCTGCTCGCGCTCCTCCTCGGCCTGGCCGGAGGCGCGCTCCTGTTCCCGAGGCCGGCAAAGGGCGGCTGCGAGGCGCCGCCGCGCGATCTCAGGCGGCGCTGCGGGCCGGTCCGTGCCAGGCGCGCAGCGCCTCGAGGGTGACGATCCCGCCGGGCCAGGCGCGGCCGGCGAGGTGCCGGTGCGGGGCGCCCGGCTCCCCGAGGTCCGAGACGGCGGAGAAGGCCCCGTCGAGCCGGTGCCCTTCCGTGTAGCGGCTGCGGGTGGCGAGGACCGGCAGGCCCGCGTCGAGCGCCGAGCGGATGCCGGCGGCTGAATCCTCGAAGGCCACGGCATCTTCCGCCGCGACGCCGAGGCGCTCCAGGGCGAGGAGGAACACGTCGGGCGCGGGCTTCTTGCGGGCGGCCTCGTCGCCGGCGGCGATCACGTCGAAGGGCCGCTCGCCCGGGGCGAAGTTGGCGGCGACGAGCGCGTCGACGTTCGGGCGGGTGGTGGTGGTGGCGACCGCGAGCTTCACGCCCGCCGAGCGCGCCTCGGCGATCAGCCGGGCGACGCCGGGGCGCAGCGGCAGCGCGCCGTCGGCGACGAGCGCACCGTAGAACTGCGTCTTGAGGTCGTGGATCTCCGGCAGCCGCGCCAGGAGATCGGCGGCCTCCCCGGGATGGGCCATCTCGATGTAGTGGGCGAGCCGCTCCTTGCCGCCCATCACCTTGAGCAGATCGGCGTAGAGGGCCGGCTCCCAGTGCCAGGGCAAGCCCAGCTGCGCGAAGGCCCGGTTGAAGGCCCGGCGGTGCAGGTCCTCGGTCTCGGCGAGCGTGCCGTCGACGTCGAAGATCAGCGCCCTCAGCACGCGAGCGTCCTGCCGGAAGCTCGATCCGCCGCGTCGCGGATCGCATCGATGCGGGCGGCGTAGCGCTCGGGTCCGTCCTTGAACACGGCGTTGCCGGCCACGAACGCGTTGGCGCCCGCCGCCGCCGCACGGCCGACCGTTTCCGGGCCGATGCCGCCGTCGACCTCGATGTCGATGTCGCGGCCCGCCGTCATCGCCCGCACGCGGGAGACGGTCTCCAGCGCGCTGTCGAGGAAGCTCTGGCCGCCGAAGCCGGGGTTCACGGTCATCACCAGCACGAGATCGACCATGTCGATCAGCGGCTCGACCATGGCGGCCGGCGTCCCGGGGTTGAGGGCGAGCCCCGCCCGCTTGCCGAGCCCCCGGATCGTCTGGAGCGAGCGGTGGGCGTGGGGGCCGGCCTCGACATGGACCGTGATGGTGTCGGCGCCGGCCTCCGCGAAGGCGGCGAGGTAGGGGTCGGCCGGGGCGATCATCAGGTGGACGTCGAAGGGCTTGTCCGTGAAGCGCCGCAGGGCCTTCACCACGGGCGGGCCGAAGGTGAGGTTCGGGACGAAGTGCCCGTCCATCACGTCGAGATGGATCCAGTCGCCCCCCGCCGCGTCCACGGCACGCACCTCCTCGCCGAGCCGGGCGAAGTCGGCCGAGAGGATCGAGGGAGCGATGAGGGTGCGGGGCATGCCTGTCTCCGCGGCCGGCAGGCGCCGGCCGCTCTCGCATCGCAATATAGCGTTTCCGACCTGCGCGTACAGGAAGCAGGGACCTGAATCGCCTTCGCCCGGCTCAGCTCCGCAGGGCCTGCTTGATGGTGACGCGCCAGGGCGTCGTCGGCCGGCCGATCAGCGCGGCGAGGGTTCGGCCGCCGTCGTAGAGGGCGCCCTTCGCCGCGCCCGCGTCGGAATTCGAGAGGAGGCCTGCGAAGGCATCCGGAAGTCCCGCCCCGATCAGCGCGTCCTTGAACGCAGCCTCCGTCAGGTCCCGGTACGCGACGGGCCGCCCCGACAGCTCGGCGACGGCGGCGGCGAACTCGGCGAGGGTGTAGGCCTCGTCACCGGCAAGCTCGTGGATCGCGCCGGATGCGTCGGCTCCGGTCAGCACGGCGGCCGCCGCGTCGGCGTAGTCCGCGCGGGCAGCCGAGGCGATGCGTCCGTCGCCTGCGCAGCCGAGCAGGGCGCCGTGAGCGAGGGCGGCCGGGATCGAGGCGGTGTAGTTCTCCGTGTACCAGCCGTTGCGCAGGATCGTGAACGGCAGGCCGGACGCGCGCAGCAGCGCCTCCGTGCGGCGATGCTCCTCGCCGAGGGCGAGCGGCGTGGTGTCGGCATGGAGGAGGCTCGTGTAGGCAACCGAGGCGATCCCAGCGCGCTTGGCCGCCTCGATCACGTTGCGATGCTGGGCGACCCGCTGCCCGATCTCGCTCGATGAGATCATGAGAAGCCGGCCGATCCCCTGGAAGGCGGCGTCGAGGGTCTCGGGGCGCCCGTAATCCGCGATCCGAAGCTCGACGCCGAGGTCGGCGATCCGCCGCGCAGTTTCGCTCGCAGGGTCGCGCACGCCTGCCACGATCCGGCCGGGCGGCACCGTCCGGAGCAACGCTTCGACGACGAGCCGGCCGAGCTGCCCCGTAGCGCCCGTCACGAACAGGCGGGTCGGATGATTTGAACTCATAGGTTGGTTCCTCTTGCTTCTATCGAGAGACAAGGGAACTAGATGAGACCAAGTGGGTGGTGAAGGAGGCAGTTTCTTGGAACAAGGTGAGGCCGAGGGAACCGCCGCGGAGGGCGCCCGGGACGAGCTCGCTGCTAAGTTCGCGTCGTGGCAGGTGCTTCACTTCGATCCTGCCGGCTGCCCCGTGCGCGACGTGCTCGACCGGCTCGGGGACAAGTGGTCGACGCTGATCCTACTCGCGCTCTCCGGCGGCCCCGCGCGGTTCAGCGCGCTGAACCGGGCCGTCCCGGACATCTCGAAGCGGATGCTGACGCAGACCCTGCGCGACCTTGAGCGGGACGGCTTCGTCGGGCGCGAGGTGTTTCCGACGAAGCCACCGAGCGTCGAGTATCGGCTGACGCCGCTCGGCTTCACGATGCTGGAGCCGCTGGCAAACCTGATCCTATGGGCTGAGGAGCGGCATGCCGCGATCCGGGCCGCCCGGCTTCGTTTCGACGAGGCGAACAGCGCTGCCGCATGGCCTGGCGCCTGACGCGGGCCACGGTGCGCTCAGGCCAGCCGCCGGCGGCGCTCCACGAGCTGCATGATGATCGGTGTCAGGATCAGCTGCATGGCGAGGTCGAGCTTGCCGCCGGGGATGACGATGGAGTTCGCCCGGCTCATGAAGCTGTCGTGGAGCATCGACACGAGGTAGGAGAAGTCGATGCCCTTCGGGTCCTTGAAGCGGATCACCACCATCGACTCGTCGGCGGTCGGGATCCAGCGGGCGATGAACGGGTTCGAGGTGTCGACGGTGGGCACCCGCTGGAAGTTGATGTCCGTCCAGGAGAATTGCGGGCAGATCGTCTGCACGTAGTCCGGCATCCGCCGCAGGATCACGTCGGTGACGGCCTCCGTCGAGTAGCCCCGGAACGAGCGGTCCCGGTGCAGCTTCTGGATCCACTCCAGGTTGATCACCGGCACGACACCGATCTTGAGGTCGGCGTAGCGGGCGATGTCGACCTGCTCGTTGACGACGCAGCCATGCAGGCCCTCGTAGAAGAGCAGGTCCGATCCGGACGGGAACTCCTCCCAGGCCGAGAAGCCGCCCTCGCGCACGCCGTAGAGCTCGGCGTCGGCCCGGTTGTGGGCGTAGTGCCGGGTGCGGCCGCCGCCGGACTCCCCGTAGGTCCGGAAGACCTCCTCCAGATCGGGCAGCAGGTTGGCGCGGGGCGCGAAATGGCTGAGCGTCGGCTCGGCCGCCATCATCGCGTGCATGGTCTCGCGGTCGAAGGCGTGGAAGCCGTCGCCCTCGATGTAGACGGCGCTCACGTCCTCCCGGCGGAAGATCTGCTCGAAGGTGTTGCGCACGGAGGTCGTGCCGGCTCCCGAGGAGCCGGTCACGGAGATGATCGGATGACGCGCCGACATCCTCGCCTCGGATCCGCTACGAGGGCCGACGTCAGCCGCGCATCAGGCCGCGCTGCCCGAACAGGGGCGAGCGGCTCGCGGCGTGGTTGCGGCCGCCGTAGTACTTCGCCACGCACTCGACCTCCTCCGCCGAGCCGAACACCAGCGGCGAGCGCTCGTGGATGCCGGTTGCGGCGATGTCGAGGATGCGCCGCTCGCCGTCCGTGGCGCCCGCGCCCGCCTGTTCCATCAGCATGGCGATGGGCGCGCACTCGTAGAGGAGGCGCAGGCGGCCCTGCGCGTAGCCCTTGCGGGCATCGCCCGGATACAGGAACACGCCGCCGCGCATGAGCACGCGCTGGGCGTCCGCCACCAGCGAGGCGAGCCAGCGCATGTTGAAGTCCTTGTCCCGCGGGCCCTCGGAGCCGCGCAGGCAATCCTCGATGAAGGCCTTCACCGGAGCGTCCCAGTGGCGGGAGTTCGAGGCGTTGATCGCGAACTCCTTCGTCGTCGCCGGCACGTCGAGGGCGGGATGCGTCAGCCGGAAGGCGCGGGTCGCGCGGTCGAGGGTGAAGATCTGCGTGCCCGCGCCGAAGGTGACGACGAGGGTCGTCGCCGGGCCGTAGGTGACGAAGCCCGCCGCGACCTGCGCGCTGCCCGGCGTCGTGAAGGAGGCGATCGGGTTCGCCGGATCGCTCACCACGGGGCGGATGCCGAAGATCGTGCCCACCGCCATGTTGACGCCGATGTTCGACGAGCCGTCGAGCGGGTCGATGGCGACGGCGAGCGGCGCGCCGGGATTGAGGGCCATGACGCCCTCGGCCTCCTCGGAGGCGACCTCCGCGACGGGGCTCGCCTTGAGCGCCTCGGTGACGCGCTCATGGGCGATGACGTCGAGGGCCTTCTGCACGTCGCCGTCGCTGTTCTCGGAGCCGGCCGCGGCGAGGTCGCCGGCGAGCGCCCCGCGCCCGATCACCTCGCTGATGTCGATCGCCGCCTCGGCGATTGCCGCCACCACTTTGGCCGCGTCGGAGAGCCCGGCGTCGAGGCCGCCCAGGTACGCGTCGAGCCCCGTTCCGACCGCGAGAGCCGCCATCCCCGTCATCCCCTCAAGCCTTGCCCCGGCGGTTCGATGCCGGCCGCGCACGGCGTCTGATAGCGGTCCGCGCGGCCGTATGATACCGCCGCGCTCAGGTCCCGCGCCAGGGGTGGGGACGGTTGCGGGAAAGAAATCTAAATTTCCTTGCGGGCGCTTCCAAAAAAACTAGAACCGCCGCATGCGCAATCTCTCTCTCAAGCAGCTCCAGGCGGTCGCGGCGGTCGCCCGCCTCGGGACGATGACCCGCGCGGCCCAGGAGCTGAACGTCACCTCGGCGGCGCTCTATGCGCGCATCCGCCAGCTCGAGGACGAGGCGGGGCTGCTGCTGTTCGACCGCACGCCCAACGGCCTCAAGCCGACGGATGCCGGCCGCGAGATGCTGTGGGCGATCGACAGCATCAACACCGTGCTCGAGACCTGCGCCGACCGGTTGCGCACCCTCAAGGGCGGGGCCGGCGGCCGTGTCAGCCTCGGCGTCGTCTCGACGGCAAAGTATTTCGCGCCGCAGGTGATCAGCGGCTTCATCGAAGGCCATCCCGGCGTCGAGATCAGCCTCTCGGTAGGCAACCGCGGCGTCACCGTCGAGGCCCTGCGCAATTACGAGACCGACTTCGCCATCATGGGCCGGCCGCCCCGCGACTTCGCCATTGAGGCGCAGATCTTCGGGCCGCACCCCCTCGTGCTCGTCGCCGCACCCGGCCACCGCCTCGTCGGGCGCCGGGGCCTGAGGCGGGCCGATCTCGGCGAGGAGTCGTTCCTCGTGCGCGAGGAGGGCTCTGGCACCCGCACGGTGTTCGAGGAGTACATGGCCGGCATCATCACCCGGCGGGCCAACCTCGTGATCGACTCCGGCTCGAACGAGACCATCAAGCAGGCGGTGATGGCCGGACTCGGCATCGCGCTCCTCTCCGCGCACACCGTGGCGACCGAGATCGAGAGCGGGCGGCTCGCGATCATCGACGTCCAGGGCCTGCCGATCCGCCGCGACTGGTTCGCCGTGCGCCGCGCCGACAAGACCCTCGGTCCCGCGGCGCAGGGCCTGTGGGAGTACCTCGTCACCGAGGGCGCCCGCTGGCTGCCCCAGGTCGACGTCAACCCGAAGGTCGAGACCGGCGCGTGAGCGGCGTCGTCGTCGCAGGGGCGGGTCAGGCCGGCCTTCAGCTCGCCGCCTCGCTCCGCGAGGCCGGCTACGACGGCGACGTGACCCTCGTCGGCGACGAGCCCTTCGCGCCCTATCAGCGCCCGCCGCTCTCGAAGGCCTATCTCGCCGGCAAGACCGACGCCGCAGGGCTCGGGCTGCGCGCCGAGGGCTTTTACGCCGACAATCGCGTCGGCCTGCGCCTCGGGACCCGCGCCACGGCGATCGACCGGACGGGGCGTCGGCTGATCCTCGAAGGGGGCGAGGCGCTGTCCTACGAGCACCTCGTCTTGGCGCTCGGCGCGCGCAACCGGCCCCTGCCGGTGCCCGGCTTCGATCTCGCCGGCGTGCGCCAGCTGCGGGGTCTCGCCGACGCGGACGCCCTGAAGGGGGCACTCGCCGACGTCGCCGCCGTGGCGGTGGTCGGGGCCGGCTTCATCGGGCTGGAGTTCGCCGCGGTCGCCGCGGCGCGGGGCCTGTCGGTGACGGTGATCGAGGCGGCCGACCGGCCCATGGCGCGGGCCGTCTCCGCCGAGATGGGCGCCTTCTTCCGTGCGGCGCACGAGGCGGCCGGCATCCGCTTCCGGTTCGGGAGCGGCGTCGCCGCTCTCGAAGGGGAGGGGGGACGCGTCGCCGGCCTGCGCCTGAGCGAGGGCGGGACCGTTCCCGCCGACCTCGTCGTGGTCGGGATCGGCGTCCTGCCGAACCAGGAGATCGCCCGCGAGGCGGGTCTTGCCGCCGAGGACGGCATCCGCGTCGACGCGATGCTCGCCACCGACGATCCCGCGATCTCGGCCATCGGCGACTGCGCCCGTTTCCACAGTCCCTACGCCGCCGGGCTGACGGCGGACGGCACGGTGCGCATCGAATCGGTGCAGAACGCCATCGACCAGGGCCGCTGCCTCGCCGCGCGCCTCACCGGCCGGCCCGCTTCCTATGAGGCGGTGCCCTGGTTCTGGAGCGACCAGGGCCCCTACAAGCTTCAGATGGCGGGGCTCGCCGCGCCGGGCGACGCTTCGGTGATCCGCGGGCGCGGCGAGGCCTTCTCGGTCTTCCGGTTCCGGCACGATCGCCTCAGCGCCGTCGAGTCCGTCAATCGCCCGGCCGATCACATGATCGCCCGGCGCCTGCTCGCGGCACGCACGCCGCTGACGCCGGAGCAGGCCGCCGATCCGGGCCTCGACCTCAAGGCACTCGTGGCGAAATAGTCGACTACCGGTCGTTCTCGGTGGTGAGATCGCCGAGGCGGGTGCCCTCGTCGCCGGCTGCGGTGCCGTCGAGGGCGACGCCCGGCGCGCTGCCGCCGGTGAAGCGGATGCCCGCGTTCATGAAGGCGCTGCGCAGCACCTCGACGCGTCCGGCGGGCGTCTCCGTGGTGCCGGCCTCGAAGGCACCGATCTCGTCCTCGCCGAGCCCGGTCCGGGCCGCGAGCTCGGCGGTGCTCCACCCGAGCAGCCCCCGAGCGCCCCGCGCCTGGGAGGGGCTGAGGCCCGCGGCATTCGCCTGGCCCGCGCCGCTCTCGTCCGATCCGACCACACGCTCCTCCTGTTCTGCTGCACGGTTCTCAACGGCGGCGACCGGGCTTCGTTCACGTCTCCGCGCCTGTGGATGCCGACGTATTTCGCCTTATCACGCCCGCGCGACCACAATTGTGCTGAAATCTTATCCGATCCGCGGGGCCGAAGGCTCCGGTCCGATGCCGGAGCGCAGGGGACGCGCGGGCCGCCGGGACAAGCGGCGGGGACCGGGCGCCGGATACACGGGGGATCGGATGATGAGGAGAGTGCTGCTGACCGCTCTGGCCGGCGGGTTCGCCCTGGCGGCGGGGCTGGAGACCGGCACCGCTCAGGCGCAGGGCATGGGAGGCGGCGGCGTCTCCGGCTTCGGAGCCAAGCATCGCCGGCCCGAGGAGGAGAAGAAGCCGCAATACGTCCCGCCGACCAAGCCGACCGAGAAGCAGTTCCCGCTCGACGCCACCTGGACGGCGGTGAGCATCAACGGCAAGTCCTTCGGCGGCGTCGACCGTCCGAGCTTCATCATCGACAAGCAGTACCGAGCCCGCGGCTACGGTGGCTGCAACACGTTCGCGGCCACCGCCTTCCCGCTGCGCGAGCAGCACCTCGCGGTGGGCCCGCTCGCGCTCTCCAAGAAGTCCTGCGACAAGAGCCTCCAGGCGGCCGAGCAGGCATTCTTCGTCGCGCTGCGCACCGCCGCGCAGTGGGATCTCGTCGGCTCGCAGCTCGTCATCAAGAGTCCGAACGGCGAGTTGCGCTTCGACCGCGCCCTTTAACCGGGCGTTGACCACGTCGGCCGAGGGCTCGCCCCGATTCACGCTCCCTTGACCCGCCCGGGCGCCTCCTTCGCTCCTGAGTACGGGAGCGTGTCGGATGCGGGCGGGGATCGGGACGGATCGGAAGTTCTCCCCGCGGGCCGAGGCGGCCGTCGAGGCCGCCTACCTGCCGCGCAGCCTCCATCCGGCCGCCCCCTGGATCGCCGTAGCCGCGCCGCTGCTGGCGACGCTGATCCTCGTCGCCGCCCGCCTCGCCGGGGTTTGATCTCTCCCCCGGACGCGGCCCAAGGCATCGCCCGCCGATGACCGGAGGCGTGCTGCACGTCATCTCGGGCCTGCGCACCGGCGGGGCCGAGACCATGCTGATCGCCCTGTGCCGGGCGCTCCTCGCCCGCGGCATTCCCCAGCGCGTCGTCAGCCTCACCCCCGACGGTCCGAACGAGCCGGCGCTGCGGGCGCTCGGCGTCGACGTGCGGGTGATCGCCCCGCGCGGCCTCCTCGGGGCGCCGGGCGCGCTCCTGTCGCTCGCCCGGCTGATCCGCCGCGAGAGCCCGGCGGTGCTCCAGGGCTGGCTCTACCATGGCGACCTGTTCGCGGCGCTCGGTCACCGCCTCGCCGGGGCGCCGCGGGAGACGCTGCTCGCCTGGGGCCTGCGCAACTCCGACATCGACCACGCCCGCTACGGCCGCCTGCTCGCGGTCTGCGCCCGGCTGTCGCGGTGGCCGGGCCTCGTCGTCTCGAACAGCGGCGCCGGCGTCGATTTCCACCGCGCCCAGGGCTACCGGCCCCGGCGCACCGCCGTCATCCCCAACGGCATCGACACGGTGCGCTTCAGGCCCGACCCGGCGGCCCGCGCCGAAATCCGCGCCGGCCTCGGGCTCGACGAGACCCGCGTCGTCGCCCTTCACGCCGCCCGGCTCGATCCGATGAAGGATCACGCGACCCTGCTCGCCGCCGCTGCCCGCGTGCCGGAGGTAACGGTGCTGCTGATGGGGGCCGGCACGGAGACCCTGGCCCTGCCGCCGAACGCGCTCGCCCTCGGGCGGCGGGACGATCCGGAGCGGGTCGCGGCGGCCTGCGAAATTGCCGTGTCCTCCTCCGCCTTCGGCGAAGGATTCTCGAACGCGCTGGCCGAGGGTATGGCCGCCGGCCTCGTGCCGGTCGCCACCGAGGTCGGCGACGCGCGGCTGATCCTCGGACCGCACGGGCGCCTCGTGCCCCGCTCCGACCCTGCGGCTCTCGCGGCGGCGCTCGCCGATGTCGCTGCCGGGCCGCTTCGGGAGCAGGGGCTCGCGGCGCGGGCGCGGATCGAGCGCGAGTTCGGCGTCGAGGCCATGGCCGAGCGCTTCCTCGTTGCCTGGCGGGAGGCCGGCGCAAGGCTCTGATCCTCAATTCCACGTCCTGAAAATGGTATATTTCGCAAATCTCGACGCGAGATCGGAAACAGGCTAGGGCTCCGCCGATCGGCCGCGAACCGTGGCCGCACCGTGCATTCTTCAGGAGCGTTCGATGGCCGACACCGCAGCCAATTTCCGGGGATCGACCGCGCCCGGCCACGGCCGCATCTACGGCGCCATCACCGAGACCATCGGCAACACCCCCCTCGTGCGCCTGAACCGGCTGCCGAAGGAGCGCGGGATCGATGCCGAGATCCTGCTCAAGCTCGAGTTCTTCAACCCCATCGCCAGCGTCAAGGACCGTATCGGCGTCAACATGATCGACGCGCTGGAGGCCTCGGGCCGGCTGAAGCCCGGCGGCACGCTGATCGAGCCGACCTCGGGCAACACCGGCATCGCGCTGGCCTTCGTCGCCGCCTCTCGCGGCTACCGGCTGATCCTGGTGATGCCGGAGACCATGTCGATCGAGCGGCGCAAGATGCTCGCCTTCCTCGGCGCCGAGCTGGAGCTGACCCCCGGCCCGCAGGGCATGAAGGGCGCCATCGCCAAGGCGGAGGAGCTGCTCAAGGAGATCCCCGGCGCGGTCATCCCGCAGCAGTTCGAGAACCCGGCCAACCCCGAGATCCACCGCAAGACCACCGCGGAGGAGATCTGGAACGACACGCAGGGCCAGCTCGACGCCTTCGTGGCCGGCGTCGGCACCGGCGGCACTGTGACGGGCGTCGGCCAGGTGCTGAAGCCGCGCCTCCCGAACCTCAAGGTCTTCGCCGTGGAGCCTGAGGATTCTCCGGTGTTGTCGGGCGGCCAGCCCGGCCCGCACAAGATCCAGGGCATCGGCGCCGGCTTCGTGCCGCCGGTCCTCGACCGCTCGGTGATCGACGACGTCATCACCGTCTCGAACCAGACGGCGTTCGAGACCGCCCGGCTGCTTGGCCGCCTGGAGGGCATCCCCGGCGGCATCTCGACGGGCGGCAACGTCGCCGCGGCGCTGGAGCTGGCGAGCCGGCCGGAGTTCAAGGGCAAGCGCATCGTCACCGTCGCCTGCTCGTTTGCCGAGCGCTACATCTCCTCGGCGCTGTTCGAGGGCATCTGAGACGGCTCCGCCGGGCCGCTCTCGGGCGGTCCGGCAACCTGCCTGCGCCCCGTCCGTTGTCCTTTCAATCGGAAAGGATCACGCATGACGAGCCAGGACACGCAACGCCCCTCCCTGCGGGACTTCGACGCCACCGCCGACCGCAACGGCCAGGACCTCGGGCAGGATTCGCCCCTCGATATCGGCGTTCCTAGCCGGACGCAGGCCGATCTGCTCTCCCGCCCCGACGGCGAGGCCGAGACCGCCCGCATCGCTTCGGGCAAGCCGGGGCAGGACGCCACCGACGCGACCGAGGCCGAGACGCCGCCGGAGAACCTCGCCCGCCTGCGCGGCGAGACCGGCGCTTCCGAGATCGGGAAGGACGCGTCCGGCGAGGCGATCGAGCGCGCCACGGCGGCCCTCGGCCAGGACGACGGCAAGCGCTGATGCCGGGCGACGCCACCACCCCGACAGAGACCGTCACCCGGCCTGACAACGAGGTCGGCAGCCCTGGCCGCGCACCGGCCGGCGGCGGCCGTCAGACGCCCGAGCAGGCGAGGCTGACGGAGCGCGCTCCCACGGGCGGAGACGATCCGGAGCGCAAGGACCTCTGGTCGCAGCACGGCGAGCCGGGCCGCAGCCCGCCGACGCCGGGCGGCTCCTCCGGCGGGCATTCGGATCAGAAGGCCTCGCGCGGCCCCGAAGCGGACCGGCCGGTCGCTGGCGGATTGTCGAAGCCCGAGCGGAAGGCGGAGGCCGAGCGATGAGCGAGGACAGGCCCGACCGGGACAAGCCGAAGGCGGACAAGCCCGCCAACACGGCGCCCGACGCCGTGAAGGACCCGAGCGAGAAGACGGGCGGCAAGCCCGGCCTCGGTCCGAGGGGCAAGCCTTCGGACGGCGAGACCGATCCCGGCAGCGGCTAGAATCCGTCCCGCCGGCCTCTCGGAGGGGCCGGCGGGACCTTTGAAGTCTCAGGCGGACAGCGCTTCCTTCGAGCGCTCGGCGCGCTTGCGGTCGTTAGGGTCGAGCACGGCCTTGCGCAGGCGGATCGACTTCGGCGTGACCTCGACGAGCTCGTCGTCCTGGATCCAGGCGAGGGAGCGCTCCAGCGTCATGCGGATCGGCGGGGTCAGGCGGACGGCCTCGTCCTTCGAGGTCGTGCGGATGTTGGTGAGCTTCTTGCCCTTGAGCACGTTCACTTCGAGGTCGTTCTCGCGGTTGTGCTCGCCGACGATCATGCCCTGGTAGACCTTCCAGCCGGGCTCGATCATCATCGGGCCGCGATCCTCGAGGTTCCACATGGCGTAGGCCACGGCCTCGCCCTTGTCGTTCGAGATCAGCACGCCGTTGCGCCGGCCCGGCATCTCGCCCTTGTAGGGCTCGTAGGCCTTGAACAGCCGGTTCATGATCGCGGTGCCGCGGGTGTCGGTGAGCAGCTCGCCCTGGTAGCCGATCAGGCCGCGGGTGGGGGCGTGGAAGACGAGGCGCAGGCGGTCGCCACCCGAGGGCTTCATCTCCAGCATCTCGGCCTTGCGCTCGCTCATCTTCTGAACGACGACGCCGGAGTGCTCCTCGTCCACGTCGATGACGACCTCCTCGACGGGCTCCAGGATGCCGCCCGCCTCGTCCTTCTCGTAGACGACGCGGGGGCGCGAGACGGCGATCTCGAAGCCCTCGCGGCGCATGGTCTCGATCAGGATCGAGAGCTGCAGCTCGCCGCGACCGGAGACGTAGAAAGAGTCCTTGTCGGCCGCTTCCTCGATCTTGAGCGTGACGTTGCCCTCGGCCTCCTTGAACAGGCGGTCTCGGATCATGCGGCTCGTGACCTTGTCGCCCTCGGTGCCGGCGAGCGGCGAATCGTTGACGATGAACGACATGGTGACGGTCGGCGGATCGATCGGCTGGGCCTGGATCGGCTCCTCGACCTGCGGGTCGCAGAAGGTGTCGGCGACCGTGCCCTTCACGAGGCCGGCGATGGAGACGATGTCGCCCGCCTCGCCGACGTCGATCGGCGCACGCTCCAGGCCCCGGAAGGCGAGGATCTTCGAGACGCGGCCGGTCTCGACCGTCTTGCCGTCGCGGGAGAGCACCTTGATCGACTGGTTCGGCTTCACCGTGCCCGAGGCGATGCGCCCGGTGATGATGCGGCCGAGGAAGGGGTTCGCCTCGAGCAACGTCCCGAGCATCCGGAACGGACCCTCCTCGACGCGGGCCTGGGGCACGTGCTCCAGAACGAGGTTGAAGAGCGGGGCGAGGCCCTCCGACTGGTCGCCGTCCGGCGCGGTCGCCATCCAGCCGGCGCGGCCGGAGCCGTAGAGGATCGGGAAGTCAAGCTGCTCGTCGGTGGCGTCCAGCGCCGCGAACAGGTCGAAGACCTCGTTGACGACCTCGTTGATGCGCGCGTCCGGCCGGTCGACCTTGTTGATGGCCACGATCGGGCGAAGGCCGATCTTGAGCGCCTTGCCGACCACGAACTTGGTCTGCGGCATCGGGCCCTCGGCGGCGTCGACCAGCACGATGACGCCGTCGACCATCGAGAGGATGCGCTCGACCTCGCCGCCGAAATCGGCGTGGCCGGGGGTGTCGACGATGTTGACGCGGGTGTCCTGCCAGACGACCGAGGTCGCCTTGGCCAGGATGGTGATGCCGCGCTCCTTCTCGAGGTCGTTCGAGTCCATCGCCCGCTCCTCGACCCGCTGATTCTCGCGGAAGGTGCCGGATTGCTGGAGCAGCTTGTCGACGAGCGTGGTCTTGCCGTGGTCGACGTGGGCGATGATGGCGATGTTGCGCAGCTTCATCTTCGATGTCCGAAGCGGGGTGCCCGCGAGCGCGCGGCCGGCGGCAGCGTGCCGTCGCCTGAGAAGCGGTGTTCGGGCGGTTGCATCGCAATAGAACCTGAGGGCCGCCGTGGCAAGAAGCGCGACGAGAGCGACCCGCGGTCAGGACTGGAGCGAAAGTAGCAGGGAGAGCGCCGCCATCGGCAGGGAGGCGAAGACCGCGAAGCGCAGCCAGGCGGGACGGTAGGACAGGATCAGCACTACCGCGAGCCCGGCGCCGGTGAGCGCGCCGATCCACTGGATCGGCCCGAAATTCGCGCCCTCGACCAGCATCGCGGCGGCCAGCGAGCCGAGAATCGCGATCCAGCCGCCGAGACGCAGCGGCAGGGCGCGGCCCGCCGGCACCCGCGCGCCGAACACGTCGCGGTGGTGACGGTCGAGGCTCAGCGCCATCAGCGCGAGGCCGCAGAAGCACAGGGACAGGTTGAGGGCGACGACGAGGGGCGTCATGCGCGGCCGAATCCTTCCCGGGCGAGGTCCTGCCGCGCCGTGGCGGCCTGTCCGCGGCGGGCGACGCTGCCGGCCTTGTGGGCGGCGAAGGCGAGGCCTCCGCCGATCGCGATCATCACCGTGTCGAAGGCGAGGAAGCGCATACCGTCGCCGAAGGGGCTCCCGACGGTGGCGGCATCCACGAGCGGCACCGCCAGGAAGAGCAGGGCGGCGAGCGCAAGCCCCTCCCGCCAGGCGGCGCGGTGCGGCCGCAGGCAGGCGGCGACCGCCACCAGGGCCCAGAGCCCGAAGAAGGCGCCGATCTCGACGCCGGCCCTGCCGGCGAGGTCGAGAGGCAGCAGGCGGTTCGCCAGAAAGTAGGCGGCGATACCGGCGGGGAGCCCCGCGACGGTGCCGACGTTGAGGATCTGCACGAGGCGCAGGCCGAAGCCCGTCCGCTCGCCGGGCTTGGGTACGCGGGCCACCGTCCAGAGAACGAGCCCCGTCGCCACCGTCGCGGCGCCGAGGATGCCGCAGAGGAAGAACAGCACACGCAGGACGGGCCCCGCGAAATGCGCCTCGTGGAGGCCGATGAAGGCGGTCGAGGCGTAAGCGACCGGGCCCGGGTCGCTGGGCTTCCCGGTATAGGCGCCCGTCGTGCCCTCGAAGGCGACCTGCGGGTGGAGATGCGCGAGCCCGTGCGGCTCCTCGAAATAGGCGATCACAGCCGCGTGGGCGTCGGCCGGGTTCTGCACGCCGATGCCCTCGATGGGTGTCGCCGGCGCTCGCGCGATCGCCTCGCGCACCATCGGGCCGAGGGGAGCGAGCGTGCCGGACCGGCCGGCGGGCATCCGCGTCTCCGGCATCATCCCGGATTCGGTGAAGAAGCGCAGCTCCTCGCCCTTGTACGCGGTCGAGGCGCCCCAGGGCATGTACATCGGCGCGAGCGTCACGAGGCCGGTGTAGGTGATCATCAGGTGGAAGGGCAGCGCCAGCACCCCGGCGACGTTGTGCGCGTCAAGCCAGCTCCGCTGCCTGGCCTTGCTCCGGCGGAACGTGAAGAGGTCGGCGAAGATGCGCCGATGCGTGACGATCCCGGAGATCAGCGCCACGAGCAGCACCAGGGCGCAGGTGCCCACCACCCAGCGCCCCGTGAGGGGCGGCATGCTGAGCTCGAAGTGGAAGCGGTAGAGGAAGTCGCCGCCCCGCGTGTCGCGCGCGGCGCTGCGGGCGCCGGTCTCGGGGTCGAGGCGCGCCTTGTGGAAGGGGCCTTCGAGGGTCTTCCACCAGTGGGCGGTGGCGACCGGGTCCTCCGCCTTCGGCAGCTCGATGAACCAGCCGCCGGCGTCGGGTGCCTCACGCGCCAGGAAGGCGGCGGCGCGCTCGGCGACCTGGCCGGGCTCGTGCTCGACGCCGAGGCGCAGCTCCGGGCGCATCCAGGCGGAGATGTCGTCCTTGTAGTAGCTCGCCGTGCCGGTCACGAAGACCGCGAACAGCACCCATCCGACCACGAGGCCGGACCAGGCGTGAAGCCAGGCCATCGATTGGCGAAGGCCCTGCCGCATGGCCGGCCTCAGGCCCGGGCGCCGAGGGCGAGCATCAGCCCGCCGCCGAGGACGAGGGCCGGCACGGCAATCCATAGGGCCGAGCGCCACAGGGACCGGGCGGCGAACACCGCGCAGACCAGGAAGGCCATCACCGCGAAGCTGAGGAGGGTGGCCGTCGCCACGGCCTCGGAGCGGGCCATCGGCAGGATCAGCGAGAACAGCGCGGTGGCGAGCGCCGCCACGCCGTAGCCGCCCAGCGCCGCCAGCAGCACGCGCGCGGCGACGGCCAGACGATAGGGAGTCGAGCGGCGCGCCGCCTGGGCTGAACTCACGGGAAGCTCTCCGGAAGCGGGTGGAGCGGGAGCCCGATTAACAAGCGCGCGCGGGGCGCGGCAACCGCTATCTTTCGGAATCATTCCAGAGTTCGCGCAGGGACTTAGCAGGGATTTCAAGCGCCCTGCCGAACGTGCGGAGATGCGATCGCCGGCGCGCGGCGGGCCTTGCGGAGGCGCCGCCGGAGGCTCAAAGCAGGCCGCTCCCGAACGAGAGAGCCGCCGCGTCCGTGACCCAGCCCCGCCCGCCGATCCGCGTCCGCGGCCGCTCCTTCATGGCGACCGTGCTGGCGCCGACGCCGCCCCTCGAGGATTGGCTCGCCGACCTCGACGGGCTGTCGCGGCGGGCGCCGGCCTTCTTCGCCGGGCGGCCGGTTCTGCTCGACCTCTCGGCGCTACGGCCGGACCGGGCCGGCGCCGAGGCGCTGGTCGCGGAACTCCACGGGCGCGGCATCACCGTGGTGGCCCTCGAAGGGGAGGGCGCGGAGGGTTTCGGCGCCGGCCTGCCGCCGGCGCTCAGCGGCGGCCGTCCGGGCGCCGAGATCGAGACCGCCGAAACCACGCCGGAGCCGCCGCGCGCCGCCGCGCCGGCCCGGTCGCTGGTCCTCGACCAGCCGGTGCGCTCCGGCCAGGCGGTGGTGCATCTCGACGGCGACGTCACGGTGCTGGGCTCCGTCGCCTCGGGGGCGGAGGTGGTGGCCGGCGGCTCGGTCCACGTCTACGGGGCGCTGCGCGGGCGGGCGGTGGCGGGGGCGGCGGGCGATCCGCTCGCGCGCATCTTCTGCCGCCGCTTCGAGCCGGAGCTCGTCGCCATCGACGGCCTCTACCGCACCGCCGACGATCTCGACGGCACCCGGCGGGGCCAGGCCGTGCAGGTCCGGCTCGTCGACGACGCGCTGCGGATCGCTCCCCTCGACGGCTGAGGGCGGGCCGCGAAAATATGGTTTCCGCCGCCTTGCGATCGGCGGCCTCCGTTAACGGTCCGGTAACGATCTGAGCCCTGAATGGCCGGGTAAGGAATCGTTCATGGCCGTCACCAAGCCCTTAACCGACACCGCCCCGCTCGCCTTCCGCGGCCGCGCCTTCAAGGCGCTGGCGCTGGCGCCGCGGGGGCCGCTGCCCGAGTGGCTCGCGGGGCTCGACGCGGCGCTTGCCCGCTCGCCGACGCTGCTCGACGGGCGCGCCCTCATCCTCGACGTGGCCGAATGCAAGCCTGATGGCGAGGCGCTCGCCGCCCTCATGGCCGACCTCGCAGGCCGCGGTATCCGCGTGCTGGGCATCGAGGGCGCAGAGCCCGGTCTCGCCGCCGAGAGCCTGCCGCCCTTCCTCCTCGCCGGCCGTCCCGTCCCGAATCTCGACGTGGTGCCGGTGCCCGAAAAACCCTCGCCGAAGAGCCTGACCATCGAGGGCTCGATCCGCTCCGGCCGCTCCGTCGTCCACCACGAGGGCGACGTCACCGTGATGGGCTCGGTCTCGTCGGGCGCCGAGGTCCTCGCGGGCGGCTCGATCCACGTCTACGGCGCCCTGCGCGGCCGGGCTATCGCCGGCGCCGCGCGCAACCCGCGCGCCCGAATCTACTGCCGGAAGTTCGAGCCCGAGCTCCTCGGCATCGACCGCCTCGTCCGCACGGCCGAGGACCTCAACCCGACCCTGCGAGGCAAGCCCGCGCAGATCTGGCTCGACGGCGGCGCCCTGCGCATCGCCGGCCTCGATTAAGGAGAGACGCGCGTGTCCAAGGTTCTCGTTGTCACTTCCGGAAAGGGCGGCGTCGGCAAGACGACGACGACCGCAGCCCTCGGCGCCGCCCTCGCGCAGGGCGGCCAGAGCGTCGTCGTCGTCGATTTCGACGTCGGCCTGCGCAACCTCGACCTCGTGATGGGCGCCGAGCGGCGGGTCGTCTACGACCTCATCAACGTCGTCAACGGCGACGCCAAGCTCCCGCAGGCGCTGATCCGCGACAAGCGCCTCGACACGCTCCACCTGCTGCCCGCATCCCAGACCCGGGACAAGGACGCGCTCACCGACGCCGGTGTCGCCCGCGTGATGGAGGAGCTGCGGGAGAAGTTCGACTGGGTGATCTGCGACAGCCCGGCCGGCATCGAGCGCGGCGCGACGCTCGCCATGCGCCACGCCGACGTCGCGGTGGTCGTCACCAACCCCGAGGTCTCGTCGGTGCGCGACTCGGACCGGATCATCGGCCTCCTCGACGCCAAGACGCTCCGCGCCGAGAAGGGCGAGAGCATGGAGAAGCACCTGATCCTCACCCGCTACGACCCCAACCGGGCCGACCGCGGCGACATGCTCAAGACCGAGGACGTGCTCGAGATCCTCTCGATCCCGCTGCTCGCCATCATCCCGGAGAGCCAGGAGGTCTTACGCGCCTCGAACGTCGGCTGCCCGGTGACGCTCAACAACCCGCTCTGCGCCCCGGCCCGCGCCTACTCCGACGCGGCGCGCCGCCTGAAGGGCGAGACCATCGCCATGAGCGTGCCGAGCGAGCGCCGGTCCTTCCTGGACAAGCTGTTCCTGCGGAGGGCGGCATGAGTCTTCTCGGATTGTTCCAGCGCCGGACCTCCGGCACGGTCGCCCGCGACCGTCTGCAGCTCATCCTGGCGCACGAGCGCGCCGAGACCGGCCGCCCCGACCTCGTCGTGACGCTCCGCGAGGAGATCCTGGCGGTGATCGCCCGGCACGTGCCGGTGGAGCGCGACAAGGTCCGCATCACCCTGGAGCGCGGCGAAGGGGTCTCGACGCTCGGCGTCGACATCGAGCTGTCGCTGCCCGCCGCCAAGCAGCTCGCCGCCTGAACGGGGCCGACCGCCGGCGAAAAGCCCCCGGATCGAAGGATCCGGGGGCTTTCGCCTGCCGCGCGCCCGTTGCGTTGAGACAGGGGCGGGTCGCGCGGCGCGGCCGTCTTGCCGCGGCCTGTTGGGGAAGGCCCGCCGCCGGGGCGAGCCTCGACGCTCTCAGAAGAAGCCGAGCTTCTTCGCCGAGTAGCTGACGAGCATGTTCTTCGTCTGCTGGTAGTGGTCGAGCATCATCTTGTGGGTCTCGCGGCCGATGCCGGACTGCTTGTAGCCGCCGAAGGCCGCGTGGGCCGGGTAGGCGTGGTAGCAGTTCGTCCAGACGCGGCCGGCCTGGATCTCCCGGCCGAAGCGGTAGGCGCGGGTCCCGTCGCGGGTCCAGACGCCGGCGCCGAGGCCGTAGAGCGTGTCGTTGGCGATGGAGAGCGCCTCGGCGTCGTCCTTGAAGGTCGTGACCGACAGGACCGGCCCGAAGATCTCCTCTTGGAAGATGCGCATCTTGTTGTGGCCCTTGAACACGGTCGGCTTCATGTAGAAGCCCTCCGCGAACTCGCCCTCCTTGACGTTGCGCTCGCCGCCGGTGAGGCACTGGGCCCCCTCCTGCTTGCCGATGTCGACGTAGCTGAGGATCTTCTCGAGCTGCTCCGAGGAGGCCTGCGCGCCGATCATCGTCGCCGGGTCGAGGGGCGAGCCCTGCGTGATCGCCTCGACGCGCTTCACGGCGCGCTCGATGAAGCGGTCGTAGATCGACTCGTGCACGAGCGCCCGGCTCGGGCAGGTGCAGACCTCGCCCTGGTTGAGGGCGAACATCGTGAAGCCTTCGAGCGCCTTGTCGAAGAAGTCGTCGTCCTCGTTAGCCACGTCCGCGAAGAAGATGTTCGGCGACTTGCCGCCGAGCTCCAGCGTCACCGGGATCAGGTTCTGCGAGGCGTACTGCATGATGAGGCGGCCGGTGGTCGTCTCACCGGTGAAGGCGATCTTGGCGATGCGGTTCGAGGAGGCGAGCGGCTTGCCGGCCTCGAGGCCGAAGCCGTTGACGACGTTGATGACGCCCGGCGGCAGCAGGTCGGCGATCAGCTCCATCACCACGAGGATCGAGGCCGGTGTTTGCTCGGCGGGCTTGAGGACCACGCAGTTGCCTGCGGCGAGCGCCGGGGCGAGCTTCCAGACCGCCATCAGGATCGGGAAGTTCCACGGGATGATCTGGCCGACGACGCCGAGCGGCTCGTGGAAGTGGTAGGCCACCGTGTCGTGGTCGATCTCGGAGATCGAGCCCTCCTGCGCCCGCAGGCAGCCGGCGAAGTAGCGCCAATGGTCGATGGCGAGCGGGATGTCGGCGTGGGTGGTCTCGCGGATCGGCTTGCCGTTGTCCCAGGTCTCGGCCAGCGCGATGAGGTCGAGGTTCTCCTCCATCCGGTCGGCGAGCCTGTTGAGGATGCGCGCGCGCTCGGCCGGCGCGGTGCGGGCCCAGGACTCGCGGGCGGCGTGGGCCGCGTCGAGGGCCTTCTCGACGTCCTGCGCGTCGGAGCGGGCGACCTCGCACACGACCTTGCCGGTGATCGGCGACGTATTCTCGAAGTAGCGGCCGTTCACCGGCGCCACCCACTGGCCGCCGATGAAGTTGTCGTAACGCGCGGAGAAGGGCGATTTCGTGCGGCCTTCCGCCAGAAATTCGGGCTTGTTCATGGATGTCTCCTCGCTTCGGCTTGTTCTGGGGCTCGCCGTGCCGCCGATGCGGGCGCAGGCAACGGCGAACGCTGTGCCGAATCAAGGTGGACTTTAGGCCAAATTTCCCGCGCGGGCGCCAAGTCTCGGTAAAGCTTGGCCTTTTCGGCGCGCCGGCTCAGCGCTTGCGCGGTGCCGCCCTGGCGGTCTCGGCCGGCTCGATGCGCCTCGCGGCGGTGTCGAGGCCGTTCTGGTGGAGGACGAGCCCGGTAGTGCGGCCGGCGGCGTCCGCGGTGAAGGTGATCTGCGCGTCGACGGCCTTGAGGAAGAACGTCCGCGGGCCCTCGGCGTAGAGCGGGTTGCGCGCCTGCCCCGTCGCCTGGGCGTAGAGGCGCCCGTCCGCGAAGGTCACGCTGATGGCGAAGCCCGGCGCCAGCATGTACCGGCCGGCATGGGCGCGCAGGCGCTCCGGCTCGATCGCGACCTCGCGGTGCTCGGGCTTCGGCGCGGCCAGCGCGCGCTTGGCCTCCTCCGGGTCGATGCGGGGCCCGAGCCGGTCGAGGCCGCCCTGGCGCAGGATCACGCCGGTCGGCCGCCCGTCGGGCTCCGTCTCGAAGGTGAGACGGGCGTCGACCACCTTGGAGAAGAAGGTGCGGTCGCTCTCCGGCAGGAGCGCGAAGGCGGCCTGTCCCGTACCCTGGGCGGTGAGGTGGTCGCCCTCCCGCGCGATCGTCAGGAAGAAGCGCGGCCCGAGCCGGTAGCTGCCGACGTAGCGGTCGAGGATCACGTCCTCCAGCACGATGGCCTGGGGCGGATCGAAGATACCGAAGCGCAGCGCCGCGAGCTCGCGGGAGATCTTCTGCACCGGCGCCGTCTCGGTGTTGGCGAGGATCACCACGGTCAGGCGCTCGTCCGGGTAGTGGTCGAGGCTCGAGATGAAGCCGAAGACCGAACCCCCATGCGACCAGAGCCGGCGGTCGTGGGCGCGGCCGACATACCAGCCGAGACCGTAGCCGCGGCCCTCGTCGGCGAAGGTCTGCTCCAGGGAGGCCGCCGAAAGAAGGCGGCCGCCGACCAGCGCCTCCGTCCACGTGAGGAGGTCGTCGGCGGTGGCGTAGAGGCCGCCGGCCGCCCAGGTCGCGCTGGACGCCATCGGCGTCGCGTTGCGCCACTGCGCCTGTCCCCGCCGATAGCCGGAGGCGCGGCGCGGCAGGAGGGCGGTGGCGTCGTCGTAGCCGGTCTCCTTGAGGCCGAGCGGCGCCAGGATCGCCTCGCGCAGGTACTCCGCGTAGGGCCGGCCGGAGGCGGCCTCGATGACCATGCCGAGGAGGATGTAGTTGGTGTTGCTGTACTCGAACCGGGCGCCCGGCTCGAACAGCAGCGGTTCGCTCTCGGTCAGCGCCACGAGCTCGCGGGGGCCGTGCTCCGTTCGCGCGATCTCCGGGATGTAATTGGCGAGCGCCGTGAAGTTGATGATCCCCGAGCTGTGCCGCAGGAGATCGCGCAGGCTCACCTTCTCCCAGGCCGCCGGCAGGCCGGGGACGTGGCGGCCGACCGGATCGGCGAGATCGAGCCTGCCGGCCTCGGCGAGCTTCAGGATCGCGGCGGCGGTGAAGCCCTTCGTCAGCGAGCCGATGCGGAAATGCGTGTCGAGGGTGTTGGCGATCCCCCACTCGCGGTTCGCCGGCCCGAAGGCGCGCCGGAACAGCGGCTTGCCGTTCTGGGCGACGAGGATCGTGCCGGAGAACAGCCCCGCCTCGACATAGGGGGCGATCAGGGCTGCCGCTCTCGCGGCATAGTCGCGCTCGGCGCGGGACGGTTCCTGCGCCCGCGCCGCCATCACGCCCGCCAGGAGCAGCAGCGGCGCGAGGACGAGACGGGAGAGCCCCAAGAGCGCATCGACCACCAAACCCCTCTCCCGGCGCCGCAAGCTGAGCCGCACCATCGGTCGCCGGCCATTGCGGCTGCCGCATGGCGGAGGCGCGCGGCGGGCCCGGTCCGGCCACGAGGCCGCCACGGAGCCGCGCGAAGGCGCCCGCGGCTCGATCGCTCCCGCGTTGTCCTGCGGCGGCGGAGGAGCCGTCTCCGCGCAAGGCAGCACCGTGGCTTCAGATTCCACCGCCGTTTCCGGACGAAGCGAGCAGACCGGCTCCTCGGCGCCCTGGTGGGGGCCGGGCTTCGCCGAGTTCGTCGCCATCGTCGCGCTGATGATGGCGGTGACCGCGATGTCGATCGACAACCTGCTGCCTGCCTTCCCGGCCATCGAGGCGCGCTTCGGCCTCGCGGACCCGAATAGCGCCCAGCTCCTCGTCTACGTCTACATGATCGGCTTCGGGCTGGCGCAGATCGTCTACGGGCCGGTCTCGGACGCGCTCGGCCGCCGCCCGGTGTTCCTGGCGAGCCTCGCCCTCTACGCGGTCGGCTGCGGGCTGGCGATGCTGGCGCCCACTTTCGAGGGGCTGCTCGCGGCCCGCGTCATCCAGGGCCTCGGCGCGGCGGGCGGACGCGTGCTCTCCACCGCGATCGTGCGCGACCGCTTCGCCGGGCGCGAGATGGCGAGCGTGATGTCGCTCATCATGATGGTGTTCCTGATCGTGCCGATGGTCGCCCCGGCGGTCGGCGGCGCGATGCTGGCGCTCGGCTCCTGGACCTACGTCTTCGTCTCGATGCTGGCGCTGGCCGGCGTCCTCTCCGTCTGGTTCACGGCGCGGATGCCCGAGACTTTGCACCCTGAGTATCGCCGGCCGCTGTCGTTCCGCGCGACGAAGGCCGCGCTCGTCACGACGCTCCGCACCCGCACCGCGATCGGCTACGCCACGGCGCTCGGGCTGCTGACCGGCTGCATCATGGGCTATGTCGGCTCGGCCCAGCAGCTCTTCGATAGCGGCCTCTACCGGCTCGGTGCCCTGTTCCCGCTGGCCTTCGGCATCGTCGCGGGGGCGATGGGCAGCGCTACCCTCGTCAACGCCCGCCTCGTGCGCCGGCTCGGGATGCGCACGCTCTCGCATGCCGGCCTGACCGCCTTCGTCGTCGTCGGCCTCGGGCAGGTCGGCCTGGCGCTCGCCTACGGGGGCAAGCCGCCGCTCGCCGCCTTCCTGGCGGTGCTCGCCCTCAACCAGTTCCTGATCAGCTTCGCGATGCCGAACTTCAACGCCCTGGCGCTGGAGCCGCTGGGCGCCATCGCCGGCACGGCCTCGTCCTTCCTCGGCTTCTACACGACGATCCTCGGGGCAGGCTGCGGCTTCCTGATCGGCGCGGCCTTCGACGGAAGCACCCTGCCGATCGGCCTCGGATACGCGGGGCTCGGCCTCCTGGCGCTCCTCGTCGTCGCCTGGACCGAGCGGGGCCGGCTCTACCGGGGCGGCGTGGCGGGCTGAGCATGCACAGGACAGGCGGGGCGCCTTAACGCGGCCTTCAGGGCGTTGCGGGACGGTCTCCGGGTCGTCTCGAAACCCCGGAGCCCCCCCGTGAACGGCCGCGTACAGGACGCCACTCTGCTCGTCGCGCGGCTCGCCCTCGCGGCGGCCCTCTTGCCCACCGGCATCGCCCGGGCGCTCAACGTCTCGGGCTTCGCCCTGACGCTGGCCTCGGCCGCGATCCCCTTCCCGAACGCCGTCGCGACGCTCGCGGTGATGATCCAGGTGTTCGGGCCGCTCTGCGTGCTCGCCGGCGTGATGCCGCGGGCGAGCGGCCTCGCGCTCGCCGCCTTCGCCCTCGCGATGGCGCCGGTCCTGCACCCGTTCTGGCAGTATGGCGGTGCCGCAATCGTCACCGAGCGCGCCCTCTTCCTCGCCGATCTCGGCCTCGCCGGCGGCTTCCTCGTCTACGCGCTCATGGGGCCCGGCGCCTGGAGCTGGCAGGGCTGGCGCCGCGGAGCGGTCGCACCGCGCAAGGCCGCGCCGGCGGCTCGCAAGCGCAGCGGCGGCCGGGCGCCGGCTCGGGCCGCGGCCTGACGTTCAGCCCCGCAGGCGGTCCGTGATCGTGGCGAGGTGCTCGGCCATGCGCCGGCCGCTCGCCGCGTAGCTCATGGTCTCGGCGATGGAGCGCCGGCCCCGCTCGCCGAGGTCGCGGGCGAAGTCGCGGTCCTCGAACAGCTTGCGCATGTGCTCGGCGGCGTGCGCCGTCGAGGGCTGCGCCCAGCTCTGGCCGATGGCGTAGGGGGGGTAGACCCGGTTGAGCTTCACCATCGTGCAGTCGACGAGCAGGCTATTGTCGTCGTTCATGAACTCGAGGTTGCCGGAGTAGCGGCTGCCGATCACCGGGCGTCCGAGCAGCATCGCCTCCGCCATGGTCAGGCCGAGGCCCTCGCTGCGGTGGAGCGAGACGTAGGCGTCGGAGGCCTGGATCAGGCTCATGGTGCGGTCGTAGGTCCAGACCTCGTCGATGATGGTGACGTTGGCGTCCTCCGCCGCCTCCCGCAGGGCCTCGACGTGGTCGGGGTGGCGCTCGCCGAACGAGGTCTTGATGACGAGCCGCGCGTCGCGGCTGTCCCCGAACGCCTCGCGGAAGGCGCGGATCAGCCCGACCGGGTTCTTGCGCTCCATGACGCTCGTCATGTGGAAGACGAAGGCGAGGGTGAACACGCCCTCCTCGAGCCCGAGCTCGCGCCGTCCCACCGCCTCGAAGGCGGGCAGCTCCAGGCCCGGCAGGAAGACCCGGACCGGCTGGCGGTAGCGCTCGCGCAGGCCCTCGGCGACGAAGCTCGTGGCCGTCCACAGCTCGTCGCACTCCATCGCCGCCCGGTCCCAGGACTCGGGGATCTCGCCGAACTCCCAGTACCAGTAGCCGACCCGGTAGCTGCGCGGGCTCCGCGGCCGCAGGCCGCCCTGCCGGAAGGCCTCCCCGAACAGGGGCTCGGGCTGCACGTGGATCATCGTGACGTCGTAGGGCTCGCAGCCGATGGCGGGCGTCGCCAGGGGCACGTCGGTGGCGAGGCTCACGGGCACGTTGCGCAGGCTCGTCGGCACGCCGTTGACGGCGAGCCCTGCGGCGAGGCTCTCGACGGAGATGCGCAGGCCCGACGGGTAGGAGAAGTGGCCGAGCACGTTGAGGCCGGGACGCACCACCTCGCGGGCGAGCGCGCCGAGATCCCGCGCGGCGAGCCAGTCGCGGGCGAGGAAGGAGGTCGCGTCGAGCCTGCGCGCGAGATGCTCGAGAAGGGCTCTCGCCTCGCCCTCGTCCTCGAGCGCCCGCGGGAACAGATCCTGCCATGCCTGCGTGCCGCGATAGGCGACCCGGACCTGCTGCGCGTCACTCATGATCGCCGGGGTCGTCTGGCGGAAGAGCCAGTCCTGGCCGATCCCGTGACGCTCGGCCGCCCAGCGTACCAGCTCGACGAGACCGAACACCGTGCCGCCCGCCGGCACCGCCTCCTGCCAGTCGGGGTTCGTCGCCCAGGTGATCATCAGCTCGCGCACCGGCTGCTCGTCGATCGAGGCGAGGAGCCAGCGCAACTCCGCCATCGGCAGGTCGTCGATGCCGACCACCTCGTAGAGCCGCGGCAGCAGGGCCTTGCGGCCGCTGGGAAGCATCAGGAGCGGCTCGCGCTCCCGCAGGGCCCGGTCGTGGAAGGCCACCTGCCGGAGCCGGTCGCCGAAGCCCGCCGCGAAGGCCGCGTCGATCCAGGGCGCGTAATCGGGCCCGAGGCCGAGGGTCCGAAGGGCGTCCCGCTTCATGTAGTCGGCAAATTCACCCTTCGCACCTTCGCTCAAGGCGAGGGGAAAGCGGCGCCGCAGATCCCGGCGCATGCCGAGCACCGTGAGGATCAGGCGGGCCGCATCCGCCGCCGAGCGCTCCGTGAAGCGGATGTCGGTCCGGCCGGAGAACGCGTTCCAGTCCGCTCCGGCGAGGACGGCGAGCGCGCCGTCGTCATGGGCGTCCGGCGCACCCTTGGCGACGAAGGGCTGCGCCATGCGCTCGATGTCGATCCGCAGCTGCGTCGCGATCCCGGCCTTGGTACTGCCGGGCCGCAGGCGGGGCGCGAAGTTGAAGGCGTCGAGGCCGGGGTGGAAATAGGGATCCTGCCCGATCCCCAGAGCCTGGAGGCGGCGGGCGAACAGGATCTGGTCGTCGGTGGGATTGGTGTGCCCGCGGGAGGCGCCCTCGTGATGGGTCAGCACCGAGAAGGGCGTGTAGACGATGCGGAAGCCGAGCTTCCAGATCCGCGCGCAGAGCTCGATGTCGCTGTAGGAGAGGATGAAGTCCTCGTCGTAGCCGCCGGCCAGTTCGAACACGTCCCGCCGGATCAGCTGGCAGGCGCCGGTGACGGCCATCCAGTTCCGCAGGAGATCGGCCGGCCCGTAGACGCCCCACTCCGCCGCGGGCGTGCGGTGGTAGATATGGGCGGCCAGCGTGAACAGGCCGAGGGCGACGCCCGCGTGCTGGATCTCGCCGTCCGGGTACAGGAGCTTCGGGCCGACGACGCCGACGCCGGGCACGAGCGCGCGGCGCACCAGCTCCGTCAGCCAGTCGGGGTCCGTGACCTCGATGTCGTTGTTGAGGAAGAGCAGCAACTCGCCGGTTGCCGCCTCCGCGCCCCGGTTGCAGGCGCGGGAATAGTTGAACTCCTCGTCGAAGGCGACGATCCGCACGCCGGAGCGTGCGCAACTCTCGTAGTAGGCGCGCACGTCCGCGTCCGTCGAACCGTTGTCGACGACGATGATCTCGATGTTGCGATAGTCGGTCTTCTCGAGCAGCCCGTCGATGCAGGTCGAGATCAGCCGGAAACGGTTCTTGTTGGGGATGACGATCGAGATCTTGGGCTCGGCGGGCAGCGGCCAGACCGCCCTGAACAGCCCGTTCGGGAGGCTCTCGGCGGAGGCCGCGATGCCGTCCGCCGCGAGATAGGTCTCGAGCACCGAGCGGCCGAGAGCGGCATCGTCACGACGGGTCCGGTCGCCACGGCGCCGACGGCTCAGGATGCGGGGCAGGCGCTCGATCCGGGGCGTGAGCCGCGAGGCCCAGAGGTTCAGCTCCCATTCCGAGCGCGGGGCGGCTCCGAGGGCCTCGACGGCCCGGCGGGCCAGGCCGGCGTCGATCGCGGTCAGGCGGCCGAAGTAGTTGTAGGTCGTCAGCAGCTCCGGCGACCAGCCGGGCTTGAGCTGGACCGTCTCGGTGTCATCGCGGCCGACGAGGGTCTCGTCGCTGTAGCAGATGTCGTAGGGCAGCTCCTCGCGTGCTTGGCTCAGCTCGAGCAGCGCCTCGCGCTCGAGGATGTCGCCGCCGTCGAGGAACACGAGGAAGTCGCCGCGCGCGGCCGCGATCGCCGCGCCGGCGCTGGCCAGCGCGGGCAGCACCGAGCCGTCCGCGGGACCTTCCTCGTCGGTGGCCGATGGCGCGCCCGCCGAAGCGGGGGCTGCCTCGAACCGCTCGAAGGGGATCGCGTGCCAGTGCGTCCAGGCCTGCCCGGAGAGGCTCGCGAGGGTGCGCCGCGTCTCGTCGGGCGAGGTCTTGCGGACGAGGACGGTGAAGACCGGCGGCCTGCCCTCGGCCGCCTTCCGGGCGCGGACCGGCAGGGCCGTGCGGCCCTCCCGACGGCCGTGGGTCGCGTAGTGGATCAGCGGGTTGGCGCCCGTGTCCACGACGTCCGGATTGTTGAGGAGGTAGAGGCGGCTGTCGAACGCCTTGCTCGGGTTCTTACCCTCGGCGGCGCCCTTGCGCAGGTAGTGGAGGGCGGGGTCCTCGCCCTTCTCGAGGGCGTTCCAGTAGGTCTCGGCGTACCATTTTGCGTCGAAGAGGCCCGACTCCTCGATGATCTTCTTCTGCCGCAGTGCTTTGCGGCGCGCCTTGAAGCCCTTCTCGATGCCGGCGATGTACGTCGTCAGTCGCGCCAAGGGCTCGTTCCTTCTCGAGTGCGCGCGCGGGCCTTCTGCCTCGCGCAGCGCGGATCGGGCTCGTGGGTAAACGTCCGCTAGCGGCCGTAGACGTCCTCAAGGCGGATGATGTCGTCCTCGCCGGTGTAGGAGCCGACCTGGACCTCGATCAGCTCGAGGGGGATCTTGCCGGGGTTGGTGAGGCGGTGGGTCGCGCCGATCGGCAGGTAGACGGCCTCGTTCTCGTGGACGAGCACGACGCGCTCGTCGATCGTCACCTCCGCCGTGCCCTTCACGACCACCCAGTGCTCGGCCCGGTGGAAGTGCTTCTGGAGCGAGAGCCGGCCGCCCGGCGTCACCTGGATGCGCTTGACCTGGAAGCGCTCGCCGATGTCGATGCGCTGGTACCAGCCCCAGGGGCGGTACATCCGCCGGTGGGCGTCGGCCTCCGGGTAGGCCTTCGCCCGCAGCGCCGTCACCAGGTCCTTGACGCCGCCGGAGGCCGCCTTTGAGGTGACGAGCACCGCATCGGAGGTCGTGACGACGACGACGTCCTCGAGCCCGACCACGGCGGTGACCTGCTCGCCCTCGTTGTGGATCAGGCTGCCCGTGGTGCCCACGACCTCGACCCGACCGCGGAGCGCATTGCCGTCCGAATCGCGTGGCAGCACGTCCCAGACCGCGTCCCAGGTGCCGACGTCCGACCAGGGGAAGGAGACCGGGAGCACACCCGCCCGACCGGTCCGCTCCATGACGGCGTAGTCGATCGAGGTCTTCGGCGCCTGCCCGAAGGCGCCGGCGTCGAGGCGCACGAAGTCGAGGTCGCGCTGGGCCCCTGCATAGGCCGCGCGGGCGGCTTCAAGCACGGCGGGCGCCTGCGCCTCGAGCTCGGCCAGCATCACGTCGCCCCGGAACAGGAAGTAGCCGGAGTTCCAGAGCGCCCCGTCCGCGATGAGGCGCTCCGCGCCCGCCCGGTCGGGCTTCTCCACGAAGCGCTCGACCGCGTAGGCGCCGGGCGCGCCGGAGAGCGGCTGCCCGCGGCGGATGTAGCCGTAGGCGGTCGCCGGGCCGGTCGGCTCGATCCCGAGCGTCATGATCGCGCCGGCCCGCGCGCCGACCGCGGCCGCGCGGACCGCATCCACGAAGGCGCCCGTATCGCCGATGACGTGGTCGGCGGCCAGGATCAGCACCACGCCTTGCGGGTCCTGCGCGGCCGCGTGCAGCGCGGCGACCGCCACCGCGGCGGCGGAGTCGCGCCGCTCGGGCTCGAGCAGGATGTCCGCTTCCACGCCGGCCTGCGCGAGCTGCTCGGCCACGATGAAACGGGCCTCGGCATGGGTGAGGACGGCGGGCCGCCCGAACACGTCGCTGCCCTGCGCGACCCGGCGCACCGTCTCCTGGAAGGTCGACGCGTGCTCGCTGACGAGGCGCGTGAACTGCTTGGGCATGCTCTCGCGCGAGGAGGGCCAGAGGCGCGTCCCGGAGCCGCCGCAGAGGATGATCGGATGAACGAGATCGGATCGCGACATGGTTCGGCTCGCTCGCTGGTCGTCCTGATGCCGGTTTGGCCTGGCGTCCGCGACCGTTGCCGGCGCGAGCGCCTGCCGCCGACCCGGTCCCGGATCGGCGCTCGACCCCCGGGCGCGATCCCTAGCATGGCCCCGGGCGCTTGCCACCGGCCGCAGTGCACAAATGCC
>NZ_BPQR01000020.1 GCF_022179345.1 Methylobacterium jeotgali | reverse complement strand
CTCCCGTTTCGGACGATGTTTTCAAGACATCGTCCGAAACGGGAGGTTGCCTCGCATCGAGCGTCTCGGGCCCTCCCGGTGCAGTCGCGCACCGGGGAGACGGTCGGGTGGGATGGGTGGGGCGGTTCGACCGTTTACGCCTCAGCTCTCCGAACGGATCGGAGCGCCGAGGCCGTGGTCCACGAAATCCGTCTCAGGCGGCGATCGCCCGGCTCGGCTCTGCGGCGCGCACGTCGTCGTCCACGTGGGCCTCGAAGCGGCGGAAGTTCTCCTTGAACATCCCGACGAGGCGTGTCGCCGTCTCCGCGAAGAGGCTCTGGCTCGCCCAGGTCGTCTCCGGCCGCAGCACATGCGTCTCGACGCCGGGCACCTCGGTCGGCACCGAGAAGCCGAAATACGGGTCCTTGCGGAAGCTCGCCTGCGCCAGCGAGCCGTCGAGCGCCGCCGAGAGAAGACGGCGCGTCACCCGGATCGGCATGCGCCGTCCGGTGCCGACGCCGCCGCCCGTCCAGCCCGTGTTGACGAGCCAGCAATCGACCCCGTGCTCGGCGATGAGCCGGCGAAGCAGGTTGCCGTAGACGCTTGGATGGCGCGGCATGAAGGGCGCGCCGAAGCAGGTCGAGAAGGTCGCCTCGGGGCCCGCGAGCCCGCGCTCCGTGCCGGCGACCTTGGCGGTGTAGCCGGAGAGGAAGTGGTACATCGCCTCCGCACCGGTCAGCTTGGCGATCGGCGGCATCACCCCGAAGGCGTCGCAGGTGAGCATGACGATGTTCTTCGGGTGCCCCGCCCGGCCGGTGGCGCTGGCATTGGCGATGAAGTCGAGCGGGTAGGCGCAGCGGGTGTTCTCGGTGAGCGAGGCGTCGTCGAAGTCCGGCACCCGCGTGTCGGGATCGATGACGACGTTCTCCATCACCGTGCCGAAGCGCTCGGTGGTGGCGTAGATCTCCGGCTCGGCGTTGCGCGAGAGGCGGATGGTCTTGGCGTAGCAGCCGCCCTCGAAGTTGAAGATGCCCTCGGGCCCCCAGCCGTGCTCGTCGTCGCCGATGAGCTGGCGTGAGGAATCGTTCGAGAGCGTCGTCTTGCCGGTGCCGGACAGCCCGAAGAAGATCGCCGAGGCGCCCTCCGCATCCAGCGCCGCGTTGGCCGAGCAGTGCATCGGCATGACGCCGGCATTCGGCAGGGCGTAGTTGAGATAGGTGAAGACCGACTTCTTCATCTCGCCGGCATAGGCCGAGCCGCCGATGAGGACGATCTTCCGGGTCAGGTCCATGGCGATGACGGTCTTCGAGCGGCAGCCATGGCGGCCGGGGTCTGCCTGGAAGCTCGGCAGGTCGATGATCGTCATCTCCGGCACGTAGCCGGCCAGTTCCGCGCGCTCCGGCCGGATCAGCAGGTTGCGGATGAAGAGCGAGTGCCAGGCGAGCTCCGTGAACACCCGCGCCCGCACCCGGTGCGCCGGGTCGGCGCCGCCGTAGAGATCCTGCGCGAACAGCTCGCGGCCCTCGGCATGGGCGCGGAAGTCCTGGAGCAGGGTCTCGAACTGGTCCGGCGTGATCGCGCCGTTGTTCTCCCACCAGACCTCGCTCTCGGTCGCGGCGTCGCGGACCACGAACTTGTCCTTCGGCGAGCGGCCGGTATGCGTGCCCGTCGTGGCCACCAGGGCGCCACCGCGGGCGAGCCGGGCCTCGCCGCGCCGCAGGGCCTCCTCGCAGAGGACGGGCGCCTCGAGGTTCCAGTGGACAGCCTTCAGGTTGCGCAGGCCGATCGCCTCCGCGCCGCAGGCCGAATTGTACGCACCGATATCGCTCACCGTGATCCCTCCCGAGGGCCCTGATCGCGTGTTGGAAGCCGCATCGGCACGACGCCGCTCCGTCGAGACCGCGTCCGCGCAGTCGTTCAGGACCGCCGCGCGCAGGTTCTCCGCGTTCTCGGGGGCGATGTTGCAGCTTCATGACGATGCGGCGTCAATCGAGAGACCGTCCGTCAACGCGACGGGTCGCCGGATCTGTCAGCCGCTTGCTTGAAAGCTCGCTTCCGGACGCCTGGAAATCTACGATCTGAACAATATATCCAAGATCACGGCGCACACGTCCCTCGCCGCCGCGATCGTTTCCCGTCCGCCCGGCAACGGTCTATGGCAGGCGTTTCCGGCCTCCCATCCCCCGAGTCCCCCGCCCATGCCGCAAGCCGTCGCCGGCCCCGAGATCGAGCGCCTGATCCAGCTCCTCGCCCGCATGCCCGGCCTCGGGCCGCGCTCGGCGCGACGCGCCGCGCTGCAGCTCATCAAGAAGCGCGACACCCTGCTCGCGCCGCTCGGCGAGGCGATGCGGGTCGCCGCCGAGCGCATCGTCGTCTGCCGGGAATGCGGCAACGTCGACACCTGCGATCCATGCACCATCTGTCGCGACTCCGCCCGCGACCGGAGCCTGCTCGTCGTGGTCGAGGACGTCTCCGACCTCTGGGCGCTGGAGCGCTCCGGCGCGGTGCAGGCGCGCTACCACGTGCTCGGCGGCGTGCTCTCGGCCCTAGACGGGGTGCGGCCGGAGCACCTCTCCATCGCCCGTCTGGTGGAGCGGGCGGCGGACCCGGCCGTCACCGAGGTGATCCTGGCGCTCAACGCCACCGTCGACGGCCAGACCACCGCCCACTACGTCACCGAGGCGATGAGCCATCTCGGCCGGCGGATCACGCGGCTGGCCCACGGCGTCCCCGTCGGCGGAGAGCTCGACTATCTCGACGAGGGCACTCTCTCCGCCGCCATCCGCAGCCGCACGGCGTTCTGACGGCGAAGCCGTCGCCCTACCCCGTTGCGGGGGAGGGCAGAGAGAGCGCAGGTCCCTCATTTGACCGGCACCCTGCCCCACCCTATTCGAACGCATCCCCGACGCCTTCACCCCGACCAAGCCATGGCCATCCGTCCCCTCGTCATCCTCCCCGACGCGCGCCTGCGCCTGCCCTCCGAGCCGGTCGGCCCGGTCACCGACGAGATCCGCACGCTTGCCCAGGACATGTTGGAGACCATGTACGACGCCCCCGGCGTCGGCCTCGCCGCGATCCAGATCGGCGTGACGAAGCGGGTCGTGACCATCGACACCTCGAAGGACGAGAACGCCCGCGAGCCGCGCATCTTCCTCGACCCCGAGATCGTCTGGGCCTCGGAGGAGAAGCGCGTCTACGACGAGGGCTGCCTCTCGATCCCGGAGTTCTACGGCGAGGTCGAGCGGCCGGACCGGGTGCGCGTGCGCTTCCGCGACCTCGAGGGCCGCGAACAGGAGATCGAGGCGGACGGGCTCCTCTCCACCTGCATCCAGCACGAGATCGACCACCTCAACGGCGTGCTGTTCATCGACCACCTCTCGAAGCTCAAGCGCGACCGGGTGGTGAAGAAGTTCGCCAAGGCGGCCAAGCGCGGCGAGGCGGCCTGAGCGGGCCGGCGGGGTCGAGCACCATGCGCGTCGTCTTCATGGGCACGCCGGATTTCGCCGTGCCGACGCTCGCGCGCGTTCTGGCCGACGGGCACACGGTGCCGGCTGTCTACACCCGCGCCCCGGCCAAGGCCGGGCGGGGCATGGCGCTCCGCCCTTCCCCCGTCCAGGCGCTGGCCGAGCGCCACGGCCTGCCGGTGCTGACCCCGGCCTCGCTGAAGGGCGACGAAGCAGCGGAGACCTTCCGCCGGCACGAGGCGGACGTCGCGGTCGTCGTCGCCTACGGGCTGCTGCTCCCTCAAGCCATCCTCGACACGCCGCGGCACGGCTGCCTGAACCTGCACGGCTCGCTCCTGCCCCGCTGGCGCGGCGCCGCACCGATCCAGCGGGCGGTGATGGCGGGCGACGCCGAGAGCGGCGTCGGGATCATGCGCATGGAGGCCGGGCTCGACACCGGCCCCGTCGCGCTGGAAGCCCGCCTGCCGATCACGCCCGGCGTGACGGCGGGCGACCTGCACGACGCGCTGATGCCGCTGGGCGCCGACCTGATGGCCGAGGCGCTCCGCCGGCTCGAAACGGACGGCCTCGCCTTCACGCCGCAGGCCGACGAAGGTGTGCTCTACGCCGCCAAGATCGGCAACGACGAGGCCCGCATCGCCTGGGACCGCCCGGCGGAGGAGGTCGCCGCGCACATCAACGGGCTCTCGCCCTTCCCCGGCGCCTTCTTCGAGGCCGATCTCGGCAAGGGCCCGGAGCGGGTGAAGGTGCTGCGCGCAGAGGCCGCCGAGGGCAGTGGCTCCCCCGGCACGCTCCTCGACGCGGAGGGCACGATCGCCTGCGCTACGGGCGCCGTGCATCTCACGGAGTTGCGCCGCGCCGGAAAGGGCGGCACCGCGAGCGGCGCGGAGTTCTTGCGAGGCGCGCGGCTCGAGCCCGGCGCGCGGCTGGCATGAGGACCCACGGCCTCCTCCCTCCCCGCTCTGCGGGGTGGGTGGCCTCTGTGTCGGCAGGGGTCGGGAGAGGGGAACCCAGCTTCCGAGAGAGGCGCTGCCCTTCACGCCTGCCGCGTCCTCTCCTGCACCGTCGCTCCCCTCTCCCGACCCGCTTCGGAGGCCACCCTCCCCCGCAGAGCGGGGAGGAATAAGCCGCGGCTGAGCGCGATGCCCCGCTACCGGCTCCTCATCGAGTACGACGGCGCGCCCTTCTGCGGCTGGCAGCGGCAGGCGGAGGATGCGACCGTGCAGGGCGCCGTCGAGGCCGCCGTGGAACGCTTCTCCGGCGAGGCCGCTCGGCTCACCTGCGCCGGCCGCACCGATGCCGGCGTCCACGCCACCGGTCAGGTCGCCCATCTCGACCTCGCGAAGGCGTGGCGCACGGACACGGTGCGCGACGCGATCAACGCGCATCTTCGCCCCCTCCCCGTGGCGGTGATCGCTGCGGACCTCGTCGGGCCGGAGTTCGACGCTCGCCACTCGGCGATCCGTCGGCACTACCGCTACCGCATCCTCAACCGGCGCAGCCCCGCCGCGCTCGTCCGGCCTTACGTCTGGCATGTGCCCTGGGCGCTCGACGCCGAGGCGATGCACGCCGCGGCGCAACGCCTGCTCGGCCGGCACGATTTCTCCGCCTTCCGCGCCGCCGAGTGCCAAGCCGCGAGCCCGGTGCGGACGCTCGAGCGCCTCGACGTCGCCCGCGAGGCCGCCGGGCCCCTGGAGGAGATCGTGGTGACGACCCACGCCCGCTCCTTCCTGCACCATCAGGTGCGCAGCATGGTCGGCACGCTGATGCTGGCGGGCTCGCATCGGCTCACGCCCGACGACGTGGCTGCCATCCTCGCAGCGCGGGACCGCAGCCGCTGCGGCCCCATGGCCCCGGCCTGCGGGCTGACGCTGACCGGCGTCGACTACGCCGACGCCGGGAAGTAAGCGTCGAGCACCCGCCGGTAGATCGCGGTCAGCCGCTCCAAGTCGGCCACCGCCACGCACTCGTCCGTGCGGTGCATGGTCTCCCCGACGAGGCCGAACTCGATCACCGGGCAGGCGTCCTTGATGAAGCGCGCGTCCGAGGTGCCTCCCGTGGTGGAAAGCTCCGGCCGCAGGCCCGTCTCGGCCTCGACCGCGTCGGAGACGAGGCCGACGAAGGCGTCGGGCTCCGTCAGGAAGGCGGGCGAATTCGAAGGTTGAATGTCGAGCGCGAAGCGCACGCCCCCGGCCGCCGCGTCGAGCCGGCGGCGGATCTCGGCGCCGAGGCTGTCCGCCGTCCAGGTATCGTTGAAGCGCACGTTGAACACGGCGGTCGCCAGGGCCGGGATGACGTTGGTGGCCGGGTTGCCGACATCGAGCGTCGTGAGCTCGAGGTTCGAGGCGTCGAAATGCGCGGTGCCGCCGTCGAGCGGTTCGGCGAGCAGCGCCTGAGCGAGCCGAAGCATCCCCGGAATCGGGTTCTCCGCCCGGTGCGGGTAGGCCACGTGCCCCTGCCTACCGTGGACGGTGATGCGGCCGCTGAGCGAGCCCCGCCGGCCGATCTTGATCATCTCGCCGAGGCGGCCGGGGTTCGTAGGCTCGCCGAGCAGGCAGTGGTCGAAGCGCTCCCCTCGCGCCCGCGCCCACTCGAGGAGCTTGACGGTGCCGTTGACCGCAGGTCCCTCCTCGTCCCCCGTGACGAGGAAGCCGATGGCACCGCCGAATTCCGGCCCGCGCTCGCGGAGGAAGTCGAGAGTCGCGGCCATCATGCAGGCGAGCCCGCCCTTCATGTCGACGGCCCCGCGCCCGTAGAGCAGCCCGTCCTCGACCGTGCCCGCGAAAGGCCCGTGCCGCCAGGCGCCCTCGTCGCCCGGCGGCACCACGTCGGTGTGGCCGGCCAGCAGAAGGCAGCGGCCCTCGCCGATGCGGGCGACCAGGTTCTCGATGCTCGGCGTTCCGGGCTCGGAGAAGACCGGCCGCTCCACGGCGAACCCGGCTTCGGCCAGCACCCCCGCCATCAGCGCCAGCGCGCCGCCCTCCTGCGGCGTCACCGAGGGGCAGCGGATCAGGGCGCGGGCGAGGTCGAGGGCGGAGGGTTCAGAGGCCATGGCCGGATCCGGTAGATTGACCGGACGCCCTCATGCGCCCCGCCCCGCCCTCCGGCAAGCCACGCTCTTCCGCCCGCGCCCGCGCCGGCTTATCTCGCGGGCATGGCCCTCGCTCCCGAAGAAGTCGAACGCTACGCCCGCCATCTCGTGCTGCCGGAGGTCGGCGGGCCGGGGCAGAACCGGCTCAAGGCCGCGCGGGTGCTGGTGGTCGGCGCCGGCGGGCTCGGAGCGCCGCTGATCCAGTATCTGGCGGCCGCCGGCATCGGCACCATCGGCATCGCCGACGACGACACCGTCTCGCTCTCGAACCTCCAGCGGCAGGTCATCCACCGCACCGGCGACATCGGCCGCCCCAAGGTCGAAAGCGCCGCCGAGGCCGTGGCCGCCCTCAACCCACATGTGAAGGTCGTGTCCCACCCGTTCCGCCTCACGGAGGCGAACGCAGAGGAAACTATTGCCGGCTACGACATCGTCGCGGACGGCTCCGACAACTTCGCCACCCGCTACGCGGTCTCGGACGCCTGCTTCCATGCGAAACGACCGCTGGTGACGGCGGCGCTCGGCCGCTTCGACGGCTCGCTCACGACGCTGCGTCCCCACGAGACCGGCCCGGACGGCCGCCCGAACCCGACCTATCGCTGCCTCTTCCCGAGCCCGCCGCCGCCGGGAAGCGTGCCGCCCTGCGCCGAGGCCGGCGTGCTCGGGGCGCTCGCCGGAGTCATGGGCTCGCTGATGGCGATGGAGGTGGTGCGCGCGATCACCGGGTTCGGCGAGCCCCTCGTCGGCCGCCTCCTGATGGTCGACGCCCGCTCGATGCGCTTCGAGACGCTGGGCTATGGCTGGGACGAGACGAACCCGCTGAGCGGCACAGTGCGCTGAGCGAGGCTCACGCGGCCTTCCCGAGGCAGCACTTCTTGAACTTCAGGCCGCTGCCGCAGGGGCAGGGATCGTTGCGGCCGACATCCTTCCACGGGTTCCTGACCGGCTCGCCGGCGCCCTCCGCCGTCCAGGCCAGCGCTGCGACCGGGTCGTCGAGGGTGCCGAGGCCGCGCTCCTCGAAGTCGCGAAGCGAGTCCGGGCGCATCCGAGCCCGCCGCAGGGTGGTCTTGAACCACTCGGCGTCGCTGAACTCGCCGGTCAGGCGGCGATCCCGGCGGGCGGCCTCGACGCGGGGGGCGAGGTCCGCGAGCCCGAGGAGCGCGATCGCCTCCTCCCAGCCGACCCACCCCAGCTCCTCCACCGCGACGCGCTTGTCGTCGAAGCGGGCGAGGACGTCGCGGAACGCGTCCCGCGGCAAGAGGCCCTGGTGGGCGAGGAAGGCGGCGGCGCCGAGCACCTCGTTGCGCACGCCGTCGTCCAGGGTCGAATCGAGGGCGAGGCGGAACAGACCCTCGCTGGAGCCGTCGTGGAGGCTCGCCAGCACCCGCGCCAGCGTCTCGGTCAGCGCGTCGCCGAACAGGGCGTCGAGGCTGTCCCCGTCCTGGCGCAGCAGGGCGAGCAGCGGGGCGAAGGCGCGGGTCTCGCGGGCTCCGGCGAGCGCGTGCAGCCCCCAGAACACGAGGTTGCCCTCGGCCTCGTCCAGCTCGACACCGGAAGCGGCCGCCTCCATCGCGGCGAGCACCGGCGCCAGGATCGCATCGGGCTGTCCTTGAGCCCGCCGCAGCGCGTCCTCCGGCAGGTGCCGGGCCTCGCGGAGCGCCGCGACGGTCATGCCCGCAGCGTCGCGCCGGTCTTGCGGGAGACCTCCGCGACGATGCGGGCGCTGACCGCCTCGATCTCGGCGTCGGTCAGCGTCTTCTCGACGGGCTGGAGCGTGACGGCGATGGCCACCGACTTCGAGCCCTCCGGCACGCCCGCGCCCTCGTAGACGTCGAACACGTCGACACCCGTCACGAGCTTGCGTTCGGCGCTGGCCGCGGCCTTCACCACCTCGCCCGCCGCCACGTCGCGGGAGACCACGAAAGCGAAGTCGCGGGAGATCGGCTGGAAGTCCGAGAGCGCGAGCGCCGGCTTCACCTTGGTCGGGCGATGCTTCGGCAGCGGCAGCGCGTCGAGGGTGATCTCGAAGGCGACGATCACGCCCTTGAGACCAAGCGCCTTGGCGACGCGGGGATGGACCTCGCCGAAATGGCCGACGACGGTCTTCGGCCCGAACTGGAGCGTGCCGGAGCGGCCGGGATGCAGCCAGGCGGGGCCGCCCGCCGCGACCTGGAGGCCGCCGGTCGGCACGCCGAGGGCGGCGAGGAGCGCCATGGCGTCCGCCTTGGCCTCGAAGGCGTCGACGGGCCCGGCCGCGCCGTCCCAGTGGCGGCCGGCGCCGGCATGGCCGCCGGTGCCGCGCCGGACGGCGGCTGCGCGGATGCTCTGGCCCTCCGGCTCGTCGGAGGCGAAGCACTGGCCGACCTCGAACAGGGCGGCATCCGGGTAGCCCCGGTCGGCGTTGCGCTGCGCGGCGCGCAACAGCCCCGGCACCAGGCTCGGGCGCATGTCCGAGAGTTCGGAGGCGATGGGGTTGGCGAGCGCCAGCGAGGGCGCGCCGCCGCCGAACAGCACCGCATCCTCCCGCGGGATGAACGACCAGGTGACGGCCTCCAGCAGCCCGCGGCTGGCGAGAGCCCGCCGCGCGAGGCGGGTACGCTTCTGAAGCGGCGTCAGGACGGCGGTCGCGACGTGGCTCTGGCGCGGCAGGGGCTTCGGCTCGATGCGGTCGAGGCCGGCGATGCGCACGATCTCCTCGACGAGGTCGGCCTTGCCCTCGATGTCCGGGCGCCAGGAAGGCGGCAGCACCTTCACCCGGTCGCCGGAGCCGGCGATGTGGAAGCCGAGGGATTCGAGGCTCACCTTCATCTCTGCCCGCGACAACTCGATGCCGGCGAGCCGGCGCACCTCCGTCCAGGGGAAGTCGATGACGTGGGAGGTCTCCGGCGGCTCGCCGGCGATCGCCGGATCGCTCGGGCTGCCGCCGCAGATGTCGGTGACGAGGCGGGTGGCGAGGTCGAGGCCGGCCAGCGCGAAGGCCGGGTCGACGCCCCGCTCGAAACGGTAGCGGGCGTCGGTGATGATCCCGAGCCGGCGCCCGGTCTGAGCGATGTTGGCGGGGCTCCACAGGGCCGACTCGATGAGCACGTCGGTGGTGGACTCGTCGCAGCCCGTGGCCTCGCCGCCGATGATGCCGCCGATCGACTCGACGCCGTTCCCGTCGGCGATCACCACCATCTCGTCGGTGAGCGCATAGGTGCGGCCGTCGAGGGCCGCGAGGCTCTCGCCCTCGCGGGCCCGGCGCACGGTGAGCGCGCCCGCGACCTTGGCGGCGTCGAAGACGTGGAGCGGCCGGCCCCGGTCGAACGTCATGTAGTTGGTGATGTCGACCAGCGCGTTGATCGGGCGCAGTCCGATCGCCCGCAGACGCGCCTGCATCCAGTCCGGCGAGGGCCCGTTGCGCACGCCGCGCACGAGGCGGAGCGCGAAGTACGGACAGAGCCCGCGGTCGTAATCGTCGAAGTCGAGGGTGACGGCAGCCGGCGCCGGGCCCTCGCCGCGCACCGGCGGCATCGGCTCGCGCTTGAGCACGCCGAGGCCCGTCGCCGCGAGGTCGCGGGCGATGCCGTGGACGGAGGTGCAGTCCGGGCGGTTCGGCGTCAGGTTGATCTCGATGACCGGATCGTCGAGCCCGGCCCAGACCGCGTAGGGCGTGCCGACCGGCGCATCGGCGGGCAGGTCGAGGATGCCGTCACCATCGTCGCCGAGGCCGAGCTCGGCGCCCGAGCAGAGCATCCCACGGCTCTCGACCCCGCGTATGGTGCCGACCGAGAGGGTGATGTCCTTGCCCGGCACGTAGGTGCCGGGAGGGGCGAACACCGAGAGCATGCCGGCGCGCGCGTTCGGCGCCCCGCATACGACCTGCACGGGCGCGCCCTCGCCGGTCTCGACGCTGCAGACCCGCAGCCGGTCGGCGTTCGGGTGCTGCTCGGCGGTGAGGACCCGCGCGATGACGTAGGGCTTCAGCGCCGCCGCCTTGTCCTCGACGCGCTCGACCTCGAGCCCGATGCGGGTGAGCGTCTCGGCGACGGTCTCCAGCGAGGCCGCCGTGTCGAGATGGTCCTTGAGCCAGGAGAGGGTGAATTTCATTTCTTCGGACCTTGGCCCGGCGATCCATGCGGTGGACGGGTCGCCAAGGAAGATAGGAACACCGAGCGGAACACGGCGAACGGCGGTTCAGCTCGTCAACCCGCCCACCAGGCTCGGCACGTCGAGCGGCCGGAAGCCGTAGTGCTGGAGCCAGCGCACGTCCGCCTCGAAGAAGGGGCGCAGGTCCGGCATGCCGTACTTGAGCATGGCGATGCGGTCGATGCCGACGCCGAAGGCGAAACCCTGGACGCTGTCCGGATCGAGGCCGCAGTTGCGCAGCACGTTCGGGTGGACCATGCCGCAGCCGAGGATCTCGAGCCAGTCTTCGCCCTCGCCGAAGCGGATCTCGCCGCCCTTGCGCGAGCACTGGATGTCGACCTCCGCCGAGGGCTCGGTGAAGGGGAAGAACGAGGGGCGGAAGCGCATCTTCACGCCGTCGACCTCGAAGAACGTCCGGCAGAACTCCTCCAGCACCCATCTCAGGTTGGCGAAGTTCGCCGAACGGTCGATCACCAGCCCCTCGACCTGATGGAACATCGGCGTGTGGGTCTGGTCGGAATCGTGCCGGTAGGTGCGGCCCGGGATGATCACCCGGATCGGCGGCTCCTTCGCCCGCATGGTGCGAATCTGGACCGGCGAGGTGTGGGTGCGCAGCACCTTGCGCTTTCCGTCACGGTCGGGGGGCAGGAAGAACGTGTCGTGCATCTCGCGCGCCGGGTGGCCGGGCGGGAAGTTGAGCGCCGTGAAGTTGAGCTCGTCCGTCTCGATGTCCGGCCCCTCGGCCACAGAGAAGCCCATGTCGGAGAAGATCGCGGTGATCTCGTCGATGACCTGGCTGATCGGGTGGATGCGCCCGCGCGCCTCCGGCGCCTCGCGGACGGGCAGCGTGACGTCGACCCGCTCGGCGGCGAGGCGGGCTTCCAGCGCCGCCTCGGCCAGCGCGTCGCGGCGCTGGGTCAAGGCGCCCTGCACCCGGTCGCGCAGACCGTTGATGAGGGGCCCGCGCTCCTTGCGCTCGTCGGGCGTCATGGCGCCGAGTGTCTTCAGAAGCTCGGAGACGCTGCCCTTCTTGCCGAGCGCCGCGACGCGAACGGTCTCCAGCGCGGCCTCGTCGGAGGCGGCGTCAACCTGAGCGAGAAGGTCGCGTTCGAGTTCTGCGAAGTCCATCGTCTGATGCCGGGGGCTGCGGTTCGGCGCGGCTTCTGGCACGCTCACCGGACCTTGTCGAGAAACGGACGGCGGGGCCGCCGTCATTGAACGCTGGTCGGGCGCTGCTAGTGTAGCGCGCGATGACGGGAGGACCGCCTTGACGCGCATCCACGGACTGCCGGTGCTCCGCACCCTCGAGGACGTCTGCGCCTCGGGGACGCTGGCTTTCCTGATCTACGACATGCAGGCGGGCATCTGCAGCCAGATCAAGGGCGCGGACGCGGTGACGAAAGTGGTGGTCGATCTGCGCGGCGCCTGCCGCGAGGCCGGCGTGCCGGTGGTCTACACCCGCCACCTGTCGCTGCCGAAGCCCTGGACCGGGAGCTTCGCCACCCGGATGGGCATGGCCTGGCAGCGCACCGACGATCCGGAGGCCGTGAAGCCCTGGTTCCTGCGCGACAGCCCGGCCTTCGCCCTCGTGCCCGAACTCGCGCCGGACGCGGACGAGATCGTCTTCGACAAGCTCGCGATGTCGGCCTTCGAGGGAACGCCGCTGACCTTCGCGTTGCGAGACCGCGGCATCGCGGCGCTCGCCATCGCAGGGATCGCCACCGAAATCGGCATCGAACCGACGGTGCGGCACGCGGCCGATCTCGGCATCGTACCCATCGTCGTCACGGACGCCTGCGCCGGAGGTCATGCCGAGGCGGCGGAGCGCAGCCTCGAGAGCCTGCGCTTCATGGGCGATGCCATCCTCACGGACAGCGCGACCTTCCGGGCGGCATTCGCAACGTCCAGCGGCGCGCCCCGCTAGAGGACGCGCCGGACGGGTATCGGCCGACCCTTATCAGGCAGCCTTTCTCAAGCGGCCTTGGGCAGGGCGGACTTCGCCTTCTCGACCACCGCCGCGAAGCTCGCGGGCTCGTGGATGGCGAGCTCGGAGAGCGCCTTGCGGTCGACGACGATGCCGGACTTGGCCAGACCGTCGATGAAGCGCGAGTAGGTGAGGCCGTGCTCGCGGACCGCGGCGTTGAGGCGCTGGATCCAGAGGGCGCGGAAGGTGCGCTTCTTGTTCTTACGGTCGCGGTACGCGTACTGCATGCTCCGCTCGACCGCGGACTTCGCGGCGCGGATGGTGTTCTTGCGGCGGCCGTAGAAGCCCTTGGCTGCCTTGATGACCTTCTTGTGCTTCGCGTGACTCGTCACGCCGCGCTTGACGCGGGCCATGGGATATCTCCTGGAATTCTAGAAAACAGATCGCTTGGGCGAGAGAGACTTACCGCTGGTTCGGCAGGAAGTACTTCTTCACGTTGGCGGCATCGCCCTCGAACAGGGTCGTGGTGCCGCGCAGGTTGCGGATCTGCTTCGTCGTCCGCTTGATCATCCCGTGGCGCTTGCCGGCCTGGGCGTACATCACCTTACCGGTGCCGGTGATCTTGAAGCGCTTCTTGGCGCCCGACTTGGTCTTCAGCTTGGGCATTTGGCTCTCCGCTGCGCGAATGCGGGATCGGCCGGTGGGGCCGGCCCGCTCGCGCCCTGATTGCTTCTGGAGCAGCACGAACCGCCACGGCAGCCCTGATCGGCCGGTCGGTTCGATGCGGGGCGGCTTATGGCAGAAAGTCGAGGCCCCGGCAATGGAGCTTCGCGCGAGGCCGCCCGGACGCGGCCCGCTTCCTGCAACGGCGCCCGACACGCCGGCTTCCGGGGGATCGCGTGGATAGGTCCGACAACTTGGGAAATGCTCTCGACATCCCCCCGTGGCCCGCCCTCACAACTTCGCGCGGCGGTCTGGAACCATAACCTTGGCTGTCCGTTCCGTTCATGTCCCACTCAGGCCGGATCGGGTTAGCTCAACCCCAACATTCGCCCTCACAGGAGACCATTCGTGCGCATTGCCCAGATTGCCCCGCTGTCGGAGGCCGTGCCTCCGAAGTTCTACGGCGGCACCGAGCGCGTCGTGTCCTGGATCACCGAGGAGCTCGTGCGGCAGGGACACGAGGTGACCCTCTTCGCCAGCGGCGACTCGCGGACAACCGCGAACCTCGCGTCCTGCACGCCCGAAGGCCTGCGCCTGCTCGGCTACCGCGACCATACCGCGAGCCATCTCGCGATGCTGCATCACATCCGCCGCCGGGCGCATGAGTTCGACATCATCCACTTCCACATCGACCTGCTGCAGTATCCGCTGTTCGAGGACTTGAACCACAAGTGCCTCACGACAATGCACGGCCGGCTCGACGTGCCGGATTTCATGCCCGTCTACGCGACCTTCACCGGCATGCCGCTCGTGTCGATCTCCGACAACCAGCGCCTGCCGATGCCGAAGAACGTCAACTGGCTCTCGACCATCCATCACGGCCTGCCCGCGGAGAACTGCCCGTACTATCCGGAGGCCAACGGCGGCTACCTCGCCTTCCTCGGCCGCATCTCCCCCGAGAAGCGCCCCGACCGCGCGATCGAGATGGCGATCCGCTCCGGCACGCCGCTCAAGATCGCCGCCAAGGTCGACAAGGCCGATCAGGAGTACTGGGACGAGGTCATCGAGCCGATGACGCACCACCCGCTGGTCGAGTACATCGGCGAGATCAACGAGGACCAGAAGAAGGACTTCCTGGGCAACGCCCTGGCGCTCGCCTTCCCGATCGACTGGCCGGAGCCCTTCGGCCTCGTGATGATCGAGGCGATGTCGGCGGGCACGCCGGTGATCGCCTTCCGCAACGGCTCGGTGCCCGAGGTGATCGCCGACGGCGTCAGCGGCGTGCTCTGCGCGACGATGGACGACGCGGTCGCGGCCGTCAACACCGTCAAGTCCATGAGCCGCGCCGGCGTGCGCCGCCACTTCGAGAGCCAGTTCACCGCCGAGTGCATGGTCAAGAAGTACGTCGCCGCCTACGAGCAGCTCATCGCGAGCCAGCCCGACGTGATCAAGCTGCCGACCGCCGCGGCCTTCGCGCCCCAGTACGGCGACATGAACGGCTCGGCCCGGCCCTCGCTCTCCGCGGCGGCGATGCCGGCGGCCTGAACTTTTCGGGCCCGGCGCGGCGCCTCCGGCCCTTTCCGGGGCCTCGGAAGCGCCTAACTCAGGGTCACAATCAAGACGGCCACAGGGCCGCCGCGTCGCAGATCAGCGATTCGGCGGCCCTATCGATTCGTTGCCGGTCTCGGGATCGGCGAACCGGAGAGGGCAGGCATGGCGGGCAACGAACCCACGGCGACGGCGGCGCGGCACCACGCGGAGGAGCCGGTCGCCCGGCACGGCTTCCAGGACGCCGACGAGGTTCTTCCCCAGTACCATATCGAGGCACAGACCTCCCTGGTGGAGCGCCCCCTGCGCTCACTGAAGTTCGGCGAGGCCTTCGCCGTGCTCGACAGCTACGGCGATATCGGCGTGCTGCCCGGCCCCGAAGGTCTCTACTTCCAGGACACGCGCTACCTCTCGCGCCTGCACTTCACCATCGAGGACCAGCGCCCGCTGCTCCTGTCCTCCGTGATGCAGGACGACAACGGCGCGCTGAGCGTCGACATGACGACGCCCGACATCCGCATCGACGCGCATGACGAGAGCACCATCCCGCGGGAGGTGATCGCCATCGAGCGCACCAAGTTCCTGTTCCGGGGCGCCTGCTACGACCGTATCGGCCTGCGCTCCTACGATTCCCGCGAGCGCACGTTGCGCGTCACCCTCACCTTCGATGCCGATTACCGCGACCTGTTCGAGGTCCGCGGCATGGACCGGCCGGTGCGCGGCAAGCGCAGCGTGCAGGTGGCGAGCGACAAGGAGGTGCAGTTCCGCTACGTCGGCCTCGACGACATGGTGCGGACCACCGCCGTGCACTTCGGCCCGAAGCCCCGGCACATCGAGCCTGGCAAGGCCGAGTTCCAGGTGCACCTCAAGCCCGGCGGCCGCGCCTCGCTCTTCGTGCGCATCGTCTGCGAGTCGCACCGGGCCTTCACCTCGGCGCCCGCCGCCGAGAAGGTCGGCGAGGACGCCGCCGCCGGGCTCGCGGCGGCCTCGGGCAGCAACGCCGCGCGCCTGCCCCGCGACCTGCCGGAGGGCGTCGCCTTCGCCCGCGCCTACCGCGACGCCCGCCGCGACCTGCGCGCGATGACCGCGGGCATCACCACCGTCATCTCCTCGAACGACCAGTTCAACGAGGCCGCCTGCCGGGCGACCGCCGACCTCTACATGCTCGCGAGCCGCACGCCGGAAGGCATCTACCCCTTCGCGGGCATCCCCTGGTACTCCACGGTGTTCGGCCGCGACGGCATCATCACCGCGATGATGGCGCTGTGGATCGACCCGAACTTCGCCAAGGGCGTGTTGCGCTACCTCGCCTCGACCCAGGCCAAGGCCGTCGACCCGGCCGCCGACGCACAGCCCGGCAAGGTGCTCCACGAGACCCGCCGGGGTGAGATGGCGATGCTCGGCGAGGTGCCGTTCCGCCACTACTACGGCACCATCGACGGCACGCCGCTCTTCGTGATGCTGGCCTGGGAGTACTACGCCATCACCGGCGACCGGGAGACCATCGCCCGGATCTGGCCGGCGCTGGAGCTCGCGCTCGCCTGGATGAACGAGTACGGCGACCGGGACGGCGACGGCTTCGTCGAGTACGCCCGCGACACCGACAAGGGCCTCGAGAACCAGGGCTGGAAGGACAGCCACGACTCGATCTTCCACGCCGACGGGCAGCTCGCGAAGGGTCCGATCGCGCTCTGCGAGGTCCAGGGCTACGTCTACGCCGCCAAGAACGGCATGGGAAAGCTCGCCGCGATGCTCGGCCACGACGCGCTCGCCGAGCGTCTCGGCCACGAGGCCCGCAGCCTGCGGGAGAGCTTCGACAAGGCCTTCTGGAACGAGGAGATCGGCACCTACGTGCTGGCCCTCGACGGCGAGAAGCGCCAATGCGCCGTGCGCTCGTCGAACGCGGGCCACGCGCTCTTCACCGGCATCGCCCTGCCCGAGCGGGCGCAGGCGGTGGCGGCGCAGCTCCTCTCGAAGGACGGGTTCAACGGCTGGGGCGTGCGCACCATCGCCAGGGGCGAGGCGCGCTACAACCCGATGTCCTACCACAACGGCTCGATCTGGCCCCACGACAACGCGGTGATCGCCCTCGGCCTCGCCCGCTACGACCTCAAGCCGGAGGCGTCCCGCATCTTCGAAGGTATGTTCGACACCGCCCTCTACCAGGACCAGAAGCGCCTGCCGGAGCTGTTCTGCGGCTTCATGCGCCGCCGCCAGCGCGGTCCGGTCTCCTACCCCGTCGCGTGCAGCCCGCAGGCCTGGGCGGCGGCAGCGCCCTTCGCGTTCCTGGCCGCCTGCCTCGGCCTCGAACTGGACCACGGCCGCAACCGCATCCGCTTCCGCAACCCGACCCTGCCGAACTTCCTCGAGGCGATCTCGATCTTCAACCTGAAGCTCGGCGACAGCCGCGTCGACCTGCGTCTGGAGCGGCACGCCGATGACGTGACGGTGAAGGTGCTGCGCCGGGTCGGCGACGCGCAGGTGGCACTGCTGAAGTAGCTCTTTCGGACGCGCCGCCGGGCGGGCGGGGGCTCAGAGACCGAGCCGCGCCCGCCAGCCGAGGAACCCGCGGGCAGCATCGAGCGACCTGCGCAGCCGCTCGATCCGCTCCGGCGAGCGGGCGGCCAGGAGATCGGTGTTGCAGTGGTGCTCGATCAGGTTGGCGTGAAGGAACTGGTAGACGCCGAGGTCGCGCACGGAGCGCAGCTCCCCGTGGCGCCAGATGTGCAGCTCCGGGAAGCGGTCGAGCAGCCATTCGAGGAAGCGCCGGGGGCTGCGGTCAAAGGAGGCGATCTGGCACCAGGAGTTGAACTCCAGCATCACCAGCGGCGCGAAGCGGTCGAGGGTCGCCGCGGCGCCGGTCAGCGCATCCTGCTCGAAACCCTCCACGTCGATCTTGATGAAGTCGAGCCGTTCCAGCCCCTGCTCGGCGACGATGCCGTCGATGGGCCGCATCGGCACCGCGATGCTGGGAGATCCCGCCATGTCGGCGCCCGTGACCACGTAGCCGAAGACGGAGTTGTCGAAGAAGGGCACGCTCCCCTCCTCCGCGCCGACCGCGCAGTGGATCGGCCGGATCGCCGAGGCGCCCTGCTCGGAGACGTTGCGGCGGAGCGCCGCGAAGTTCCTGGGCGCCGCCTCGATGGCGTAGACGCGGCCCCGGGTCGCGACGTCGGCGGCGAGCAGCGCCGTCAGGCCGATATTGGCGCCGACATCGAGGACCACGGAATCAGGATCGAGCACCGCGGCGGCGAGCTGCCGGAAATGCCGGAAGCCCCGCCCTCCGTCCCGGTAGCGGGACAGCATCCAGTCGCCGGCCGGCGCGTGGATCAGCCGCCTGCGCCCGCCGAGGCGGACGCGGCGGGAAAGAAAGGCTTCGGTCAAGACTTCGCCTGCGAGGCCGTCCCGCGGGAATGAGGCAAGGATCGGGATCCCCGCGTCAGCGCGGCGCGAGGATCATGATCATCTGGCGGCCTTCGAGCATCGGCTCGCTCTCGACCTTGGCGAGATCGATGGTCTCGCTCTTCACGCGCTCAAGGAGCTTCAGGCCGAGATCCTGGTGTGCCATCTCGCGGCCGCGGAAGCGCAGGGTCACCTTGACCTTGTCGCCCTCCTCGAAGAAGCGATGCATGGCCTTCATCTTCACGTCGTAGTCGTGCTTGTCGATGCCGGGCCGGAGCTTGATCTCCTTGACCTCGACCGTCTTCTGCCGCTTGCGGGCCTCGTTCTGCTTCTTCTGCTCGAGGAAGCGGAAGCGGCCGTAGTCGAGGAACTTGCAGACGGGCGGCACCGAGTTCGGCGCGATCTCGACGAGATCGAGCCCGACCTCCTCGGCCATCTGAAGGGCGTCGAAGAACGGCACCACTCCGCGGTTTTGGCCGGTCTCGTCGATGAGCTGGACCTCGCGGACGCCGCGGATGTCCCGGTTGGCGCGCGGCCCGTCCTTCTGCGGGGCCGGCATGGCTCTCATTGGTCTACGAATGGCAGCGATCTCCTTATGAAACGACGAAACGGCAGCCACTGACACCCTCGCGGGCGCCCTGGCCACCGATCGGTCCGGTCTTTCCCGGACACGACACCTTGTCCGAACCCGTCGCGGTGTCAACGGGCGCGGCCCCGTTTGGTTCAGGGCGCACGCTCATGCGCCTCCGGGAAGCGCTCCCGAGCCCGCGAGGAGGCGGGCGTAGACGTCGAGCGTGTCGGCCGTCATGCGCTCGAGGGAGAAATGGGCGGCGACATGCTCGCGGGAGCGCCGGGCGAGCCCGTCCCGCGCGCTCGCGCCCATCGCCAGCGCCTCTTCCAGGGCCTCGGCCAGGGCGACCGGATCGCCCGCGGGCACCCGCCAGCCGGTGCGCTGCGAGGCCGGCACGGCGGGCGGGCTGAGCACCGTCTCCGGCACGGCGCCGAGGTCCGAGACCACCACCGGCGCGCCGAGGGCCTGCGCCTCGACCGCCGCGCGCCCGAAGGCCTCCGGCTCGACGGACGGCACCGCGACGACGGAGGCCGCGCGGAAGGCCGCCGGCATGTCCGTGCAGTGCCCGACCCGGCGCACGATCCCCTCCAGTCCGCGGGCAGCGACGAGGTTGTCGAGCTCCCGCTCGTAGCTTGTGCGCCCCTGGGCGTCGCCGGCGAGCACCACGCAGAAATCTGCAACGCCGGCGTCCCGCATCCGGGCGGCCGCCTCGATCAGCACCCGCTGGCCCTTCCAGGCTGTGAGCCGGGCGGCGAGCAGGACCACGCGCTCGTGAGGCTGCACGCCCCAGGCCCGGCGCAGGGCCTCGACCCGCCCTGGTGCGACCGCGTTGGGGCTGAAGGCGGAAAGGTCGGTGCCGCGATGGATGACCTGCACCCGGTCGCCCGCCTGCTCGGCATGGAACGAGCGGATCAGCGCGGCGGTATAGTGGGAGTTGGCGATGACCACGTCCCCGCGGGCCATCACCGAGTTGTAGAGCACCTTCACCCCGGTGCGGCCGGAGTAGCTGCCGTGATAGGTCGTCACGAAGGGCACGCGCAGGCGCCGCGCCGCCGCCAGCGCCACCCAGGCGGGGGCCCGCGAGCGGGCGTGGATGATCTGCACCCCCTCGCGCCGGCACAGCCGCACCAGCCGGGCGACGTTGACGGCCATGGCGAGCGGGTTCTTCGAGGCCGCCGGGAAGGGCAGCCAGACGCCGCCCTTCGCCTGAAGCTCGCCGACGAGGCGGCCGCCCTCGCTCGCGACCAGCGGCTTGGCGCCCGCCGCGGCGAGCGCGGCGGCGATGTCGACGGTGGTGCGCTCCGCCCCGCCCGCGTCGAGCTCCGGGATGATCTGGAGGATGCGCGCGCCGGCAAGCGGACCGGGCTCGGAGGGGAAGCCTCCGTTCATCGGACGGGCCGGCGGGCGGCCTGCGGCCTGGGCGGAAACGGGTTCATCGGGCAAGGATCGGGCGAGCGCTTTACGGTCTGGTAAACGAAGCGTCTGCGGAAAACGGGCACGAACCCGATCCGGACGCGGGAGATGAGGGATCGATGGCGGACGAGGATAGGATTCCGACCCGGTTCATCCGGGTCTCCGACGAGAGCGGCAGCCGCCGCATCGCCGTGAAGGTACGCGACGGCGCGGGGCCGCCGGTGGTCTGGCTCGGCGGATTCCGCTCCGACATGGGCGCGACCAAGGCGCGGGCGGTCGACGCCTGGGCCGAGCGCGCCGGACGGCGGCTGGTGCGCTTCGACTACAGCGGGCACGGCGCCTCGGAAGGCGCGTTCGCCGCATCCACGATATCCACATGGCTCGCGGACGCCGAGGCCGTCCTCGACGCCCACGCGGCCGAGCGTCCGGTGCTGATCGGCTCCTCGATGGGCGGCTGGATCGCCTGCCTCGCCGCCCGCGCCCGGCTGACGCGTGGGCAGCCTCCGGCGGCCGGCCTGGTGCTGATCGCCCCGGCCCTCGACTTCACCGAGGACCTGATGTGGGACATGTTCCCGGACGAGATCCGCGAGCGGCTGCTGCGGGACGGCGTCTGGATGCGTCAGAGCGCCTACGCGCCCGAGCCCGACCCAGTGAGCATGCGCCTGATCGAGGACGGGCGCCGCCACCGCCTGCTCACCGGGCCTCTCGACCTGCGCTGCCCGGTGCACATCCTCCAGGGGATGCGCGACCCGGACGTGCCCCATCCCCACGCCTTCAAGCTCCTCGACCGGCTTCCGACCGAGGGGACGGTGATGACGCTGATCGCGGATGGCGACCACCGCCTGTCCCGGCCGCAGGACATCGCGCGGCTGATCGGGGCGGTGGCGGAGATGGGCTGAGGCCGAGGCGCGTCGCGCCCCGGCCGCGGGCTCAGTGCAGGCTGACCGTGTGCAGGTCGTTGGCCATGGCGCCGGCCACCGCCGTGTCGCGGGAATCCGCCAGCAGGATCGGCGTGCCGTTCGCCGAGAGCAGGGCGAAGAGGTCGAGGCCGGGGCTCAGGTCCGGCGCCTGCGGGAAGAAGCGCTTCACATCCTCCGAGCGCATCGCCTTCACGTAGGCGACGTGGCCCTCGCCGAGGGCGGCAAGGTCGGTCGGAGTGAAGGTCGGCGCGGCGCCGAGGGTCTTCGTGTTGGTCTCGCTGATCATGTCGTGCCCTCCTTCAAAGGCAGAGCCGGGAGGCTGGGGCCCTCGTGTCGACGAGCCGCGGCCGGGGTGAAACCCGAGAGCTTCGAGGGAGAGATATGTAGCCCGCCCACCGATGCAAAGGCGTCGGCGGAAAATAGAATCCCCGCCTCCGAGGGCGGGGATTCGCGGAGGCCGCCGGCCTTCCGGCAGGCTTTCAGGCCGCGCGCATCGTGACGAGACAGTGCCTGCACTTCGGCTGAGAGGTGCTCGGGCCGGCACGAGAGCTTGGAAAAGCCGAGATCATGCACGCGAAGAGGACGATCCTCTTGATGCCCGTCGTGAGCGAGCTCATCGCGTCGACAGCATACCTCTTCGCGTCCCGGACATGGCCGACGGCTCCGTCCGGAGCGCGCGCGGTCCTGCCGGCCAACGCCTTCCCGTCGACGGCAACGACCGCAGAGGCTTTCCGTCACTCGTCGCGGGCGAGGATCGCGATCTTGCGCACCACGCGCTCGGGCTCGGGCCGCACGAGGTCGATGGAGAGGAGACCGTTCGAAAGATCGGCCCCCAGGACCTCCATGCCGTCGGCGAGCAGGAAGGCCCGCTGGAACTGCCGCGCGGCGATGCCGCGATGCAGGAAGTGGCGTTCCCGGTCGTCGACCTGCCGGCCGCGCACCACGAGCTGGCTCTCCTCCAGCATCACGTCGAGCTGGTCACGCGTGAAGCCCGCGACAGCGAGCGTGATGCGCATCCGGTCCGGCTGCTGTTCGGTCCGGGGCAGGCGCTCGATGTTGTAGGGCGGGTAGCCGTCGTTCGCGGCCTTGGACACGCGGTCCAGCGCCTGCTCGATCTCGTCGAAGCCGAGCAGGAAAGGATGCCCGAACGGGGATGGGCGCGTCATGGGCGATTCCGTTCCTCGCGAAGCCCTCGGCGAGCCGAAGCGGCACTTCTCGTGGTTTGGGCCCGCTCGCGCAGCACCCGCGCCGGTCCATCGGCCGACGGGTTCGATATGGGCGCCGCAGCCCGCTCATCAAGGCCTGGAAAACTGCGGTCAACGGGATGATGCGGCAGTTATGGATGGGATGATTGAGCAACTTAGCAGCGCGGCCGCTCGCGCGTAACAGTTTGGAATCGCTCTGAAATTGTAGCGGCGGGTTGATCCTCCCCCCTCGACTCGGCTATCGCCCCGCACCATGGGATCGAGGACGCCGAGGATCGCCATGCCGCCAAGGCGGCGGGCGCGCTCGGCTTTTGGCCCGTGGAGCGCCGGTAGGCCCGGCCACGCGAGTTCGAGAGGAACCCGATGACGAAGGCGGATGGGATCGGCAGCCCCGCACGGCGCGCCTCGAGGGCCGCCGGAAGGCTCGCCCTGGCAGCGCTCCTCTCCGCCCCCGCCGTGCTCCCGGCCCTCGCGCAGGACGCCAAGACACCGATCAAGCTGCAGCTCAACCGGCTGGAGCCGGCGGGCGAGGCCTGCCGCACGTACCTCCTCGTCGACAACCGTGGCCCGGCCCTGAAGTCGCTCAAGGTCGACGTCTTCGCCTTCGACGGCGAGGGCGTCGCCCAGAAGCGGCTGGCGGTGGAACTCGGCCCGGTGGCCGAGCGCAAGACGGTGGTGAAGCTCTTCGACTTCGCCGGCATGGCCTGCCCGAAGATCGGCCGCCTGCTGCTCAACGACGTGCTCGCCTGCGAGGGCGGCGACGCCAGCCGCGAGAGCTGCCTGGAGCGCATCGAGACCGAGACCAAGGCGAGCGTGCCCTTCGACCGCTGAGGCGGCCTCCCACCCGGCCGGCAACCCGCTCGGCCGGAGCGGCCCCCGGGTCGCGCAGCCAACCCCGATAGCCCTCCGAGGAACCCCCCATGGATCCGATCAGCGCCCCGGCCGGTGCCGTCCACGACCTCTCGTTCCTCGGCCTGTTCCTCCAGGCCGATCCGATCGTGAAGGGCGTGATGATCCTTCTGGTCGTCGCCTCCATCGCCTGCTGGACGGTCGTGTTCGAGAAGGTGGTGCGCCTCGCCAAGGCCAAGCGGCAGGCCAAGGCCTTCGAGGCCCTGGTGCGCTCGGGCGGCTCCCTCGATGGGAAGGGCACCGGCATCTCCGCCCACGTCGTCGCGGCCGGGCTCGACGCTTGGCGCGACCAGGACCCGACCGAGACCCGGGCCGAGCGCCGCGAGCGCATCGAGCGGGCGATGCGCGGGGCGCTGGGCCTTGAGGTGAAGCGGCTCAAGGGCGGCCTCAACCTGCTCGCCACCTCCGGCTCGACGGCCCCGTTCGTCGGCCTGTTCGGCACGGTCTGGGGCATCATGAACTCGTTCTCGTCGATCGCGAAGAGCCAGGACACCTCCCTCGCCGTGGTGGCCCCGGGCATCGCAGAGGCGCTGTTCGCCACCGCCATCGGCCTCGTCGTCGCGATCCCGGCGGTGATGGCCTACAACAAGCTTACCAGCGACGTCGGCCGCATCCAGAGCGCCTTCACCGCCTGCATCGCGGTCCTCGGGAACCGGCTCGCCCGCGAGCGCAGCCTCCAGAGCCGCGCCGCCGCCGAGTAGGCGCGACTCCGAACGAACGACGACCGCCGGGGCTCCGCTCCGGCCTTTCCGAAGCTGAAGGACCTGCGGGCGCGCACCGGCGCCGCCCGGCTCCCCCGGAGGGCGAACGATGGCGATGAGCTCGATCCGCTCCGGCGGCGACGAGGACGAGGACGGGCTCGACACCGCCCCGATGTCCGAGATCAACGTCACGCCGATGGTCGACGTGATGCTGGTGCTGCTGATCATCTTCATGGTCGCCGCGCCGCTGATGACGACGGGCGTGCCCGTCCAGCTTCCGAAGACCGCCGCGGCGAAGGTCGGCCAGGCCAAGAAGCCCCTCGAGGTGACGATCGACAAGGACGGCCAGCCCTCGATCGCCAAGGAGATCTTCACCCCCGAGACGCTCACCCCGCGCCTGCGCGAGATCGCCGCCGAGGACCCGAGCCAGGTCGTGCTCGTGCGCGGGGACCGGGACGTGCCCTACGGTCGGATCATGGAGGTGATGGGCCTCGTCGGGCAGGCGGGCTTCTCCAAGGTCTCGCTCATCGCCCAGTCTCCCGGCGGGCCGGCGCCCTCCGCCGCCCCTGCCCCCGCCGCGGGAGCGCCGCGCTGATCCCATGAGCACCGCCGTCACGACCGGCGGCCCGCGCCAACCGGCCGGGCTCGCCGCCGCTTTCCTCGTCGCGCTGTCGCTGCACCTCGCCGCGCTCCTGGCGATCGCCTACCTGCGCCTCAGCCCGCCGCAGCCGCCGGGCGAGAACACCGTCTCCGTCGACCTCGCGCCGCAGATGGCGGAAGCCGACACCGTTGCTCCCAGCCAGACGGCTGACACGACGCCGGCGCCGCTGGAGACGCCGACCGAGCTGCCCCCCGAGATGGAGCAGGTGAAGCCGCCCGAGGCGACGACCCAGGTCATGCCGGAGGAGACCGTTCCCGAGAAGTCGCCGGAGGTCGCCGAGATCCGCCCGCCGGACGCGCCGCCCGTCGAGCCGGACAGCCAGGTCATCACCTCGACGGCCCCCGAGGCCGAGCCGCTGGCGCCGCCTCCCCCGGTCGCCGCCAAGGAGCCGGAGAAGAAGATCGAGAAGCCGAAGCCCGACCTCGCCAAGCTCGAGAAGCTCAAGGCCGAGCGCGAGGCCAGGCGCCGCGAGGAGATCCGCGAGCGCATGGAGGAGAAGCGCGAGGAGCAGCGCCGCGAGGCCCGCGCCAAGGCGGCCCGGGAGGCCCGCGCCCGCGCGGCCGCCGAGAGCCAGGGCAACGCGGCCCGCAACTCCGCCTCGACCTCCCGCCGGGCCGGAACCGGTGAGGCAGCGAGCGGCAACGACGCCAACGCGCTCGCCCAGTGGAAGGGCATGCTGTCCTCCGCGATCCGCGGGCGCATGAACCGCAACGCGGCCGCCGGCACCTCGGGCGGCGTCGCCACGGTGCGCTTCACGGTCACGCGGGGGGGTCAGGTGACGAGCGCGGGGCTTGCCGGCAGCAGCGGCGTCGGCGCCATCGACAGCGCGGCGCTCGCGGCCGTGCGCGGCAGCCTGCCGCCGGCGCCCGCCGGAATCACCCTGCCGAGCCTGTCGGTGACGGTGCCGATGCGCTTCAGCCCCGGCGGCTGAGCCCGCGGCGGCCGTTATCCCCGCCGAACTCGGCCGCTCGGAGCCTGGAATTGGCCAAGGCTCGGGCCCACATGCTAGGTCACACGAAGAGCAGCCTGCTTCGCGGGCCGTACCGCCCGAGTCCCTCGGGCAGCGGTGGCCCCCCTCCATCGGAGCACGGTCAGCCCAGAGACGCGAGCGATGCCGCAGGGCCCGTGCCCGCACGGGCGAGCGCGCACGCGGGAAGGACAGAAATGAGCCAGGACAACGACGCCCAGATCCGGGCCGCCGAGCGTGCCGAGCGCGCCGAGCGGATGGCCAAGGAGGGCGCTCAGGCCATGGCCGAGCACCTCGCGTCGATCAAGGCCGTCGACGAGCGCACCGTCCGCCTGCGGGCCCTGCGCCTCGCCAAGGAAGCCGCCGACGCCGAGCAGGCCGCCGCCGAGAAGGCCGCCGCCGCGACCGCCCCGAAGAAGCGCAAGCGCACCACCAGCGCCGTCTGATCCCCGGCGCTCCCGTCCTCAGGCGCGCAGCACGGCCACGGCCTCCTCGACCGGGGCCTGATGCACCCGGACCCGGTTGCGGCCGGCGTGCTTGGCCTCGTAGAGGGCCTCGTCCGCCCGCCGGAACAGCATCGACGGCTCGTCCTCGGCGCTCGGGACGATGTGGGCGACGCCGATGCTGATGGTCGAGACGCCGCCGACCTCAGGGGCGTGGGCGATCTGGAGATCGACCACCGACCGCCGGATCCGCTCGGCGATCGCCTTCGCCTCCGGCGCGTCGACGCCCGGCAGGATCACCGCGAACTCCTCGCCGCCGATCCGGCAGGGGAAGGCATCGCGCGGATCGACGGACATCTTCAGGCAATCGGCGATGGCGCGCAGCACCTCGTCGCCCCGCGGATGGCCGAAATGGTCGTTGAAGCGCTTGAAGTGGTCGGTGTCGAGCACGAGCAGCGAGAGATGCGCGCCAGTGCGCGCGGCACGGCGCCATTCCGCCGCCAGGAGCTCGTCGTAGCGGCGCCGGTTCGACAGTCCGGTGAGGCCGTCGGTCCGCGCCTGCGACGCCAGCTCCGCATTGGCCTTGGACGAGAGCTTCTCGGCCGCCGCCCGCCTGACCACCTCCCGCTGGAGAAGGAACGTCAGGCCGAGGGTGACGACGGCGAGGCCGAAGACCAGGGCGCCGACCATCATCGCCTTCGGCCGCCAGAGCGCGTTGATGCTGTCGACGCCGACCGCAACGTCGAGGATCAGCGGCGCCCCGTCGACATGGGCGAACGCGTAGAGCCGAGCATTGCCGTCGACCGCCGATCGTCCCACGAACATGCCCCGGCGCGACTGCTGGAACTGCCGGTAGGTCTCGCCCTTGGCGATGCTGCGGCCAACATTCGCGCCGATGAAAGGCTGCCGCACGAGGAGCGTGCCGTCGCTGTGGAACAGGTTGACGGCGCTGCCCTCCGAGATGTGCAGCCGGTCGAAGCGCTGCTGCAGGTAGGTGAGATGGATGGCGCCGAGCGCGATGCCGGCGAAGGTTCCGTCGCTGGTCGCGAGCCGGCGGCTCAGACCGATCACCGGCCGTCCGCTCGCCCGCGAGTTGCGCGGGTGGGAAATGTAGAGGCCTGCGTCGGCATGATCGCGATGGACGGCGAAATCGTGCAGATCGCCGACCGACAGGCCGGGTGATACCCTGGTATCGGAGGCGACCTCGACGCGCCCGGACGCGTCCGTCACCATGATCGTGCCGAGGCCGGTCGCCGTCGCGGCCCGATCGAACAGGGCCGAGCGCAGGCTGTCGGCGCCGAGGCTGTTGAAGGCGCCGGTCCGCGCCTGCTCGGCCACGGCGCGCAGCGAGAGGTCGTAGATCTCGATGTCGCGGGCGACCATCTGCTCCATGAGGCCGAGCAGGTTAGTGGTGTTGATCTTCGCCTGCCGCCAGGCGGTGTCGTGAAGGTCCTTGATCAGGTAGGCGCCGAGGAACGTGAGCCCCACGGTCACGCTGAGGCCGAGACAGGCGATCAGGCGGGAGGCCCGGTCACGCAGATGCGTGCGGAGCATCGCCGGAAAGCGTCGGAAGACAGCCGGGACAGCGAATCGCTTCATCCGCGAAGGATCGCGCACGATCGGTATTCGCACCGTGACCGGATATCCTTAACGGCGGTCGCGCGCACCGCTTTCCACCGCCGCGCAAGGCTTCACCGCGGCAACCGGACGACGCTCAGAGACCGAACAGCTTCTCGAAGAAGTTGCGGTCGTCGCCGCCTTGGCGCGAGGGCTGTCGCGGCTGGACCGGGCGCGGCGGGGGCGCCGCGGCCGGCTGCGGCTCGCCGAGAAGCGCGCCGAGGAGCCCGCCCGGCCCGCCGCCGGAGGCGACGGACGCGGTTGTTTCGGGCGCCCGGCGCCAGCGGTTGAGGCCCGGCAGCGGCACGGGGGTCTGCCCCTTCAGCGCGACGCTCATGTAGGACTTCCAGATATCCACCGGCAGGTTGCCGCCCGACGCCTTCTTGGTCGGCTCGCCGTCGTCGTTGCCGAGCCAGACCCCGGTGACGAGGCTGCCCGAGTAGCCGATGAACCAGGCATCGCGGAAATCCTGGCTGGTGCCGGTCTTGCCGGCCAGCTCCCAGCCGGGGATGTCGCCCTTCTTGGCGGTGCCGATGACGAAGACCTCGTGCATCATGGCGTTCATCATGCCGACCGCGTTCGGGTCGACGACGCGGCCGAGCCCGGCCTCGCCGCGCTTGTAGAGCGGCTTGCCGTCGACGCCCTTCACGCTCGCCACCACGTAGGGGATGACGGCGTTGCCGCCATTGGCGAAGGAACTGTACGCGCCGACCATCTCCAGCGGCGTCACCTCGGAGGTGCCGAGCGCGATCGAGCCGTTCGCCTGGAGCGGCGAGGAGATGCCGAGCCGCTGGGCCGTCTGCACCACGGCCTTGGCGCCGACCTCCTGGCCGAGGCGCACCGCCACCGTGTTGAGCGAGAGCGCCAGCGCCGTGCGCAGCGTGACCGGCCCCTCGTAGCGGTGGGAGTAGTTCTCCGGCTGCCAGTTGCCGATGCGGATCGGCGCGTCGTCGCGCACCGTCTCCGGCGTCGCGCCCCGTTCCACGGCGGCGAGATAGACGAAGGGCTTGAAGGAGGAGCCCGGCTGACGCTTGGCGGTCGTCGCCCGGTTGAACTGGCTCTGCGCGTAGTCGCGCCCGCCGATCAGGGCGCGGATCGCCCCGTCCGGCCGCATCGAGACCAGGGCGCCCTGGCCGACATTGTAGCGGGCGCCGTTGGCGTTGAGGGTGTCGGTGAGCGCCTTCTCGGCCGTGGCCTGGAGCGCCGGATCGACCGTCGTCTGCACGACGATGTCGGTCTCGAACTTGCCAACGAAGTCGTCGAGCACGTCCATGACGAGGTCGGCCACGTAGTTGGCCGAGCCGCCGCCGCGGCTTCCCGCCGGCCGGGCCGGCTGGGCGAGCGCGAGCTTCGTGTCCTGGGGCGAGGCGAAACCGAGTTCCTGCATCGCCGCGAGCACCTGGGCCGCGCGGGCCTGGGCGGCCGGCAGGTTGCGGTTCGGCGCGAGCCGCGAGGGCGCCTGCACGAGGCCGCCGAGCATCGCGGCCTCGGCGAGCGTCACGCTCTTGGCGGGCTTGCCGAAGTAGCGCTGGGCCGCCGCCTCGACCCCATAGGCGCCGGCGCCGAAATAGACGCGGTTAAGGTAGAGCTCGAGGATCTCGTCCTTGGAGTACTTGTGCTCCAGCCACAGGGCCAGGATCGCCTCTTGGATCTTGCGGGAGGCGGAGCGCTCGGGCGTCAGGAACAAGTTCTTGGCGAGCTGCTGCGTCAGGGTCGAGCCGCCCTGCGACACGCCCCGCCGGGTGATGTTCTGCGCGACCGCGCGAGCGATGCCGAGGGGGTCGACGCCCCAGTGGCCGTAGAAGCGCCGGTCCTCGATGGCGACGAAGGCGCGCGGCAGGTACGGCGGCAGCTCCTTGATGCTCACGACGCGCCCGCCGGTCTCGCCGCGGTTGGCGAGCAGCGAACCGTCGCTCGCCAGGATCGCGATGTTCGGCGGCCGCTTCGGCACGGCGAGCTGGTCGATCGGCGGCAGCTGCGAGGCGTGGTAGGCGACGAGCCCGGCGACGCCGATCACCGCCCAGAGCCCGACCAGCATACCGGCATAGACGAGGCGTCCGAGGATGGAGCGGCGGCGCTTGCCGCCTCCGCGCCCGCCGCCGGAGCCGCCTCGCCGGGCCGTCGTCGCGCCGGATCGTCTCGGCAGGTCTCCCCGCGCGTCCCTGGGGGCGTTCCTGGGCATGTCGCCCCTCTTTTCCTGATCCCGCCGACCGCCCCCGGCGGGCCGGTCGGCCCGCGTCAGGCGCAGATCGAGCGCGCCGCGTCCGCCGATACGGCCTTCCGGCACGTCGAAGTTCGGCTCGTCCCGTTCGTCGCGCGATCTCGCCATCAGTGCCCGTATGAGCCCTCGAACCGCGCCGGGCCGGCGGGCCGGCGCTCCCCGGCGTCGTTAGCGCACCGTAAATGCGGCGGGTTTAGGTTGCGTTAACCGGCCTTCGCCGGCATCGCCGAGCTCGGCCCGGCGCTTGGTGCGCCGCCGCGACGTAGCCCACGCGGGCGATGCGGCTCGGATATCCGGTGTTCGCGCGGCTACGTGGCCGCGTTCTCCCAAGCCGCCCTGATGGCGCCCAGCGCCGTGGCCTCATCGGCCCGCGCGAGATCGACCAGCGTGCTGCCTTGCCTGCCCCAGGCACCGGCAGCCGCGGAGAAGGTCTCGGGCGCGGAGGCGATCAGCATCTCCTGGTGTTCGCGAGGCAGTTTCACCATCGCCCAGCCCTCGCCCGGATATCCGAGGGACGCGATCACCTTCTTTCCGAGCCGGAAATCGGGGTGGCCCCTGTGCGCCCCCTCGTCGACGCCATCGAAACCCAGCAGCAGCGTCCGAAACTCATCCGGCGTCATGGCGGGTCGCCCGGCTCTCATGGATCGGCCAAGGCAGGATAACCGACGCATTGCCCGCCGGCCATTCGCCGAGAACATCCGTGCGTAACGCGCACGCGAGGCCGGCCGCCCGACTTTCAGAAGCGCTGGCGCCCCTCCGCGTCGACGAACTCCGTGCGCTTGGGCTCCGCGTCGCCGCCCGTCTCGGCATCGTAGGCGGAGAGCCAGACCTTCCGCTCCTCCGAACCCTCGGGATAGGGGCAGCTCTCGCGGGGCTTGTCGTAGACGCGGGCGTTGCGGCCCTGGATGAGGGGGCTGTCGCTGGCCGTGCCGATCTCGCCGGGAATGATGGATTCGCTCATCGGGTGCTCCTGAAACGTCGTCTGACCGTGCAGGCCAACGCGCGAGAGCGCGGAGGGATCGGCTCAGCGGTCACCGCGCGTCTCGCGCAGGCGGCGGGTCATGCGCGTCGCGGCATGGAAGCCGTCGGGCTTGCCCTGCAGCCAGGCGAGGAAGCGGGCAAGCTCCGGGTCTGCGCGCAAGGCGTCGACGTCGGCCAGCCGCCGGGCGATCTCCGCCTCGCTGTAGCGGGCGTGGATGGCGGAGTGGCAGATCTGGTGCAGCCGCACAGTGCCGGCCTTGGCGCCGCCCTTCAGCTTCGGCGTGAGGTGGTGGAGGCTGGAGCGGGCGTCCGGCGGGATCGGCCGCTCGCAGAGGGCGCAGACGACCGGCGCCTCCCGGAGAGGTTCGGCCTGCTCTTCGCGCCAGCGCCGCTGTCGGCGTCCCATCACGGCCGTCCCGCGCAGATTGACATCCCTGGCATACCTGTAGAGATTCGAAACGTTCCGAGGGGGGCCCCGCGAGGGGGCTGAGATAGGGCCGGACGCCCTGACCCTTGAACCTGATCCGGCTCATACCGGCGGAGGGACGGGAACCCGCGGCTACGCGCCCGAAGTGGCGACCGCGTCCTTGTCTTGCGGCGGCACGGTCGGATCGCTCCAATGGGAGGGATCCTCACGATGAACGCACCCGTCCTGCCGAAGGATCTTCCGAAGGGAAGCCCGCAGACCGTCACCACCGGCCCCGTCACCGGCTCGCGCAAGGTCTACGAGACCGTCGCCGGCCGCGAGGACATCCGCGTCCCCTACCGCCAGATCGCGCTGACCGATCCGAAGGAGGAGCCGGTGCGCGTCTACGACGCCTCCGGCCCCTACACGGAGACGGACGCGCGCATCGACCTCAACCAGGGCCTGCCCGGCGTGCGCGAGCCCTGGATCGCCAAGCGCGGCTACGCCACGGTCGAGCCCCGCGCGGTCAAGCCCGAGGACAACGGCTTCGCCGCCGCCGACAAGCTCGTCGCCCCCTGCCCCGCCGAACGCGTGGTGCGCAAGGCCGCGCCGGGCCAGCTCGTGACGCAGTACGAGTTCGCGCGGGCCGGCATCATCACCGAGGAGATGATCTACGTCGCCCACCGGGAGAACCTGTGCCGGCAGGCGATGCTGGAGCAGGCGGAGGCCAAGCTCGCCGACGGCGACAGCTTCGGCGCCTCGGTGCCGGCCTTCGTGACGCCGGAGTTCGTGCGCGACGAAGTCGCCCGCGGCCGGGCGATCATCCCGGCCAACATCAACCACACCGAGGTCGAGCCGATGGCGATCGGCCGCAACTTCCTCGTGAAGATCAACGCCAACATCGGCAACTCGGCCGTCACCTCTTCCGCCGCCGAGGAGGTCGAGAAGCTCGTCTGGTCGATCCGCTGGGGCGCCGACACGGTCATGGACCTGTCGACGGGCCGCAACATCCACAACATCCGCTCCTGGATCATCCGCAACTCGCCCGTGCCGATCGGGACGGTGCCGATCTATCAGGCGCTGGAGAAGGTCGGCGGCGATCCGCTCAAGCTCGACTGGGAGGTCTTCAAGGACACCCTCATCGAGCAGGCCGAGCAGGGCATCGACTACTTCACGATCCATGCGGGCGTGCGCCTCGCCTACGTGCCGCTGACCGCGCGCCGCGTCACCGGCATCGTCTCGCGCGGCGGCTCGATCATGGCGCGCTGGTGCCTCGCCGGGCATCGGGAGTCGTTCCTCTATGAGCGCTTCGACGAGATCTGCGACATCATGCGGGCCTACGACGTGTCGTTCTCGCTCGGCGACGGCCTGCGGCCGGGCTCGATCGCGGACGCCAACGACGCCGCCCAGTTCGGCGAGCTCGAGACGCTCGGCGAGCTCACCAAGGTCGCCTGGGACAAGGGCTGCCAGGTGATGATCGAAGGCCCCGGCCACGTGCCGATGCACAAAATCAAGGTCAACATGGAGAAGCAGCTCCGCGAGTGCGGCGAGGCGCCCTTCTACACGCTCGGCCCGCTGACGACGGACGTGGCGCCGGGCTACGACCACATCACCTCGGGCATCGGCGCGGCGATGATCGGCTGGTTCGGCACGGCGATGCTCTGCTACGTCACGCCGAAGGAGCACCTGGGGCTGCCGAACCGCGACGACGTGAAGACCGGCGTCATCACCTACAAGATCGCCGCCCACGCCGCCGACCTCGCCAAGGGCCACCCGGCCGCGCAGCTTCGCGACGACGCCCTGTCCCGCGCCCGGTTCGACTTCCGCTGGGAGGACCAGTTCAACCTCGCCCTCGACCCGGACACGGCCCGCGCCTACCACGACGAGACCCTGCCCAAGGACGCCCACAAGGTCGCGCATTTCTGCTCGATGTGTGGGCCGAAGTTCTGCTCGATGAAGATCACGCAGGACCTGCGCGCCGAGGTGCTTGCGATGGAGGAGGCCGGCGAGGTCATCCACACCGCCCCCGTGATGTCGAGCGCCGAGCGCGAGGCCGGGATGAAGGCGAAGTCGCAGGAGTTCCTGGCCGAGGGCGGCAAGCTCTACGTCGACGCCGCCGAGTAGGCGCCTCAGCGACATCGGCTGAACACGGCATCCGAAAGCCGGGCTCCTCGCGGGCCCGGCTTTCTTCTTGCGGATTTCAGACGCCCGCGGATGCTCCGTTTTTTTGCGTCGGCGGTGACGGTCCGTTAACCGCCGGTCCGAACGCACCGGCCATCTTAAGGTCTCGGTAAGGCGGCTGTCGTTTGATCCTGTGACATCTCCCGATCGCAGGAGTTCAGCGATGAGCGAGATCACCGGAATCCGGCCCGTGGAGCGGGCCGTCTCAAGTCTGCCCGTCGAGCCCGTGGCCGCACCCGCGCCGCGCAACGCCTCGCCGCGCGATCACGCAAAGGCCGCCGAGCAGCCCCTCGAGCCGGCCGTGACCGTCGATCTCGGCGAGTCGGCGCGCGCCGCCGAGCGCGCGAGCCTGGACTATCGCACCCAGTTCATCCGCGACCAGGACACCCGCCAGATGGTCTATCAGGTGGTCGATCCGGGCAGCGGCGACGTGGTCGTGCAGCTGCCCACCGCGACCGTCCTCAAGGCGCGCGCCTATGCCGAGGCGACCGCGGCCCGCGCCGCGCCGGTGAAGGGCGAGGTCAAGCAACCGGTCGACCGCATCGCCTGACGCGACCCTGCGACGAGCGATCCTTTCGGCGTGCCCGCGCGAGCGGGCGCGCACCGTCGTGTTGCGACCGATGATCCAGCCGGCATCGCAGGCGTGCCGGTTCTCGGCAGCGTCGGAGCGGCCCGGACGACCGCTCGACCGTGGGCGACGGCGGGTCCCGAAGGACCCGCTAACTCAAGCCGTTCAGCGTCCGGAGAGGCCGGCGGCGAGGTTCTGGTTGATGGAGATCAGCGCGCCGAGCTTCTCGGCGCTCGGCTCGACCATGGTGTCGACCATGCGCCGGAAGACGAAGAGCGACAGGTCGGCGACGTTGCTCTTCACGTCCGCCGGAAGCGGGTTGTCGGGCTCGCTCACGGCACCGGCGATCACGGTCCAGACCTTCTGGTTGAAGGACAGGGCCCGGTTGAGGCCGGCCGACTGATTCGCCCAGTCGTCCTTGATGAGCTGGAGCTGCTGCGCGGCCTTGATGAGCACCGCCGATTCCGCCTCGCGGGCGGTCAACGCGCTGTTGGCGGCTCTGGCGTAGGCGTTGGCGGCGCTTCGCATCGAAGGGTCACTCCATCGTCAAGCCGAACCGCGATGCGGTACGGGCACGATGGGTATGTCGCACGCTCTCCTTTAAGACATGGTGAGTATCGACGGCCGCAAAGATGCCCCCGTCTCGCGCGAGCAGCGAGTCGCGGTGCCGCGTCCCGCCGCTGTCCCCGGGATTCCGCGAGGATGATGAACTTTCTTTTAGGCACCGTGGCCGGAGGGCTGATCGCCTGCGTGGCGACGATCGCGGCGGCCCGCCATCCGGAGGTGCAGCAGCGGCTCGGCCTGCGCCCCGCCGTCGCCTCCGTTCCGACGCCGGCGGCGCTCTCGCGCGCTCCGGCGCCCTGTCCCGTCGCAACCCCGGTGCCGAGCGTCGGCAATCCGGAGATGCTGTTCACGCGCAAGCGGTTCTGGTCCGTCGCGCCCTGATCCGGGGATCCCGCTCAGACGCTGCTGATCAGGAACATCACCATCGTCGCGGCGACGGTGGTGCTGACGAACCCGCAGAGAGCGGCGGCGAAGGACGGGCCGGTCGCGGGGAGGGTCTTCTCGGCGGAGAGGGTGAGGGTATCGGTGATCATGGCGGTCTACCTTGGCGGCGCAGCCGGCGAGGGCGCGCGAGAGGGGTTATGCATCGAGCTTGGCCGGGCGGGAGTGCGCCGGCGCACGCGTTTGTCGCGGGCTCAGTCGCAGCGGTTCACGGTCTTGGCCATGCGCAGGTTGCGAAGCTCGCTGCGCAGGTCGATGGCGACGACGCCGGCGCCGCAATCGTCGAAGGCGTCCCGCGCCTCGTTGTAGCGGTCGCCGACCTCGTCGAGCGTGTCGCAGAGGCGGTCGTGGTTGCCGATGCGGGCCTCCTGGCGGGCCTGGAAGCGCAGGGCGTTGGCCTCGTCGACCTTGCGCTGCGCATCGAGGCAGGCCCTCTGTGCGAGGGCCGGGGAGAGGCCGGCGACGAAGGTCGCGGCGGCGAGTGCGGATAGCAGTCGGGTACGCATGGAATCACCCTGCGGCACGCTGGTCGGGTTGTCGGGAATCGGCCTTGAACGGCCTTGTCTGCGGCTTGAACGGCTAGGCTAAGCGGATGGTTCCGCCATGCCGGACCGCCTTTTCCCGCCCCGCCGGGAGCGCAGGATCGCGTCGAGCCGAACCGGCGCGGGCCCTTGCGCGTCCACGCCGACATCGTACTGGCGGGGCGCGGGCGTCAGGCGGCCGTGGCTGTGCCCGTGCAGGTTGAGGGCGCCCTTCCCGATCCCGTTCCAGGTCCGGAAGGCGTAGTGGCAGAGCACGAGGCGGCGCCCCTCGACCACCGTTTCGGCATAGTGCGCGACGGAGGCCCAGCCCGGCAGCGCCAGGGTGGCCGGCCCGTCGTTGTTGCCGACGATGAGGCGCTTGATCCCGTTGAGCGCAGCGATGATCTCCGCCAGCCGTTCGGGCGGCGGACCGAGGGCGAAGTCGCCGAGGTGCCAGACCTCGTCCTCGGGGGCCACGACGGCGTTCCAGTTCGCGATCAGGGTGGCGTCGTGCGTGGCGAGGTCCGGAAAGGGCCGCTTGTCGATGCGCAGGACGCGAGGATCGCCGAAATGGGTGTCGCTCGTGAAATGCGTCGCCATTCGCCGCTTCCCCGCCGTCGATGGTTCACCCGAACGTGATCATCGACGAGAGTCCGGCTTGCCGCATTCCGTCGGGAACAAGTCGATCGTCACGAGGCTACAGGAGAGAAACATATCTTCCGTTGCGCGCTCGGAAAGGGAGTCCTCTTCTTCCATCATCGCGGGCAGGTCTTCGGATCGCGAAGGCGTGAGTTGCCGAATCCGGCCAGGAGCGTAAACCGCGCCTCACACCGGTGAGCGGATCCCCCCACGAGCCGGCGTGACCCTCGATCCTGGAGCGCGTCGCGGCCCTTGCGCCCGGCGCGCTCTTTTTATTCGGGCGTCGCGGCCAAAGAAAAAGGCCGCCCCTCGCGAGGCGGCCCTGCATCCCTGCGCGGCTCCAGCCGTCGCGAACGATCTCACTTGATCTTGGATTCCTTGAAGTCGACGTGCTTACGCACGACGGGATCGTACTTCTTCATGGTCAGCTTCTCGGTCTGCGTGCGGGAGTTCTTCTTCGTGACGTAGAAGTATCCCGTGTCGGCGGTCGAGACGAGCTTGATCTTGACGGTGACGGCCTTGGCCATGGCGCGGCGCTCCTGCGGACTTGCGGCATTCCGCGTCAGCGCGAAACGCAAAAGGGCCGGGAGAGCCCGGCCGGAAGAACGGCCGCGTGAATGCCTGATCGGCCCGTCCGCGTCAAGGCGCGTGCCGCCCCGTCAGAGCAGCACCCGCTCCCGGCGGCCGTGGCGCATGATGTGGAAGGGCAGCGGCCGGAACGGCGCGAAGCCCCCCGCCATCTGCTCCTCCAGCTCGTCTAGGATCAGGCGGGTGATGCCGGGCAAGTCAAGGCGGCGGGCCTCGTCGAGACGGACCCAGGCGAGCTCCACGAGCTCCGCCCCCTCTCCGACGATGCCCGGCTGCTCGGCCGCCACGGCACCGCGCTCGGCGGCGAAGAAGCGGGTATCGTAGCGGCGGACCCGGCCCGGCGGCGTGATCGCGCGGGCGACGAGATGCAGCGCTTCGAGGTCCGGCATGGCGCCGTGGTCGGCGAAGCTGCGCCAAGCGCCCGCGGGCGCCGTCTCCGGCGGCCCGTACTCGCGGGTGCCGACGACGAGGCCGGTCTCCTCGAAGGTCTCGCGGATCGCGGCGAGCGCCAGCGTGCGCCCGAGTCCCTGGGCGGGGCGGGTGACACGGGTGCGCAGCAGCGCCTCCGTCCGCTCGGAGAGCGCGCCCGTCACCGGCATGCGCCGGTCGACCGCCTCGATGCGGCCTCCCGGGAACACGAACTTGCCGGGCATGAAGACGAGGTTCGGGTTGCGCCGGCCCATCAGCACGCGGGGCGCGCGCCGGCTCCGCTCCACGAGGATGAGGGTCGCGGCGTCCCGAGGGCGCAGCGCCCGGACCCGCTCAGGCGTGGCCGATCCCGGCGCCGGCGATCCGTCCGTCGATGGCTCCACGCGGCGTCTCCCCGGCCGGCCCCTCCCCTTCGGCGCGGAGCTCGTCTCGCGGCCGAGGTAGCGCGGCGAAGCCGTGCATGCCAAGCGCGTATTGCAGGCCGACCACCGCGCCCTTCACCGGCTGAAGCAGCGCGAGCGCCATGCCGACGGTGACGAGCGGCCAGACGGTGAGCGAGACCCAGAGCGGCACTTCATAGCCCAGCTCGGCCTCGAGGATGAGATAGCCGACGATGTGGGCCACGATGAAGATCACGAGGTAGGGCGGCAGGTCGTCGGCCCGGTGATGGTGCATCTCGAGGCCGCAGACCTCGCATTCCGGCACCACCTTGATGAAGCGGCCGAACATGCGCCCCTCTCCGCAATGGGGGCAGCGACAACGGAAGCCGCGCAGCATCGAGCCGACGATGCCGGTGCGGACGGGCGCGGGCGATGCACTCATGGCCGCGAGCCTAAGGGCCGCCGGGGCGGCTGTCCATGCGGCGGCTAGCGGCGGAAGGCGACGGGCAGGGTCGCGGTGACGGTATCCCCGTCCGGGAGCCAGTCCGGCGGCGGCAGGGGATCGGCGGCGCGCACGGCGGCGAGCGCCGCCCGGTCGAGGGCCGGACGCCCGGCGCTTTCCACGATCGACGGGTCGCTCACCCGGCCCGCGCGGTCGACACGGAAGCGGACGAGGGCCCGGCCCTCCTGCCGCGCGCGCCGCTCCGCCGCCGGATAGCGCAGGAAGCGCTTGACGTGGGCCGAGGCGAGCGGCCCCCACTGCGCCTTCTCGACGGCCGAGGCCGGCGCGGGCAGGCCCGCGAGAAGCGCCGCGCACAGGCCGGCGGCGAGAGCCGAAGGCGGCCGACGATTCACAGGCATCCCTCCCAGCGCTCAGCGGCCCTTCGGCCGCCGGGACCCGCGATGACGCGCGCCGTCGGGCGACGGCGGCGCGGCCTTCCCGGCGGGCGGTCGAGAGCTGCCGCGCCGTCCTCCGGCCGCCGGCCGCGCCCCGGAGCGCGGGCGGCCCTCGCTCAGAAGCTCGAAGCGCAGCGCCCCTGCGACCGCGGCCGCCTCCACGAGACGCACCTCCACGCGGTCGCCGAGGCGGAAGCTCTCGCCGCTGCGCTCGCCGACGAGGGCGTGCCGGCCCTCCTCATGGCGGAAATACTCGGCGCCGAGCGTCGAGACCGGCACGAAGCCGTCGGCGCCGGTCTCGTCGAGCTTGATGAAGAGGCCGGAGCGGGTGACCCCGGAGATCTGCCCGCTGAAGGTCGCCCCGACCTGATCGGCGAGGTGATGGGCGATCAGGCGGTCGACGGTCTCGCGCTCGGCGGCCATGGCGCGGCGCTCCGCCCCGGAGATCTGCTCGCCGATCTGGTTCAACTCGGCCACCGACACGTCGGGGGAGAGCCCGTCGCTCCCGAGACGACAGGCGGTGATGAGCGCCCGGTGGACGATGAGATCGGCATAGCGGCGGATCGGCGAGGTGAAATGCGCGTAGCGGCGTAGGTTCAGCCCGAAATGCCCGAGGTTCTCCGCCGCGTAGACGGCCTGCGCCTGCGAGCGCAGCACGACCTCGTTGATGAAGACCGCGTGCTCGCTCCCGGCCACCGAGGCGAGGATGCGGTTGAACAGCGCCGGGCGCAACGCGCCCTCCCGCGGCAGCTTGATGCCGACAGAGGCGAGCACCTCGCCAAGCGCCCGCATCTTCTCCAGGGCCGGCTCGTCGTGGACGCGGTAGATCAGCGCCTGGCGGGCGGCCTCCAGGGTCTCGGCGGCGGCGACGTTCGCCTGGATCATGAACTCCTCGATCAGCCGGTGGGCATCGAGGCGCTCCGGCACGATCACCCGGTCGACGGCGCCGTCCGGCCCGAGGATCACCTTGCGCTCGGGGAGATCGAGGGCGAGCGGCCCTCGCGCCTCGCGGGCCTTGGTCAGCGCCGCGTAGGCCGCCCAGAGGGGGCGCAGCACCGGTTCCAGCAGCGGGCCGGTCTTGTCGTCGGGGCGGCCGTCGATGGCGGCCTGCGCCTGCGCGTAGGCGAGCTTGGCCCGGGAGCGCATCATCACCCGGTGGAACGAGTGGCGGCGCTTCACGCCGTCGGCGCCGACGACCATGCGCACGGCGAGCGCCGGCCGGTCCTCGCCCTCGCGCAGCGAGCAGAGGTCGTTCGAGATGCGCTCGGGCAGCATCGGCACCACCCGGTCGGGGAAGTAGACCGAGTTGCCCCGTTCCAGCGCCTCGCGGTCCAGCGCGCTGCCGGGGCGGACATAGGCGGCGACGTCCGCGATGGCGACGGTGACGATAAAGCCGCCGGGGTTGGCCTCGTCCGGGTCGGCCTCGGCCATCACCGCGTCGTCGTGGTCCTTGGCGTCCGGCGGGTCGATGGTGAGGAGCGGCGCCGTCCGCCAGTCCTCGCGGCCCTTCAGCGTCGCGGGCTTCACCGCGTCGGCCTCGGCGAGCGTCGGCGCGGCGAAGACGTGGGGGAGGTTGTGGAGGTGGAGCGCGATGAGGCTCACCGCCTTCTCGGAGCCCAGCGAGCCGAGGCGCTCGCGCACCCGGCCCCGCGGCAGACCGAAGCGGGTCTCGCGCTCGAGCGCGACGCTCACGAGATCGCCGTCGCGGGCCTCCCCCTCCTCGCCCGGCGGGATCAGGATCTCGCGCCCCTGCGCCCGCTTCTCGACGGGCAGGATGCGGCCGCCCTGGGCGCCGGCGCGGAACACGCCGATGACCTCGGAGCGGTTCTTGCCGATCACCTTGATGACGCGGCCGGTGTAGCGGTCGTCCCGTTCGCCGTCGGGCTCGACGCGGATCAGGGCGCGGTCGCCGATGCCGGGCGCCGGCTGGCGGCTGTTGCGCCCGCCCCTGCGGGGCGGCGAGACGAGGATCACCGGCGGCTTGCCGTGCGCGGCGTCCCATTCCACGGGCACGGCCAGGAACTCGCCGTCGCGGTCGCGGGAGCGCAGATCGGCGAGCACCACCGCCGGCAGGCGCCCGGCCTTCGAGAGACCTCCGCGCCCGCGGGTAACCGCGCCCTCGGCCTCGATCTCCTTGAGGAGCGCCTTGAGGCCGATCCGGGCCGCGCCCTTCAGGTTGAAGGCTTTGGCGATCTCGCGCTTGCCGACCTTCTCTCCCGCGGAGGCGATGAAGGCGAGCACCTGCTCACGGTCGGGAAGGTCGGAGCCTGCCGGCTTCGGAATGCGTTTGGCCAAGAAGGAGCGTCCGAGGCGCGGAGGAAGGGAGGGAAGCGCCTGCGTCCCGGGAAGATGGGCGCCGAAGCGCTCCGGGGCAACGGCGGCGGGGCCGCCTTGCGCCCGTCATCCCCCGCGAAGCCGTCAGCCGGTGGCGGCGGACTTGCGCACGCGCTCCACCGCCTCGTCGAGACCGAAGCCCTCGTCCAGCAGTTCCTCGACGCCGAACGGGCAGGCGGCCGGCAACCCGAACGAGACGCGCCCCTCCTCCTCGCGGAACTCCGGCGCCTCGGCATCCTGCACGGCGAGCGTCCAGAGGCCGTCGAGCCTGAGCGCGCGGGCCGCCTCGGGCGCCGCGCGCAGGGCGGCGAGCCCGCGTGCCGCCTCCTCCCGCCAGAGCAGACTGGCGCGGTCGTCCGACATCAGCGCGGCCTTGACGAGCCCCGAGAGCAGGGTGCGGGCGGTGGATGCGGCCTCGGTCATGGTCTCCTCGGTTCGGCGGCGCTCGCCGGGATCGGGCAAGGGTGATGCCAGTCGCTCAGTAGGGCGTGCCCCCGGCGCGCTGCGCCTTCAGCGCCTCGGCGTACCAGACGAGCTCGTCGAGGAAGCGGCCGGCGGCCTTGCCGAGCCATTCCTCGGCCGGGGTCCCGGCCTCGTCGAGGGCCTTGCCGATACGGGGAATCGGCAGGAGCGAGGGAATGCTCGACGTGCCGAGCTCGGCCAGCATGGCGCGCAGCTGCATCGCGGCGCGCACGCCGCCATACTGTCCAGCGGAGTAGCAGCAGATGCCGGAAGGCCGCCACGAATACTCCTCGAGGAAGTGATCCAGCGTGTTCGACAGGGCCGGCGGGATCGAGTGGTTGTATTCGGCCGAGACGACGAGGAACGCATCGGACCGGCGCAGCAGCCCGGCGAGATCCTCCAGCACGGCCGGCGCGCCGCCCTTCGGGTACTCCTTGTACATCCGGTCGAGGATCGGGAGCTTCAGCTCCGCGGGATCGACGAGGGGCGCCTCGTGCCCGCGCTCCTCCAGGCGGGCGATCAGGAAGCGCGCCGCCCGGATGCCCTGCCGGTCCGAGCGCACGCTGCCGAGGATGACCGGGATGACGAGGGACATGCAGGCTCCTTCTTCGCCGCTCCGCCACGGCGCCGGACGGTTAGGTAGCTCTCGCCCGTCGAGGGTCCAGCACGGGCCGATGCTTTGCCGGCACGACGAGAATCACCGGATCGACCCGACCGGCGGAACGGCCGGTCCGATCACGGCCCCGTGAACTTGCTCCAATTGCCTTTTTGTCCCGATCATTAATTCCTGTTCGTAACATAGGAATTTCCGATAATACATATGACCATCAATACTTTCTTGCAATCTGATGATGAGTTTGTTGCTTTTGAGCATCATCTTATTTTCGTGAACAGAGAATAAGGATTACAAATTGACGGCGCCTCCCATCCGCACAACTGATGCCGAACCGACTGCCGGTGTGCCGAAAGTCTACAAAAAGACGTCGCCTTTGGGGGAAATTTGAATGCCAAACCTTGGTTTGTCATTGCGCCGCTCGTTGCTGCTCAGTGTTCCGGTCTGGACCTTCGCCGCCGCGCAGGCGATGGCCGATTGCCAACCCGCCACGCCGACGAGCGGCCAAACCGTGAACTGCACGGGGACGCAGGCTACGGGCTTCGTCGCGCCGGCAGGCGTCACCGCGCTCACTGTCACTATCCAGTCCAGCGCCAGCGTCGGCACCTCGCAGACCAGCGCCGGCGCCAACCCGAGCTTCGCGAACGTGCGCGTCAACGGGTCGAGCACCGTCAACAACGCCGGCACGCTCGCCAACACCACGCCGCTGAACCGCGACAACTACGGCATCAACCTCGCGGGCGACCTGTCGACGCTCAACAACACCGGCACGATCACCCTCGCCGCGCCCGCCGGCAACACGACGACGCGCGTCTACGGCGCCTTCTCCAGCGCGCCGGACGGCGCCCAGTACGCGAGCACCACGGTCAACAACGGCGGCACGATCAGCGTGACGCAGAACGGCAACGGCATCGCCCGCGGCATCTACTCCGGCGAGAACACGACGCTGTTCACGATCAACAACACCGGCCTGATCCAGGCGACCCGGGGCACCTCCGCCACGGCGACGACCTCCGCGGTCGCCGGCGTCGATTCCGACGACGATACCGACCGGCTCGTCATCAATAATGCCGCCGCGGGCCGCATCCTGGCGACCGGCGCCAACGCCCGCGCCCTCAGCGGGCGCGCCGCGCAGTACGAGATCAACAACAGCGGCACCATCGGCACCACCACGGCCGGCGAGGCGGCGATCGCCACCTTCGCCCTCAACGCCGGCAATGCCGGCGCGACCACGACCCGCGCCTACAACACGGTCATCACCAACACGGCGACCGGCGTCATCAACGGCGACGTGCGCAACACCGACCAGGACCTGCAGACGGCCACGACCGTCGTGAACCTGCGCCGTACCGGCACGCTCACCAACACCGGCACCATCAACGGCAACGTCGCCTTCGGCGGCGGTAACCAGACCGTCACCAACACCGGCCGCATCTCGGGCAACATCTCGTTCCTCGACGTGGCCGCGAGCGTGAACACGGTGACGCTCGGCACCGGCTCCAGCATAGGCGGCAACATCGCCGGTCAGGGCCTGGGCAACAACGCCCTCGTGCTGACCGGCACCGGCACGCTCACCGGCGCGGTCTCCGGCTTCACCAGCCTCACCCAGACCGGCGCGGGCAGCGCCTGGACCACGGGCAGCGGCTCCAGCCAGACCATCTCCGGCGACCTCACGGTGGCCGGCGGCAACCTGACCCTTGGGGCCGGCTCGACGCAGACTGTCGGCGGCCAGATCCAGGTGACGGGTGCCGGCGCCCAGCTCACCGTCAACAATACCTTGCGGAAAGGGCCGTCCGATCCCGCAATCTCTGCTCCGGACGTCATTGCCGTCAATCTGTCGGCCTCAAACACGAGCGTCGTCGTCAACGGTACGGTTGCTCCTTTCGGCAATCCTTTTGCCGGATCTTCTAGAATTTATGGGATACGAGCAAATTCCACCGGCGCGGATATCGATAACGTGAGGGTCGTCAACAACGGAACAATATCTGTATCAACAGGCACTGAGAATAGAAGCGCGCGAGGCGTTTACGCCGGCGAAAACATTTCGTCGATGTCTATAACTAACAATGGCCTCATCTCGGCGTTCCGACCTATACTTAACCCAGGAACGTCAGTTGTTGCAGCCATCGACTCAGATGACGACGTACGAGCGCTCACCGTTACGAATGCAGCAAGCGGTCGTATCGAAGCGAACGGTAGTAACGTGCGTGCAATCCAGGGACGCGCTCAGAGCTTTACGATTGTCAATGACGGACAGATCACCAGCGCTGTCTTCGGCGGAGTTGGTCAAGCGATTGTAGTCTACGGCCGCGGCAACGCCAGCCTCACCAACAACGTGGGCGGCGTCATCACCGGCGACGTGCGCTTCACCGACGCCGACCCCCAAAACACCACGACCGCGAACCGCCGCAACAGCACCACGGTGAACGCCAGCACCCTCAACGGCGCCCTCGTCTACGGCATGGGCAACCATACGCTGACGAACACCGGCCGGATCGGCGGCAACATCACGTTCGCGGACGTGGCGGCGAGCCGCAACACCGTCACCCTCGGCACCGGCTCCAGCCTCGGCGGCAACATCACCGCCAACGGCGCCGGCATCAACGCCCTGCGGCTCACCGGCAACGGCACGCTCGCGAGCAACGTCGCCGGCTTCACGACGCTCTCGCAGGCCGACGGCGCCTGGACGCTGGCGGCCGGCGGCACGCAGGCCTTCTCCGGCGGCGCCTCCGTCACCGGCGGCACGCTCACCGTGAACTCGGCGCTCGCGGCCAACACCGGCATCGGCGCCGGCGGCACGCTCGCCGGCACCGGCACGATCACCGGCACCCTCACCAACGGCGGGCTCGTCTCGCCGGGGAACGCGGCCGCGCCGCTCGGCACCCTCTCGGTGACCGGCAACTACGTGCAGCAGGCCGCCGGCACGCTCGGCACCACGATCGCCGCCAACGGCCAGGCCTCGCGCCTGGCGGTCGGCGGCACCGGCGCCCTCAACGGGACGCTCGCGGTCAACGCCACCGCCGGCACCTACGCGCCGGGCACCCGCTACACCGTGGCGAGCGCGGCGGGCGGCCTCAGCGGCGCCTTCGCCTCGGTGACCTCGAACGGCCTGCCAACGCTGCTGCGGGCCACGGTCAGCCGCGACGCCAACAACGCCTACGTGACGCTGGCCCAGCAGAGCTTCGGCCTCGTCGCGCAAACGGCGAACCAGCGCGCCGTGGCCGGTGGCCTCGATGCGGCGCTCGCCGGCAACACGGCGGCGCTCGCCGCCCTCGACAGCCAGAGCGACGCGGCGCTCGCGGGCGTCCTCGACCGGCTCGCCGGCCAGAGCTACGCCGCGCTCGCCGATCCGCAGCTCCGCTCCAGCCGCGCCTTCGGGGACCAGCTCCTCAACCGGGCCTATGCCGCGACCTTCGAGGCCGGCCCGCAGAGCTTCACCCTGCCGCCGGCGGTCTACGCCGCCGACCTGCCCCGCCGCGGGCCGGTGCCGGAGCCCCGCGTCATCGAGACGAGCCGCGGCTACGGCCTCTGGGCGACGGGCTACGGCCAGTTCGGCAGCGTCGACGGCACGGCGAACGCGGCCGGGCGCCGGGAAACCATCGCGGGCGTCGCGGCCGGCGTCGACTTCCACCCGCAGGCCGGCACCGTGCTCGGCATCGCGGCGGGCTACGGCTCGGTCGATGTCAGCCTCAACCGGGTCGGCGAGCGGGCCCATACCGACAACGGCCAGGTCGGCATCTACGGCGGCATCACCAGCGGCGCGCTCTACGCCAACGCCGCGGTGGGCTACGCCCGGGCCGACGGGCGCGTGAACCGCTCGCTCGGCGCCATCGCCCTCCAGCCCGGCGGCGCGCAGGGCAGCGTCTCCGGCGACCAGTTCCTGTCGGCGGGCGAGGCGGGCTACCGCTTCGCGGCGGCACCCGGCACGGTGCTGTCGCCCTTCGTCGGCTTCCAGGTGAACACCTTCGACCAGGACCGCGTGCGCGAGGTCGGGGCCGGACCGTTCAACCTGAGTATCGGGCCGCGGGACTTCCTCTCCGCCCGCACCCTGGTCGGTGGCCGGCTGGAGACGGCGGTGACCCTCGGCACCACAGCGGTGACGCTCGGCGTGAAGGCGGCCTTCGTCCACGACTTCGCGGATGTCAGCCGGACCATCTCCTCGGCCTTCGCCCTGGCCCCGACCGTGCCGTTCATCGTCAACGGGCGGCGCCTCGACCGCGACCGGGCGCTGGTCGGCGTCGGGATCGGCGCGAACCTCGCCCCCGGCTGGACCGGCTTCGTGAACTACGACGCCGAGCTCGCCTCGAGCGACACCATCCAGGCGGTTCGGGGCGGCGTGCGCTACGCCTTCTGAGGTCCTGCCCGATCGAGATCGAAGGGGCCGGCGTGCGAGCGCGGCCCCTTCGTGGTTTCCAAGCGGCGCCGACACTCTCGAAGCCCGGAGCCGGAGAACCACCGCGGAGGATCAGTCCCGCAGGAGCGCCCGGACCCGTCGGGCCAGGATCGAGGCCGTGAATGGTTTCATGAGAACGGCGGCCTCCTCCTCGGGCTTCGAGCGGAACACCGCGTCGGGCGCGTAGCCCGTCGTGTAGAGCACCTTGAGCCCCGGCCGGCGGCGCAGGGCCTCGACGGCCACGGCCCGCCCGTCGAGGGGGCCGGCGAGCACGACGTCCGTGAAGAGCAGCGCGGTCTCCGGATGCGCGTCGAGGAGGTCGAGGGCGTCCGGACCGTCCGCGGCCTTGAAGACCCGGTAGCCCGCCTCCTCCAGCGCCGCGACGGAGACGGCGCGCACGCCGGCATCGTCCTCCAGGACGAGCACCGTCAGCCCGGGACGGGGCGCGGATTCCGGCGGTTCCGGCAGCAGGGCCGGAACCCGCTCGGTGCCCGGCGGAAGCTCCCCGGCGCATCGCGGGAAGAGCAGCCTCACCGTCGTCCCGACGCCCGGCGTCGAGTCGAGGATCGCGGTGCCGGAGGACTGGTGCATGAACCCGTAGACCTGGGCGAGCCCCAGCCCCGAGCCCTCGCCGACCGCCTTGGTGGTGAAGAACGGATCGAAGGCCCGCGCCGCCACCTCCGGCGCCATGCCGGTCCCCGTGTCCGTCACGGCGAGCGTCACGTAGGGACCCGGCTCGATCTCCGGATGGGCGGCCGCAGCGGTCTCGTCGAGGATGAGGTTGGCCGTCTCGATGGTGAGGCGGCCGCCCTCCGGCATCGCGTCGCGGGCGTTGACCGCGAGGTTGAGGATCGCGTTCTCGGTCTGGTTCACGTCGACCTCGACGGGCCAGAGGTCCGGCGCCGCGACCGTCTCGACGGCGATCCGCTCGCCCAGCGTGCTGCGGAGCAGGCCCGCCATCCCGTCGACGAGACGGTCGAGGGCGACCGGCTCCGGCGCCAGGGGCGATCGCCGGGAGAAGGCGAGGAGACGGTGCGTGAGCACGGCCGCCCGCCGCGCGCCGTCCATCGCATGCTCGATGCCGCGGCGGACCCTGTCCTCGACGTCTCCCGCCCGGCGGCGCGCCATCTCAAGATTGCCGATCACCACCGTGAGCAGGTTGTTGAAGTCGTGGGCGATGCCGCCCGTGAGATGGCCCAGCGCCTCCATCTTCTGGGCCTGCCGGAAGCGGGCCTCGGCCGCCTCGCGCTCGGCGGCCTCCCGCTCCAGGGCGGCGGCGGCGGCCCGCCAGCGGGCAGTCGCGACCTGCTCCTGCCGGGTCCGGCGCAGCGCCAGCAGGGAAGCCGCGAGGAGGGCCAGGGCGGTGAGGCCGGCGACGAGAGCGTAGCCGAGGACGTTGCGCCGCCACGTCTCCAGGACGACGCGGGTGCTCAGCCCGAACCCGGTATAGACGGGATAGTCGTCGAGCTTGCGGAACGAGAAGATCCGCTCGACGCGGTCGATGGACGAGCGCGTCGTGTAGGTGCCCTTGTCGCCGTAGCCGATCATCCGCAGCATCGGCGAGTCGAGCGGGACCGAGGTGAGATCGGTATGCGGCTCGCGGGCGAGGATCTGCCCGTCCGCCCGCAGCAGAAGCACCGCGTGGGCGAGGTCGGGGTCGACCTCCCGGTAGAAGGACTCGAAGTAGTCGCGGGCGACGGAGACGGTGATCGCCCCATGGAACCGCCCGTCGCCGCGATCGATGCGGCGCGCGACGTTGAAGACCGTCCGGCCGGACTGGCGACCAGCGTAGGAGCGGGAGACGTAGACCTCCGGCGGGTCCTCCCCCCGCAGGACCTGGAACCAGTCGCGATCGGCATAGCCGATCTCCGGAACGGGCGGCGGCAGGCGGCTGCTGACGAGGAGCGCGCCGGTCTCGTCGACGATGGTGATCGTCGCGACCTGATCGTAGTTGCGCTGGATCTCCGCGAGGAAGCGGTGAAGCGCCTCGCGCTCGGTCGCGCTGGCGAGATCGGCGTAGGTGAGCCGGCCGTTGACGCGGTCGAGGATCAGCCTCTGCGTCTCGAAGACCTTGGTGCTATGCTCGTGCAGGATGCGCACGGTGCGCTCGACGCGCTCGTTCGCCTCGCGCAGCACCTCCCGGCGATTGTCGAAGGCCGCGAGCACGAGGAGCGCGACCGGCAGCACGAGGCAGAGGCCGACGAGGAGCCAGGCGGCGCGCAGCGGCGGAGGCGGCAGCAGAGCCCCGGCGGCGCCGGCAGGCGATCCGGCCGGAGGCCGTTCGGCACGGCGGTCAGGCATGGTCCAGCGCGCGGCGAGGCGATGTCGGGCGACGGGTCGTCACGGGAGAGGACGGCATGCGGTGTCGGGCGTCTCCGGCTCGGGAGGGTCGAGGCGGGCGAGGCCGCAGCGGATGAACCGCGACGGATCGCTCAAGGCTGCAACCTGACCGAGACGGCCGCGGAGGGAAAGGCCATGCGGGGGATCGCAAGGCGCGGCGCCGGGAGGCCGACCGCGCTCTGTCAGCTCTCGCGCTCGGGCGGCTCCGCGCCGCGCTCGGCGAGACGCGCGAGCGTCGTCAGCTCGCGGAACCAGGCCCGCACCGGCTTCGCGGGCGTGCCGCCCCAGCGGCTGCCCGGCGGCACGTCGCGGTTGACGTTCGAGGAGCCGGCGATCTGCGAGCCGCGGCCGATGCGCAGGTGCCCGACGACTCCGACCTGGCCGCCGAGGACGACGTAGTCCTCGAGCGTCGTCGAGCCGGAGATGCCGACCCCGGAGACGATCACGCAGTGGCGGCCGATGACCACGTTGTGGGCGATCTGCACGAGGTTGTCGATCTTGGTGCCCTCGCCGATCACCGTGTCCCGGCTGGCGCCGCGGTCGATGGTGGTGTTGGCGCCGATCTCGACGTCGTCCTGCACGATGACCCGGCCGACCTGTGGAACCTTGAGGTGGCTCGCGCCCATGGCGAAGCCGAACCCGTCCTGGCCGATGCGGGCGCCGGGATGGACGATGACCCGGTTGCCGAGAAGCGCGTGGGTCAGCGTCGCGCCCGCGCCGATCGAGCTGTCGCGGCCGATCCGCACACCGGGACCGACGACGGCGCCGGGGCCGATCGCGCTGCCCGAGCCGATCTCGGCGCCGGGGCCGACGACGGCGCCGGGATCGATCCGCACGTTCTCCTCGAGGCGCGCCTCGGGATGGACGTGGGCGCCGGCCGAGACCCCGCTCGCGCCGAACAGCGAGCCCGGCCGCATGGCGTCCGGATGCAGCCGGCCGAGGATTCCGGCGTAGACCCGGTAGGGGTCGCGGCAGACGAGGGCGGCGGTCCCCGCCGGGACGCGGGCGGCAAAGCGCGGCGAGACGAGGCACGCCCCGGCGCGGGTCGCGGCGAGCGCCTCCCCGTAGCGGGCGTTGTCCATGTAGGCGAGGTCCGCCGGGCCGGCGCTCTCGAGGGGCGCCGCGCCCGCGATCAACAGCCCCCGGTCGAAGCCGTCGGGCACGGAAACGCCGGCAGCCTCGGCGATGTCGCCGAGGCTGAGGCTGAGCGCGGGTGTGAAGAAAGCGAGGTCCATCGCAGGGTAACGCGCCGCCCGTGAAGGAGGGCGACGCGCCGGCCGTTTCTTAGAAGCGCGAGCCGCCGGAGAAGCGGAACGCCTGCGTCTGGTCCTTGCCGACCTTGAAGTTCGTGCCGGGGACCCGCACGCCCTCGTCCTTCGAGAGGGCGTAGGCGTAGTCGAAGCGGATCGGTCCGAGCGGCGAGTTCCAGAGGATCGAGGCACCGATCGACGAGCGGATCGTGGCCTTGTCGTGGACGTTCACGCACTCCGGCTCGACGCCGATGGAGAAGGCGTTGAAGTTGCAGCCCGTCGGACCGAGGCCGTTGATGAAGGCGTCGCCGTTGACGTTGAAGATGCGGCGGCCGTGGTAGCCGAACAGCGTACCGGCATCGGCGAACACGGCGCCCTTCAGGCCGAGATCGCGCGGGACGCCCCAGAGCGGGAACTGCACCTCGAGGGTACCGCCCACGTAGGTCGAGCCGCCGATCGCGTTCGAGCGGCTGTCGGCAATGCCGACGTCGCGCGGGCCGAGGCCGTTCGGGGCGAAGCCGCGGACCAGCGACGGGCCGAGGAAGAACTGGTCGGTGATGCGCAGCGGCCGGTCGTCGAGCGCCTGGATGTGACCGCCCTGGAACTTCACGAAGCCGACGACGTCCTCCCAGAGCTCCTTGTAGTAGCGGGCCTCGCCCGTCACGCGGAAGAACTTGGAGTCGCCGCCGATGCCGGCGACGTCGGGCTTCAGCTCGGCGTAGAGGCCGTTCTTCGGCAGGCTCAGGCTGTCGAGATCGGAGTAGGCGAGCGTCAGGCCGGCGAGCGAGGTGAGCGTCGAGGCCTGCGAGCCCTTGATCGCGATCGAGGCCTCGCCGTTGTAGGCGCAGAGCGGGTACTGGGCGAGACCGCTGACGTTCTGCCCGTTGATGACACTGCCGGGCCCGTAGACCGCCGTGTAGCCCGGGATCGGGTTCGAACAGTCGTTGTAGGGCCGCTTGATCGAGTTCGGCACCTTCAGCTCGGTGTTATAGAGCGAGTAGCGCATCGTCACGCCGAACTCTTCCGTGATCGGCAGGCCGACGCGGAGCTGACCGCCGTAGACGGTGGTCTCGTAGCGCGAGTAGCGGGTCAGGTCGCTGTACTTGTAGAAGGCGTCGAAGCCCGCCGCGAGACGGTAGCCGAGGAAGTACGGCTCCGTGAACGAGAAGTCGAAGCCGCGGGAGTACTGGCCGCCGGTGCCGGCGACGCGGACGAACTGGCCGCGGCCGAGGAAGTTCGACTCTGAGACCGAGACCTCGCCGATAATGCCGTCCTGGCTCGAGTAGCCGCCGGCCACCGAGAACGAGCCCGTGGGCTGATCCTCGACGTCGATGTTGATGATGACGCGGTCGGGCGAGGAGCCCGGCTCGTTCGAGAAGCGGACCTTCTTGAAGAAGCCGAGGCCGTTCAGGCGCCGCTCGGCGCGGTCCGTGAGGACGCGGTTGTAGGCGTCGCCCTCGGTGATATCGAGCTCGCGGCGGATGACGTAGTCGCGGGTGCGGGTGTTGCCGCGGATGTTGATGCGCTCGACGTAGACGCGGGGGCCGTCCTCGACCACGAAGCCGAGCGAGACCTGCTGGGTGGCACGGTCGCGCTGGCCGGTGGGGCGCACCTGCGCGAAGGGGTAGCCCTGGCGCGCGACGTCGTTGGTGATGCTGGTGAGCGTCTTCTCGACGTCCTCGGCGTTGTAGACGTCGCCGACCGAGGCGCGGACGTCGCCGACGAACTGCTCGCCGCTCACGCCCGGCAGGCGCGAATCGACCGCGACCGCGCCGACGCGGTACTGCGCGCCCTCGTCCACGGTCACGGTGATGACCCAGCCCGTGGTCTCGCCCTCGACGTAGCGCGCGTCGGCGTTGACGATGCGGAAGTCGGCGTAGCCGTTCTTGAGGTAGTAGCGGCGCACGATGTCGAGGTCGTTGGCGATCCGGTCCGGATCGTAGACGTCCGAGGTCTTGATGAAGCTCAGGAAGTTCATCTCCGACGACGACATCAGGTCGCGAAGCTTGGACTCCGAGTAGACCTGGTTGCCGACGAAGTTGATCGACACGATGCCGGTCTTGTCGCCCTCGTCGATCGTGTAGATCACGTCGATGCTGCCGTTCGGCAGGTCGACCGTCCGGTAGCTGACCTTGGCGGTGCCGCGGCCGGAGCGGCGGTAGACGTCGCGGATCCGCTCGATGTCGGACTTGACTACGGCCTCGTTGAAGCCGCTGCGGGCCTTGGTCTCGACCTGGGCCTCGAGCGTGCCCTTCTCGACCTTCTTGTTGCCCTCGAAGACGACGCGGTTGATGACGTTGTTCTCGCGCACCGTCACCACGGTGCGACCGCCGCTCTGGCTCACGCGCACGTCCGAGAACATGCCGCTGGCGAGCAGGTTGCGGCGGGCCTCCTCGGCGGAGCCGGAGGCGGTGCCCGTCACGTAGGAGCGGATGGTGTCGGAATCGACGCGCTTGTTACCCTGGACGACGATCTGCTGCGCCTGCGCCGGAGCGGCGAGCGCCATGCCGGCAGCGGCGGCGGCGACCAGGACGATGGCCCGTTCCACCGACTTGCGCCGGCGCTTCCCCGTCATCGACATCATTCAATCGCCCGTCTGTTATTCTTCGGAAGCGGGCTTGCACCCGCCGACAGGCGATCGTTGGCCGATCGTCCCGCCCTACTGGTCCCGGCTGAGCTTCTATCGGGATTCCGGGTCGAAGCAACCGCTCGAGCCGGTCAGCGGGGGCAATTCTGGGAGGACGTGGCCTTCGCGCCACTTAACGCGCGAGAAAGCCTGTTTCGTATCGCCGATCAGGGTGAATGCGGCGTAAATGCAGCGTCGGGAAGGCTTTTCCGAAACGGGACGCGCGGCCGCAAGGCGACCGCGCGACGCTCTTCGAACCGGTGCGCCGGGCGATGCCCGGCCGCCCTCAGGTACCGCTGCGCAGGTAGGACCCGATGGTGTCGTTCCAGGTCGCGAACAGCATCAGCATCAGCACCAGGGCGAGGCCGACGCGGAAGCCGATCTCTTGCGTCCGCTCGCTCAAGGGTTTCCCGCGCACCGCCTCGAAGGCGTAGAACATCAGGTGCCCGCCATCGAGAAGCGGCACGGGGAACAGGTTGAGGAGGCCGATAGACACCGAGAGCAGGGCGACGAGCCCGACGAGGCCGCCGACGCCACCGATCCTGGCGACCTCCCCCGAGACCTTGGCGATGCCGATCGGCCCGGAGAGCTGGTCGGGGGATTCACGGCCCGTGATCAGCTTGCCGAGGTAGTTGAAGGTCCGCTCGACCACGAAGTAGGTCTCGCGCACGCCGAGCACGAAGGAGTCGACGGGCCCGTACCGGACGAGCTTGGCGTCGCTGCCCTTCGGCCCCTGGAGGCCGAGGCGGCCGACGCGATGGCGGCCGAAGGGAGTCTTCTCCTCGTAGACCTCGGGTGTGGCGGTGAGCTGCCGCTCGGCGCCGGCGCGGTCCACGGTGATGGTCAGCGTGCTGTCGGCGCTCGAGGCGATCGTGCGCTGCATGTCGATGAAGTTGCGCACCGGGCTGCCGTCGATGGCGGTGACGACGTCCCCGGCCTCGAAGCCGGCGCGGGAGGCCGCGCTGTCCGGCAGGACCGCCTCGATCCGGGCCGGCAGCTCGTAGCGGCCCCCGACCCAGATCGCGCCGCCGAACAGGGCGACGGCGAGGATGAAGTTGGCGAGCGGGCCCGCCACGACGATCGCCGCGCGCTTCGAGACGGGCTGCGTCGGGAAGCTGGTCGCCCGTTCCTGCGGGCTCATCCGCGCCACGGCCTCGGGATCGGGCACGCTGGCGCCGTTGGCGTCGCCCTTGAACTTCACGTAGCCGCCCAGCGGGATGGCGCAGAGCTTCCAGCGGGTGCCGTGCCGGTCGTTGAAGCCGACGATCTCCGGCCCGAAGCCGATCGAGAAGGCGTTGACGCCGACCCCGCACCAGCGGCCGACCAGGAAGTGCCCCATCTCGTGCACGAACACGACGACGGTCAGCACGATCAGGAAGGGGATCAGCGCACCGAAGAAGCCGGTGGCGGTCCCGCCCATCGCGTTCAGGAAGTCCATGGTCGATCCTCACGGGCAGCGCCCGCCTGTCCCCAGCCCCGATCCGTAGCAGATCGGGAGGGCATCCGGCCAACGCAATCCGCGGGCCCGGACCGTAACGTCTCGCGTCCCCGGCCTCTCCGCAAGCGGGCGGCCGCGACAGCGTTAACGGCGGGGCGGCTCAGCCGGCCGCGCGCATGCGCGGCAGCGCCTCGGCGCTCCAGGCGCGCACATGCGCGTCGATGGCGAGCGCCTCCTCCACGTCGTCCGGCGCGCGCGCGTAGCGGGACGCAAACTCGGTGCAGGCCCGCTCGACGAGGTCGCTGATGCCGTAGAACGGGATCTCGCCGCGGATGAAAGCGGCCACCGCGATCTCGTTGGCGGCGTTCATCACGGTCGGCGCTGCACCGCCCTGGGCGAGCGCGGCGCGGGCGATGCGCAGACAGGGGAAGCGGGCCTCGTCGGCGGCCTCGAAGGTGAGGCTGCCGGCGGCGGCGAGGTCGAGGGGCCGGCCGCGCTCGATCGTCAGGCGCTCGCCGAGGCCGAGGCAGTGGGCGATCGGCACCCGCATGTCGGGCATGGCGAGGCCGGCCGTCACCGCGCCGTCGCGCCAGTACACGAGCCCGTGCACGATGGATTGCGGGTGCACGATCACGTCGAGCCGGTCGGGCTCGATAGCGAACAGATGGTGCGCCTCGATCAGCTCCAGGCCCTTGTTCATCAGCGAGGCGGAGTCGATGTTGATCTTCATGCCCATCGACCAGGTCGGGTGGGCAGCGGCCTCCGCCGGCGTCGCGGCGGCGATCCGCTCGGTGCTCCAGGTGCGGAACGGGCCACCGGAGGCGGTGATCGTCATCTTCGCCACGTCCGACACGGCGCCCTCGCCGAGCGCCTGGGCGAGCGCGTTGTGCTCGGAATCGACGGGCAGCAGCTTGGCGTTGTAGCGGGCGGCATCGCGCATGAAGGCGGCGCCGGCGCAGACGAGGCTCTCCTTGTTGGCGAGCGCCACGGTGCGGCCGAGACGCAGGGCCGCGTGGGTCGGCTTGAGGCCCGCGGCACCGCTTACCGCGGCGACGACGATGTCGGCCTCCTGCCCCACGGCCTCCAGCACCGCCGCCTCGCCGGCCCCGCAGGCGATGCCCGATCCGGCGAGCGCCTCGCGCAAGCCCGGACCCGCCGCCTCGTCGGCGAGCGCCGCGAAGCGGGCGCCGGTCTCGCGGGCGAGCTTCGCGAGCGCCTCCGCGTCCCGGCCGCCGACGACGGCGCCGACCCGGAAGCGCTCCTTATGCTGGGCGAGGAGGTCGGTGGTGGAGCGCCCGATGGAGCCGGTCGCCCCGAGGATCGTCACGGTGAGGGTCAAGGCACGCTCCTTCAGGCGGCGGGGCGCAGGATGAGGTAGAGGCCGGCGAGCAGCGCGACCGCGAAGAACCCGTCGAGCCGGTCCATGACGCCGCCATGGCCGGGGATGATGCGTCCGGAATCCTTGACGCCGTGGACGCGCTTCAGGCCGGATTCCGCAAGGTCGCCGGCCTGGCTCAGCGCCGAGGCCGCCGCGCTCGCCAAGCCTGCGGCGATCAGCGGGATGCCGGCGAGATCGGCGGCGCCGGCCCGGCCGTAGGCGACGACGGCCGTCCCCGCGAGCGTCGCGGCGAGAAGGCCGCCGAGCGCCCCGGACCAGGTCTTCTTCGGCGAGACGGAGGGCATCAGCTTAGGTCCGCCGAGGGTGCGGCCGGTGAAGTAGGCCGCGACATCCGTCGTCCAGACCACGGCGAACATCCAGGCGGGGCCGGCGATGCCGATCCCCGGCGCGTCGCGGAGCGCGGGGGGCACCAGGGCGACGACCGCTCCGCCACCCAGCGCGCCGAGGGCCCGCAGCCTCTCGCGCCCGTCGCGGACCAGGGCGAGGAGCGCCACGGCGCCGGCTGCGAGGACGGCGGGCGCGGCCCAGGCCGGCTGGCCGGTGCGCAGGCACAGCACCGCGCCGACGAGCGCGGCGGCGATGACGGCGACGAGCGGAAGCCGGGGCTCCGTGCGGCTGATCGTGATCCACTCCGCCGCGCCGAGGATGCCGGCGGCGAGCCAGACGAGGGCGAAGGCCCAGCCCCCGGCGACGAGCGCCGCGACGACGAGGACGGCGAGCACGAGGCCCGAGACCACCCGCAGCGCGAGCTCGCGGCCGGCGAAGGGACCGGTGCGTCCCGCCCCGGCGGCCGTCGGGGGGCCCGCGTCCATCAGCCGGCCTTCTCGCTCAGGCCCCCGAAGCGGCGGTCGCGACGGTGGTACTCGTCGATGGCCGCCGCGAAGGCGCCGTGGTCGAAATCCGGCCAGAAATCGGGGATCAGCACGTACTCGGAATAGGCGGTCTGCCAGGTGAGGAAGTTCGAGAGCCGCTGCTCGCCGGAGGTGCGGATCACGAGGTCCGGATCGGGGATGCCGACGGTGTCGAGGGCGCCCGCGAGGCGGTCCGCGTCGATCTCGTCCGGCCGCAGCGTGCCGGCGGCGACGGCCTCGGCGAGACGGCGGGCGGCGCGCACGATCTCCTGGCGGCCGCCGTAGTTGAAGGCGACGGCGAGCGTCAGCCCGGTGTTGCGGGCGGTGCGCTCCTCGGCCTCGATGAGCAGCCCGGCGATGTCGGGGCTCAGCCCCTCGCGGTCGCCGATGATGCGCACGCGCACGTTCGCCGCGTCGAGCTCGGCGAGGTCGCGCCGCACGAACAGTTTGAGCAAGCCCATCAGGTCGGCGACCTCGGCCGGCGGCCGGCGCCAGTTCTCGGAGGAGAAGCTGTAGATCGTCAGGTAGCGCACGCCGAGGTCGATCGCCGCGCGCACGGAGCGGCGCACCGCCTCGACGCCCCGGCGATGCCCCTCGACACGGGGAAGCCCCCGGCGCGCGGCCCAGCGCCCGTTGCCGTCCATGATGATGGCGACATGCGCGGGCGGCGGGCAGGGCTGCGGCGCAGCCTCCCGGCGCGCGATGGTCTGGGTCTCGCTCATCGTGCCCGTCTCGACCCGACGCGGGTGCTCCGATCGCTCCACGCGTCCCCCTCCTCCGCCCGGCGAAGCGGGCGGCGCAACCCTAGGGCATCTCAAGGCCGCGAGACATCCCGCGGATGCGACCGGTGCCGGTCCTGGCTTCGTCTTGCCCGTCTTCCGCGCGTTGGGCGGATGCCCGCACCGGCGGACGGCGCCCTAGCAGGCCGGCGCGGCGAAACTTCGGCGGCCGCCTCAGACCTGCATGATCTCCTTCTCCTTGGAGGCGAGCACCGCGTCGACCTCGCCGACATACTGGTCGGTGGCCTTCTGGACGTCGCCGGCGTGGCGCTTCTCGTCGTCCTCGCTGATGGCGCTGTCCTTGAGGAGCTTCTTGAGCTGGTCGAGCCCGTCGCGGCGCACGTGGCGGACCGCGACGCGGGCCTCCTCCGTGTACTTGTGGGCGACCTTGACCATCTCCTTGCGGCGCTGCTCGTTCATCTCGGGGATGCGCAGGCGGATGGTCTGGCCCTCGGTCTGCGGGTTGAGACCGAGATCGGACTCGCGGATCGCCTTCTCCACCGCGCTCACCATGCCGCGATCCCAGACCGAGATCGAGAGCAGGCGAGGCTCGGGCACGCTCACCGTCGCGACCTGGGCCATCGGCATCGACGAGCCGTAGGCGTCGACCTGGATCGGGTCGAGCAGGCTCGGGGTCGCCCGGCCGGTGCGCAGGGAGCCGAGATCCTTGCTCAGCGAGGCGACCGCGCCCTGCATGCGGCGCTTGATGTCGGCGAGGTCGAAGTCCGGGGTGGCCATCCGGGGCGTCTCCACACGTTCAGGTTGTCGCGTCGCTCCCTCCGCGGTGCCGAGGCAGCGATGGAGCGGGATGCGGCTTCAATGGACGAAAAACGGCATGCCCGCAAATGGTTCGGACCGCCCGTCTGGAGATCGCGCCTCAGGGCACGACGAGAGTGCAGGGCGCCTCGCCGGTGATGATCGCCGTGATCGAGCTCGGTGCGTGCACGGAGCCGACGACGATCGACAGGCGGCTCTCGCGGGCGAGCGCGAAGGCGGCGGTATCCATCACCTTGAGGTCGCGGGCGATGGCCTCGTCATGGGTGATGCGGTCGTAGCGGGTGGCACCCGGGTCGCGCTTCGGATCGGCGGAGTAGACGCCGTCGACCTGGGTCGCCTTGAGCACCGCGTCGCAGCGCAACTCCGCCGCGGTGCTGCGCGCGGCGGAGTTGCGCTGC